>CAVTQG010000044.1:0-38567 GCA_963736785.1 uncultured Spirochaetota bacterium | reverse complement strand
TGTTGCCGTTGAGGGTGATGGCCGTGAAATCGGGTCTGGGGGCTGAAGACGTCCGGATTGCCCCATGCCTCCACTGGTCGCGGACTGACCGTCCCACTGGGTGTTGTTGACCAGGACCTCGCTCCGGGCCGCCGGGATAGTCGATGCCGTTGACCGTGATCGGCATGCCCATGACCTCGTTCAGCGTCAGCTGGCGGTGTCTTGTGCGGCCGCCACGCCCGGGGCAGAGTGCCCGGCCACCGGGTCGACCAGCCGGACCATCGGGGCGGCGCGCAGGGCGGCCGCCGCGGCGGCCGGGTCGTAGCTGGTGTCGGCGGCCGCTCGGCGGCACGACCCGGAACTGCATGATCCGGCCCGACGGTGCTGCCCTGGGGGGTGGCGCCGGCCGGGTAGGGCGTCTTGGCCATGTTGCGCAGGATCAGCTGCGTCCCGGGCGGCAGCCCGGCGAAGTCGATGATCACGTCGGCGCGCTCGCCGGGCATGATCACCAGCTTGCTTGCGGCCAGCGCTGGGGTCGATCTTGACCGGGCGTCCAGGTAGCCGCCGTCGGTGCCGATCTGCCACATGGCCGGGCCCATGGCCCTGTCGCCGGTTGGTCAGGAACAGCTCGTAGGTGCGGGCGTTGGAGCCGTTCACGAACAGGAAGCGGTAGCGCTTCGGCTCCACGTTGAGGAACGGCCAGGCCTTGCCGTTGACCACGATGGTGTCGCCGACGAACTCGGGCACCCAGTAGGGGTGCTCGGGGTTGGGGATGAACGGGACACCCGGCGGGGAAGTAGAGCTGCCCGTTGGTGTCGAACATCCGGTCCTGGATCACCAGGGGAACGAGTCGGGCCGGCAGGTTCGGCGGGATCAGGTGTCGGGCGGGATCGGTCGATGAGGTAGGCGCCGGCCAGACCGGCGTAGACGTTCAGGCGGGTGGCGCCCAGGGTGTGGTCGTGGAACCAGATCGGCGCCGCCTCCTGGCTGTTCGGGTAGCGGTAGATGGCCTCGTTGCTGCCGCAGGCACGTCCCGGGCTTCGTGTAGTAGCCGTGGCCCTGGTGCAGCGCCGTCGCTGGTGAACCAGGCGTCCGGGCCGCCGTCGAGCACCGGCGGCACCTCGCCGCCGTGCAGGTGGACGACCGCCGGGATCGGGCCGTCGTAGTGCTGGTCGCACGGCGCCATGGGCGGCATGCCCGGCGTCACCATGCTCGTTGCACGTCGTTCATCTCCCCGTTCAGCGGGTCGGCCCAGTGCAGCGTCTGGTCGGTGGAGTTCTTGTAGGCCAGCACGTTGGTCGTGGCCGTGGTGCCGAGGTCGTTCACGCACTTGATCTCGGTGGGCATGCCCCGCGTGGCCACGATCACCGGCCCGAGGTAGGACGGCCGCTGGGTGGCTGTCCGGCGGGTCGCAGGTAGCCCCAGACCCAGGTCAGCGGGGCGACGCCCGGAACGAGCGTCCCGGTGGAAAGCACGGGCGACGCGAACTCCTTCATCTCCACCGTGAGCTGGTCCGGCGCCGGACCGCCACGATCACATCCAGATCTCGGCAGCGCGTCGACGAACTGCGGTATGGCGCTGCCCGGCAGCGGCGTCTGCACCTGCGCGAACGCCCCCACGGCCCCGACCACGACCATCACCAGCACGCCGAGACCCAACCGGCCGGCCTGCAGCGAGCACTTTTCCATTCGCATTTGTCCCTCCTCGACTAGAGAAAGAATATGAAGAGAGCGAAATATAATCATTACCAATCTCGTCGTCAATAGCCATTCGTGGTTGATCGCCAATTTCCGGGGGGTGGGCCGGACAGCGAAGCGACAAGAAACCGGGACCGCCACTACGCGTGCCGGAGGGCGAGTTCGGTATATTACAGTAAGTCTAGATCGACTGCGGAGGCCTGGCCTTCGCTCAGAACTCAAAGCGCACTTCCAAGGTGGCGCTGAAGGCATTGCCCTCCGAGTACCAGGTAGGGCGGCGAAGGCGTACCAGCGGCCCAGGTACAGGGGCGTGAACTCCCGGGCGGTGCCAGCGCGCCGTAGCCGCTCTTGTCGGGCTGCCCAGCGCTCTGGTAGAAAGCCTCCGCCTGGAAGCTCCAGTCCTTCAGCTCCCCGAAGCTGCGCTGCAGGCCGGCGCTGGCGGCGAAATCCATGCTTTCGGACGGGAAATCCGCGACCAACGTCGCTTCACCGTACGCGTCGAAGCCCAGCAGGCGCCCGGAGACGTCAAGGCCGAAGCGCCCCCCCACCAGGTCTGGTCCGAAGTATCCCGACAGGCCTAACTCGGCGCCCAGCGCGGTCAGGTCCCAGCGGGCCGCCAGGGCGGTGGTTTCCGCCAGGTCGTACACCTCCAGGGTGTCCGGGTCTACGGTGCGGGAGAAGTCCGCGAACAGGAAGAGGTTGCTGTTCTTCATCGGCACGTGCACCCGCAGGCCGGGCTTGCCCACGCGCAAGTCCACGCTGGCCAGGGGGTCCAGACGCTCGAGGTTCACGAAGTCCACCGGCGTCCAGATGAAGGAAGGTCCCCAGGCCAGGAGCTGGTTGCCGACGCGGAAGAACACCTTCTTACCCAGGTCGAAGCTCAGGTAGAACTCGGACAGGGCATAGACGTTCTCGAACAGGTCCGCGCCCGTCCCCGCCAACCCGGTATCCAGCGTCCCCCCGTCGCCCAGATACAGGGTGTGGCGCAGGTTGTAGCCCAGGTACAGGGAGCCGTAGGTCGGGCACGGTCAGGCGCACGAAGGCCTTGCCCGAGAAGGCGCCGCCGGCGGTGTAGCCGTCGAAGCGCTGCGTGGCCACGGCGGTGTTGTTCCATAAGAACGTGCCGCCGAACAAGTACTCCAGTTTGTTGGCCTGTTCCTCCTGGCGGCTTTCGGCCACGCTTTGATCGAAGGCCTCCTCGCTGAAGATGTCCTCCTCACTCGCTTCCTGGGCGCCCAGGGGCGCCAGCGCCGCAGCCGCGAAAAGGACGCGCCGCCGCTCCGCGCACGGACGGCGCCCTCATCGGGACTGCTCCTCCAGGAAGGCTTTCGTGAAGGTGTAGTTGGGAATGGCCGCCGGGAGACGTTCTCGTTGGTCAGCAGCGTCTTCTGCCCCTTTTCCAGGTGGTTCACCGCCAGCAGCTCGGCGAACAGGAACCTGTTCCCGGCCACTGGAGCGTAGTCAATGTAGTAGAAGGTGCGCAGCAGCGACTCCGAAACGCTGTAGTTCTCCGTCTTCACCGGCAGACCGTCGCTCTTGCGGAAGAACCACTTCTGGATCGGAAAGGACACGTCCAGGGCCTTGCCCTCCAGGCGCACCACGTCGCACTCCCACTTGGAGACGGTAGCCGTGCCCTGGTAGCTGGCCCAGTACTGTTCCAGGGTCTTGGGCTGGCCGAACAGATCCGTGCGCACGTCGGTGGAGCCCACGTCGTCCTTGCGGTTGCGGTAGACGAACTCCCGGGTGGAAGGCAGGTACAGGTACAGGTCGTCCCCGCTGCGGTAGTAGCCTTTGCCCTTTTCGCTTTCCGGGTACTGGAAGATCAGGGTGAAGGTGTCCGCCGCGTCGCGGCGATAAATTTTGATCTGCAGCACCCGGTCGGCCTGCCCCTCCTGCTTCTGCACCAGGGTGAAGGTGGAGGTGAGGTCCATCCCGCGCAGGTTGAGCTTGTCTTCATAGGCCTGCACGATCTTCTCGGCGCGCGGGTCGTGCTGCTTTTGCGCGGCAGTCAGCGCGGCTATGCCAAGCAATAGAGCACCGATCAAGGAGTAGCTTCCTATACTTCTCATTTCCTTTCCTTTCAGAAAACCCGGGTCAGCGCATCCACGGGCCGGATGCGCCCACCGCGGCGGGCCGGGAAAAAGGAGAACAGCGCCGTGAACCCGGTGGTCACCGCCAGGATGAGCAGGATGTCCACGAACCTGGGAACCAGGGCCAGGCGGCCGCGGTTCAGGAACAGCCCCAGGTTCCCGGCGGGGGGCAGGGGCACGGCCGTGCGCACCACCAGGACGGCCAGCAGGGCCACGGCCGCCCCGGCCAAGGTGAAGATCAGCGCCAGCAGCACGTTCTCCAGCACGAACAGGCCGGTCACCCCCCGCGCCTCCATCCCCATGGCCCGCATGGTGCCGATCTCCCGCAGCCGCTCGTTGATGGCCATGCGCATGTTGATGAAGATGGACACGGCGATGATGAACAGCATGATCGCGGCGATCAGGGCGCCGATGGCGTTCACCGCGGCCAGCACGCTGCGCAGTATGCCCAGGACCTCGCCGATCGTGGCCAGGGTCAGCTCCACCCGGTCTACGCCGCGCTGGTCCAGCTCGTAGCGCGGCGAGGCGGCGGTCACCGCAGTAAGGGCGGCGTTCTCGTCCTTGGGTTTCTTCGCTTCGAACCCGGCCAGGGTGAGAGCCTCGACCAGCCGGTCGCGCTTCTCCGCCAGGCCGGAGGTATTGGGCAGGTACAGATAGAGGGCGGAAGCGGCATCGGCTTCAGCCAGATCCAGCTTCTGCAGAAAGCCGAAGTGGGCCAGGAGCTGGTTCTGGATGAAGAAGTTGCCGGTCTGATAGATGCCTTTGACCCGCAGGGTGGCGGTGTTGAAGGCCCCGAAGCGGGTGCGGGTGGAGACCAGCACGTCGTCGTCGTAGCCCAGCTCGAAGTATTTTGCCACCTCCGCCGGCAGCACCACGGCGTTGGGGCTGTCCACGTACTCCTGCCAGCTGCCCGCCAGGAAGCGGATCTGGTCGCGGAAGCCGGTTTCCAAGTCCGTGTCGATGCCGACGAAGGTGACCCGCTTGGACAGGCCGTTGTTGTACATCGAGGAGCGCACGATGTAGCGCGGCAGGACGGTAAGCTCCTGGCCCAGGGTCTCCCGGGCCGCCTGCTCGATCTCGGGGTAGCGCAGGACCCCCTGGAACACCCGCCCGCCGACCACGTATTGGCCGGCCACGGTGATGTGCCCCGCCGAGGCGCGCACCAGGTTGGAGGTGATGTTGACCCGGGCCCCCTGGGAGAAGGAGAACAGCAGCACCAGGATGAAGGTGACGATCGCGTAGTTGACCCCCAGGGTGAAGGTTCGCTTCTTCTGGCGGAAGATGTTCTTCAGCGCCAGGTTCAGGTACATTGCCATGGCTTACCTCTCGCCCATGGCGGCCAGCGGGGTGATGCCCGTGGCCACGCGGATGGGGTACAGGGTCGCAATAATCGGAGACCGCGATCACGATGGCCAAGGCCTCCAGGAAGGGGGCCGCGGCCAGGTGCAGCGGCAGCGGACCGCCGCCGATCAGGTACTGGGAAATGGTGTCCGGGAGGGGCAGCCCCCGGGCTCCCGCGGCCAGCACGGCCACCAGGCTCAGGAGCATGGCCCCCAAGCTGAAGGGAATGTTCAATAGAAGGGTTTCGGCCAGAAACAGCCTGCGGATGAAGCTCTTCTCCCCTCCGAGGGCCCGCATGGTCCCGATCTCCGAGGTGCGCTCCACGATGCTGATGATCAGGGTGTTCATGAAGATGAAGGCCACGATCAAAAAGATCAACCCGGTGGCCAGGATGATGAAGGCCTGCAGGCCCGAACTGATCCGGGCGAAAAAGCCGGAGGCCTCGTCCCAGCGCGCCGCCTTGACTCCCAGGCCCGCCGCGGAGATGTCGCGAATCACGCGGTCCACGCTGCGGTGGTCGGCCAGGCGCACCGCGATCATGGTGTAGCCGGAGAGGGTTTCGGAGCGCAGGGCCGATAGGTCCAGCCTGCCAAAATCTTCGTCCTCGGCCAGGCCGAAGATCGCCTCCTCGTCCCCCGCGCTGGCCTCCAGTCCTCGGGTCAGGCTCTCGGGCAGGGAATCGGCGGCCACACCGGTGAAGTTGTACAGGCTGGCGTAGCTCCCGATGTCCACGAAGTTGATGTAGTTGAACACGTTCTTGAAGTATCGCGGCTCGAACAACCCGACCAGCTCGGAGCGCAGGGCGTTGACCGACCCTCCCTCGGTGAGCGAGAGCACCGTGACCTGCTGGTCCGCCGTCAGGGTGACCCCGTAGTTCTTCTGGTACTGCTCGTTCTGGAACTCGCTGATCAGGATCCCCTGCCGCGGGGAGCCTCCCTCCAGGCCGAAGTACTCCCCCTGGCGCATCTCCACATTGCGGAAAATCTCGCGGTAGGTGGCCGGCTCGATAGCGTAGAAGATGAAGGGCAGCTCCACGGTCTTGCCGTCCTTCTGCACCTGGAGGAGCGCGTAATTCTGGGCGAAGGGCACGACGGCCTCCACCTGGGGAAGGCCTCCAGGAAAGCCCTGATTCTCTCCACCTCCGGCGATGACGGGCAGGGGCGTGTTGAAGGCGAAGGGGGAGGGCTTTTCCTTGGAGCGCTCCGAGTACAGGATCAGGTCGCCGGTAAAGTTGTTGATGATCGACTCGCGGGAGGCGATTCCGGCCGAGCGGGTGAAGGTCTGCCCGAACACCAGCAGCAGGGTGCCGAAGGCCACCAGCACTCCGATGGTCAGAGCGCGGCTCTTGCGGCGCAGCAGCGAGCGCAGCGCAATCTTCAAGATCAGCATGTCAGCCTTTCACCTTGTCCCCGGTCACGAGGCCGTCGCGCAGGCTGATGATCCTGCGGGCGTGCTCCATGATGTGCTCGTCGTGGGTGGAGAAGATGAAGGTGGTCTTCTCCAGCTCGTTGATGGCGCGCATCAGGTCCACGATGCGGTGGCCGGTCTCGGAGTCCAGGTTGGCCGTGGGCTCGTCGGCCAGCACGATCAACGGCCGGCTCACCAGGGCGCGGGCGATGGCCACCCGCTGGCGCTGCCCGCCGGAAAGCTCATTGGGCTTGTTCTTCAGCCGGTCGGCCAGGCCGACCTCCTCGATGAAGTGCATCACCGTCTTTTCCCGCTCCTTGCGCGTCAGGTGGTTGGCGAGCAGCAGAGGGAACTCGATGTTCTCGTACACGTTGAGCACCGGGATCAGGTTGAAGGACTGGAAAATGAAGCCCAGCTTCTGGCGGCGGTAGCGGGTCAGCTCCGTGTCCGAGAGGTGCTCCACTTCGGTCCCGTCGATCAGCACGCGGCCTTCGGTGGGGGTGTCGATGCAGCCGATCAGGTTCAGGATCGTGCTCTTCCCGGCGCCGGACGGCCCGGCGATGGCCAGGAACTCGCCCTTCTCGATGCGGATGGAGACGCCCCGCAGGGCCTCCACCCGGGTCTCGCCGAGCATGTAGCTCTTCTGAGCTTCGATCAGTTCTACTACGCTCATGGTTTCCTTTCGCGAATGCAGTCGCAAATATACTGCAATGCCGCGGGGAAGGGCAATCACATTCTGAGTTTTTTTGCTCCTTCTTACCACATTTCGTGTCTTGGACTGCTCCTTGACCCCCCGGATGATTTCCACTAACAATAAGCTTCATGGATGAAGCCAAACTGCTGGCGCTCGTGAAGCGAAACGAGCTGGTGGGCCTGACCCAGGAGCTGGTGCGCATCGACTCCGTGATCCGGCCGGAAACCGGCCACACGGAACACGAGGTCGTGGAGTACCTGAGCTCCTGGGTCCAGCGGGAGCTGGGCCTGCAGCCAACAGTGGAAACCGTGCAGCCGGGCAGGGAGAACCTGTTCTTCACCCTGGACTCCGGCCGCCCGGGGCCCTGTCTGCTCTTGGAGGGGCACACGGACGTGGTCTCCGAGGGGGAGCGCGGCCGCTGGAGCGCCGACCCCTTCGGCGGGGAGCTCAAGGAAGGGCGCATCTACGGCCGGGGGGCCTGCGACATGAAAGCGGGCCTGGCGGTGAACCTGGTCGTGGCCAAGGCGCTGCTGGCCTCCGGGGTGCCCTGGCGGGGGCGCCTGGCCCTGTGCTTCGTCTGCGACGAAGAAGGGATGATGATCGGCATCAAGGACTTCATCCGCCGGGGACACGCCGACGGGGTGAACGCCTGCCTGGTGCCGGAGCCCGAGGAGAACCAGCTCTGCCTCAGCATGAAGGGTGCCATCCGGGCGGTGCTGCGGGTGCGGGGCCGTATGGCCCACGGGGCCATGCCGCGCTCGGGGATCAACCCCAACACCCGCCTGGCCAGGATCATCCTGGCCTTCGAGCGCTTCGAAACCGGCGAGATCCGGCGCTGCGGGGAGGATCCATTTCTGGGCTATCCCTCGGTCACCTTCACCGTGCTGCGCTCCCCGCCGCCGGGGGCCCCCGCCCAGCTCAACGTGATGCCCGGCGAGGCGGAAGGCTTCGTGGACATCCGCACCGTGCCCGGGCAGGACCACGAGCAGGTCCGCGCGGCCTTGCGGCGCATCCTCGGCGAGTTGGCGGCCGAGGACTCGGACTTCCAGGCGGACATCGAGTTCATCGAGGATCGGCCCGTGGTTTCCATGGGCAAGGAAGAGCCGATCGTGCAGGAGGCGGCCCGGGCGTTCCGGGAAGTGGCCTGCCGGGAGCCGGTGTACAGCGGGGTGCCGGGGGCCACGGACGGGACCTTCCTCTCGGCCTGGAAGGGCATCCCCTGCCTGGTGAACGGGCCGGGACCCCGGCACATCCCGCATCAGGTCGACGAGTACGTGGAGGTGGGCCAGCTTCTGGAAGCCGCCAGGGTGTACGCGCTGACCAGCCTGCGCTATCTGAACCGGAGGGCAGAGGCATGAACTTCGTGGATACCATCGACGAGCGGGTGCCCGTCCGGCGGGCGCTGATCAGCGTGTTCAACAAACGTGGGCTGGACCTGTTGGTCCCGGGCCTGCTGCGGATCAACCCCTCCTTGAGCATCCTGTCCACCGGGGGCAGCTACGTAGCCGTGGCCGCCATCCTCGGCTCCGCCGCGGCCGCGCGGGCGCAGCCCGGCGCGGCGCAGCCCGGCGCAGCCGGCGCCGGCAGCCTACGGCAGGTGTCCGACTACACCGGCCAGCCGGAGATGCAGGGTGGGCTGGTCAAGACTCTGGACTTCAAGATCTACCTGGGCCTGCTTTCCGAGACCTACAACCCGGAGCATTCCGCGGACCTCGCCCGGACCGGGGCGGAGCCGATCGACCTGGTGGTCGTGAACCTCTATCCCTTCAAGGAAACCATCGCCCACGCCGGGGTCACTCCGGAGCAGGCCCGGGCCAACATCGACGTCGGCGGCCCCTGCATGCTGCGCGCCGCGGCCAAGAATTTCCTGCGCGTGGCTGCGGTGGTGGATCCCGCGGACTACCAGGCAATCCTGGCCGAGCTGGAAGCCGGCGGCGGCGCCTTGAGCCTGGCCACCCGCTTCCGCCTGGCGCAGAAGGCCTTCGCCGCCACCGCCGAGTACGACCGGGCCATCGCCAGCTACATGGGCGGCCTCCAGGCCGGCCAGGTGGCCGCCTGCTACCCGAACCTCCGACCCGGGGGGAAGGCGTGAGCGCCATGGACTTCAAGGCCGCCTACCGCACCGTGCTGCGCGAGCACTTCCCGGACAGCCTGCAGATCCGCTTCGGCGAGGGGCCCGACGCCCAGACCCTGAGCTACCGCAAGGTCACCTGGGACATCGGGGGCCGGCGGCAGGGCCTGCGCTACGGCGACAACCCGGACCAGGAGGCGGCCCTGTACCGGCTGGAGTCCGGCAGCCTGGCCCTGGGGGAGGTGCGCGCCATCCAGCCGGGGAGCCCTTTGGTGTCGGACGCGCAGCTGCTGCAGTCGGGCAAGCACCCGGGCAAGACCAACCTGACCGACATCGACAGCGCCCTGAATATCCTGCGCTACTTGAGCAGCAGCCCCTGCACCGTGATCGTGAAGCACAACAACCCCTGCGGCGTGGCCAGGGCCGGCACCCTGGCCGAGTCCTACCGCAAGGCCTACCTGGCCGACCGGATCGCGGCCTTCGGAGGGGCCATCGCGGTGAACCGCGAGCTGGACCGCGAGACCGCGGAGCTGATCGCCGCCCAGTACTGCGAGGTGGTGGCCGCCCCGCACTTCGCCAAAGGGGTGCTGGACATCCTGGGGCGCCGGAAGAACCTGCGGGTCATGCGCATCGGGGCCATGGACCGGCTGGAGGCCTTCGCGTCCTTGAGGGTCCCGGACTTCACCAGCCTGGTGGACGGGGGCCTGGTCGTGCAGTGGTCCTATGCCCCGATTACGCTGGCGGTCGGGGACTTCCTGCCCGCCGTGGCCACCTGGCAGGGGCGCGAGTACCGCGTCAACCGCCAGCCCACCCCGGCGGAAGCCGAGGACCTGCTGTTCGGCTGGCTGGTGGAGGCGGGGGTCACCTCCAACTCCGTGCTCTACGTCAAGGACGGGGCCACCGTGGGCATCGGCACCGGGGAGCAGGACCGCGTCGGAGTGGCCGAGATCGCCCGGGACAAGGCCTACCGCAAGCTGGCCGACCGCCTGGCCTGGGAACGCCATGCCCAATCGTACAGCGCCCTTCCGGAAGGCCGGCAGCGCTCGGCGATCGACGAGGAAGTGCGGGAACGGCGTGGGGGCCTGGCCGGAAGCTGCATGGTCTCCGACGCCTTCTTCCCTTTCCGCGACGGGGTGGAGGTGGGCTTACGCGAGGGGGTCACGGCCGTGGTCCAGCCCGGGGGCTCCGAGCGGGACTACGAGGTGATCGAGGCCTGCAACCAGGCGGGGGCGGCCATGGTGTTCACCGGCCAGCGCAGCTTCCGGCACTAGGATGAAGAACATTCCGGTGCTCACGGTGGAGGGCCGCACCCTGGCGGAGGCCTACGAGCGGGCCCTGCTGGCGCTGTACCGCGGGGGGGTGCCCATGGCCACCCAGTACGACCGCCCCGGCGACCCGCCCAGCCTGGACGCCACGCTGAACCTCACGGTCCTGGAGCCCTGGGCCGACCCCATGATCCACAAGGCCTTCCCGGGGGGGATCGAGGACCTGCGGGAGTACGTGCTGGAGCTGGGCGGGGCCAAGGACCACTGGGTCAAGAACATGAACGACCCGGCGGACACCCGCTGGGAGTACACCTACCACGGGCGGTTGAGCGCCTGGGGGGCCTGGAGGGAGATCACCGGCGGCCGCAGCGTTCCGGCCGGCGCCTACCGCGTCGACCAGATCGAGCAGGTGGTGGCCAAGCTGGCGGCCCAGCCGCACACCCGCCAGGCGCAGATGATCACCTGGATGCCCAACCTGGACTACGACTGCTACGACCCGCCGTGCCTGCAGAGCCTGTGGTACCGCCTGCTGTACGACGAGGCCGGGGTAGGGTGGCTGAACTGCAACGTGCGCTTCCGCTCCAACGACGCCTGGGGCGCCAGCTTCATGAACATGTTCGGCTTCATCCAGTTCAACCGCGCGCTGATCGCCGACGAAGTGGCCCGCCGCTCAGGAAGGCCCGTGGAGCTGGGCCGCCTCAACTGGCAGGCCGATTCCTACCATATATACGGGCGCAGCCTGGCGGAAGCCAGGGCACGGCTGTTCGACCGCCTGGACTCCACGAGCTTCGCCGAGCGGGTCTACGAGTTCCGCGACCCCCTGATCCGCCAGATCTACGAGGAGGCCGGCGCCCAGGTCCAGGCCAAGATCCGGGAGTTTGACGGCCGCCGGAGCAATTAGCCGGACTCGCCCCGGTAGCGTTCTTCTTGACGCCTCCGGGGCTTCTGGCTATTGTGGGGCATGTATGAACGCAACGTCGGCCAGATCGAAGAGCTCGTCCGCAAGCAGAACCAGTGGCGCGGCTCGACCCTGAACCTGATCGCCAGCGAAAATCTGCTGAGCGAACGGGCGCGGGGGGTCATGGGCTCGGATTTCGCCCACCGCTATGCCGAGGGGCATCCGGGGGAGCGCTACTACCAGGGCACGGAGATCATCGACGAGATCGAAAGCCTGCTGAAAAAGCAGCTGAAAACGCTCTTCCATTGCAGGCAGGTGGACGTGCGGCCGATCAGCGGCACGGTGGCCAACGACGCGGTGTTCAGCCGCTACATCTCCCCCGGAGACGTGGTCATGGTCAACTCCACCCCCGCCGGCGGGCACATCAGCCACCACCGGGCGGGCTCGGTGGGCAAGTACACCCACAACATCGTCGACTTCCCCCTCACCGCCGACGGCTACCACATCGACGTGGACCGCTCCGCCGAGCTGATCAAAGCCCTGGCCCCCAAGGTGCTGATCCTGGGCAAGAGCCTGTTCCTGTTCCCGGAGCCGATCAAAGAGCTCTCCGAGCTGGGCCGGCAGCGGGGCGCGGTCATCCTGTACGACGCGGCGCACGTGCTGGGCCTGATCGCCGGAGGCTGCTTCCAGGATCCCCTGGGCGAGGGGGCCCTGCTGATGACCGCCAGCGTGCACAAGACCTTCTTCGGTTCTCAGCGCGGGATCATCCTGTCCAACGCCGGCGAGGCCGAATGGCGCAAGATCGACAAGGGCGCGTTCCCCGGTTCCTCCTCCAATCACCACCTGGACACCCTGGTGCCCCTGGCCGTTTCGGTCTACGAGATGATGGATTTCGCCCCGGCCTATGCCCGGCAGACCATCGCCAACGCCAAGGAGCTGGGGCGCCGCCTCGCCGAGGCGGGCCTGAAGGTGCAGGGCGAGGAGTTCGGCTTCACCGAGAGCCACCAGCTGGCCCTGGACGTGCGCGAGTTCGGCGGCGGGGACGAGGTGGCCCGCCACCTGAAGGACAACGCCATCATCCTGAACATGAACCTCCTGCCCAACGAGCCGTTGGAGAACTCGACCAACCCGGCGGGCATCCGCCTGGGGGTGCAGGAGATGACCCGGGTGGGCATGAAGGAGCCGGAGATGCAGATCATCGCGGGGCTGTTCAAGAAGTGCCTCATCGAAGGCAAGTACGTCGGGGAGGAGGTCCGGGAGCTGCGCCGGGGCTTCCAGAAGATCCAATATTCCTTCGACGATATCCGGGAATCATGAAAGACGTTCAAAACCAGAAGGACCACCGCCGCATCGACATCCAGAAGGTGGGGGTCAAGAACGTGCAGTACCCGATCGTGGTCCTGGACAAGAAGAACCGCACCCAGTCCACGGTGGCCACCATCAACCTGTACGCCGATCTGCCCCACGACTTCAAGGGCACGCACATGAGCCGCTTCATCGAGGTGGTCAACCAGTACTACGTGGACATCTCGATGAACAGCTTCCTCACCATGCTGGACAAGATCCGCCACCTGCTGGACGCCCGCCGGGCCTACGGGGAGGTGTTTTTCCCCTATTTCATCGAGAAGCAGGCGCCGGTGTCCGGCGAGAAGAGCCTGATGAGCTACACCTGCGAGTACAGCGGGGAGGTGAGCGACGACCAGCGCCGCTTCTACGTGGGCATCCAGGTGCCGGTGACCACGGTCTGCCCCTGCTCCCAGGAGATCAGCGAGGTGGGGGCGCACAACCAGCGGGGGGTGGTGCGGGTCAAGCTGCTGCTGGGCAAGTTCTTCTGGATCGAGGACGTCATCCGCATCGTGGAGCAGTCCGCCTCCAGCGAGGTGTTCACCCTGCTGAAGCGGGAGGACGAGAAGTACATCACCGAGCAGGCCTTTTCCCGGCCGCGCTTCGTGGAGGACGTGGTGCGCGAGGTGACCCAGAAGCTGGAGGGCACGGGTGACTTCAGCTGGTTCAGCGTGGAGGCCGAGAACTTCGAGAGCATCCACAACCACAGCGCCTACGCCTACGTGGAACGCGGCGCGCGGGGCTAGCCGTGGCGGGGGCTCCAACCGCCAGCCTGCTCGCTGCCCTGGCCCTGGCGGGCCTGCTTTTCGCCGCCAGCCGCCGCGCCGAGCTGGCGGGTATGGCCGGGTTCGCCTTCCTGGCCGCGGCCCTGCCCCTGGAGCTGGGGCCGGGGCTTCCCGGGTGGATCTCCGCCGGACTGGCCCTGGCGGCCTGCGGGCTGTGCCTGTGGCTCTGCCTGCGAAGCGGGGTGTTCGAGTTCCCGGCCGGCAGGGAGCTGAAGTGGTGGCGGATCATCGCCCGCCCCTTCGCCCTGCTGTTCGTTCCCATCGACCGCCTGTTCGGCCGCACGCCGCTGCTGTTCCTGCTGGGGGGGCTGGCGTTGGCCTTTTCCGCCCTGGATCTGGTCCGGCTGTTCAGCCGGGTCCAGATGCGCCGGCTCTTCAAGAAATCCGAGGGGAAGCGCTTCTCCTCGATGACCGCTTTCCTGGTGGCGATCTTCCTGATCTTCCTGGTCTTCCCGGACCACCTGCCCTACCTGGGCCTGGGCTTCATCACCATCGGGGACCTGTTCGGCAAGATCGTCGGCATCCGTTTCGGCAGGCTCCGGCTGCTGCGCGGCAGGACCCTGGAGGGGACCCTGGCTTTCGCGGCCGGGGGTTTCGCGGCCGCCTGGCTCCTGCGCCTGGCCCTGCGGGACCCCGCCCCGCCCATGCAGCTGTACGCCGTGCTGGCCGGCCCCGCTTTCGCGGCGCTGGTGGAGCTGTTCTCCGGCCCGCTGGACGACAACTTCACGGTCGGGATCATCTCCAGCGGCTTCCTCTACAGCCTGCGCTACTTCCTGGGGGCCTGAGCCCGCCGCTTGCGCCACAGCGGCCGGGAGCCCACCACCGCCAGGTACACGGCCCCGGACAGGATGATGATGGTCGCCCCGGCCGGCAGGTTGGGCTTGTAGCTCAGGGCCAGGCCGGCAGTCATCAGCAGGCCCGAGAGTGCCGAGGCCACGATCATGGTGTGCCACAGGCGGCGGGTCAGGTAGGCGGCCGCGGCGGCCGGCAGGGCCAGCAGGGCGATCACCATCACGATGCCCGACGACCAGCAGCAGGATCACGATGGTCAGGGCGGTGAGGCAGAGCAGCAGCATGTAGTACAGCTCCACCCGCACGCCGCGCAGGCGGGCGAACTCCTCGTCGAAGCAGACGGCCTCCAGCTTGTAGTAGAACAGGAAGCTCACCAGCACGACCAGGGCGTCCAGCCCGGCGATCAGGACCAGGTCGCCGCGGCGCACCATCAGGATGTTGCCGAACAGGTAGCTCATCAGATCGTCGTTGTAGCCGGGGGTGCGCGAGATGAAGAAGATGCCCACGGCCATGCCGATGGACCAGACCGCGCTGAGGACCGTGTCCTCGCGCTGCCGGCCGTACAGGGTGACCACCCCGATGATGATCGCCGACAGCAGGGCCGAGGCCACGGCGCCGACCAGGGGCGTGACGAACTCCCAGCCCAGCACGCGCTGCAGGTAGCGGGCCAGGCCCATGCCGCCCAGCACGGTGTGGGCGATGGCCCCGGCGATGTAGCCGATCCGGCGCACGGTGACGAAGCTGCCCACCACCCCGGAGGCGACGGAGGCCAGCAGGCCGGTGGCCAGGGCGTACTGCAGAAACGGGAAACGCAACAGGTCGCGCAGGAAGTCCATCAGAGGCTCCTCTCCGCGATCGCGGCGCACCAGGGCGATGTCGACGCCGTACAGCTCGCTCAACATTTCCCCGGTCAGGAGGCTCACCGGGTGCTTGGACACGGTGCGGTTGACGCACAGCACCCCGCTCACGAACCGGGACACCACCCCGGTGTCGTGCGAGACCAGCAGGATGGTGAGGCGGCGGGCCAGCTCCACCAGCAGATCGTAGAGCTTCGCGGTGGCCGCGCGGTCCACGCTGGCCGTGGGCTCGTCCAGCAGCAGCAGCTCGGGATGGGTGGCCAGGGCGCGGGCGATGAGCACCCGCTGCCGCTGCCCGCCGGACAGGGCGGAGAAGGGCCGCCGGCGCAGCTCGGCCAGCCCGACGGTGGCCAGCGCCTCCTCGGCCGCCTCCCGGTCCTCGTCGGCGGTACGGGCCGGCCAGCGAAGTTGCCCACCCGGCCCATGCGCACCACGTCCAGGACGGTGACCGGGAACAGGGGGTCGAAGCGGGCGTACTGGGGCACGTAGCCCACCCTGCCGCGGGCCCGTTCCGGGGCAGCCGCCGAACACCCGCACTTCGCCGGCCTCCGGGCGCGCGGTGCCCAGGATCAGGCGCAGCAGGGTGGTCTTGCCGCCCCCGTTGGGACCCACCGCGGAGATGAACTCTCCGGGCAGCACCTCGAAGCTGACCTCCTGCGAGCACCGGCTCGCCGGTGTAGGAGAAGTCCACCCCCCGGAACTCGATCACCGGGAGCGCTGTGGAGGCGCGCGTCGTGCCGGCCGCGCCGGAGGCTGGGGCGTCGCTCATGGTGTGGACAGGGCCTCCTGTACCTTGCGGCTCATGTCGCGCAGATTGGCCAGGTAGTCGCGGGGCAGGTCATCCAGCGGGACCACGGCGCCGCCGATGGCCTCGGCCACCGCCCGGGCCCCAGCCTGGGAAAACTGCGGCTGCACGAACACTACCCGGATGCGCCGCTCCCGGGCCAGCTGGATCAAGCGCGCCAGCTCGCGGGCCGAAGGCTGCCGGCCGCCGGTTTCCACCGCCATCTGCTTCAGGCCGTATTCCGCGGCGAAGTAGCCGAAAGCGGGGTGGTAGACCAGCAGCTCCCTGCCGCGAAGCGGTGCCAGCGCCCGAGTCAGCTCCGCGTGCAGGCCGTCCAGCTCGGAGGCGAAGCGCTGGAAGCCGGCCCGATATTCCGCCTCGCCGCCCGGGTCCGCACGGATCAAGGCGTCCCGGATGTTCTCGGCCTGACGGCGGGCCAGCTTCGGGCTCATCCAGACGTGGGGGTCCATGTTCTTGTCCGCGGTCGATTCCGGCAGCAGGTCGATGCCCTCTCGCGTGTCCACGATGGCCAGCTGCGGCATGGTGCTCTCGAGGCGCGGGACCAGGGCGTTTTCGAAGGGGAAGCCGGCCAACAGGAACAGGCGGGAGCGGGCCAGGCCGGCCACCTGCTGCGGGGTGGGCTCGTAGGTGTGGGGGTCCTGGCCCGGTTTCACCAGCGCCTCGACTTCGACCCGCGTTCCCCCTATGCGCTCCACGAAATCCTGCAAGGGGGGGATGCTCACGAAGACGCGGAGTCTGCCTGCCGCCGCCGGCGAGCCGGCGCGGGTGCAGCCGGCCGCGAGCAGGACCAGCGCGCTCAGGGCAGCCGGGACCGCGATCGCGGGCCGGAGTACCGGGCTCACGCGCCGCAGTCGCGGGTTCACACGCCGCGATCGCGGGCTCACGCCCCCCCCTTGCCGCTGGGCGACCCGCAGGTCAGGTAGAGGGCGTCGCACTCCTGGCAGTGCTTCACCGCGTGGTCCCGGGCGAAGGCGTCCCAGTGCTTCTTCTGCTCGGGGCTCATCAGGCCCGTGCCCTGGCACAGGGGGCAGGCGTGGTCCAGGGCCGAGAGCACCGCCGCCCGGATGAACTCCGAGCGGTTGGGCAGGCGCCGGATCACCCGGGCCAGCGCCGAGCCGACCTTGAAGCTGATCACCTCGTCCTTGTTGCGCAGCATGCGGGCTCCTCCCCGGTAATACTTTGTAATACATATCCCGGAAGAAGCCGCCGTGTCAACCGCGGCCGCGCTTGCTGGAAAAGGCCGAGAGAGTGTATCATTGCCGCGGAGGAACGTGGGATGGGACGGAACACCCGCTGCGCCGCGCCGGCGGCGCTGCTGCTCCTGCTCGCCCTGCTGGCGGCCGGCTGCACCAGCCTTTCGAATGATGAGAAATTCCTGAGCCGGCTGGGCGACCCGGTGAAAGCCCGGGTGGTCACCGAGGAGGGGATCGCCCTGTACCAACTGGCCCTGGTCAAGCGGGGGCAGTACGAGCGGGTGGGGGAGGTCCGGGGCTATTTCGAAGTGGCCCTGCGTTTCGATCCCACCAACCGCCAGGCCCAGGCCTACCTGGAGCTGGTGGACAAGTACCGGGACGCCGAGACGGGCAAGCGCCTGCGTGAGGCGGAAGCGCTGCTGAAGAAGGGCAAGCGCAGCCAGGAGGAGGACTACGCCCTGTGCGTGGCGGTGGCCCGGGCCGACCAGCTCGCCCCGGAGGACGACCAGGTGGCAGCGCTTCGCCGCCAGACCGCGGAAACCCGCGGTACGCTCGTCAAGCTCTACCTGGAGCGCGGCCGGGAGACGCGGTCCCGGGCCAAGACGGAGAGCGCAGTAGATGCCAGGGAAAAGCTGTACATTGAGGCCTTCGCCAGCTTCAACCGGGCCCTGGCCGTCGAGCCGCAGAGCGCCAACGCCAGGACGGAGAAGAACTCCCTGCAGGCCGCGGTCAACGCCATCATAACCGAGCGCCTGGCCGGCGCCAGGCAACTGGCCGCCAAGGGGAAGTTCGCGGAGGCCCGCAAGGAGGCGGCGCTGGTGGAGGAGCTCAACCGCCGCCTGGGCCACCCCTTCGACGGTGAGATCGCGGAGCTCAACTACAGCCTGAACTACCGTTGGGCCCGCAGCCTTTTCGAGCGGCGGGACTACCCGGCGGCCCTGGCCCGGGCCAACGCCGCGCTGGCGGTGCGCAAGACCGAGGAGGCGGCCGCCCTGCGGGGCAGGATCCAGCAGGCCCGCCAGCAGAAGGCGAGCGGAGTTTCCTACGAGGCGGCCTTGGCCGAGGCGGACCGCCTGCTGGCCGAGGGGGACCTGGCCGAGGCATACAGCCGCCTGGACAGCCTGGCCCGCGGGACCAAAGACCGTGCCCGCCTGGCCGCGCTGGAGGCCCGCCTGCAGAAGGTCCGTGCTCAGGTTCCGGCCCTGTACGAGAAGGCCCTGGGCTTCTACCGGGCGGAGGATTTCCAGGAGGCCGTCGAGCTGTTAGAGACGGTGGTGGTGATCGACGTGGAGTACGAGCAGGCCGCCGGGTACCTGGACAAGGCCAGGACCAAGCAGAAGCTGCTGGAGCAGTACGGAGCCGACGGGTGAACCGGGACCGCGCCGAACGCATCCTGCTGCACGCGCTGGAGGCGCTGTACTCCCTGGTCCTGCTGGCCTGGTTCGTGTTGTCGATGTACCGGCCCCTGGCGGGAGCTGCCGGTGTGCTGCGGCTGCCCGACCTGCTGCGCCTGCCCGCCGGGCTGTTCGCCTCCGGGAGCACGGCCCTGGCGGTGGCCACGGCCCTGGTGTACCTGATCCCGGCCATCCGGCTGTACAAGCTGGCCTGCCTGTTCCTGGACACCAAACTCCCGGGGCTGGCGGACCCGCGCCGGAGCTTTCCCATCCTGGTGAGCCTGGCCAGCTCGGCGCTGGCGCTGGCCGCGATCCTGGTGCCGGTGGTGCGCCAGGCCGCTTCCTGGCGCTACTTCGTGAGCCTGCCCCCCGCGCTGATCGCGCTGTTCTTCCTGACGCTAGCCCACAACGCCTTTTTCCTGTCCCTGTTGATCGCCCGCCTGAACAGCAAGGACGAGTCCTACCGGGAATACCTGGAGTTCCGGCGCGGAGCCGGCCGAGGCTTCCTGCGGACTCTGCTGGCCCAGGGCATCCAGAAGCGTCTGGTGTTCTCCTTCACCGCCCTCATCCTGGTGGTCATTTTGGTGTTGAGCCTGGTGCTGATGCGCAACTTCAGCCGAACCCTGCTCGGCGCTTTGATCGAGAACGGTAATGGGCTGGCTGAACGCACGGCCAACGTGATCCGCTCCAACTTCGGCGACGATATCGCGCTGGACGACTACTTCCGGATCGAGGCCCGCAAGAACGCCGATGCCACCTTTCGCTTCGACGAGCTCACGTATTACCGGCGCAGCGCCGCGGGCGGGGAATTCCGAGTGGCCGCCAGCACGGCGCCTGCCAGGATCGGCGAGTCCCTGTCGGAGCCGGACTTCAGCCTGGAGCGCACCGGCTACCGCTTCGACCAGGATCGCCAGCTCGACGAGTTCCGCGCCCCCGTGCTGGTGCGCGGCATCCTGATCGGCTACGTGCGCCTGGCCTACGCCCGGGAGGTGATCTACAAGCCCTACTTCCGGGCCCAGCTCCAGGTGATCCTGATCGCCGCACTGTTCCTGTACGCCACCGTGTTCCTGGTGTACGTGGTCGGCCGGGGCATCGTCTTCCCCATTCTTTTCCTGCGCATGAGCGTCGCCGCCATTTCCCGGACCCTGGCCGGGATGATCAAGGGGAAGGTCCGCATCTCCAGCGAGCTGCTGCAATTCCAGGACCGGGTGCGCACGCGGGATGAGATCAAGCTGCTGTCCAACGAAATCGGCAACATGACCAGCGTGATCCGCGGGGTCATCCCCTATATTTCCGCCTCGACCCTGAAGCACTCCGAACGGGAGAACCCCACTACGGAGCGCCGGGATCTCGCCTTCCTATTCACCGACGTGCGCGATTTCACGGCCCTGTGCGAGGGCCTCGCCCCCGACAAGGTGGTGGAGCTGATCAACCACTACCTGGACCTCCAGTCCACCCTGATCCTGGAAAATGGCGGGGACATCGACAAGTTCGTGGGCGACGCGATCATGGCCGTGTTCGAGGGCCCGCGCAAGGAGCTGGCCGCCTGCAAGTCGGCCATGCAGATCCGCGCGGCCATGGCCGAGGACAAGGAACAGCGCCGCCTGGGCGGCGAACGGGTCCTGTCCATCGGCATCGGCATCCACTCCGGCCCCGTGGTGGTTCGGCAGCGTCGGGGCCAAGGACCGCATGGACTTCACCAGCATCGGTGACACGGTCAACCTGGCGGCCCGCCTCGAGGGCGCCAACAAGACCTACGGCACCAAGAGCCTGATCACAGCCACGGTGCAGGCCAAGGTCCGCGAGCAGTTCCTGTGCCGGGAAATCGACCTGCTCACCGTGAAGGGCAAGCGCCAGCCGGTGCGCATCTACGAGGTGCTGCAGGAGCTGAAGAAGGCGGCAGAGAAGCTGCGCGAGATCAAGAAGTACTTCGAGGGGGGCTTGTCCTTCTACCGCCGGCAGCTCTGGGCCGAGGCCCAGAAGGCCTTCCGCTTCCTGGTCCAGCGCTACCAGGACGAGGCCAGCGAGGTGTTCCTGCGCCGCATCGAGCTGTTTCGCAAGTCCCCGCCGCCCGAAGATTGGGACGGGGTGTTCAACCTGACGGTGAAATAGCGCGCGCCGGCGTAGTCCGGGCTTGGCTCATCCGGCCGGCAGCGCGCCCAGCTCCGCCTCCAGGCTGTAGTACAGGTCATAGATCGAGTCCTCCAGCTCCCGCTTCAAGCGCCGCTTCTCCTGGGCAAAGGGCAGGCGGGAGTCGAAGCGGATCGGCCGGCCGATGCGGATGCCCTTCACCTTCTGGTTGACGGCTACCGGCAGGAAGCAGATCGCCTTGCGGGTTTTCTGGTAGTAGACGCGGGCCATGGTCAGGAAACCGGTGGAAAACTCCCCCAGAACCTCGTTGATCGGGCGTTCCTTGTTTTCCGGAAAGACCAGGATGTTCTTGCCCTTCAGCAGCAGCTCCAGGCTCCTCTGGAGCGTGTCGCGGATGCGGCGGCTGGAAGCGTACACCGGGATGGCCTGGACATCGCGCATGATCGCGACACAGAGCCTGCCGATCAGGCGGGCCAGCCACACGCTCACCGGGGGGCGCAGCTTGAGCTCCAGCTCGGTGAACTCCTTCTGCAGACGCCGGGCCACATTGCGCAGCTCCGTCACCTCATGGGCCACCCAGGGGTGCAGCTTCAAGGGCAGGGCGGAGAGGACCGACAGGGGGCCGTAGGAGCCGATGTGGTTGGAAACGATGATCAGCGGCTCCCCGCGGGAGAGCAGGCGGAAGGCCTGCCCCCAGCCGCGCAGGCGCAGCTTGAGGATCAGCCGCTGGAACAGCTTGCACAGCAGGCGCACGATCAGGCCGCCCTGGGCCCGCATTCTCTCCATACTTAGGCTGCCTATGCTAAAGCTATTCCGGCGGCGGCCCGGTGTCAAGTTGTCAGGTGCAGGCGGGGGGTTCGGAGAGCTCCTCGGGATTTTCCAGCCAGCTGTCCTGCGGGTCGCGGCGTGATTTGAGCAGCGCCGGGCTCCAGGCGAAGCCCAGGACCAGCAAGCCCACGGCGGCCAGGCCAAACAGGGAGAGCTCGCCCCAGACGGAGTGGGCCACGGCCGCCGCGCCGATGCCGCCGATCCCCAGCAGCGCCCCCACCTTCAGGACGCGCTGGCGCAGGCGCACGATCAGAGCGGAGACCACGGCCAGCACCAGGAAGACCGCGGCCATGGCGGCGTCCCAGCGGTGGGGGTCGGAGCCGAAGCCGGGCAGCAGTGGGTACAGGCGCTCCACGTTGAAAATCCAGATGCCGATGATGGGCAGGGGCAGCAGCAGCAGGGAGGCCAGCACCCAGTCCTTGCGCAGGGCCCGGGAAGTAGTGGCCACCAGCAGCCAGAAGCTCAGGGCGTACAGAGCCGCCAGGGGCAGGAGGGCCCACAAGGCGGAAGGCTCCCCGTCGCCCTGCAGCAGGTAGGCCAGCGCCTGCCCCGCCAGGCGGCGGGAGACGTAGGCCGCCGCCAGCAGCGAGATCAGCACGTAGCTGGCCCAGGAGAACAGCCAGTTGGGCTTGCCGCGCAGCCAGGCCAGGCAGGTGGTGAGGGCCAGGAGTGCCCCGCTGGCGGCCAGGAAGGCGGGGCGGCGCCAGAAGTGGGTGAGAAACAACGCGGTGGCGATCAGATGCGGCTGGGCGCAGATCAGGGCCTCCACCCAGCTGCCCCTGCTGAAGGCCTCGTAGGTCAGCCGGGCCACCAGGCGGGGGCTGCCGAAGCAGTCCAGCGCCTCGCGCGCCGATTCCTGCTCGGGGCATCCGGAGGATTCCAGCTCGCTGACCTTTTCGCGCAGGTGGCTGTACAGCTCGGCCAGCACGTGCCGCTCGGTCTGGGGCTCGAGGTTCAGGTGGGTGCGGACCTCGTGAAGGTACGACCTGATCTCCGGTCGCATGGCCGGCTCCGCTTCAGCCTCCGGAAGGGCTGAAGATCAACCCCATGGCCGTGTTGAAATTCTGCCACATGGCCAGTTTTTTCCGCAGGCTGTCCCGGCCTCTGGCGGTGATGCGGTAATAGCGGCGCTCCTGGCCGCTCTCCAGCCGTTTCCAGGTGCCCTGGATCAACCCTTCGTTTTCCAGCTTGCGCAGGGCCGGATATACGGTCCCTTCCTTGAAACGGAAGAAGCCCCGGCTGCGCTCCTGGATGTCCCGGATCAGGCGGTAGCCGTAGCTTTCGCCGTGCTCCTGGATGAGGAACAAGAGCATGGAATCCGTGTTCCCCCGCAGAAGGTCGGAATCATAGCCTAAAAGCGTGCCTTGCATGCCTACAATGTAGGCCCGCCCCCGCGCCGCTGTCAAGGACAGCCGCCGGCGACTGTGCTATATTTGGCGCAGAGGAGACTAGCCATGAACAACCGATGGATCGTCTTGACCGGATTGCTGGCCTTCGGGGCGGCGGTTACGCTGACCGGCTGCCTGAGCACGGCCAGGGAATGCACGGAGCCCGGCCAGGTGCTCTGGGAGGAGGGCAGCGACCCGGCGCGGGACGCTCCCAAGTGGATCAAGGGCGGAAAGGCGGCGTACAAGGAAGCGGGCGTGAAGAAGAAGGACGTGCCCGCCAGGTTCCTGGTCTACGTCGGCGTCTCCGAGGACAAGATTGATGCCCGCGGCGCGCAGTTCGGCGGCGTGGAGGACATGCTGAAGCGCTACGGCTTTTGGCTGCAGGAGGAGCTGGACGAGCTGCTGCCCCAGGCGGCCCGGGAGGCCAAACTCAGCCTGCCGAACATCGACACCGCCCTGGGCGCCTACAACGCGGTCATCTACCTGCCGCGCGAGAACGTGCAGTTCGTCCGCGCCACCTGGCAGGCCAGGGGCCAGGGCTGCGACACGGGGGAGGCGGTGTTCCGGGTTTACGTCCTGGGCCTGTTCGACCGCGACACCCGCCGGGAGCACCTGCTGGAAGCGGCCAAGGAAACCTTCAAGCACGTGGTGATCCGGGCCGAGGTGAAGGACGAGGTGCTCAAGGAGTTCGAGAAGCTGATCCGCAGGTTGTAAGCGATGAAGCGCTGGCTCGCCCCTCTCTTGCTGCTGGCCCTCGCCGGTCTGGCGTGGACAGTGGAGCCAGGAGAAGAGCCCGGCGAGGGCTGGGCCTTTCCGGAAGCCCGCGACCCGCAGGCGGCCAGGGCGGTGCGGGCCCTGGCCCGGGCCTACCCCGGGCGCGGGCTGGAGGCTGCCTATCGGGACGGGGACTGGGCGGTGCGGGTCGACGATACCTGGTATTACTGGGCCCAGGGCCGCCTGCTTCCGGAAGGCCTGCGCGGGGAGTGGCCGCGCTACGCCCCCTATCGTTTCTACCTCTATCCGGACTCGCTGCCGCCGGTGGCCCAACCCGATCCACAGACGCGGGAAAGGTTGCGGGCAATTGTCGAGCGCAACACGGCCTCCCCGCCCGAGCGCTACGAAGGCCTGCTCTCCGCGCTGTACCAGGCGGGGACCCGCGGGCAGACCGAGGCGCGGGTGACCACGGTGAGCTTCCTGGGCCTGACGGTGCGGGTGCATCAGTTGGTCGCTCCCGCGCTTTCGGCGGTGGCCGAGGAGCTGGGGCGCCTGCGGGAGGCCGATCCCATGGTAAGGGATTTCCTGGCCGGGCTGAAGGGCCTGGCCGGCTACAACTGGCGCCCCATCGACGGAACCCGCTCCCGCAGCTACCACTCCTACGGCATCGCCGTGGACCTGGTACCCCGCAGCTACGGCGGGCGCCACGTCTACTGGCGCTGGTCCATGGAGCACGACGAGGACTGGTACGCCATCCCCTACGCCCGGCGCTGGATGGTTCCCGAGGCGGCGGTGCGGGCTTTCGAAGCCCACGGCTTCGTGTGGGGCGGCAAGTGGCGTTTCTTTGACACCATCCACTTCGAGTACCGGCCGGAGCTCCTGCTGTTTTCGCAGGCAGTCGCCGCTAAGCCCCCGCTGAGCGGCGGTTGAGCCGCTGGAAAATTCAATTATTACCTATATAATAATATATTGACAACCGCGGTGGCAGCTGGTAAACTTCGCAGATCACCGCCCATCGCGAAGGAGTATCGGGGCCATGGTTGCCAAAGCGGAGGACACGGCGGACCTGGGTCCGGCGAAGAACGTACTGGCCAACAGGAAGAGCATCACTGCGGATGAGCTGATCCCGATTCTGCAGGAAATCCAGGAGGCCTACGGCTACCTGCCCGCAAAGGTTCTGCGCTGGGTCAGCGAGCGCTCCGGCATACCGACCAGCCGCATGTACGGGGTCATCACCTTCTATGCCCAGTTCTATCTTCAGCCGCACGGCAAGCACACGGTCCGCTGCTGCCGCGGCACGGCCTGTCATGTGCGCGGCGGCAAGAAGATCATCAACGCAGTGAAGGGTCAGCTCGGCATCGAGGATGGCGCAACCACTGAGGACATGATCTTCTCCCTGGAGACGGTGGCCTGCCTAGGAGCCTGTGCGCTGTCGCCGGTCATGGTGGTGGACAACGTATACCACGGAAAGATGACCCCGCGCCTTGCCGAGCAGATTCTGCAGCAGCTTGGCCAGGAGGCCGGGCGATGACCCCCTTCGGCTCGGTGCAGGATTTCCTCGATCGACATGAGCGGCTCAAGTCCGGGATCGACCCGAACCGCAAGGTGGTCACGATCTGCGGCGGCACCGGCTGCACCGCCTTCGGCTCCCCCGGCGTCCGTCAGGCCTTCCAGCAGGAGCTGGACAGGCAGCTTCCGGGCGGCCAGATTGCGGTGAAGGTCACCGGCTGCCACGGGTTCTGCGAAAAGGGCCCGGTGGTGGTCATCCTGCCCAGCCAGGTGTTCTACCCCAGCGTGAAGGTGGAGGACGTTCCCCGGATCGTGGAGAAAACCGTGCTGGGCGGGGAGGTCATCGAGGAGCTGCTGTATGTGGACCCGGCCACCGGGAAGCGCGTCGTCTATGACCACGAGGTCCCCTTTTACGCCCGGCAGAAGAGGCTGGTGTTCCGGCTCAACGGGACTTTGGATCCGACCGATCTGGAGGACTACATCGCCCACGACGGCTACAGGGCCATGGTGAAGGCGCTTTCGGAAATGACCCCGGAACAGGTCATCGACGAAGTGCGCGATGCGGGGCTGCGCGGCCGCGGCGGGGCGGGCTTCCCCACCGGGGTGAAGTGGGGTTTCTGCCGGAAAGCCCCGGGCGATGAAAAGTACCTGATCTGCAACGCCGACGAGGGGGACCCCGGGGCCTTCATGGACCGCAGCGTCCTGGAAGGCACACCCCACGCGGTCATCGAGGGCCTGATCATCGCCGCCTACGCCATCGGCGCCTCCAACGCCATCATCTACGTGCGGGCCGAGTACCCGCTGGCGGTCCGCAACAGCCGGATCGCCATCCAGCAGGCCCGCGAGGCGGGCCTGCTGGGCCAGAACATCCTGGGGCTGGGCTTCAACCTGGAGATCGGCGTCCGGGAGGGGGCGGGCGCATTCGTCTGCGGGGAGGAGACGGCGCTGATCGCCTCCCTGGAGGGGCAGCGGGGCATGCCGCGCCCCCGGCCGCCCTTTCCCGCGCAGAAAGGGTACCGGGGCAAGCCCACTACGATCAATAACGTGGAGACCCTGGCCAACCTGCCTCTGCTCTTGCTGCAAGGCAAGGATTGGTACCGGGCCATCGGCACGGAGAACAGCAAGGGGACCAAGATCTTCGCCCTGGCCGGCAAGGTGAACAACACGGGCCTGGTGGAAGTGCCGATGGGGGCTACGCTGCGGCAGATCGTGTTCGAAATCGGGGGCGGGATACCCAAGAACCGGGCCTTCAAGGCGGCGCAGATGGGCGGGCCTTCCGGGGGCTGCGTGCCCGCCAAGTACCTGGACCTGCCGATCGATTACGAGTCGGTGAAGCAGGTCGGGGCCATCATGGGCTCCGGCGGCATGATCATCATGGACGAGAACACCTGCGTGGTGGATATCGCCCGCTTTTTCCTGGAGTTCGTGCAGAAGGAATCCTGCGGAAAATGCGTACCCTGCCGCGTGGGCACGCGGCACATGTTCGACATCCTCACCCGCATCTGCGCGGGGGAGGGGCGGGAAGGGGATATCGAGCGGCTGGAGGAAATCGCCCTGGCGGTGAAGGCCTCCTCGCTGTGCGGGCTGGGGCAGACCGCGCCCAACCCCGTGCTGTCGACCATCCGCCACTTCCGCGAGGAGTACGAGGAGCACATCCGGCAGAAGCACTGCCGCG
The DNA here is from genome assembly GCA_963736785.1 of uncultured Spirochaetota bacterium. Lineage (GTDB taxonomy): Bacteria > Spirochaetota > Spirochaetia > SZUA-6 > DRHE01 > MIBK01. The sequence goes on along the minus strand of CAVTQG010000044.1, from coordinate 11,750 downwards.
CTTCGGTCTGCGAAGCCCTGGTGGAGTCCCCCTGCGCGCACGCCTGCCCGGCCGGGGTCAACGTGCCCCAGTACCTGGCCCTGATCGCCGAGAACCGCCTGGACGACGCGGTGAACCTCATTCACCGCCGCAACCCCTTCGTCTCGGTGTGCGGCCGGGTCTGCGACGCGCCCTGCGAACGCCGCTGCCGCAGATCCGACGTGGACGAACCGCTGGCCATCCGGGCCCTGAAGCGCTATGCCGCCGACAACGCCGCCGGCCTGGTGAAACCCCTTTCCGCCCCCGCGCGCGGCGAGCCGCAAGTGGCCGTCGTCGGCGGCGGCCCGGCCGGCCTGTCCTGCGCCTATTTCCTCGGCCTGCTGGGCCGGCGCTCGGTCATTTTCGAAGCCCTGCCCATTCCCGGGGGCATGCTCTCGGTGGGCATCCCCGAGTACCGGCTGCCCAAGGGCAACCTGCAGGCCGACATCGATTTCATCCTTTCCCACGGCGCCGAGCTGCGCACCGGGAACCGCATCGAGCGAGCTGGGCTCCCTGCCGGCGCCGGCTACAAGGCGGTCTTCGTGGCCACCGGCGCCCACCGCGGCCGGCCTCTGGGCGTGGAGGGCGAGGACCTGGCGGGCGTGGTGGATTCCCTGGCCTTCCTCCGCGGCCGGGCCCTGGGGCAGAAGGTGCCTTGCGGAAAGCAGGTCGCCGTGGTCGGCGGGGGCAACGCGGCCATCGACACCGCCCGCTCCGCCCTGCGGCTGGGGGCCTCCAGGGTGCTCATCCTGTATCGACGCACGCGGGAGGAGATGCCCGCCTACGAGGAGGAGATCCAGGCCGCGCTGGAGGAGGGAGCGGAGCTGGAGCAGTTGGTGGCTCCGGTGCGCATTCTCGGCCGCGACGGCAAGGTGGCCGGGATCCAGATGCTGCGCATGCGCCTCGGGGAGGCGGATGATTCAGGAAGGCGGCGCCCGGTGCCGGTGGCCGGCAGCGAGTTCCTCGTCGAGTGCGACATGGTCATCCCCGCCATCGGCCAGCGTCCCTCCTCGGCGCTCGCTCAGGGGCTGGCCAAGCTCAACGGCCTGGAAGGCATCGAGGCGGACCCGGTCACCGGGGCCACCTCCGCCGCCGGGGTGTTCGCCGGCGGGGATTGCGTCACCGGCGGGGCCACGGTCATCGAGGCCATCCAGGCGGGCCAGCGCGCCGCCGTGGCCATCGACCGGAAGCTGGGCGGCGGCGGGGTGCTGCCGGCGAACGTGGGCATGAGCCTGCGCCGCCCTTCCGAGGAGGAGCTGGAAAGGCTCCTGCCGCGAACCGCGGAGGCCTGGCTGGCGCTGGACGAGCGCAAGAGGAGTTTCGTGGAAGTGGTCTGCGGCCTGAAGCCGGAGCAGGCCTGCTACGAGGCGGGCCGGTGCCTGCGCTGCGACCTGGAACGCTCCGAAAGCCTCCAGGCGCGCAGGGGAGCCTGAGCATGGAAGAGTTCAAGCTGACCATCGACGGACGGGAGCTCAGCGCCCGGCCGGGCCAGACGGTTCTGCAAGTGGCCCTGGCGGGCGGCATCCGCATCCCGCACCTCTGCTACGACCCCCGGCTCAGCCCCACGGGAGCCTGCCGGCTGTGCCTGGTGGAGGTCGGCGGCAAGCAGGCACTGGACACCGCCTGCACCCTGGCCGCCGCTCCGGGCCTGAGCGTGCGCACCGACACCCCGGCGGTGCGGGCCCTGCGCAAGATGACCTTGGAGTTCCTGGTGAGCGAGCACAACCTGAGCTGCACCACCTGCGACCGGGACGGGGACTGCCTGCTTCAAGATTACGCCTACGAATACCAGGTCCAGGAGAACCGTTTCCCCTCGGTCATGATACCGCCGGGCGGGGACAATTACGCCAGCCTCAGCAAGGCGCTGCTCTACGATCCATCGAAGTGCATCCGCTGCCAGCGCTGCGTGAAGATCTGCGCGGAAGTGCAGGGGGCCGAGGCGCTGACGCTCAGGGGGCGCTCCGGAGAGGTGCAGGTGACCACCGGCTTCGAGGTCGCCCTCGGCGATTCCCCCTGCGAGGTCTGCGGCCAGTGCGTGAGCGCCTGCCCCGTGGGGGCGCTCTACGAGCGGCCGGCCGCGGGCAGGGGCAAGGCCAAGGACCTGCGCAAGGTGCGCACCACCTGCCCCTACTGCGGGGTAGGCTGCCAACTGGACCTGAATGTCCACCGGGCCACCGGGCAGCTGGTTCGGGTGTCCAGCGAGGTCGGCAGCGTTCCCAACGACGGGAACACCTGCGTGAAGGGCCGCTTCGGCATGGACTTCCTGGGCAGAGCCGAGCGCTTGACCCAACCGCTCATCCGGGAGAACGGCGCGCTGCGGAAGGCCTCCTGGGAGGAGGCGCTGGCCCTGGTGGCGGCGCGGTTTGCCGAGCTCAAACAGGAGCACGGCCCGGACTGCCTGGCGGGCCTGAGCTCGGCCAAGACTACGAATGAAGACAACTACGTCATGCAGAAGCTGGTGCGGGCCGCCTTCGGCACGAACAACGTGGATCACTGCGCCCGGCTGTGCCATGCCTCCACCGTGGCCGGCCTGGCCCGGGCCTTCGGCAGCGGGGCCATGACCAACAGCATCGAAGAGCTGCGCCACACGCCGGTCATCCTGATCATCGGCTCCAACACCACGGAGTGCCATCCGGTGATCGGCATCCTGATCCGCCAGGCCGTGGCCTCCGGAAGCACAAGGCTGATCGTGGCCGACCCGCGGCGGATCTCCCTCGCCGGCATCGCCGAAGTGCATCTGCAGCACCGGCCGGGCACGGACGTGGCCTTGGTCAACGGCCTGATGAGCGTGATCCTGGAGGAGGGGCTGGCGGACACCGAGTTCATCGAGAAGCGCACGGAGGATTTCGCCGCTTTTCGGGAGTCGCTTTCGGGCTGGACCGTGGAGATGGCGGCAAAGGTCAGCGGCGTGGCCGTGGAGGACATCCGCCGCGCGGCCAGGCTGTATGCCGGGGCCGCGAGCGCCGCGATCGTCTACTCCATGGGCATCACCCAGCACGCCACCGGAACGGACAATGTGCTTTGCCTGGCCAACCTGGCCATGCTCACCGGAAACGTCGGCAAAGCCTGCGCAGGGGTCAATCCGCTGCGCGGCCAGAACAACGTCCAGGGGGCCTGCGACGTCGGCGCCCTGCCGAATGTCTTCAGCGGCTACCAAAGGGTCGACGATCCGGCCATCCGCGGAAAGTTCGAGAAGGCCTGGGGTGTGCCGCTGCCGGACAAGCCGGGGCTCACCGTGGTGGAGATCCTGAACGCCGCCGTCGAGAAACGGATCCGGGGGCTGTACGTGATGGGCGAGAACCTCATGTTGAGCGACCCGGACCTCAATCACGTCCGCCAGGCCCTGGAGGCCCTGGATTTCCTGGTGGTGCAGGATATCTTCCTCAGCGAGACCGCGGAGCTGGCCGACGTGGTGCTGCCCGCCAGCTCCTTCGCGGAAAAGGAGGGGACCTTCACCAACACGGAACGCCGAGTGTTGCGGGTGCGCAAAGCGCTGGCGGCTCCCGGGGAGGCGCGGGAGGACTGGCGGATTCTCTGTGAGGTGGCCTCGCGCTTGGGGTATCCCATGAGCTACGCCGATGCCGAGGCGGTCATGCGCGAGATCGCCTCCCTGACGCCGATTTATGCGGGCCTGACCTACGAACGCCTGGAGGAAGTGGGCCTGCAATGGCCCTGCCCGACCGCGGAGCACCCCGGCACGAAGTTCCTGCACGGGGAAGGGTTCGCCCGCGGCAAAGGCAGATTCCATCGCGGTCGACTTCCTGCCGCCGCAGGAGCTGCCCGACGAGCAGTACCCGTTCGTGTTGACCACGGGCCGGATCCTCCAGCATTTCCACACCGGGACCATGACCCGGCGCAGCGAGGTTCTGAATGACCTGGTTCCCACCGGCAAGCTGGAAATCAGCCCGCGGGACGCGGGCCGGCTGGGCGTCGCCTCAGGGCAGAAGGTGGCCGTTCATTCCCGGCGGGGGCGGATCGAAGTCCCCGTCGGCTTGACCGACCGCATAGCCGACGGGGTCGTGTTCCTGAGCTTTCACTTCAAGGAGCACCCGGCCAACGCCCTCACCATCGCGGCCCTGGACCCGGTGGCCAAGATACCGGAGTTCAAGGCCTGCGCGGTGCGGGTGGAGAAGCTCTCCTAGCTCACCTGCGGCTAGGACTTGGCTGGAGCCGTGGGGCGCAGGTAGGCGCTCCAGTAGCTCATGCCCACGAACACCGCCCCGCCGATGATGTTGCCGATGGTCACCGGCAGGAGGTTCCTCCAGAGAAAACTCGCCCAGGTGAGGGAGGCGGCGGAGCCGCCAGGCAGAACCACGCCCATCCAGTTCTTCAGAAAAAGGCCCGTGGGGATGAAGTACATGTTGGCCACCGAGTGCTCGAAGCCCAGGGCCACGAAGCCCATGATAGGGAAGAAGATGGCGAAGATCTTGCCGATGGTCTGGCGCGAGGCCAGGGCCATCCAGACCGCCAGGCAGACCAGCCAGTTGCAGCCGATCCCGCGCAATAGTGCCTGCAGGAAGCTCAAGTTGACCCTGGCCAAGGCGCTTGCCAGGGCGGAAGCCCCCAGCGCCCCGTCGCCCATCTTCCACAGCCCTGAGAACACCCACAGCAGGGATAGCAGCACGGCCCCGGCGAAGTTGGCCGCATAGACCAGGGCCCAGCGCAGAGCCATCCGGCCGTAGCCGATCTGGCCGGCCAGAGCGCTGGAGATCATCAGGTTGTTGCCCGTGAACAACTCGCCGCCGGCGATGACCACCAGCATCAGGCCCAGGCTGAACACGGCGCCGCTCAGGAAACGGGTGAAGCCGGTGCCCAGGTGGCGCAGCGAGGTCGAAGGTGGTCGTGGTGGCCAGCATGGCGCCGAAGCCGATGTAAGCCCCGGCCAGCAGGCCCAGCACCAGCACCGAGAGCCAGGGGGAGGTGACCTTGCCCACGCCCACCTTCCGGGCCACGGTTTCGGCGATGGTCTTGGGCGTCTGGTCATCCAGGCTGGGCAGGGGGAAGGACTGGACCGCGCGCTTGCTCGCCTCCGCCGCCTTGCGCTTCAAGGCCTTCTGGACCGCGGCGGTGATCTCCTCCGGAGTGAAGGGCTTGGCCACGAAGTCCATGGCCCCGCGCTTCATGACCTCGGTGGCCCGGTCCACGGAAGGGAAGCCGGTGATCATCAGCACCGCGGCGTCCGGGGCCCTCTTGTCCAGCATCTCCACCACGTCCAGGCCGTTCAACTCCGGCATGCGCCAGTCGCACAGGATCACGTCGAAGCGGGAGTCGGAGGCCAGCTCCAGCCCCTGGCGCGGGCTCTCGGTGGTCACCACCTCGTAGCCTTCCGCGGCGAAGATGCGGCGGCAGGAGGATAGGACCACGGACTCGTCGTCGATCACCAGCATTCGTTTGTCGCTCATATCCCTCTCCTTACCAGATTTCCGCGGCCAGGCGGCTCTCCAGCCAGCGTTTCTGCGCGGCGGACAGGGGGCCCAGCTGGCTCTCGATCCAGCTGATGTCGCCGGTCAGGATGGCCAGCTTCTCGGGTCCGGTCAGCTCGTAGTCCTGGAGCGCGTCCGCCCCGTAGTAGAAAAGGCTGGAGACGAACTCGCTGTCCACCGCGGCCCTTTCCAGCACGCGGATCACCTCCTGCCTGTGCACCACCTCCTGGGGCTCGGGAGGCTCGACTCGAGCCTTGTCCAAGCTCTTTCGCACCGTGGTGAGCAGCATGTCGGGGGTGAAGGGCTTCTCGATGTAGTCCGCCGCACCCAGCTTCATGGCCTGGACGGCGGATTGCACGGTGGCGTAGCCGGTGAAGATGACCACCGGCACGGACGGCTTGACCCGTTTGATGTCGCGTAGGATGCGCATGCCTCCGATCTCGGGCATGCGGATGTCGGTCAGCACCAGGTCGTAGTCCCGGTTCATTCCCCACTCCAGCCCCTGCCGGCTGGACTGGGCCAGGTCCACCTCGAAGTCGGCCAGGACCCGGCGCACGCTCTGCAGCACGATCGCTTCGTCGTCGATGACCAGAACCTTGAGTTTCTTCATGCCTTCTCCTTTCCGCCCAGGGCCCTGGCCACCGCCGCGGAAAGTTCCTCGGGGGTGAAGGGCTTGGCGATGAAGTGGGTGGCGCCCATCTGCTGCCCACTGGCGATGGTCTCGGGGGTGGGGTAGCCGCTCATGACCAGGATCGGCAGGCCGGGGGAGTCCCGGCGCACGCGGCCGATGAGGTACAGGCCGTCGAACTCGGGCATGATCACGTCCACCACCAACAGCTGGCAGGCCTGCCGGGACAGCTCGGCCAGCGCCTCCGGCGCGCTGGTGCAGAGCTTCACCCGGTGCCCTTCACCCTCCAGGATGCGCCGGCAGCTCGCGCGCACGACCGGGTCGTCGTCCACCACCAGGATGTTCAGGCTCCCTCCCCGTCCAGGGGCAGCCAGATGGTGAAGGTGCTGCCCTTGCCCACTTGGCTCTGCACGCGGATGCTGCCCCCGTGCCGCTCCACGATGCCCTGCGAGACCGAGAGCCCCAGGCCCGTGCCCTTGCCGACCTCCTTGGTGGTGTAGAAGGGGTCGAAAATCCGGTCCAGGTGCTCCGCGGAGATCCCGTGCCCCGTATCCTCGATGCCGATCTCGATGCCCTTGCTTCCCTCGGAGAGGGCCAGGCGGGTGGTTATGTCGATGTGGCCGCCCTGTGGCGTGGCATCCAGGGCGTTGATGATGATATTCAGCAGCACGCTCTGGAACTGGTTGCGGTCGATCGTGCGCAGCGGGATGTTCGGACCCGCGTCGAAGCAGAACAGCACGCCCTTGACCAGGGCCTGGTTGGCCACCAGGGGTATGGTGGCGTTGATCAACTCGTTCAAGTCGGTGCTCTGGGGCTCCAGCTTGCTCTGGCGGGAAAAGTCCAGGAGGCCCTTCACGATCCTGCGCACGCGTTCCGTGGCCGCGGCGATGGTCTGCAGGTCCTCGCGCATCTCCGCGTCGATATCCTGGCGCTTGAGCAGCATGTGGGTGAAGGTCAGCACCCCGGTCAGCGGGTTGTTGATCTCGTGGGCCACCCCCGCGGCCAGGCGTCCGACCGAGGCCTGCTTTTCGCTCTGCAAGAGGCGCAGCTCGCTTTCGGCCTTCTGGTGCCGGTCGCGTTCCCGCAAGGAGGTGAGCATCTCCTGGAAGGTGCGCTGCAGCACTCCCAGCTCGCTGCGCGAATACGGCCCGACCTGCGGGCTCAGATCCCCCTGGGAGACGCGCTTGCTCACTTCGATGAGGCGCTGCATCGGATTGAGCATTCGAGAGCTCAACAAGCTGCCGAGGAGCACGGCCAGCGCCATGCCGGAGGCGGTGATGAGCAGGAACACCAGCATGGCATTGCGCCGCAGGTCCGCGTACTTGGCTTCCAGCACCCCCACGTACAGCATGCCCACCGTGCGGCCGTGCACGTCGGCGATTGGGCCGTAGGCCGTGATGTACCAGTCGCGCACCACGAAGGCCCGCGCGGTCCAGCGCTCTCCCTGGTCCAGCACCCGGTCCTTGACTTCCATGGAGGCCAGGGTGCCGATGGCCCGCTCGCCCCGGGCGTCCAGCACATTGGTGGCGATGCGCAGGTCGCGGAAGAAGATCGTCGCCGTGCCCAGCTCCCGCCCGCGGTAGATCTCCTGCTGGAACACGGTGTCCCGCACCCGGTCCACGATCTGGTTGTTTCGGTTCAGCAGCACCCCCCCGTACAGCACCCCGATCAGCGCGCTCCCGCCGTATAGGGGCAGGGCGCAGGTCAGGGTGAGCCCATCGGTCTCCTCGACCTCCGGTCGGGGCGCCGCCATCGGCGTGGGCACGAGGCGTATGCTGGCGCGTGAAGCCAGCTGCGGATCCTCGGCCGCCAGCTCGTCGGCGCTCAGGATGAGCGTGCCGCTGATCCCGGCCCGGCGCTCCAGGGCCAGGGCCGCAGCGGGGTTCAGCCTGACGGGGTCCCCGGGGCGGGGGCCGGAGCGAAACAAGGTCAGGCCTTCGGGGGATACCAGGCCGGCGAAATCCAGGTGCAGCTGGGAGGCCAGGGTCCCGATGCAGGCGGAAACGCTGCCCAGGTCGCGAGCCCGCACGGCCGAGAGGAACTGGGGCTCGAGCGCGACCAGGGTGAGGCCCAGCGATAGTCGGTCCTCCGCGTTGCGGTAGATTTCGCGCGCCGTGTTGAGGTCCTGGCGCACGCGGTTGGTGGCCTCGTTGAAAACGGAAGCCGTGAGCAGGCGCGCTCCCACGATCATGGAGAGCCCGCCCACCAGGATTGCCATCGCGAGAAAGCTGGAGATCAGGCGGAAGCGGGTGGAAAGATACACGACCGGGTTCACGATAAACGTTGAGCTGGCCGCTGTCAATCGATAGTTTGGAGGACTGCGCGCCGGCCCTCCCGATCCAGGGCCACGCGGAACGAGCCCCCGACCTCCCCCAGCCACGGCAGGCTGGTGGTACAGGGCTCACCCAGCGCCAGCGCCGCGACAACCCCGGTCAAGCCGAGCAGATTGCCGGCCGCCCCGCCCCAGGAGCCAAGCGCCTCGACCAGACGGGGCCTGCGCCCCGCGGCCGCCGCGGCGAGCCCCAGCAGGCAAAGGAGCGCCGGGGGGACCAGGATCAGTGCGCTCAATGCCCGTCCTTTGCGGCCGAGGCGGGTTTGACCGACCGCTCCACGGCGGCGGCAGCCGCCAGGATCTCGTCGCGCGCCGCTTGCCCGGCGATGGCGCGGCGGAAGTCCGGCTGGCGCAGGGCGAAGGTCAGCCGCGAGAGCAGGCCCAGGTGGGAGCGGACCGTGGGGCTCACCAGAGTGAACAGGGTATGCACCGGTTCCCCGTCGATGGAATCGAAATCGATGGCCTGCTCCAGGAAGCAGAGGGTCAGCACGGGCCGGGGGCTGAACAGGATGATGGGATTGCGCACGTGGGGCACGGCGATGCCTTCCCCGATGCCGGTGGAGCCCAGGGATTCCCGGGACAGGAGGACCTCCAGCAGGTAGCGCCGGTCCACCTCTTCCGGCAGCCGCATCAGGGCGACCACCGAGGCGAGCACTTCCGCCTTGTCCGCGCCGGCCACGCGGTAGTGGATGCCCCCCGTGCGGATGGCCTCGGCCAGGTTGGGCGCCGCTTCCTGCGCCTCGGGGAAGATGTCCGGCAGGACGTTCAGCCTCCGGGAGGTAGCCCACTCCAGCAGCTCCGCCCGGTTGAAACGGTACTGGCCGCTCACCCGGTAGCCGGGCAGGCTGCCGTTCTTTATCCAGCGGTAGATGCTCTTCTCCGACACCGCCAGCAGCCTGGCCGCTTTCAAAGCGCGGGCCGGGATGGTACAGTTGCCGCGTGTCGCCGCGAGTAGAAGGGCTGTCCGGCGTGGTCCTGGCTGGGGGCAGGAATCGCCGGATGGGCGGGCTGGACAAGGGACTGTTGGTCTTCGATGGCTTGCCCCTGGCCTCCAGGACCGCGAAGCTGCTGGCCGAGGTGTTCGAGGAGGTAGTGCTGGTGACCAACTCGGCGGAGAGCTACCCAGGCCTGCCGGCCGGGGTGCTGCGGACTGGCGACCTGTACCCGGGGCAGGGGCCGTTGGCCGGGGTCCACGCCGGCCTGGCGCGCTGCGAGCGGCGAGGCGGCCTTCTGCGTGGCCTGTGACATGCCCTTCCTCTCCGCCGGGTTTATCCGCCGGCTCGCCCGGCGCTTCGGCCGGCTGGATTGCGACGTGTTGCTCCCCCGGGTAGGGGAGGAGATCGAGCCGCTGGCCGCGATCTACCGCCGCTCCCTGCTGCCCGCCCTCGAGCGCCTGCTCCGCGATGGGCAGGGAAACTCCCTGCGGCGGCTGTTCCCGGCGGTGCGCACCGAATACCTGGAGCTGCGGGACACGGCGGCGGTGCGCCGGCTGTTCACCAACCTCAACACTCCGGAGGATTATCGGAAGGCATGAGGAGCCTGAAGGTCGTACGCATCCAGGGTGGGCGGCGCGAGAGCGTCGAGGAGCTGCTCACCGAGGAGATCACTCTCAAGCTGTACGCCGGGGACCGCCGGCTGGCCTCCCTGCTGTGTTCCCCCGCCGACCTGGAGGACCTGGTCCGGGGGTTCCTGTTCAGCCTGGGCGTGATCGAGCGGGCGGAGCAGGTCCGGGCGGTGACGGTCAACCGCGCCACCTGGTCCGCCTTTCTGGACCTCGACCCCGAGCTGGGCACGGACCTGCCCGTGCTGGCCGGGCTGGTGGGGTCGGGTTGCGGCAGCCTGCCCCCACCGGAGCTGCGCGCCGGGCCGCCCCCTCTGCCGGAGGATGGTTTCCGAATCAGCGCCCGGCGCATCGGGGAGTTGATGCGCGAGCTGGCCAGCCTTTCGGAGGTGCATCGGCGCACCGGCGGCGTGCATTCCGCGGCCCTGGCCGACGAGGGGGGCATCCGCCTGTTCCGCGAGGACATCGGGCGGCACAACGCGGTAGACAAGGTGATCGGGGCGCGCCTGGCCGAGGGCGGGGACTTCCGGCGCTGCCTGTTGCTGTCCAGCGGGCGGGTATCCTCGGAGGTGCTGGCCAAGGCGGCCCGCTGCCGCGCGCCGCTGCTGGTGTCCCGCACGGCCCCCACGGACCGCAGCGTGGAGGAGGCCCGGCGCCTGAACCTGACCCTGGCGGGTTTTGTCCGCGGGGAGCGGATGAACCTGTACTCGGCCCCGGAGCGCGTCCTCAGTCCCTGAAGACCGCCCGATCGTTAGCGCATCCGGCAATTTGACAGCCGGCGGAGCCAGGGCTATATTTGTCGTGCAAGGCCAGGGATGAAGATCGCGATCACGGGAAAAGGCGGGGTAGGCAAGAGCAGTTTCGCGGCCCTGGCCGCGCGGGTCATCCGCGAGGCCGGCGACCCGGTCGTGGTCATCGACGCCGATCCGGACATGAACATGGCCACGCTGCTCGGGGTGCCGGCCGAACAGGCGGTCACCCCGATCATCGCGCTCAAGGAGCTGATCGCGGAGCGCACCGGCACCAAGGTCGGGGAGCCGGCCCCCTTCTTCACCATGAATCCCAAGGTGGACGACATCCCCGAGAAGTACTGGATCGACCGCCAGGGCATCAAGCTGCTGGCCATGGGCACGATCCAGCGTGGCGGCGGCGGGTGCGCCTGCCCGGAGAACGCCTTCCTGAAGAGCCTGCTCGGCCACTTGATGATCGCCCGCCGGGAGTGGATCATCCTGGACATGGAGGCGGGGATCGAGCATCTGGGCCGGGGCACCGCCCTGGGCGTGGACAGCATGGTGGTGGTGGTCGAACCCAACCGGACCAGCCTGGAAACCGCCTACCGCATCCGCAGGCTGGCGGAGGACCTCCGTATCCGCCGGGTGCAGGTGGTGGGCAATAAGGTGCGCAGCCCCGCCGAGGAGAGCTTCATCCGCGATAACGCGGGGGGGCTGCCGGTGCTGGGCATGATCGAAGCTTCGGAGGATGTCCGGCGTATCAGCACGGGGGAGCTCTCGGTGTTCGAGCTGACAGGGAAACCCCTGGAGCAGGTTGCGCGGATTGTGAAACTACTGGTACAATGAACCGGATGCGGGAGGTCGGAAGCCGTCCATAACGACGTGCATATATTACAAAAAAGCTATTGATTTCTTATGGGCCAGGAAGTATAATGCGGCCGAACGTGACAATGTTGGAAACCGGGGTACCGGGCATGAAGCCCGGATCCCTGAACGCTTTTTTTCTTTTCCCCTTGGAACAGCTAGACTTGACAGCCTCTCCTTTGTGCGTGCCAAC
>CAVTQG010000043.1:0-3913 GCA_963736785.1 uncultured Spirochaetota bacterium | reverse complement strand
CGCGGACAACACCCAGTAAAGCGGGGGCCCGCCGAGGCCGCCTGCGCGTCAGATCTGGATTTCCTCCCCGTCCCGCGGGATGCGCAGCCGCTGCGGCGGGATGCCGGCGGCCTCGGCCCTGGCCCGCAGCTCCCGGCGCGACACGGTCCCGTGGTCCAGGGCCTCCATATGGACGGCGATCACGGTGCTGCGCGGGGCCGCGCGGCAGACCTCGAGGGTCTGCGCCGCGTCCATGACGATCAGCACGCCCTCTCCCCAGACCGCGCCGCAGGAATGGGTGACGATCACCTGCGGAGTCGAAGCGGGCAATGGTCCGGGCCACCTCCTCGCACCACACCGAGTCCCCGACCCAGTACACGGTCGGCTCCCCGGCCGCCTGCAGAACGAAGCCCGAGGCCCGGCCCATCTCCTCCAGCACCTGCGCCGGAGCCGTGCCTCCCGGGAACGCGGGTGATCGTCACCTCCCGCCAGCGCACGCTGTCCTCCACGGGCCGGAGGTCCGTGAAGCCCTCCCGCTGCGATCTCTTCCCGGTCCCAGGGCTGGCAGAAGAGGGGCACCGCTTTCGGCAGCAGGCTCCTGGCCAGGGGATCGAAGTGGTCCGAGTGCAGGTGCGAGACGATCACCGCCTCGATGCCGGCCACCGCCTCCTCCGGCGTACAGGGCAGCTCGACCAGGGGATTGGGCGAAGCGCCCGTGAAGGAAGGCCTGGAGAAGCGGGGCGCCAGGTACGGGTCCAGCAGCCAGGACACTCCCGCATAGGAAAGGCGCTGGGTGGCATTGCGCAGCAGACGGATTCGCACGGGGCCTCCTGCCTTGGCAACCACATCTATAAGGCCTATAGTAGCCTCTCCGATATGGATAAGACCCTCAGACGTCGTCGTGATCGGTGCCGGCATCGCCGGCTTGAGCGCCGCCGCCACCCTGGCCCGTGCCGGCAGAAAAACCGTGGTTTTCGAGCAGCACCTCCAGCCGGGCGGATACTGGTCCTCGTTCGTGCGCCAGGGGATCGTCTTCGACATCACCCCGCACTGGACCATCGACCCCGAGCGGGTGAACGCCATGCTGGCCGACCATGGGGTGGGACCGCTGGAGTTCGAGAACCACGCGCACGTGGGGCGATACCTAGGCCCGGAGCCCGGCTGGGACATCTGGGTGTCGGCGGACAGGCAGCGCTTCGAAGACCTCGGTGCTGGCCTCCTTTCCCGGAGCCAGCCGCGCGGCGCTGGCCAGCCTGGAGGCAATCTGTCGGGAAATCTTCCCGCCATCGATTCCGTGCCGTCGCGCAACCTGGAGCTGGCCGGGCCGCTGGCGCGCCTCGGCGCGATCCTGGGCATGGCGCTGAAGCTGCGGAAGGTCCTGCGCTACACACGCCTGCCGGCGGAGGCGTTTCTGGAGGCCTACTTCCCCGGGGAGAGCCTCCGGGGCCTGCGCACCCTGCTGGCCCTGACCGCGCCCATCCCGGACATCCCCGCCATCGGGGTGATCGCCATGCTGGGGATCGCGCTGGCGCTCGCGGGCCTTCTCGCCGGTGGGCGGGGCGCAGGCCGTCGGCGACGCCTTCGCCCTGGCTGCGAAGGCCAGCGGCGCGCAGATCCTGCACAATCGCAGGGTGACGCGCATCCTGGTGGAAGGCGGAAGGGTCGTCGGCGTGGAGCTGGAGGACGGCAGCCGGGTCCAGGCCGGCCGCGTGGTCGCGGCCATGGACGCCAAGCAGCTTTTCTACGGGCTCCTGGACCCGTCCCTGATGCCAGCGGTTTTCCGCCGCAAGCTCGACGCCTACCCGCCCTCCGATCCCTACGTGATCCTCTCCCTGGTCACGGACCTGGACCCGGCCGCCTTCGGCTTCGAGGGCACGGACACCTTCGTGGCCCCCTCGCCGCACCTGAAAGAAACCCTGGCGCCCAACGACCCGGAGCGCGGCTTCTTCGAGCTGGTGTTCCCCCGCTTCCGCAGGCCGGAGGCCGACCCGAGGCATCACGGCCTGCAGATCGTGGCCCCGGCCACCTTCGAGCACGAGCAGCACTGGCGCTCGGGGCCCGGGCTGGAGCGGGGCGAGGCCTATCGCGGGCTCGAACGCTCTTATGCCGATGCGTCTGCTGCGTCGCGTGGAGTCCCGCCTCCCGGGGCTGCGGGAGCACATCGTGCACCTGGACGTCGCCACCCCGCTCACCATGTACCGCTACACGCTCAACGACCGCGGGGCGCCCGTGGGCTGGGGGTACAAGAATCCGCTGCGCTGGAAACAGCGCGTGGCCTTCCTGCCCGGGCTGTACCAGGCGGGCCACTGGGTGGGGCCTTCCGGGGTGGTGAACGCCGCCATCTCCGGCCAGCACGCCGCCGAGCTGGCGCTGCGCGACCTGAAGTGATGAAGGATCGACCTAAAAGAAGTACTCCCGCAGGTTGAGGCCCTGCTCCAGCCAGACCTTCAGGCAGCACAGGAAGTTCATCCAGCCGTAGCAGTTGCCATAAGAGGCCTCCAGCCCCGCCTGGGTCTCTTTCCAACCCGACTCGGCGATCTGGATCTTGCTGGACTCGGAGTCCAGGGCCTCGAAGCTCATTTCGACCCGCGTGTCGTACTTGCCGTCCGCCGCCTGCCACTCCAGCACGATCAAACGGTTGGGCACCACCTGGCGCACGCGCACCGGGAAGGCGCCGGGGAAATCGGCAAAGTCCCAGGTGACGGTGGCACCCTCCACCAGCGGGGCGCTGGCCCCGCCGGTGGTGAAGTACTTGCTCAACTTGGCCGGATCCACGACGGCAGCAAAAACCTCCGCAACGGGCTTGCGGATCTTGGCGTATTCGCTGAACTTGAGTTCCATAGCTAAGAGGTCGTAAATCCGCCGGCCCGGGTCAAGCCTTTGCGCGCGCCAGCATCACGGTGGGGGTCGCCACCTGCCAGACCGCCTGCAGCAGGTACAGCGCGTAGGTCAGCACGCCGCCGGGCACCAGGGGGCCGCCCTGCGCGACGATGCCGGCCGACATCAGCAGGTTGGCCGCCGCGGCGACCGCGCTGAGCCAGGCCAGCCAGGCGGGGAAGGCCTTGAACCTCCAGGAGACCACCGCCACCGCGGCGAGCATGATGCCCATGGGCACGTAGGCAATCACCGACAGGGCGTAGGTCAGGTCCCCCATCATCCCGGCCAGCGCCGCGGGCAGCTCGGCGTTCGCTCCCATGGCCAGCGCCACCTGGGCGCTCTGCAGGACCAGCTGCAGCCCGGCCCAGAGGATGCCGGCGCCGAAGGCCACGGAGGACAGCCGGCCGGTTCCCTCCTCGGCCTTCGACAAGAAGCTGCGCAGGCTGCCGATGAACCAGAGCAGGACGCCGGCGCTCAGCACGAACAGCAGGCTCTGGGCCAGCAGCTCCGTGCGGTATTTCACGAAGTAGGCCAGGGACTGCTCCACCGGGGCATTGGCCGGCGGCGCTCCCCGCTCGAAGCTCGCCGCCGCGATTCCCAGGACGAAGGCCAGGTAGCCTGTCGCCGCCCCCCAACGTTTCCAGGTCAGCTCGTTCTTCAAGTTGTTCATGGGTGGGGAGTGTAGCGATGCGGCGCCCGGCGATCAAGGCCGGTCGCTATTTCCTGACGAAGAAGTACCACATGGCCACGAGGGGCATTCCGGCCGGGCCCTCGATGAGCTTCTGGATATCCTGGATGCGTGGCGAGCTGGTTGCCCAGGTCGTCCTTCACGACCTTGCCGTCGAACTCGGCGACCTTCTTGCTCTGGGCGTTGCGGATGTTCTTCCGGTCGATTTCGCCGAGCTTGGAGCTGTTCCAGGCCCGGATGAAGGTTCGATCGATCTCCCCCATTTTCTGCCCGCTGCGATTCTTCAGAATCTTGCCGTTGAAAGTGAATTCTGCCATCGGTTCCCTCCCTTTCAGTAACATCATATTTGCGCCGTCACTCCCCTGCAAC
>CAVTQG010000042.1:0-9586 GCA_963736785.1 uncultured Spirochaetota bacterium | reverse complement strand
CAGCCCGGCCAGGGGTTTGCGCGGGCCGTGCTTGCGGCGGATGGCCATCAATCCGGGCATTTCCTTCTCCGCCAGCCCGATTTCCTTGCGGCCCCAGTCGGCCAGCGCCAGGTCGGCCACCTTGTGGGGTAAGCCCAGGTCCAGTTCATAGCTTTTCATTTTTTTCTCCTTGCGGTGATGATCCGCGCGGTCAGGCCGCGCGCCAGCGGCAGGCCGCGCGTATTCATGATTTTGAAGCCCGCTTCCGCGAGCCAGCTTTCCAGTTCGTCGGCGGCGAAGCCCGGCCAGCGGTCCCCGAAGCGCTCGCCCAGCTCCGGGTCCTGGTGGCGGTCCAGGTCGGCCAGGACCAGGGTCCCGCCGGGCCGCAGTACGCGGCGGGCCTCGCGCAGCCCCTCCACGGGCAGGCGCAGATGGTGCAGCACCAGGTTCAGCACCGCCGCGTCCGTCTCCTGCTCCCGCAGGGGCAGGTGCTCCAGCTCCCCGAGGCGAAGCTCCACGTTCCGGTTGGAGCTGCAGGCCCGGCGGGCCAGCGCCAGCATCCTGGGGGAGGAGTCCACGCCAATGACTTTGGCGGCTTTGCCCGCCAAAGCGGCCAGCAGGCTCCCGGTCCCGCAGCCCAGGTCGGCCGCCACCTCGCAGGCCGGCAGGCGCGCCAGCACCTCGCTCTCCAGGTTTGAGCCGCCCAGCAGCTCCGCCTTGCGCCGGTCCCATTCGGGAGCCAGGGCGTCGAAGAATTTCCGGGCGCGGCCGCGCCCGTCGGCCGCCAGCTCGGCGGCACGCCCGCGGTCCTGGTCCAGGAGCGGATCGCCGGCCAGCAGCGGGGCCACCGTGTCCAGGAAGCGGCGCCCCGCCCCGTCGGCGGGCACACGGTAGAAGGCCCACAGCCCGTCGCGCCGGCAGGTCAGCAGTCCGCCGTCGGTCAGGATGCGCAGGTGGCGGGACACGCGGGATTGTCCCATGGAAAGCACTTCCATGAGCTCCTGCACGTTGAGCTCGCGGGACAGGGTCAAGCTCAGGATGCGCAGGCGGGTCGGGTCGGCCAGGGCCTTGAACCAAGTTTCCAGGGACATGCTGAAACACTATATCATGATATCCTGATGCATGCAAGAGGGCTTGGGTGAGCCTGTGAGTCAACTTCGCCCGGCAGCTTCCGATAATCTAGGCAGGATGCAGGCAATGGGCTGGCTGGAGGAACTGAGCGCGCAGGAAGAGGCGCTTCGCGAGCGCCTGGTGAGCCTGATGGGGCGGCCGGAGGCCGCTGAAATCCCTCCGCCCGCTGACTTCCATCGGGAAATCCTGCCGGCTGTGCAGGCCATGCAGGCGGCGCTCGACGACTACCTGTGCGGGCGCGACACGGACGAGCGCTCCTGGATGGGCTACGAGGTGCGCCTGAAGCTGCCCCTCTTCAGCCACCTGCGCACCTTGTTCTGCCTGGTTTCGGCCGCGGAGGCGGAGCCCGCCGCGTAGCCCGCTGCGCAATCCGCGCGATCCGCCGCAAGCCCCGGCGACCCGCGAAGTAGCCAAACCCTCTTTTTTCCTGGATACTCCCTGTTATGGCCAGTCTACGAGAGCGGCTCGGCGCCCGGCGCCTGCTGGTCGCCGACGGAGCGTGGGGCACCCGGCTGCAGGAGCGAGGCCTGGAGCCGGGGGAGTGCCCGGAGCTTTGGAACCTGACCCGCCCGCAGGAGGTGCGCGCCGTGGCCTCATCGTACCTGGCCGCCGGCTCGGAGCTGATCCTGACCAACACCTTCGGCGGCTCTCCCCTGATGCTGCGGCGGCACGGTCTGGAGCAGCGCACCGCGGAGCTGAACGCGGCCGGCGCCCGCCTATCCCTGGAAGCCGCGGCCGGCGGCCCCGCGCTGGTCGCGGCCTCCGTCGGGCCCACCGGCGAGTTTCCGGCCCCGCTGGGTACGGCCAGCGAGGCGGAGCTGGAAGAGGCCTTCCGCCTCCAGGTCCGCGCGCTGCTGGAGGCGGGGGTGCGCATCCTGTGCGTGGAAACCATGATCGACCTCACGGAGGCCTGCTGCGCGGTGCGGGGAGCGCGGCGGGCAGCCCGGGAGCTGGGGGTGAGCGCGGAGGTGATGGCCACCCTCACCTACGGGCCGACCCCCGGAGGTTATCGCACCGCGATGGGGGTGGATATCCCGCAGACCGTGGAGGCGCTGACCCGGGCGGGGGCCGACGTGCTGGGCTCCAACTGCGGCAACGGCATCGAACAGATGCTGCCCATCGCCGCCGCCTTCCGCGCCCTCACCAATCTGCCGCTGCTGGTGCAGGCCAACGCCGGCCTGCCGGTGCTGGAGGGCGGCCGGACGGTGTTCCGCCAGGGCCCCGAGGACATGGCGCGCCACGTACCGGCCCTGGTGCGGGCGGGGGCCTCGATCATCGGCGGCTGCTGCGGCACCGGCCCGGCGCACATCGCCGCCCTGCGGCGGGCGGTGGACGCGGAGTTGGGCGCCCGAAGGGGCGCCTGAAGCCCGGCTACTCGGCGCTTTTCAGGTAGGCCAGGACGCGGTCGATCGCGACTCCCGTTTCCCCGGCCGGGCTGCGCACGCTCACGCTGAGCCAGCGCTCCTTGCCGACCGAAGGGCCGGGCAGGGCCAGTTCCACGGGCTCGGAAGGGGTCGGGGTTTTCAGGATCAGACTCTTCTCGCCCAGCTCCAGCTGCAGGGTGTCGGTCAGCGCGGGGAAGGAGGCCAGCTGCCGCGCGGAGGCCAGGGCTTTACCCTCCGGCAGGATATCCAGGAAGGCTTTCCCGTCACTTTCCCAGGTGAGCGAGGCGCTCGTGCCGGCGGGAAGCGGCGCGGCGAAGACCACCTCCAACACCGTCACGGCGGGAGCGGCTGCGTTCAGGTCGAAGAAGGGCAGGGTCAGGCTGGCCTCCGGGTCCAGGAGCAGGCTGCCCCCCGACAGGCGTGCGCCGGCCTCCGGCGCAGCCCGGAAGCCTTCCGGCAGGCGGGAGCCTTCGAAGCCTTCCGCCAGGATCAGGCGCCGCCCCAGCCGCCGCTCCATGACCCAGCGGTAAATCCCCGGGTCCGCGGAGGGCTGCCTGCCCTCGTCCTGGGAGTAGACCCCCAGCTCCGAGATCACGCCGCGGACGCCGTTCTCCCCGCCGATCAGGGTCGTGCCTTCGGACTGGACGAGGACTCCGTCCGTCTTCACGGTGTGCAGGGAGGTCTGCAGGCCGTCCAGGAACCACATGGCCGTCAGGGAACGGGCGGCGGGCAGCAGCGACAGGTCCAGCCGGTAGGCGCGGCCCGGGGCCAGCGCCCGCATGCCCGAAGGCAGGCTCATGGGGGCGCCGGCGGGCAACAGCAGCTCCGCCCACGGCCGCCCTTCCTCGTCCAGGGCGAGTTTCAGCCGGAAAGCCCGGTCGGAGGATTCCGTGGCGATCAGGTCTCGGCCCGCGGAGCCTTCCTCCAGCTCCAGCCGCAGGGTCAGGGTGCAGGGGGCCAGCTGCCCGCCGGCGGCCGGCAGCAGCAGGCGCGGGTAGCGGGCCCCGGCGTTCTCGGCCAGGCGCAACCCGTCCTTGGAAAGCGTGGCCGCCCCGAACGCCGTCGCCTCCCCGGCCTCCGGCGAGGCCTCGTCGCGCAGCGTGCCGTCGAAGTGGAACAGGAAGGAGTAGGACTCCACGGGCCCCAGCTCCTCGGAAGCCGCCGCGGCGGAGGGGGTGACGTACAGCTTGGCGGTGGCCAGCAGGGGGGAGGTGAAGCGGAAGTCCCGGCCCGCCGGCGGGGGGACGGGGAAAAGCTCGACCTGCACGGGGTAAACGCCCTCGACCCCGGGAGCCTGCCAGCCGACCTGGGCAAGGCCCTCGCTCACCCGGCCGCTTCCCAGCGGCTGCCCGTCCTGGGTCCAGCGCACGTAGGGATCGAAACCTTCCGGGTAGCGCAGGTCGGCCCGCAGCAGGATGCGGCTCTCCGGCTGGACGGTTGGCGGGAAGGAGCTGATCCCCTCGATGCCGAAATCCCCATTCACGTAGAAGAAGGAAACTTCCTTCTCCACGGTCGACCCCGATCCGCGGGTCAGCATCAGCTTGAGCCGGTACAGGCCCGCGGGCAGGCCCGGCAGCTTCAGCTTCAGCTCTTCTTCCGGCTGCGGCGAGGCCAGCGTGCCGGACCAGGCCTCGGCGCCCGCGGCATCCAGGAGCGTGGCCTCCAGGAGCAGGTCCTCCCCCGGCTGCCGCTCCGCGTGCACTACATAGCTCACCGAATCGCCGACCGGCACCAGCCCACCGTCCCGCAGGGAGCGGACCTCGATGCTGGCCGGCACCGCGTCCTGGGGGCCGAACACGGACATGTCCGAGCAGGAAACCGCGAGGAGTATCACTATAAGCGCGGCCAAGCCGCCACCAACCGGGTGACGCATCTATCTATATAATAGCACAAGCGGCCTGCCTTTTACAGCCCGCCGAAAAAGTGTAATCTGGTGATGGAAATCGGGCCGGCGGGGTTATATCTTATTGGACATACCCATCTCCACAGCGCCCAAGGGAGGAAAGGCATGAATTCCAGGCGAGTCGCCGTTCTCCTGTTGCTGGCCCTGGCGGTGGTCCAGCTTGGAGCCCAGCAGGTGTCCCAGAAGAAGGACATCGCGGTGTTCAAGCTGAGCTACTACCAGTGGGACATTCCCGACTCGGTCCTGGGCGGGATCGACGAGGAGCTCCGCGGGGTGTTCGTCAACATCGGCCGTTTCAACGTCCTGGGCATGACTCAGCGCCTGGAGCCCGGAGACCTCAACGAGTTCATCGACAAAATCAAAGCCTATAAGGAAGAGCGGGTGGAAATCCCGGACACGGTCCAGATGGGCCGCGAGTTCTTCACCCGGGAGGACTTCGACCGGCTGGTGGGCTCCTTCATCGTGGTGGTGCCTTCCGTGGCCAGCTACCTGCTGGAGGTCAAGGACAGCGGCGAGTTCCACGTGGCCCTCAAGACCTCCTTCAGCTTCGTCAACGTGGAGCAGGGCACGACCTTCGCCCAGGCCTTCGTGGAGACCGAGGGCACGGAGGACAGCCCCGGCGGTGCGGCCCGCGACGCCCTGGACGGCATTGCCATGCAGCTCACCTACGAGATCCGCAAGATCGCCGAGTTCCAGCTCAAGACCGGCGTGTTGGAGGTGCAGGGCAGCGAGGTGATCCTGGAGCTGGGCCGGGACATGGGCATCAAGGTGGGCGACGAGTTCGTGCTGGTGGCCAGCCGCGTGCTGGAGTCCGGCAAGACCCTGACCACGGAGAACGGCCTGCTGGTGATCAAGGAAGTGAGCGACGAGGTGTCCGTGGGCAAGGTGTTGTACGCCAGGCCGGAGCCGCAGGAGGGCGACCAGCTGCGGGAGTTCCCGCTGCTCGGCGTGGAAGCCACCCCGTACCTGCACGTGGCCAGCGGCCTGCTGTACGACCCGGGAAAGATCACCGCCCTGCTCGGCATCAAAGGATCCGTATCCCGCGGTTTCTACGGCTTCCGCCCGATTTTCGGCCTTGAGGTGCCGCTCATCGCCAACATCCTGGCGGCCCTGCCGCTGAATCTTTACGTGGGCGGCGAATATGTCCTGTACCTGGGGCGGCTCGCGGTGATGCCCTCCGCCGCGCTGGGGGTCGGGGGCGCCTTCCTGTGGTATGCGGACGTGCCGGACGACCAGAAGTTCGCCCTCACCCACGTGGGCGGTCGGGTGGGCCTGAGCCTGGCCTATCTGTTCAACAAAAAGATGCGCTTCACGCTGGACGTCGGCTACTTGAACTGGTTCTCTCTGGTGCCGACCAAGTACTTCTTCGATGCGGAGTTCCTGTTCCCGGACTACGACGGCCTGTTTGCAGGCGCGGGGCTGACGATCAAGCTGTAAGGAGGAGGGAGTACCGTGAAAAGAAGCCTGCTTGCCGCCGGCGCGGCGCTGCTGATGCTGCTGTTCCTGGCCGCCTGCGCCTCGGCTCCCCCGGCCTCCGCGCCAGCCTCCGTAGCCAAGCTACCGGCGACACCCGCCGAGAAGGTGTACGAGGGCGCGGGCAAAAGCCCCTCGATGCTCAACGCCCGCAGCTCCGCCATTATGGACGCGGTGCGCAAGGGGGTGATCGAGCTGATCGGGGTGGGCAGCGAGAGGGCCAACCAGGAAAAGCTGGCCTCCGTGCTGTACAACACCTCCAACCCCAACGCCTATATCGACAAGGAAAGCCTGGAGACGCTGCGCAAGGACAAGGTCGGAGAGGATTACCTGTTCGAGATCCGCGTGGCGGTGAACATGAGGGCTGTGGAGAACACCCTGAAGGCCAACGGCCTGCTGGGCGGGGAAACCACGGCCGCCAAGGCCGCTGCGGTTGCCGGTGCCCAGGCCGCCGGCGAAGCCGGGCAGGGACGCCCGCCCGCCGAAGGCGTGGTCAAGGTCGAAGAAGCGGCCGACGAGCAGGCCGCCGTGGAGCCCACCGCCGAGGAGCAGAGGTTCATCGCCCGTTACCTGAACAATCTGACCTACATGGTCTATTTCGAGGGAGCCGAGGATCCCTTCTACATGAAGGCCGCGGTGGGCATCGCCAACGAGTACCTGACCTCCAACGCCATGGAGGCCATCGACCTGGAACAGGTGGAGAAGCTCAAGAAGGACCAGCAGCGGGTGTACGAGGAGGAGACCGGCGAGACGATCTCCATGATCCAGTGGATCGCCCAGAAGCTCAACGCCGACGTGTACGTGGAGATCGACGGGCGCACCACCGGGGAGAGCTCCGCGGGCAAGTACTACGGCCAGGCCAACATCACCCTGAAGGGCTTTGAGGCCTCCACCGGCCGCCTGCTGGGCTCCCAGCCCTGGAACAGTCCGCGCACCTTCTCCACCGCCTCGGAGCAGGCCGCGCGCATCAACGCCCTGCAGACCAGCGTGTACAAGGCCATGCCGATCGTGTTGGCGCAGGCCAAGGCCTACATGGCCAAGGCCCTGGCCGGCGGGGTCAAGTACGAGCTGCTCGTGCAGGGCAGCTCCGACGCCCGGGCGATGTCCGATTTTCGCCGCAAGCTGCGCCGGCAGGTGCGGGACGTAGTGACCGTCAGCCAGACCGCCGAGGAGACGAGGTACAACGTGTTCCTGCTGGGCTCCTTGGAGGACCTGGCCGACACGGTGCTGGACGTGGCCGAGGGCATCCCGGGCCTGGAGGACATGTACCAGGTCGTATTACGAGGCAAGAGTGTCACATTCAATACCGGCAACTAAAGCGAGGCGTCGCCTCGCGGGCCACATTCGCGATAGAAGGAGAAGATCGATGAAAAAACTTTGGATCATCGTTGCTGTGATCGCCATGGTCGCTTTCGCCTTCGGCTGCGCAGGCGGGGCCAAGGCCAAGGAGCCCAAGGGCGAGATCAAGGTCGAGCCCAAGATCTACCCGCCCAAGACCATCGAGCACGAAGGCACCGCTTTCGGCATGGACGTGCCCAACTGGGTGTTCGAGGAGCAGGAGAACCTCGAAGGGGAGAAGGACTTCAAGGGCCTGTACGTGTTCAAGTTCGAGCAGACCGGCAAGGACCTGGAAGGCGTGAAGGCCTGGACCCGCAGCTTCACCGCGGCCACGGAGGTGGCCCGCATGGTCTCCACCCGGGTGATGAACAAGTTTGTCGGCGCCCAGATCGGCGACAAGGACATGGTGGAAACCTACATGGAAGAGGTGGCCAAGATCCTGGCCGTGGCCGAGTACGCCGGGGCCCGCCAGAAGGCGGACTTCTGGGTCTACCAGCAGTACTATGACGACGCCGGCAAGCCGACCGACAAGGTCTACCGCTACCTGCTGCTGTACACCGTGCCCCGCGAGCAGATCGACGCGGCCATCCAGCGGGCCCTGGACGCGCAGAGCGGCAAGGCCAAGCCCAAGACCGAGGAGGAGCAGACCGCCCGCGATCGGGTCAAGGAGCTTTTCAACGACGGCATGTAAGCCGCCTTCCGCGCCCGCCCGCCGCGCGCCGGCGGGCGGGCGCCGTCACCGCTATTCCAAGGACGCGGCGGGGGACCGGCCCCCTGCTGCGCCCCGTTGCCAGGAGCATTTGATGAATACCATCCGCCCCCTGAGGATTTTTGCGGCCGCCCTGGCCGCGGCGTTCCTGTTCGCCTGCGGCTCCGCGCCCAAGCCTGTCTCCGCCCAGGAGGCGCCGCCGGCCTGGGTGCTGGACCCGCCCGAGGCCGACGCCCAGTACATGTTCTTCGTCGGCTCCGGGGAGTCCAAGACCGGCAGCATGGCCGAGGGGGAGGAGTTCGCCCGCGGGGCTCTGATCGACGAGATCATGCGCTACCTCGGGGTGCGCATCAGCTCGCAGACCACCGCCACGGCCAGGGCCTCCCTGGAGTCCTACCAGGCGGATGTCGTGCAGACTCTCAAGTCCACCTCCGCCGGCAGGGTGGTGGGCCTGGAAATCGCCGAGCGCTGGGTGAACCAGCGGGAGGGCCGCACCGGGGTGTACCTGCTGGCCCGGTACAACAAGAGCGAACTGGCCAAGGAAAAGCGCCGCCTGGAGGAGATCTTCCGCGAGAAGATCCAGGCCATCTCCGGCCCCGAGCAGGAGGGCCGGGAGCTGGAGGGCCGGGGCGAGCTGTACCAGGCCGCCCTGCGGTACCTGGAGGCGGCCGCGGCGGCCTTCAAGTCGGATCTGGAAAACGCGGACCTCAAGTTCGAACGCAACATGAACCAGGCCCGGGAGGCGGTTCGCCGCATCGGGCTGGTCAAGCTGAACGACAACCTGAAGGTGCACGTGGGTCAGAGCTTCCCCGCCGGCTTCCAGCTCAAAGTCGTGGCCGGCTCGGCTGCCGCGGACCCGGGTATCGCCGGCGCCGCATTGCGCGTCTGGTACAAGGAGATGAAGGCTTCGGGCAAGAGCTCCACGCGCTCGCAGCAGGCGAAAAGCGGCGCGGACGGGAAGCTTTCCTTCCTGCCCCCGCCCACCGAGTTCGTGGGCGCCGAGACCCTGACCATGGCCCTGGAACTGGACGAGGCCCTGGAGGCGCTGCAGGAAGTGCCGGATCGCCTGTACCCCCAGGTGGAGGCCATGCAAGAGCTGGCCCGCAGCAAGAGCGTGCGTTTCACCTACGAGTCGCTGTCCCTGGCCGGCACCATCCCCACCGGCATCGCCGTTTTCGACCTGGACGCCACGGGCAACCCCATCACCATGAGCGAAACCTCCTCCGGTCTCCTGGGCGAGTTGGGCAAGGCCGGCTTCAAGGTGGTATCGCTGCCGGTCAGCGCTCCGGAGATCGCCGGCCGCCCCGACAACCAGGTGATCGCCGCCCTGGCTTCCGGATACCAGGGCCAGGTGGAGCGGGCCATCTTCGGCACCGCCCGCATCGCCGACACCGTGCAGGAGGGCCAGACCATCATCATCCAGGTCAGCGGCACGGTGAAGGTGGTGGAGCTCGCCTCGGGCAAGGTCCTGCTGGCCGTGAACAAGACCAAGCGGGCCCAGGGCTCCAGCGCCTCCGCCGCCCTGGCCACGGCCTTCAAGAAGCTGGGCGAGGACCTGGGTCAGGCCATCGCCAACCAGCTGCGCTGAGCAGGACCTGCCGCCGGCGGCTCAAGTCAGGTTTTTTTCGAACAGCCCTGCCGCTTTCAGCTTTCCGGGGTCATTGGATA
>CAVTQG010000041.1:0-11479 GCA_963736785.1 uncultured Spirochaetota bacterium | reverse complement strand
GTCCCCATGGCGTGGAGGACTGGTCCAAGTAGTCTGGAGAACGAAGCAAGAGGAAGGGAGCGGTATGAGCGAGGCTATGCCCAGAGACCCGGTTTGTGGGAGAAGAGTAGACCGCAACAAGGCGTATGCAGTGGTGAGGCACCGAGGACTGGACTACCTGTTATGTTGCCCAAGAAATACCAAGGCGGAGTTTGAAGCTCATCCGGAGAGAAATGCCTCCTAGACAAGGGGGCACAATGACTCGGGATGACTGGGTCTAAAGACAACCTCGGAAGAAAGATGATGGACACGTGGCACTAGATCCAGTCTGCAAAATGCAGGTGGAGGAGAAGAAAGCTGCCGCCAAAGTGGAGCACATGGGAAAGACCTACTATTTCTGCTCCGAGAGCTGCAAGCGAGCCTTCGAAAAGGATCCTCATAAGTCATGGCACACTGGAGGAGCGCAGGCCAGCTTGACGCGGTTCAGGGCCAGTAGGGATGCCACTGCGGCGCTCTTGCGCGGAATGCAGCTCGGGAAGCTATGAATGGAAGGCCATGATATAATGAGCCGCAATGCGCAAGCGGCTGCGGTGCCTCACGTACCGCAGCCGCCTTCGGCCGGAAGCAGATGGCCGCAGCGCTTCAGGATCCACGCGAAGAAATCGCGACTCCCGGTGCGCCTGTTCCTCCGGTGAAGCGACGGTCAGCCGCAGGCCCCCGGCATCCACCTGGGCCTGCGCCTGGGGGCGCCGGGAAGCCGCACCCGCAGGACGCGCCCCTCGATGCGGTTTCCTGCGGCGAGCCGGCTCTTCCACTGAACGGCTTCCAGCGAAAACATCAGGACCCGTTGCGAGCCCGAAGCAGCTCTTAAGTCGTCGCTGGTTGCACCTCGAATTGCCCGCGGCTGTTGCCGAGGACGCTCGCCGCGCCTCCCGCACCGTTCCCGGGATCAGGTTGGCCTGGCCGATGAAGCCGGCCACGAACAGGCTGGCCGGGCGGCGGTAGACCTCCTCGGGGCTGCCGATCTGCTCGATGCGCCCTGCGCGCATGACCGCGATGCGATCGGAGATGGCCAGGGCTTCCTCCTGGTCGTGGGTCACGTACACCGTGGTCACGGCCAGCTCCCGCTGCACCGCTTGAATCTCCTGCCGCAGGGAGCGCCGCAGCTTGGCGTCCAGCGCGGAGAGCGGCTCGTCCAGCAGCAGCAGGCGCGGGCGGGGGGCCAGGGCGCGCGCCAAGGCCACGCGCTGGCGCTCGCCCCCGGACAGGGTGTTCACGCGCCGGCGTTCGTAGCCGGCCAGATGCACCAACTCGAGCAGCTCGCGGCCGCGCGCCCGCGAGCGCCCGCGTTCCCAGCCCTGCACCGCGGGGCCGAAGCAGACGTTGTCCAGCACGTTCAGGTTGGGGAACAGGGCATAGTCCTGAAACACGATGCCGATGCGTCGGCGGTGCGGCGGCTCCCCCTCTACCGATTTCCCGCCGATGAGAATGCGCCCGGCCTCCGGGTGAAGGAAGCCGGCCACCAGGCGCAGCGAGGTGGTCTTGCCGCAGCCTGAGGGTCCCAGCAGGGTCAGCATTTCCCCCCTGCGCGCTTGCAGGTCCAGGTGGATGGTGAACTCGGGGTAACTTTTCCGAACTCCTTGCAGCCGCAGGCTCATCGGCGGGGCTCCTTTCCCAGGGTCTCGATGGCCAGGAAGGCCAGGAAGCAGGCCAGCATCAACACGGTGCCCATGGCGCAGGCCCCCGTGAAGTTGTACGAGCCGATCAGGCGGTAGACGGCCAGCGGCATGGTCAGCACCCCGGGCGGGGAGAGCATCAGGGTGGCGTTGATCTCGCCCACGGAGATGCCGAAGGCGAAGGCCGCCCCGGTGATCAGGGCTCCTTTGAGCAGGGGCAGCTCCACGCGGAAGAATAGCTGCCAGGGCCCCGCGCCCAGGCTGCGCGCGGCCTCGGGCAGGGAGGCGGGCAGCTTGCGCAGCACGGGGCTGACCGACCGGACCACGAAGGGGTAGGCCACGACCGTGTGGGCGAACACCACGGCGATCCAGCTCCCCGCCAGGCGCCAGGGCAGGGCCTGGTAGGCCTTCAGATAGCCCAGCCCCAGGATGACCGAGGAGACGCCCAGGGGCAGCATGAGCGCCGCCTCCAGCAGGCCGGCGCCGGGGAAGCGGCGGCGGGCGGCCAGCCAGGCCAGCAGGGTGCCCAGCGGCAGGGACAGGGCCACGGTGAGCCCGCCGAACAGCAGGCTGTTGCGGATGGCCCCCAGGTACACCCCGCCGGGGTCGGCCAGCCGGCGGTACCAGCCCAGGCTCCAGCCGGAGGCGGCCCAGCCCGAGTGAGCCTGCAGGGAGTAGAGCACCACGGTCAGGATGGGGGCCAGGACCAGCAGGGCCAGCAGGAGCAGGTAGGCCAGGGCGGGGAGCCCCGCGGCGGGCCGGGCCAGCAGCTCCGACAGGCGCCTTCGGTTGGAGCCGCCCAGGTCCTCGGTGAAGCTGGAGCGGGAGGCCAGGCGCAGGTACATCCAGAGAAAGCCCAGGGAAAGAACGGCCCCGACCAGCGCGAGGGCGCCGGCGGCCGGCAGGTCCAGGCTGACCCTGGCCAGGCGGTACACCTCCACCTCCAGCGTGGAGAAGCGCGGGCCCCCGCCCAGCACCAGCACTACGGCGAAGCTCAGGAAGCAGAAGATGAAGATCAGCGCGCCGGCGGCCAGCAGGGCAGGGGCGAGCTGGGGCAGGGTCACTCGGAAGAACAGCCCGGCCCCGTGCGCTCCCAGGCTGCGCGCGGCTTCCTCCGTGGAGGGGGGCAGCCGGCTCCACAGGGCGGCCACGATGCGGGCCGCGATCGGGAAGTTGTAGAAGGCGTGGGCCAGCAGGATGGCCTGGAAGGAGTACAGCACGCGCAGGGGAGGCTCTTCCAGACCCAGGAGGCGCATCAGCGCCCCATTCAGCACCCCGTTGTTGCCGAAGAAGCGCACGAAGCCCAGGACCACGATGATCGAGGGCAGGACGAAGGGCACGGTGGTCAGGGCCCGCACCACGCCCTTGAGCGGGAAATCGTAACGACTCAAGAGCCACGCTCCGGGCAGGCCCAGCGCTACGGACAGGATTGTGGACAAGAGGGCCTGCTGGAAGGTGAAGCCGATGATGCGCAGGTAGTAGGGGTCGCCCAGGATGCGGGCCAGCCGGCCCAGACTGAAGCCCCCTCCGCTCCCGTGAGGCCGCCGGACAGGACGGTGCCCAGAGGATAGTAGAAGAACAGGGCCAGGAAGACGAGGGGGACCGCGGCCAAGGCCAGGGTCGCCCCCCCGCCCGCCTCACGGAAGCGGGTCGCAGGCATCCGTCACCGGCTCATCAGGCGCGCCCACTGCGAAAGCCACTGCTCCTGATTGCCGCGGATTTGGGCGGCCGGCAGGGAGAGGCTTTTCGCCGGCCTGGGCGCCAGGCGGAAGGAGTCCGGCAGGCGCACCGCGGGGTTGACCGGGTACATCCAGTTGGTGAGAGCCAGCTCGCTTTGGAAGGACTCGGTGAGCAGGAAGTCGATGAAGGCGCGGGCCAGCGCCGGGTGTTTGGCGCCCTTCAGCAAGCCCACGCCTTCCACCTGCAGGTAATGGCCCTCCGGGAACACCGCTGCCCGGTAGCGCTCGGTCTTCTCGTTTTCCAGATGGTAGGCGGGGCTGGTGGTGTAGCTCAGGACCAGGGGCGCCTCCCCGGAGGTGAACATGCCGTAGGCCGCGTCCCAACCGTCGGTGACCGTCAGGATGCTCGGCTGCAGGCGCCGCCAGTACTCCTGCCACTGTTCTCCGTACACGGCGATCGTCCACAGCAGGAAACCCAGCCCCGGGCTGGAGGTGCGGGGATCCTGGAGGATGAGTTTGCCCCGGAAGCGGGGGGAGGCCAGGTCCTCCAGGCTCGCCGGCGGGTCGGGCAGCTTCTGGCTGTCGTACACCACGGCGAAGTAGCCGTAGTCCATCGGCGTCACCGAGTGCGAGGGGTCGAACTGCAGCTCGCGGGGCACCAGGCCCAGGTTCGGGGAGCGGTAGGGCTCCAGCACCTTTTCCTCCTGGGCGCGGGCCAGCAGGCTGTTGTCGATGCCGATGATCAGGTCAGCCCGCGGATCGGTCTTCTCGAGTATGGCGCGGCTCAGGACCTGGCCGGCGTCGCCGGCGGAGATCACCGTCACCTTCACCCCGGCCTGGGCCTCGAAGCGGGGGATCACCTTCCCGGCCGGCCCCCACTCCGATACGAAGGAGTCGTAGGCGTAAATCACCAGGGCCTGCTCTTTCTCGGCCTTGGGGGCCGCGGCCAGCGGAGCCGCCAGGGCGCCCAGCGCCGCGAAGAGGGTTAGAATCTTTCGGGTCATGGACCACCTCCCGGGTAGCGTGGAATGCATTCGGTGGTAAGGTGGTTCGTCCTCAGAATCCCTGCGCTGGCATTATCCAGATCAGGTTCAACGGGTATGTTCTCAGGCTCCTCGGGCGACGCTCCAGCTGAAGCGCCGCAGGAACCACCCCACTACGCGTACAATCTACCGCCGCGCACCGGCGGAGTCAAGGCTGCCCAGCCGCCATGCAGGTCGCGGCTCGAGGGCCCGTTACCGGCGGAGCCGGCGACGGTGTATAGTGGACAGCGCATGCGTCGAGCAGCCCTGGCCTTCCTGTCCGTCGGCGCCCTGGTCGGCGGCTTCGCCGCGATCCTGATCCGCCTCTGCCGCTACCCGGCGCCGGCCGTAGCTTCCCTGCGCATGCTCCTGGCGGGGATCCTGCTGCTGCCTTTCTGCCTGGGCGACCTGCGGCGCACCTGGCGGGAGGGCGGTCTTTCCGGCTTCCTGCGCCTGCTGGTGCCCGGCCTGATCCTCTCGGCCCACTTCCAGTGTTGGGTGCTGGGCCTGCGGCACACCTCGGTGGCCAGCGCTACCTTCATCTTCTCCCTCAATCCGGTGTTCTTCGCCCTGGTCCAACGTTTCGGCGCGCGCCGGCGGCTGCCGGCTTACGCTCTGGCCAGCCTGGGCCTGGCTGTGGCCGGGGCGGTCTGGTTGTTCCTGCTCGGGGGCGGCCGGCTGGGCCGGCTGGGCGACCTGCTGGCGCTGACCGCCAGCCTGTTGTACGTGGCCTACCTTCTGGCCGCGCGCCGCGTTGCCGGCACGGTCCCCCACCTGGCTTTCGCCCAGACCATCTATTTCTGGGGCGGCCTGGCCGGCCTGCCCGTGGCCCTGCTCGCGGGCGGCCTGCCGGCAGGCAGCCTGGGTGACACCGGCTCCCTGGCGGCCTTGGCCGGGCTGGTGCTCTTTCCGACCCTGATCGGCCACACCTCCCTGAACTTCGGGGTGCGGCACCTGAGTCCCTTGACCGTGTCCTTCTTTTCCCTGGCCGAGCCCATTCTGTCCACCGCGGCGGCGGCGCTGATCCTGGGGGAGCCGCTGCGCCCGCTGGACCTGCCCGCCTACGGGCTGTTCCTGGCCGCCACCCTGCTGTTTTTGTTGTGCTCGGCGCGGCGGCGCGAGAGCTAGCCTCGCGCTGCGATGGGGGGCAGGCGCTCCGTGATTTGACTCCGGCGCCGCTGATCCGCTATGCTTTGGCCATGGAGCGGGGATTCGACCAGAGTTGGGCGCGCGACAGGCTGCTGGAGCGTTTTCTGCGGTACGCGCGGGTGGACACCACTTCCGATCGCCATTCCGCCTCCTTTCCCAGCTCGCCTGGGCAGCTGGAGCTGGGCCGGATGCTGGCCGCGGAGCTGCGCGAGCTGGGGCTGGCCGGGGCCCGGCCCGACGAGGAGGGTTTCCTGTTCGCCCGCCTGCCCGCCAATCTTCCCGCCGGCCGGGCAGGAGGTCCCGGAAATCGCCCTGATGGCCCACCTGGATACCAGCGATTCGGCCCCGGGGCACGACGTGCGGCCCATCGTGCACGAGCGCTACGACGGCCGGCCGATCCGCCTGGAGGAAGGCGTCGTGCTGGACCCGGCGGAATTCCCGCAGCTGGAACGCTACCGGGGCCGGACGGTGATCACCTCCGACGGGCGCACCCTGCTGGGCGCGGACGACAAGGCGGGGGTGGCCGAAATCATGACGGCCGCCGAGCACCTGCTGACTCACCCGGAAATCCCGCATGGGGAGGTCAGCCTGTACTTCACGGTGGATGAGGAGCTGGGCACCGGCATGCTGCGCTTCCCCAGGAGCAAGGCCACGGCCCGCTATTGCTACACCTTCGACGGCGACGAGGAAGGGCTCGTCGAGGCCGAATGCTTCGAGGGCTACAAGGCCCTGGTCGCCTTCACCGGCAGGTCCATCCACACGGGGGTGGGCCGCGGCAAGCTGGTCAACGCCATCGAGATGGCCGCCCGCTTCCTGGCCCTGCTGCCGGGCGCCGAGAGCCCGCAGGCCACCGACGGGCGCTACGGTTTCTACTTCCCCCTGGAGATCAGCGGCTCCCTGGAGCGGGCCGCCGTGGAGATCTACGTCCGCGACTTCGAGGACGCGGAAGCCCTGCGCCGCCTGGAGGCGCTGCGGCGCATGGCCCAGGCGGTGGAAGCAGCCCACCCCGGGGGGCGGGTGGAGGTAGCCACCGAGAAGCAATACTCCAACCTGCGCCGCTTCCTGGAGCCGGTGCCCCAGGTGCTGGACCTGCTGGAGCGGGCGATCCGGGAAACGGGCCTGGAGCCCGTGCGCCGCAGCATCCGCGGCGGGACCGACGGGGCCCGCCTGAGCGAGCAGGGCATCCCCACCCCCAATGTGTTCACCGGGGGGCACAACTTCCACAGCCGACAGGAGTGGGCCGCCGTTCCGGCCATGGTCCGGGCCGTGGAAGTGGCGGTGAACCTCTGCCGGCTCTGGGCCGACGGTGAGCGCTGATCAGCCGGGGGCAGCCCGCGCGCTGGCTCTCTTGACCGCCGCGGGTCTGGCCCTGGTCGCGTATACCTACCTCAGCCCGCCGCTGGTCGACCCGGGCCTGGCCGCGAGCCTGCCCGGGATCGGCAAGCTGCCGGGGGACCTGCCCACCTACGCCTGGCGCTTCATTCTGTCCTTCCTGGTCCTGGGGGCGCTGCCAATGGCGGCAGCCGCGGCGCTGGGGGAGCGCCCGGCCGGCCTGGGGCTGACCTGGCCGAAGCCGCTTTCCCCGCGCTGGGCCTTCCCGCTGCTCCTGGGCGTCGTGATCCTCGGGGCGCTGGTCGGAGCCTACAATAGCCCGATATTCGCCTACTACCCCTACACGCGTACGCTGACCGAAAGCCGGCCCGGAGGCGCGGCAGGTTTTCTGCTGCACGCGGTTTTCTATATCGTTCTATATTACCTGCCCTGGGAGGTGCTGTTCCGGGGGATCCTGGTATTTCCACTGCTCCGACTGGTCGGCGGCGAGGTGAAACCCGCTATTCGCGGCGCCGGCCTTAAGCCGGCCGCCAATAGCGGGCTTCGCCGCGCGGCAGCGGCCGGGCACGGCGGAGCACCCCGCGCCGCGCTGCTGGCCGTCGCCTGCCTGCAGGCCCTGCCTTCCACCCTGCTGCACTTCGGGCACCCCTGGTCCGAGACCCTGGCGGCCCTGCCCTTCGGCCTGGCCCTGGGCTGGCTGGCGCTGGCCACCGGCTCGCTGCTGCCGGGACTGGCGCTGCACGCCGCCGCGGGCCTCTTCCTGGACCTGTTCATCCTCCTGCGCCGCGCGGGAGGGCTGCCTTGACCCCCGGCCTGCGCAAGGTCCTGGTCACCGGGGCTTCCGGTTTCATCGGCGGCTGGGTCGCCCGCGGCTTGGCGGAGCGTGGGCACGCGGTGCGCGCCCTGTATCGGCGCCCCCGCCCCCCGGCCTTTTTGGAACTGCTGGCCGCCGCCGGGGCGGAGGTGGAGCGGCGCGACCTGGCCTGGCCCGAGGATACCCGGGCCGCGGTGCGGGGGGCGGAGGCAGTGGTGCACGCCGCGGCGCTGGCCTCGGACTGGGGCGACTCCGAGCTGTTCCGCAGGCAGAATGTGGAGGTCACCGTGCGGCTGCTGCAGGAGGCCAGAGCGGCCGGCTGCCGCGTGTTCGTGTATCTGGGCTCCATCGCGGTGCACGGGTTCGGGCCGCACGTGCAAACCACGGAAGAGGGCCCGTACTATCCCCTGTGCAGCCCCTACCAGCGCACCAAGAAGCAGGCGGAAGAGGCGGTGCTGGCGGGCAACGGCCCCGGCTTCCGCACCGTGGTCCTCCGGCCCGCCGACGTGTACGGCCCGGGGGACACGACCACCTTCTACCGCCTCCTGGCCGCCCAGGAGCGGGGCATCCGCGGCACCCTGGGCGGCGGGCTGCACCTGACCAGCCTGCTGGCGGTCGAGGACCTGGTCCAGGCGGTGGCCCTGGCCCTGGAGCGCGAAAAAAGCGCCGGGCAGGTGTTCAACATCACCAGCGGGGAGCCCAATACCTGGCGGCAGCTGCTCGGCTACACCGCCTCGCTGCTGGGCGCGCGGCCCTGGCTGGAGCTGCCCCTGTTCGTGGCCCGGCCGGCGGCAGCGGTGCTGGCCGCGATCTATGGATTCCTAGGCATCCGCAAGGACCCGCCGCTCACCCCCTACCGGGTGGAGCACGTGGCATACGATTACGATTTTTCGATTGAGAAGGCCCAGCGGGTGCTGGGTTTTTCTCCCGCTGTCGGCTGGCGGGAGGGGCTGGCCCGGACCGTGGCGGCCTATCGTGCGGAGCAGTCGCCGCTTCAATGACGTTTTTGTAACCGAGCTATCGCATCCGGTATTCCCTCGCGCAGCGGCTCGCGCCAGCCTTGCTGCAATTGCTTTGAATGCAGGGAATTAAGAGCAGATCCGGCCCGGACCGGAATGGCATGCCCGTTGCATAAGACGATTCATGGAAAAAATCGACATCCTGGTCAAGGGCTTACCCGTTCCTACGCACAACATGTTCAAAGGCCTGTGCTCCGTGGCGGGCAAGAGCGTCAGCGATGGGGTTATCGAGGCCATGGGCGACTGGATCCGCAAGTATGCCGGCGGGGTGGTGGCGGAGGAGCCGTCGGGAAAACAGGGCAAGAAGCGCTAGCTCAGAGCTGCGGCGGCGCAGCGCCCGGGCTACCGCTCCGGCGCGGCGGGGAGGCCGGGTCGGACGCGCAGCACCGTTTCCCTGCGGATCTGCACGGTGCCCGGCCTGGCGCCGCGGGGCTTGGAGACGAAACGGGCCTGGGTGCAGGAAACCGCCACCAAACCGCCGGCGCGCGCCTTGCTGTGGTAGGCCGCGACCGCCGCCGCGGTTTTCAGGATTCCACTGCTCGGCGCCTCGCCGGCCGGGCCTTGCAGGACCACGTGGCTGCCGCTCAGGCCGCGCACGTGAAACCACCAATCAGCCGGGCGGGCCAGCCGCAGGCTCAGGCGGTCGTTATCCGCTTCGGTGCGCCCCGCCAGCACCTTCCAGCCGCCCGGCAGGGCGTACTCGTACAGTCTGACCGGCTCAGGCTCGCGCACCGTCTGGCCGCACCCCGGCGATGTAGAACACGTAGCCGTAGCAGTCGGAAAACTTGCGGAACAGCTCGATTTCCTGCCGTTCGACCGCCAGCACCGCCAGGGCTTCGGGGTCACCGGCATACCTGGCTTCCAGGCCGGCGAGCCTGGCCTCCAGCGGTCGGTAATAGGAGTCCCACCAGGCGCTGTCCGGCAGGGTGAAGCTGGAGTGCAGCTCGTAGCCGGCCTCCCGGATCGCGGCCTGGTTCTCCGGAATGCAGCGGATGCCCGGATAGGCTTCCTGCCAGAAAGCCCGCACCTCGGCGGGCACATCCGCCTTGAGCCAGGAAACCTCGGTCACCGCGATCTGTCCGTGCCGGGCGAGCAGCGGCCGCCACTCGCGCAGGCCAGCGGAAAACCCGATCAGGTAGATCGAACCTTCGGCCCAGATCAGGTCGAAGGAGCCGGGTTCGAACGGCAGGCAGCGCATGTCGGCCACGCGCGGTTGGACCCGGTCCTCCAGCCCGTCTTCCAGAACCCGACGGCGGAGCCTGGCGATGAAGGGTTCGTGGTTGTCCACGGCGACGATCTGCCCGGCGCACAGCTCGGCCAGCTCCAGGGTCTGGGCCCCCGGGCCGCAGCCCAGATCCAGGATGCGGGGTTGGTCCGGCAGGCCGCGGAGGCAGGCGAAGGCGCGGCGCGTGGACTGAGGGTCGCCCGGACCTTCCCGCGGCAGGCCGGAATGGATCTCGAAGAACACCGCTTCCTGTCTGCTCGTCATGGCCTCACTGTATCCCGGCCTGCGCGCCTCCGCCAGAGCTTCCGGGGACCCAGCGCACTATCCCGCGGCGGCCATTGGTCCGCCACTCGGGGTCCTCGCGCTCCAGGCGCTCGACCTGCTCCGCGCTCAGGTCCACCACGATCTCGCTTTTCATCGTGCGCAGGGCCGCGAAGGGGGCGGGGAAATAGCCGGTGAGCGACTCCATCGGGGTGGAGGGAGGCCAGCGGCGGTCGCCGACCAGGCGCCGGTAGTTGGCGTCCCCCTTGATGAGCACCAGATCGGCGGCGCCCAGCTCCGAGCGCAGGTCCGCGGGCAGCTCCTGGAAAAAGCGCGGGCCGTTCCAGAACCAGTGGTCGGCAACCCGCAGCCGCCCCTCGGCCAGCCGGACTGCCAGCAGGGTCCCGGCCGCCCGCACCTCCGGGGTCGCGCCGCCGGCCAGAGCCCGGATGGTGGCCTGGATGTCCGCGGGGCGGGCATCGGAAACGTAGAAGGGGGAGCGCTTGGCGTGCAGGACCACCTGCCGCGGCTCTTCGCCTGCCAGCAGGCGCGCGGCCAGCAGCAGGTCGCAGACCAGCTCCGGGCCGGCGTTGTCCAGGATCAGGTCCGCCCGGCGGGCGGCCAGGAGCCGGCGCGCCGTAACGCTTGAATGGTCGACGAGCAGTTCGGCGGGCGAAGGCCGACATCCATGTCGGGCTGCGCCCCGGCTGCGCCGCTCCTCGTGCCGCAGGAACTCCCCGCGGTACTCGCGGGCCAGGGCGTGCATGCTCAGGTCCATGCGGTTGCCCCACAGGCTGGCCAGGAGGAGCTCGCCCACTTCGGCCGCCTGCGCTGGCGCCGCCGCGTCGGCCGGCCCGGCCAGCAACGGCCCCAGGCCGGAGGCCGCTTCCAGTCCGCCCCCGGGCTGCAGAAGCTCCCGGCGCTTCAAGGGCTCGAAGGGGTCCCGCAGGCGGTTGGGCCCCTCCGGCTCGTAGTAGCCGAAGGCGAACAGCAGCTTCAGGAACCAGAAGGACTCGGCGAAGTACCAGGGCAGGTCGTACCAGGAGCGTCCCCGCAAGGGCCGGATGGCCAGCCGCCAGTCATCCAGCTCGCGCGGTTCGAACAGAGCCGGGTTCCACGATCCCGGGCTGCTGGTGAACGGGTCGGTGAGCTTTCCGCCCAAGGATTCGGCTCGAAAATCCAGCAGGCGGGAGCGGTAAGGCTCCTGCACCTGGTTTTCATCGATTACTTGCAGCAGGGTGGCCGCGTGCCGGTCGCGAATGGAGCGGCGGGCGAAGGACTCTTCCCCCGCGGTGGTGAAAAGATCCGGCAGGTCCAAGAAGC
>CAVTQG010000040.1:0-64114 GCA_963736785.1 uncultured Spirochaetota bacterium | reverse complement strand
CGCGACAGGATGATGTCGCCAAAATCCACGGCCGCATCCACCGCACCATCGATCCGTCGAAATACCGCTTCCTTTCTCCACCCGGACCTTCATTCGACCGGCGAGATTGCCAATCGTCGCACGCGCGTTGATCGCCTTGATCTCCACGTCACAACGCCTCGGCACCGTCACGCGAAAAATCACATCAGCCCGCTCGTCCTCGTTCCAGGTAAACCGAATCCCGGACTCGGTGAGGTTGCGCACCGCAATGCTCACCCGGTTGTCGCGCGCATACCAGCGTGACCTGAACGTTCTTGAGCACCCGCTCCGCCGCCGCCTCGCTTTCCGCAACCGCGTCGACGCTGACCGCAACGCTGATTTCATCGCGATCGCTCTCCTCCACCAGAATTTCACCCTGGCTTGTATCGATCATCAGGGCCGCGTTGGCCCCGACCGGAAATACCTGGCGGATTTCCTTCTCGGCCGCACCGAGTTCGCTGACCGCGAAAATGGCCAGACCCAGCGCGTAAATTGGAAAGCGGCGACGCATGAACCCCGCCAATTTTGCCAGCCCACCACCGTCCGCAAGTCTCAGCCAAGGCCAACACTACGACCCCGCCGCTCCTCGCCGGGTATTACTGCGTGCGGATGGAAATGCCACCGCCGCTGGAACGAAGCTTTAGCACCGGGCCCCCACCATTCACCGCTCCGGCGAGCCGGCCGCGGCTGCGCCCGGATTTCTCCAAGGTCAGCGTCAGCCCCTCCGCATCCACGTCGCCTCCGCTCGCGGACGCATCGAGCCGGCAGGCCATCGAGAGGTCGCCTGCCGCACGCGCCGGGCGGACTGCTCCAGCAGGCGCCATTGCATCAGCGGCTCCCCCTCGCAGCCCTGGCCGAAGCTGGCCACCGCCCGGGCCGCCTCGCGCAGGTGCGGCACCGCCACCCCGCAGACCTCCTCCGCGGTGGGGACGAAGCTGATCCGCTCCTGCGTGGCGCACACTCCGCTTTGCTCCTGCAGGCTGATGCAGCCCAGGCAGCGGGCGTTGCAGGTGGGCGAGGTGGGCAGAGGCGCCTCCCAGCGACTCAGGAAGAGGTTGCGCGCCGCCGGGCAGCCGTAGGTGAGGGAACAGCGGCCCAGGTGCTGCAGCAGACGGTTGCCCGGCTCGGCGCGCAGGCGCGCCCTGGTGCGGCGGTCCACCTGCGCGGGGTCGAAGCCGCCGATGTCCTGGCGCGGGTCGGGATCCACCCGCAGGCAGGCGGCCACGAAGCCGTCCCCTCGCCAGCCGGCGGCGGAGTAGGCGAAAAGCGGCAGCAGGGAGGCCTCGCCCGCGCGCACGTAGGCGGCGGAGGCCAGCTGGGTGTGGGCCGGGGCAACAAAGGCGGCCACGGCGCGAACGGGCCCGCCGTTCAGCGGGTCCCGGTCCAACACTTGAAACCTGCCGGTGCGGGGGTTGTAGCCCACGGGCAGGCGCTCCGGCAGCTGGAACAGCTCGCTTCCGGGAGGCAGGGGCAGCCATTCCTCGGCGGCCAGGCGTCGCCAGCGGCCGGCTGCCGAGCCGACGGCCTCCAGCTGCGGGCACTCGAGGATGTTGCCTTGCGCGTCGGCGTAGAGAAGCAGGGCGGAGTCCGGCGCCGGCTGTGGGCCTGCCGCCGGCCGGGCCTGCTCGCCCGGCTTGGCGCGCGACACCGGCCTGCCCTGCGCGGCTGCCTCACTCCGCGACACCGGCCTACCTCCACCGCGTTTCATCATGGAAGGATAGCAGAGGCCGGCGCGCGCGACCAGACGCTCAGGGTTTCCAGATGGTAGGTCTGGGGGAACAGGTCGAACAGCCGGATCGAGCGCAAGGTATACCCCGCCCCGGCCAGCTCCCGGGCGTCGCGAGCCAGGGTGGCGGGGTCGCAGGAGAGGTACACCAGCAGTGCGGGGCCCAGGGCCGCCAGGGCGCGGACGACCCGGGAGCCCAGCCCCGCGCGGGGCGGGTCGGCCACCACCGCCTCCGGCCGCAGGTCCAGGCCGGGCAGCATTTCCTCCACGGCTCCCGGAACCAGGCGCACGTTGTCCTGTCCGCGCAGGTTGTGCCGGAAATCCGCGCAGGCTGACGGCGACAGCTCCACGCCCGTCAGGCTGCCGACTCGCGAAGCCAGCGCGCGGCTGAACAAGCCTACCCCGCAATACAGGTCCAGCACCGCCGCCTCCCGTGCTTCGCGAGGCAGGCCGCCCTCCAGTTGCTGGCATACGGCCTCGGCCAACCGTTCGGCCATCGGGGTATTGACCTGGAAGAAGAAGCCCGGCGAAACCCGAAACCTCCCGAAGCTCAGGTCGAACTCCACGGGCGGAATTGCCTGGCCTAGCGAGCCCGGCTCGGGCGCGAGAAGCGCCTGCCCGCCGCGCCCGCGGCCGGCCGGCCCCGGGCGCGCTGCCGGACGGGGGGCTCCCGCCACGCTGCGGGCGGTCCGCTGGTGCCGCGGCGCAGGATTAGCCGGCCCCCATCCGGGACTGCGGGCATATTCGGCCACAGCTCATTCAATTCCGGTTCCGGAAGGTGGCATTCGGCGATAGGTATGACCCGGGAGGAGCGTGACGCGCGGAAACCCGGCCGTCCATCCGCCGCACTTTGGAACTGCAGGTGATCGCGGTAGTGCCAGGGGCCGGGGGAAGGAACCGGGTCGAGGACCGGCGCAGCGCCCAGGCCGGCCAAACGGGCCAGCTGCTCGCGGAGAACCTCCTGCTTGACGGCCAGCTGCCGCTCGTACGCCAGGTGCTGGTAGTGGCAACCGCCGCATTCGCCGAAATGGCGGCAGCGCGGCGCTATCCTATGCGGGCTGGCCTGCAGAAGCTCCACCGCTTCGCCGCGCGCCCAGCCGGGCCGGCTCTCCGTGATGCGGATGCGGGCGCTCTCCCCCGGCAGCAGGTAGGGCGCGAACAGGGCGCGGCCGTCGGGCAGGCGGCCGAGCGCCCGCCCGCCGTATACCAGGGAGCTGAAGCGCACCTCGGGCAGCTCGGACATCGGCCTACAGAGTATAGCACGGAAAGGCGGGAAGGGCCTTTGCTTGACGGGTGCCGGAGCCGATGGTAGTATCCTCGCAGAGCCTTCCGCTCAAAGGGGTCGATATGGCGAAGCGCGCGTGGATGCTGGCTGCAATCCTGCTGGCCTTGACCGCCTTCGGCTTCGGCTGCAAGACACCTCCGGAACCGGTCGAGCAACCCGTGGAGCCGACGGTGAGCGAGAAGCCGGCGGAGCCGCCCGCCGAGGAAAAACCCGCGGAAAAGCCGGAAGAGAAGCCCGCGGAGAAACCCAAGGAGACGGTTGCCGCAATTAGCGACGAGGAGGTGCGGCTGGCGCGCAGCGCCATCGCCCGCGCCCGGGAGGCTGACGCCGAATATTATGAGCCGGCGCTGTTGAAGGCGGCGGAGGACGCCTTGAGCTCGGCCTTGAGCAAGCGGGCGTCCGACCCGGCGGGAGCCCGCGAGCTTCTGGCCGAGGCCAAGGCCCGGGCCGACGAGGCCTTCGACGGGGCCGTGGCCAAGGCCGCCGCCGACCTGGACGGGCGCCTGGAAAGGATGAAGGCGGAGCTGCTGGCCGGGAAGGCCGACCGCTTTCTTCCCGACGAATACCGGCGGGCGGTGGCCGGCATCCCGGAAGTACGGCGGCTGTACGGCGAGGGGGCGCTGGTGGAGGCCCGGGAAATGGCCTACTCCGCGCTGGGCGAGATGTCCGGCCTGCTGGAACGCCTGCAGGAGCGCAAGAGCTGGGTGCAGACCCTCAAGCGGGACATAAACCAGTACCTGAAAAGGGCCGAGGAGCTGGGCGCCCCTGCCCGGGCTCCGGAGGCCTTCCTCCGGGCCAACCGGCTGTACCTGCAGGGAATCGACGAGTACCAGGGCTTCCAGCTGGCGGCCAGCGAGGAAACCCTGGCCCTGGCCAGGGAAGCCGCCCAGGAGGCCATCCGCCTGGCTGGCGGCAAGAGGCAGGCGGATAAGGAGCAGGCCCGCCTGCTCATGCTGGAGGTCATGCGTCTTCTGGAGGAGGCTTCCGCCCTGACGGTGGTCAGCGATGAGGGCACCGTGATCGGCCCGGAGCCCTGGTCAGGCGAGCCATACTTGCCGCAGAACGCCGAGCCCAGCTCCGACGACCAGTCGCTGCAGATGCGCGCGAGAGACACCGTGGTGCTGGCCGATGTGGCTGAGGAGACGCTGCTGGAGCAGGCCAAGAACCTGTGGCAGGAAGGCGTGCGGGAGTGGAACAACGGCGACTACGGCGTTGCCGAGGAGTACTTCCACGAAGCCCGGCGCCTGGCTGAGGCCTACAAAATCCAGGCGGTGAATCCCGACTACCCGGTATACGTGGTGCGCCTGATCCCCGAGCGCCGCGACTGCCTGTGGCGCATCGCGGAGTACGACTTCGTCTACGGCAACCCCTACCTGTGGCCCAAGATCTGGAGGCGCAACCGCAAGCTCATCCAGCATCCCGACCTGATCTACCCCGGCTGGAAGCTGGTCATTCCTCCGCAATAGCGGGGTCCAGCGAGCGGAACAGGGCTTTCAGCTCCGCGGTGCGCTCCTCCAGTTCCCGGCGGTCGGCAGCCTCCACCACCAGCCGCAGCAGCGGTTCGGTGTTGGATTTGCGCAGGTTGAACCACCAGCTCGGATAGTCGACGCGGATACCGTCCAGCTCGTTGAGGCTGCCGCTGCGGTAGCCCTCGCGCACCCCCGCGATGATCGCGGTCCTTGTCCGCCACGCGGAAGTTGATTTCCCCCGAGGAACGGTAGCGGCGGATGCCGGCAATCAGCTGCGACAGGGGCCGAGCTTCGCGGGTCAGGATGCCCAGCACCAGCAACGCGGCCATCAGGGCCGAGTCGCAGTAGAAGTGCTCCCGGAAGTAGTAGTGCCCGGCCAGCTCGCCGCCAAACAGGCCGTCGCGCTCGCGCAGCAGGCGCTTGGCGAAGGAGTGGCCCACCGGGCACATCACCGGCTCGGCGCCCAGCTCGGCCAGGTACTCCACCACGCTGCGCGAGGTAGCGCACGTCGTAGCTGACCACCTCGCCGCGGTGGTCCTCGCGGCGATGTCGGAAGAAGGCCAACCCCAGCAGGCCGATGATCAGGTCCGGGGAGACGAACCTGCCGGTTCTCGTCCACGAACATGACCCGATCCGCGTCCCCGTCGAAGCAGATGCCCACATCGGCCTTTTCCCGCAGGGTCCTGGCCTTGAGGTCGCTCCAGGTTGGCCTCCACCAGGGGGTTGGGGGGGTGGTGGGGGAAGCGCCCGTCCGGGGTGTCGTACATGGTGACGAACTCGGGCTGCAGGCCGCGGGAAAGCTCATGAATGTACAGCGAGGCCATCCCGTCGGAGCAGTCGATTACCGCCTTGATGCCGCGGATGCCTTCCCGGTAGGGAGCCAGGTGCCGCAGGTAGTCGCCGCGGATGTCCAGCGTTTTCAGGCTCCCAGGCCTCCGGCCCTCCCGCCCAGCCGCGGGGAGCTCCGCCAGGGCGAGCCTCTCCAGCGCCTCCAGCCCCGAGCCGTAGCCCACCGGCACGGCCTGGGCGCGTGAGATCTTCAACCCATTGTATTCGGGGGGATTGTGGGAGGCGGTGATCATCACGCTGCCGGCGTAGCGGTAGAAGGCCGTGGCGAAATACACCGAAGGGGTGGTGGCCAGGCCAAGGTCCGTCACGTCGCAGCCGGCCTCCAGGATCCCGCGGCTCAGCGCCTCGAAGACCGCCGGCGAGCTTTCCCGCGCGTCGCGTCCCACCAGGATGTCGGTGGCCTCCAGCAGGCCGGCAGGCTCCAGCCCGATGCGATAGGCCAGCGCATCGTCCCACTCCCGGCCCCACACCCCGCGGATGTCGTAGGTCTTGAAAATGCCCATCGGTTCCCCCGCCGCAGATTATACCACCCCCGCTTGACTCTCGGCGAGCGGCCGGCTATATTCCTCCCAGCATGAAGCAAGCGCGCCCGACGATCCGCAATTTCTCGGGTTGGTGGTGGCTCCGGCGGTAACCGGAGTCGCGTAGGCGCGCCAGCCTCGATGCTCCGGCTGCCATGACAGCGGGGCCTCGAGGCTTGTTTTTTTTACAGGCCGCAGGCCCTCGTCGGGCGCCTGCGGCTTTTTTATTCAGGGAGGGTAACGATGAACGTGCGCATGAAGACCCAGGGCGCCGAGCGCGTCCTGGCCGAGTTCCCGGGGGACAAGTTCACCCCCCTGGGGCTGGCCCTCAAGCTGAAGGCCCGCGCCCTGCTGGAGTCCGCCTCCTTCCAGAAGGGGCGCGAACGCTACTCGATCCTGCTGCTGAAGGAAGCCTTCACCCTGCAGCAGGAGGGCGAGGAGCTGCGCGTGCTCAAGGACAGCGGGCGGGAGGGCTGGAAGAGGCAGCCCGTCGGCCAGGGCGACATCCTGGACGCGCTGGCCGGCTACGCCGCTGAGCACGCGGATTTCCGGCCTTCCTTTCCCTTCCCGGCGGGCGGCGTGGGCTACCTGGCCTACGAGTACGCCCGCCGCTTCGACACGGTGCGCCTTCCGGGAGCGCGGCGACCCGCTGGGACTTCCGGAGGCCTGCTTCCTGTTCGGGCACCTTTACCTGGTCTACGACCACTACACCGAACGCATCACCCTGGTGGGCGTCAACTACCGGGAGCACCGCATCGATCTGGAGAAGGCCATGGAGGAGACCATGGCCCGCATCGCGGACCTGGACTTCAACTTCCTGACCGAACGGCGCGCCACGCACCCCGCGGAAATCCTGGCCGAGCCCGGGGACCAGGAACGCTTCCTGGAGGGGGTGAAGAGCCTGAAAGCCGAGATCACCGCGGGCAACCTGCTGCAGGGGGTGCTCTCCCGGCGCCTTGCCGTACGCACCAGCCTGCCCGCCCTGGAGGCTTACCGCAGCCTGCGCTCGCTCAACCCCTCGCCGTACCTGTTCTACCTGGACTTCGACCGCTTCCAGCTCTTCGGCGCCTCCCCGGAGGTGCACGTGAAGGTGAAGGGCGGCAAGCTCACCATGCGCCCGATCGCCGGCACCCGGCGCCGCGGCGCGAGCGAGGAGGAGGAGCGCGCGCTGGAAAAGGAGCTGCTGCGCGACGAGAAGGAGCGGGCCGAGCACCTGATGCTGGTGGACCTGGCCCGCAACGACCTGGGCCGGGTGGCCGCCCCGGGCAGCGTGCGGGTCACGGAGAGCATGGCCGTGGAGAAGTACTCCCACGTCATGCACCTGGTGTCGCAGGTGGAGGCGGACCTGGCTCCCGGCAAGACGGGGCTGGACGCCGTGCGGGCCACCTTCCCGGCCGGCACCGTCTCCGGCGCGCCCAAGATCCGGGCCATCCAGACCGTGGACGCCCTGGAGGCTCACCGCCGCGGTTTCTATGCCGGCATCGTGGGCTACGTGGAGCCCGGTGGCAGCCTGGACACCTGCATCACCATCCGCAGCGCGGTGAAGCTGCGCGACCGC
The DNA here is from genome assembly GCA_963736785.1 of uncultured Spirochaetota bacterium. Lineage (GTDB taxonomy): Bacteria > Spirochaetota > Spirochaetia > SZUA-6 > DRHE01 > MIBK01. The sequence goes on along the minus strand of CAVTQG010000040.1, from coordinate 56,688 downwards.
CTGATCCTGCAGGCCGGGGCCGGGGTGGTGTACGACTCGCGGCCCGAACGGGAGCTGGAGGAGACCGGGGAGAAGCTGGCCGCGCTGCTGGCCTCCTGCGGCCTGGAGGTGCACTCATGATCCTGATCATCGACAACTACGACTCCTTCACCTGGAACCTGTACCAGTACCTGTGCGAGCTCACCTCTGAAGAGGTGCGCGTGGTGCGCAACGACCGCATCAGCCTCGAGGAGGTGGAGGAGCTGGCCCCTTCCCGCCTGGTGCTTTCCCCGGGGCCCGGGAGGCCGGAGGAGGCCGGCATCACCCTGGAGGCCGTGCGCCGCTTCGCCGGGCGCATCCCCATCCTGGGGGTCTGCCTGGGCCACCAGGCCATCGGCCAGGCCTTCGGCGCGCGCATCGTGCAGGCCCGGCGCATCGTGCACGGCAAGACCGAGCAGATCAACCTGGACGGCCGCGGCCTGTTCCGCGGCATCCCTCTGCCGGCCACCGTGACCCGCTACCACTCCCTGGTGGTGGACCCGGACAGCCTGCCGGAGGAGCTGGAGGTCACGGCCACTTCCCTGGACGGGGAGATCATGGGCCTGCGCCACCGGACGCACCCGGTGGAGGGCGTGCAGTTCCACCCCGAGTCGGTGGGCACCCCTCTGGGCAAGCGCCTCCTGTCCAACTTCCTGGCCTACAAGCGCGAGCCCTTCCCCGCCGCCCAGCTCCTGGCCCGGGTGCTCTCCCGCGTGGACCTTTCCTTTCTCGAGATGGAAGAGTTCATGGAGGAGCTTACCGACGGCAACCTGAACGGCTCGCAGATCGCCGGCTTCCTGGTGGGGCTGAACGCCAAGGGCTTCTCCCCGCGGGAGATCGCCGGCGCAGCCTCGGTGCTGCGCCGCAAGAAGACCCCCTTCCGGGCCGCAGGGCCCGCTGCTGGACACCTGCGGCACGGGGGGGGACGGCATCGGCACCTTCAACATCTCCTCTCTGGCAGCGCTCACCGCCGCCGCCTGCGGGGCCCGGGTGGCCAAGCACGGCAACCGGGCGGTCAGCTCGGCCAGCGGCAGCGCCGACTTCTTCCAGGCCCTGGGCCTGCCCACGGACCTTCCGCCGGAACGGGCGGAGCGCCTGCTGGAGGCCACCGGCTTCGTCTTCCTGTTCGCGCCCCTGTACCACCCGGCCATGCGCCACGCTGGCCAGGTGCGCCGCGAGCTGGGCATGAAGACCATCATGAACCTGGTCGGGCCCCTGGCCAATCCGGCCGAGGCCCGCTTCCAGCTGATCGGGGTGTTCGCCGAGGGGCTGTGCCGGCCCGTGGCCGAGGCGGCGGGCCTGCTGGGCATCGAGCGGGCCATGGTGGTGCACGGCCTGGACGGCCAGGACGAGATCTCGGTCACCGGTCCCACGCGGGTGGTGACCCTGGAGGGGGGGCAGATCCGCGAGAGCCTGTTCGAGCCTTCCTCCCTGGGGCTGGAGGCCTATCCGCTGGAAGCCCTGCAGGTCGGCACGATCCAGGACAACGCGGAGATCGCCCGCCGCCTGTTGGCCGGCGAGGCGGAGCCGGCGGCCATCCGGCACGCGGTGCTGCTCAACGCCGGCGCGGCCCTGACCGTGGCCGGTCTGGCGGGAGGGATTGAAGAGGGTTACCGCCGGGCCGGGCAGGCCCTGGAAGGCGGGGAGGTGAGAGCCAAGCTGGAGCAGATCCTGGCCGCCGTGCGGGAACTGGCGGTCGTGTGAACCGGCTGCAGGCAATCGTGGAGCGCCGCCGGGAGCGCGTCGCGCGCGAGGGCCCGGCCCTGGGGACAGCCCTGCCGCCGCGCCGCCAGGTGCCGTTTGTGCCCTTCCTGGCGCGGCTGCACGCGCGGAGCCGCCCGCGCTGATCTGCGAGATCAAGCGCCGTTCCCCCTCCCGCGGAGACATCGCCCCGGGGCTGGACGCGGCGGAACAAGCCGAGCGGTACGCCTCCGCCGGCGTGCGATACCTTTCCGTGCTCACCGAGGAGGACCACTTCGGCGGCTCGTTGGCCGACTTGCGGAAAGTGAAGCAGCGCTACCCGCACCTGGCGGTCCTGCGCAAGGACTTCCTGCTGGACGAGGACGGACCTGGAGGTCTCGGCGCGGGCCGGCGCCGACGCGGTGCTGCTGCTGGCCGCGCTGCACGACGGGCCGGCCCTGCGGCGCCTGTGCCGCCGCGCTCAGGAGCTGGGGCTGGCCGCGCTGGTGGAGGTGCACGACCTGGCGGAGGCGGGCAGGGCGCGGGAGGCCCGCCCGGCGCTGACCGGGGTGAACAGCCGCGACCTGGGCAGCTTCCGGGTGGACCCGCTGGTCCCCCTGGCCCTGCGCCCGGCCATCGACTGGGAAACCACCCTGGTGTACGAGTCCGGCGTGCGCGGCCCGGAGGGCGTGCTGCTGGCCCGCTCCGGAGGATTCGACGCGGTGCTGGTCGGGGAGGCCGCGGTGCGCAACCCGGAGGCAGTGGGGGAGCTCACGGCCGCGCTGGACTCGCCCCTGGCGGCCCGCGATTTCTGGGCGCGGGTGGCGGCGGCCGCCGGCCGATGGGCGCCGGCGGGGCGGAACCCGGGCTATGCCCGGCCTTCGCGCCGACGTCCTGTCGGGCTACGCCCGCTGGTGAAGATCTGCGGGCTCACCCGCGCCGGGGACGCCCGCCTGGCCGCGGGCCTGGGCGCCGACCTGCTGGGTTTCGTGTTCGCCCCTTCCCCGCGCCGCGCCGACCCTTCGCTCCTGCGCGAACTGGCCGGGCTGAACGTGCTGAAAGTGGGCGTGGTGACCGAGCCGCAGGGCACGGCGCAGGCCCGGGCGCTGCTGGAGCAGGGTCTGCTGGACGCCCTGCAGCTGCACGGGGAGGAGCAGCCCGGCGAGTGCCTGGCGGCCGGTTTCCCCTATTTCAAGGCGCTGCGCCTGCGCGAGCCGGCGGACGCGGCCCGGGCCGGGGAATACGGCTGTCCCCGCGTGTTGGCCGACGCCTGGTCCGCGGAGGCCCGCGGCGGCACGGGACGGAGGGTGCCCGGGGAACTGGTCGAGAAGCTGGCCGCGGAGCGGCCCCTGTGGCTGGCCGGGGGACTAGGTCCGGACAACATTCGCGAAGTGGTTCGCCGCTGGCGCCCGGAGTTGGTCGACGCTTCCAGCCGGCTGGAGGCCTCTCCCGGGGTGAAAGACCGGACGGCGCTGGAGCTCTTCTTTGCGGAGATTGCGGCGGGAGGCGCGGAATGAAGGAAAAGATATCGGGGTATTTCGGGGAGTTCGGGGGACGCTACGTGGCCGAGGTGCTGCGGGGGGCGCTGGACGACCTGGAAGAGGCGTTCCTGGCGGCCTGCGCCGACCCCGCCTTCGCGGCGGAGCGGGACCGGCTGTCGCGCAGCTTCGTCGGCCGGCCCACGCCCCTGCTCCCGGCGGAGAACGCCTCCCGTGCCCTGGGCGGGGCGGCGATCTGGGTGAAGCTGGAAGGACTGGCCAACACCGGGGCCCACAAGATCAACAACGCCCTGGGCCAGGGCCTGCTGGCCCGGCGCATGGGCAAGCGGCGGATCATCGCCGAGACGGGGGCCGGCCAGCACGGGGTGGCCACGGCCGCGGTGTGCGCCAAGCTGGGCCTGGCCTGCCGGATGTACATGGGGGAAACGGACATCCGCCGGCAGAGGCCCAACGTGTTCTGGATGGAGCGCTTCGGGGCCGAGGTGGTGCCGGTGCGCGGAGGCTCCGGCACCCTCAAGGACGCGGTCAACGAAGCGCTGCGCGACTGGGCCGGGAGCTACCGCGACACCCACTACCTGCTGGGCTCGGCGCTGGGCCCCTCGCCCTTTCCGGACATGGTGCGGGAGTTCCAGTCGGTCATCGGCCAGGAGACCCGGGCCCAGCTGGCGGAAGCGGGAGTCACGCCCGCGGCTCTGGTGGCCTGTGTCGGGGGCGGCTCCAACGCCATCGGCTTCTTCAGCCCGTTCTTGCGGCAGGCGACCCGCGCCTGGTCGGCGCCGAGGCGGGGGGCCGCGGAAAGCGGCCGGGGGAGCACGCCGCGCGCATGAGCGGGGCGGGGCGAACCGGGATCGTGCAGGGCTACAAGTCCCTGTTCCTGCTCGATGAGGACGGGCAGGTCCTGCCTACCCACTCGCTGTCCGCCGGGCTGGACTACCCGGGCATCGGTCCCGAGCTGGCCCACCTGGGGCGCACGGGCCGGATCGAGTTCGTGCGGGTGGAGGACCGGGAGGCGGTGGCGGCGCTGGACTTCTTCGCCCGGCAGGAGGGCCTGATCTTCGCCCTGGAGTCGGCCCACGCGGCCGCGGCCGCCATGAGCCTGGCACCGACCTTGCCCTCCGACCAGGCCCTGGTGATCAACATGTCCGGGCGCGGGGACAAGGACCTGTTCATCCTGGCCCCGGTGCTGGACGGCGCGGCCTGGACGGAGTTCCTGCGGCGGGAGGCGGGCCATGGCTGAGCGCATCATGGCCCACCTGGTGGCCGGCTACCCGGACGGGGATGGCGCGCTGGCCGCGGCGCTCGGCCTGGCCGAGGGCGGGGCTTCGTACCTGGAGGTGCAGTTTCCCTTCAGCGACCCGACCGCCGACGGGCCCCTCATCCAGGAGGCCTGCGACGCCGCGCTCAGCAAGGGCTTCCGGGTGGCCGGAGGCTTCGAGCTGGTGCGGCGCATCCGGGAGGCCACGGGCCTGCCGGTGTTCCTCATGAGCTACGCCAGCCCGGTGGTCGCGCGCGGGGTGCAGGCCTTCCTGGAACGGGCGCGGGAGGCGGGGGCCGCGGGGCTCATCGTGCCCGACCTGCCCGTGGACGCGGACGAGGGGCTGTACGCCCTCGGGCGCGCGCTGGGCCTGGCGATCGTGCCGGTGGCCGCCCTCGACACCCGGCCGCGGCGCCTGGCCCTGATGGCCGCCACCGGCGCGCAGTACCTGTACGCCGCCCTGCGCCGCGGCATCACCGGCGAGCACACCGAGCTCGGGGAGGAAAACCTGGCCTTTCTCCGGGAGCTGGGGGGCCTGGGCCTGCGGGTGCTCGCCGGCTTCGGGGTTCACCGGCGCGAGCAGGTGCTGGCCCTGGCCCCGCGCGCCCACGCCGTGGTGGTGGGCTCCCGATTCGTGGAGGCCATCCGGGGCCGCGGCTCCCGGCGGGCCGGAGGCGGTGCGGCGGGCCGCCCGGGAGGCCATAGCTGCGCTGCTGCAGTAGTAGTACCGGCAGCGGTAGCTGCGCCACTTGACAGGATGCGGCCCGCGGTGCATGATTCTCCGCGTAGAAACGCTTCTACAGGTAGAAACAGTATGCGGGGGATTGCGAGATCGCGGCGGTGTTGAGCCGGGTCCGGGACCCGGAGCTGATCGCCGCCTTCCTGCGGAGCATCCTGACCCGGCGGGAGCTCGCGGAGGTGGACGGGCGCTGGGAGCTGGTGAAGCTGCTGGCCCGCGGGGAAAGCCAGCGGGCCATCGCCCGCCGCCTGGGCATGAGCCTGTGCAAGATCACCCGCGGCTCGCGGGAGCTGAAGAAAAGGAACTCGGCCTTCCGCCGGGTATTGAGCGAGTATCTGCATACCACAACTGCAAAGGAGGAGTGAAGATGAGCAACCAGATCCTGAAAGCGGTGCTTCCGGAAAGCGAGATGCCCCGGCAGTGGTACAACCTGGCCGCGGACCTGCCCAAGGGGATGAACCCGCCCCTGGGCCCGGACGGCAAGCCGGTGAAGCCGGAGATGCTGGCTCCCGTGTTCCCGATGAACCTGATCGAGCAGGAGGTGTCCAGCCAGCGCTGGATCGACATCCCGGAGGAGGTGCTGCAGCCTGTACGCCATGTACCGGCCCTCGCCTCTGCACCGGGCGCTGTTCTCTGGAAAAGGCCCTGGGCACCCCGGCCCGCATCTACTACAAGAACGAGAGCCTGTCGCCGGCCGGCAGCCACAAGCCCAACACCGCCATCCCCCAGGCCTGGTACAACAAGCAGTTCGGGATCAAGAAGCTGGTCACCGAGACCGGGGCGGGGCAGTGGGGCAGCGCCCTGGCCTACGCCTGCGCGCTGATAGGCCTGGAGTGCAAGGTCTACATGGTGCGGGTCAGCTTCGACCAGAAGCCCTTCCGCCGCCTGATGATGCACGTCTGGGGCGCCAAGTGCATCGCCAGCCCCAGCCACCACACCAAGGCCGGCAGGGACGTGCTGGCCCGCGACCCGGAGTGCCCCGGCAGCCTGGGCATCGCCATCAGCGAGGCGGTGGAGGAGGCGGTCAGCGACCCTACCGGCCAGACCCGCTACTCCCTGGGCAGCGTGCTGAACCACGTGCTCCTGCACCAGACGGTCATCGGGCTGGAGGCCAAGAAGCAGCTGGCCATGTTCGGGGAGAAGAAGCCGGACGTGGTGATCGCCTGCGCCGGCGGGGGCAGCAACTTCGGCGGGCTGGCCTTCCCCTTCGTGGCGGACAAGATCGCCGGGGCCAAGATCGACATCATCCCGGTGGAGCCGACCTCCTGCCCGACCATGACCAGGGCCCCGTTCGTCTACGACCACGGCGACCTGGCCAAGATGACCCCGCTGCTGGCCATGCACTCCCTGGGCCACGACTTCGTGCCCCCGCCCATCCACGCCGGCGGCCTGCGCTACCACGGGATGGCGCCTCTGGTCTCGGCGGCCATCGTGGAAGGTCTGCTGGCCCCGCGGGCGGTGCACCAGCTGGAGTGCTACGCCTCGGCCGTGCAGTTCGCCCAGACCGAGGGGATCATCGTGGCCCCCGAGACCAGCCACGCCGTGGCCGCGGCCATCCAGGAGGCCAAGAAGGCCAAGGAGGAGGGCAAGGAGAAGGTGATCCTGTTCAACCTGAGCGGGCACGGGCTGATGGACCTGCGCGGCTACGAGCTGTATTTCCACGACAAGCTGGAGGACTACGCCCTGCCGCAGAAGGACATCGACCGGGCGCTGGAGCGTGATCAAGAACCACCCCAAGCCCGCGCTGCTGGCCTCGGGGAAGAAGTATTGAGCGAAGCTCTACGACCGGGAGCAGGGCTACTGCCGCAAGCTCGGGCATCACCTGGCCTTCGGCTACTGCCGCCGCGTGAACCAGGGGCTGCCCTGCGCCCTGGCGCGGGACTGCTGGTTCGAGCGCTTTCCGGTCGCCGAGTTCCTGGCGTCGCATTACACGGGGGAGGAGCTGGCGCGCTCGGCCGCGCCAGCCGTCCCGAACTGGCGGCGATCCTGGCCGCTGCCAGCCGGGCCCGGGAAGGAGGCTGAGGGGGCGGGCCGCCCCCCTGTGCCGCCGGCCCGGAGCACTTTTTGCCTTGCGTCCGGCGCGCGACTCGGGCTAACATTGCCCCATGGGTTTCCAATGGCTCACCTTCGTCCACCTGGGCATCCTGTCCGTGGCGCTGCTGCTGGCCACCTGGATCCGCGCGCGGGTGCCCTTCTTCCAGCGGTACCTGATCCCCAACTCCCTGACCGCCGGCTTCCTGCTGCTGTTGTTCTACAACCTGGCGGCCCGCCCGCTGGGCCTGGATGCCGCGCCCCTGGGGGACCTGATCTACCATCTGCTGTCGATTTCCTTCATCGCCATGAGCCTGCGCGACCCGCCCCCGAAGAAAACCGGGAAGAGGGTTTTCGCCACCGCTCTGTGCATTACGGCCTCCTTCACCCTGCAGGCGCTGCTTGGCCTGGGCCTGGCCTTCCTCCTGAAGGCCGCCGTAATGCCGGGCCTGAACCCCGCGATCGGGTTTTTCGTGCCGCTGGGCTACGAGATGGGGCCGGGGCAGGCCTACTCCATCGGGGTGGGTTGGGAGGCGATGGGCTTCCAGGGGGCCGGCAGCCTGGGCCTGACCTTCGCCGCCCTGGGGTACCTGTGGGCCTGCTTCGGCGGGGTGGTCCTGATCAACCTGGGCATCCGCAAGGGGTGGGTCCAGGCGCGGCGCCTGGGCGCTGACGCCCGCCAGGGTCTGCAGTCCGGGGTCTACCCGGCCGGGGCCAAGCTGCCGGTGGGTTCGCGCCTGACCACGGATACCGAGGCGGTGGACACCATGGCGATCAACTTCGGAGTGGTCCTGGTCTGCTATCTGGCCACCTTCTTGCTGCTGAAGGGGCTCACCGCGCTGATCTCCCTGGCGGGCAAGGAGGGCCGCGAGCTGGCGGTCAACCTCTGGGGCATCTCCTTCATCTTCGCCGCCATCCTGGCCGCCGGCGCCAAGAGCCTGGCCCGCAGGGCCGGCGTGGACCACGTGCTGGACCCGGGCGCCCTGACCCGCATCGCCGGGGTGTCCGTGGACCTGCTGGTAGCCGCGGCCCTGGGCGCCATCTCGATCGTGGTGATCGCCCGCTACTGGCTGCCCATCCTGGTCATGGGCGTTCTGGCCGGCTTTCTGACCATCGGCTACTGCCTGTGGCTCACCTCGCGCCTGTTCGAGGACCACCGCTTCCAGCGGGCCATGATCTTCTACGGCGCGGCCACGGGCACCCTGCCCACCGGGCTGGCCCTGCTGCGGGTGGTGGACCCGGAGTTCGAGACCCCCGCCGCGGTGGACTACATGTACGGCTCCGGGGTGGCCTTCTTCCTGGTCATCCCGTACATCCTGGCCATCAACCTGCCCATGTACGGATTCACCCGGGGCGAGCCCCGGTACTACTGGATGACCATCGGGCTCCTGCTGGCCTACCTGGCGGCGATCGTGCTGCTCGTGCGCCTCCTGGCCGGGGAGCGGGCCTTCGCCTCGCCGGGCAAGCTGTGGCTGCCGGCGGAGCCCGAGAAGAAGTAGCAGGGGCCTGGCGGGCCGGCCGCGGCCTCAGGCCTCCGCTGCGAGGGGCACCGCCTCCATCCTCTTCAAGAGCAGCGTGGCGTAGCTGCCCCGCGGCAGGAAGAACTCCAGGGTGAGCTGGTGCCTGCCCGGGTACAGCTCGTCCTGGGCCGGCTCGCCGACTACCAGGTCCCGGGGGAAGACCAGGGCGGCGCGCTCCACTCCGTGGACGCGCAACCCGGAGAACTGCCGCACGCGCAGATCGCTCCAGCCGATGCCCTCGCCGGCCAGCACCGCTTCCGCGATCTCGCGCACGGCGGGGTCCGCGACCTCGGAGTCGAAGCCGGGCACGGGCAGCCGTTCCCCCGCCAGCTCTTCGCGCAGGCTCGCGGGCAGCTCCTGCGGATACAGGAAGCGGCCGTGGCGGTAGGAACGGGTCAGGAGGCGAAAGCCGTGCTCCGAAGCCAGGCGGACCAACCGGCCGCCCAGGATCTCGTTGAACAGGTAGGACTGGTAGGCGTTGAGCACGAAGACCAGGTAGCGGCGGTCGCAGGCGTTCCAGCGCCTGCCGGAAGGCCTTGCGGTGTTCGGCCAGGTACTCCAGCAGGGGGCGGTAGTCGCCGAAGGCCAGCGGCAGGCACTCGGCCCAGCGGCCCCAGTGCTCCGCTCACGCAGCTCTTCAGCTCCCGGGTGCGCCGGTCGTCGAAGCGGGAGGGGGTGAAGTACAGCCGCAGCGCCTGCTCCCGATGACCGAGGAACACCTCCTTGCCCATGAAGCCCTGCCCGTGGCGGGCGGAGCCGAAGCGCTGCTCGTCGTAGTAGTTGGGCAGGCCGGCCTCGCGCACCGCCTCGACCGCCTGGCGGCAGCGCCCGCTGGAGCGCGGGTCGATGTCGCGGACCACGATCCGGAAGAAGTTGCCGCTCAAGTCGCGCGCGGCCAGGGGCTCGCGGGCATAGCCGCGCAGGCGCAGGCTGAAACCCTTGTCCTGCAGGAGAGCGGCAGCCGGCCGGGCGGGCGCCCGGGCACGCGCACCGACACGAGCTGCGCGGTGTCCCCGAAGCGGTCCTTGAGGCCGGCCAGGCGGATGTCGCGGCGCTCCACCCCCAGGCGTCGGGCCAGGAGGGCCAGCAGGTCGAAGCTGTCCCACTGCCGCTTGCTCAACTCGAAGACCGCGAACGGGCCGGGCCGCGGGTCCAGCTCGACTTCGGCCTGCTCCTGCACGACGAAGTCCTCGGGACGTACCTTGATCTTCACGATTGCCGTTAATAGTATATCATAGCATGCGCGACCTGACCTCCGGCCCCGAGGGCCGCCTGGTGTTTACCTTCGCGGTGCCGATGCTGATCGGCAACCTCTTCCAGCAGCTCTACAACCTGGTGGACAGCGTGGTCGTGGGGCAGTTCGTGGGCAAGGACGCCTGGCCGCCGTGGGCGTGAGCTTCCCATCCTGTTCCTGCTGGTCGCCCTGGTCATGGGCATGGGCATGGGCTCCTCCATCCTCCTGGCCCAGTACTACGGGGCCAAGAACATGGACGGGGTGCGGCGCACCGTGGAGACCACCTACATCTTCCTGTTCTGGGCCAGCCTGGTGGTCACCGCGGTCGGGCTGACCGCCGGCGGCGCCATCCTGCGATTTCTGCACACGCCCCCGGAGATCCTGCCCCAGGCCCGCCTCTACCTGAACATCCTGTTCGCCGGCCTGATCCTGCTGTTCGGCTACAACTCCCTGGCCGCCATCCTGCGCGGCCTGGGCGATTCCAAGACCCCGCTGTATTTCCTGATCGTGGCCACCGCTGACCAACGTCGTGCTGGACCTGCTGTTCGTCCTGGTGTTCCACTGGGGGGTGGCGGGGGTGGCCTGGGCCACGGTCATCGCCCAGGGCCTGTCCTTCCTGCTGGGGGTGCTGGTACCTGCGCCGGCCCGAGCTGGCCGTGCTGCGCATCCGCCTGGTCGGCATGCGCTTCGACCCGCAGATCTTCCGGCGCTCCATCCAGATCGGGCTGCCCTCGGCGGTGCAGCAGGTGCTGGTGGCCCTGGGCATGCTGGCCCTGTCCCGGATCGTCAACTCTTCGGCACCAACGCGATCGCCGCCTACACGGCGGGCACCCGCCTGGAGACTTTCGCCACCATGCCGGCCATGAACTTCGCCTGGCCCTGTCCGCCTTCGTCGGGCAGAACGTGGGCGCCGGGCGCCTCGACCGCGTGCGGCGCGGCTTCTTCTTCGACCCTGTGGATGTCCGGGGCCCTGGCCCTGGCTACCTCCGCGGCGGTGATCGCTCTTCCGGGCGCCGCTCATCCGCCTGTTCAACGCCGACGCCGGCGTGGCGGCCCTGGGCGCCCGCTACCTGGCGATCGTGGGCGGGGCCTACGTGCTGTTCTCCGCCATGCTGATCACCGGGGGGACTGCTGCGCGGGGCGGGGGACACCCTGACCCCCATGCTGGTGACCCTGCTGGCCCTCTGGGTGATACGCGTCCCCGCCGCCACGCTGCTCTCCCGGCGCCTGGGCACCGACGGGATCTGGCTGGCCACGCCCGTCGGCTGGGCGGTCGGGATGATCCTGCTCCTGTCCTGGTACGCCGGCGGCCGCTGGAAGCGCAGGGCGCTGGCCATGGGCGCATCCGCCGCGAGGAGGCAAAGCCATGGGTAAGACCGCCGATCCCTTCGGCGCGCGCGGGGTTCTGAAAACCCGCTCGGGACGCTTCACCTATCTGGAGCCTGCGCTCCCTGGAGAAGCAGGGGCTGGCCGCCGTGTCCGCCATGCCCTACGCCGTCCGGGTCCTTCTGGAGCAGGCGCTGCGGCAGGTGGACGGCTTCACCGTGCGCGAGGAGGACGTGCGCACCCTCTGCCGCTGGAACCAGACAGAGCTCCCGGGAGATTCCCTTCAAGCCCGCGCGCGTGATCATGCAGGACTTCACGGGCGTGCCGGCCATCGTCGACCTGGCGGCCATGCGGGACGCCATGGCCGAGCTGGGCGGGGACCCGGGGCGGATCAATCCGGTGATCCCGGTGGACCTGGTGATCGACCACTCGGTGCAGGTCGACCGCTTCGCCTCCGAGGCCGCCCTGGCGGCCAACGCCGAGCTGGAGTTCGCCCGCAACCGCGAGCGCTACGAGTTCCTGCGCTGGGGGGCCAAGGCCTTCGCCGGTTTCCGGGTGGTGCCCCCGGCCACGGGCATCGTGCACCAGGTCAACCTGGAATACCTGGCCCAGGTGGTGATGAGCCGCGAGGAGGCCGAAGGCGGCCGGACCGCCTTCCCCGACACCCTGGTGGGCACCGACTCGCACACGACCATGATCAACGGCATCGGGGTGCTGGGCTGGGGGGTGGGGGGCATCGAGGCGGAGGCCGCGCTTCTGGGCCAGCCCCTGTACATGCTGCTCCCCGAGGTGGTGGGCTTCCGCCTCTCCGGCGATCTGCCCTCCGGAGTCACGGCCACCGACCTGGTGCTCACGGTCACGCAGATACTGCGCAAACACGGGGTGGTGGACAAGATCGTGGAGTTCTTCGGCCCGGGCTTGAGCAATCTGAGCGTGGCCGACCGGGCCACCATCGGCAACATGTCGCCGGAGTACGGGGCCACCGCGGGCTTCTTCCCGGTGGACCGGCAGACCCTGGAGTACCTGGCCTTCACCGGCCGCTCCGCCGAGCAGGTGGAGCTGGTGGAGCGCTACTGCCAGGAGCAGGGGCTGTTCCGCCGAGGAGGAGGCGCCGCAGCCGGATTACGCCTCCGTGCTCGAGCTGGACCTCGCCTCCGTGGAGCCCTCCCTGGCCGGCCCCCGCCGGCCGCAGGACCGCATCCCGCTGGCCAGGGCCAAGGGGTCCTGGAGGGCGACCGGCGAAGGCTCCGGCTCGGCCGAAGGGGCGAGCGTGCAGGTGGCCGGACAGAACGTGCGCCTCAAGGACGGGGACGTGGTCATCGCGGCCATCACCAGCTGCACCAACACCTCCAACCCGGCGGTCATGCTCGCCGCGGGCCTGCTGGCCCGCAAGGCCGTGCACCAGGGCCTGCAGGTCCCGGCCTGGGTCAAGACCAGCCTGGCGCCGGGCTCGCGCGTGGTGACCCGCTACCTGGAGCGCGCCGGGCTGGCCCCCTACCTGGAGGCCCTGGGCTTCCACCTGGTGGGCTACGGCTGCACCACCTGCATCGGCAACTCCGGGCCCCTGCACCCGGCGGTCAGCCGCGCCATCCAGGAGAAGGGCCTGAACGTGGCCGCCGTGCTCTCGGGCAACCGCAACTTCGAGGGTCGCATCCACCCGGAGGTCCGCTCCAACTACCTGGCCTCCCCGCCGCTGGTGGTGGCCTACGCCCTGGCCGGCAGCATGGAGCTGGACCTGACCACGGAGCCCATCGGCCTGGACCGCAACGAGCAGCCGGTGTACCTGAAGGACCTCTGGCCCACCCCGGAGGAAGTCCAGGAGGCGATCCGCTCCTGCCTTTCCCCGGAGATGTTCCGCGCGGAGTACGCCGACGTGTTCGACGGCAACCAGACCTGGAACAAGGTCCGCATCCCCGAGGCCCAGCGCTACCAGTGGAGCGAGGGCTCCACCTACATCCGCCGGCCCCCGTTCTTCGAGGGCCTGCCGCGGGAGGCCGGCCGGCCGCCGGGCATCCGCGGGGCGCGCGTGCTGGCCTGGCTGGGGGACTCGGTGACCACGGACCACATCTCCCCGGCCGGCTCCATCAGCGCCGTCGGCCCCGCCGGGCGCTGGCTGCTGGCCCAGGGGGTGCCCAAGGAAGAGTTCAACAGCTACGGCTCGCGCCGCGGCAACCACGAGGTCATGATCCGCGGCACCTTCGCCAACATCCGCATCCGCAACCGCCTGGTGCCGGGGGTGGAGGGCGGCTTCACCCGCCACCTGCCCTCCGGGGAGAAGCTGTACATCGCCGAGGCCGCCGAGCGCTACGCCGCCGAAGGGGTGCCGCTGCTGGTGCTGGCCGGCAAGGAGTACGGCTCGGGCAGCTCGCGGGACTGGGCGGCCAAGGGCACGCTGCTCCTGGGGGTGCGGGCCGTGATCGCCGAGAGCTACGAGCGCATCCACCGCTCCAACCTGCTGGGCATGGGCGTGCTGCCCCTGCAGTTCCGCGCCGGGGAAAGCGCCGCCTCCCTGGGCCTGAGCGGCGAGGAGCTCTTCGACCTGGATCCTCCCGACGGTCCGGCCCAGGAGCTGGAGGTGGTCGCGCGCACGGCGGACGGCGGGCAGAAGCGCTTCACGGTGCTGGCCCGGGTGGACACGGCGGTGGAGCTGGAGTACTACCGCCACGGCGGCATCCTGCCCGCGGTGCTGCGCGGCTTTCTATAGGAGGGCCGGGCATGAGCGCCGGAGGGGAAAAAGAGGAGTTCCGCACCGAAGCCGACAGCATGGGCGAGGTGCGCCTGCCCTCCTGGGCGTACTGGGGCGCGCAGACCCAGCGCGCCGTGGAGAACTTCGGCATCTCCGGCCTGCGCATCCCGGCCGGCCTGATCGAGGCGCTGGGCCTGATCAAGCGCTACGCGGCGGAGGTCAACGCCGAGCTGGGCCTGCTGGAGCGGGCCAGCGCCGAGGCCATCGTGCGGGCCGCCGACGAGCTGATCGCCGGGAAGTGGAGCGAGCACTTCCCGATCGACGTGTTCCAGACCGGTTCGGGCACCTCCTGGAACATGAACGCCAACGAGCTGCTGGCCAACCGGGCCAACCAGCTGCTGGGCTCCCCGCTGGGGACCCGCAAGCCGGTGCATCCCAACGACCACGTGAACCGGGGGCAGTCCTCCAACGACGTCATCCCCGCGGCCATGCACATCGCCGACCGCAAGGCCGCCGGGCCGCTGGCCGCCGAGCTTGGGCGGCTCGCCGATGCTTTCCAGCGCAAAGCCGATGAGTACCGCGATGTGTTGAAGCTGGGCCGCACGCACCTTCAAGACGCGGTGCCCATGACCCTGGGACAGGAGCTCTCCGGCTACGCCTCCCAGCTGCGGCACGCCCTGCGCCGCCTCGAGGACTGCTTCCCTCACCTGGAGGAGCTGGCCCTGGGCGGGACGGCCATCGGCACCGGCCTGAACGCCCACGCCGAGCTGGCCCCGCGGGTCATCGAGCGGATCGCCCGCCACACGGGCCTGCCGTTCCGCCAGGCGGACAACCTGTTCGAGGCCCTGGCCTGCCGGGATGCCCAGGCCGGCCTCATGGCGGCGCTGGACACCCTGGCCGGCAGCCTGCTGAAGATCGCCACCGACCTGCGCCTCTTGGCGGGGGGGCCCCGGGCCGGGTTCGGGGAGATCCGCCTGCCTTCCCTGCAGCCGGGCAGCTCCATCATGCCGGGCAAGGTCAACCCGGTCATCCCGGAGATGGTGGCCCAGGCGGCCGTGTACGTGAAGGGCCGGGCCCTGTCCGTGACCCTGGCCGCCGCCCAGGCGCCCCTGGAATTGAACATGATGATGCCCCTCATCGCCTACGAAACCCAGGACAGCCTGGCCCTGCTCACCCGCGCCTGCCGGGTGTTTCGGGAACGCTGCGTGGAGGGCCTGGAGGCGGATGGCGAGCGGTGCGCCCACTGGATCGAGTGGAGCCTGGCACTGGTAACCCCGCTGGCCACCCGCATCGGCTACGACCGGGCGGCCCAGATCGCCTACCAGGCCTTCCGCGAGGGCAAGACCGTGCGCCAGGTGGCCCTGGAGCAGAAGGTCTTGAGCCCCGCGGAGATCGAGGCGGTGCTGGACCCGCGCGCCATGCTGGGGCCCGAGCGCGCATGAACGACCGGGCGGACACGGAAGCCATCGCGCTGCTGCGCGGAGCGAGCCTGTTCTCGGTTCTCGGCGAGGAGGAACGGGCCGGTCTGGCGGAGTACACGGAGCTCGTCGCCTATCCCCGAGGCGCCGCGGTCTTCGCCGCCGGGGACGCGAGCGAGGCGCTTTTCATCGTGCAAAAGGGGGAGGTGGTAGTGAGCAAGGAGGTGGCCGAGGGGCAGAGCATCACCCTGGCCAGCTTCATCCCGGGAGACTGTTTCGGGGAGCTGGACTTTTTTTCGCGCACCCCGCGCAACGCCTCGGCCATTGCCGAACAGGACTCGGCGCTGCTCGCCTTCCCCCGCAGGACGGTTTCCTTCGACACTCTCATAGGCACGCGCCCCCAGCTGTTCGCCAAGGTGCTGCACGCCTTTCTTATCACGGTGGCCCAGCGCATCCGGGCCACCAACCGCCTGATCACGGAGAACGCGCCCTGGGTGAAGGAACTGAGGCGGCAGATCCACACCGACGCCCAGACCGGCCTGTTCACCAAGCCCTACCTGGAGCAGGAGGCGGCCTCGTTCCTGGCCGACCCGACCGCCCTGATCATGCTGAAGCCCGACAACTTCAAGCAGCTGAACGACAGTCACGGGCACAAGGCGGGTGATGGGGCCATGACCCTGCTGGCCGCCATGCTGCAGCCCTTCCTGGGGGAGCGGGGTTTCGGCGTGCGCTACCGCGGCAACGAGGTGGCGGTCGTGCTTCCGGGCGCCTCGCAGCGTTCCGCGCGGGAGGCGGCCGAGGGGCTGCGGCGGGCGGTGAGCCGCCTGGATCTTTCCCCCATCACCGGGCAGGCGGGGTTCCGCTTCACCGCCAGTCTGGGGGTGGTCGTGCACCGCGGGGAGGCGTCCGGGTGGGCCGCCGCGATCAGCGCGGCCTACGACCTGCTGTACCGGGCGCGCGGGGATGGGGGCGACCGGGTGTACGAGGCCTAGGGCGGTGGAGCATGCGTGATTTATTGAAGGAAGTCGGCATCCTGGCGGACCTGACGGAAGGGGAGCTGCGCCAGGTGTCCTCGTTTTTTCAATTCCAGGGATACCAGAAGGACGAGGTGCTCTTCAGGGAAGGGGCCAGCGGCGAGGAGCTGTACATCGTCGGGGTGGGCCGGGTGGCCAGCTTGATCCGCCTGGCCGACGGGACCGCCCACCAGGTCGGCGCGTTCGGCCCCGGGGAGTTCTTCGGGGAAATGGCCATCATCGAAAAGGCCCCGCGCTCGGCCACCTGCCAGGCCACGGAGCCGAGCGCCGTCTTCATACTGAAGGCGGCGGACTTTTATCGCCTTATGGAGGAACAGGCGGGGATAGCCATCAAGATCATGAACCGCATGCTGGACGCCGCGGCGGACCGCTCCATCCGCTCCAGCGAGTTCCTCTCCGACATGGTGCGCTGGGGGGACGGGGCGCGGAAGCGGGCCGTCCTGGACGGGCTGACCGGGCTGTTCAACCGCCGCTTCCTGGACGAGGCCTTGCGCGACGGTCTGCAGAAAGCCCGGGCCGGCGGGGGGCCCCTGAGCCTGATCATGATGGACCTGGACAATTTCCGGCAGATCAACCAGCACTACGGGGCGGAGACGGGCGACCGGGCCATCCGGGCGCTGGTGCCGGTGCTGCGCTCCGTGCTGCGGGCCGACGACGTGCCGGCCCGGTGCGGGGGAGATGAGTTCGCCATTCTCCTGCCCGGCACCCCGCCCCAGGAAGCCCTGCGCCTGGCCCAGGCCATCTGCGCGGGGGTGCGGGGGCTCGACTTTTTCCAGAGCCTGGGCGGCCCGCTGGAGCGCATCACCGCCAGCCAGGGGATCGCCGGTTTCCCCGAACACGCCGCGGACCTCAAGGCCCTATGGGAGGCCGCGGACCGCGCTCTGTACCTGGCCAAGCAGCAGGGCCGGGACCGGGCCGTGCTGCCCGCCTGAGAGGCGCCTCGACCGCCTTTCTCCGTCGAATTTTGCCTCTTCCGGGCAATTCGGTTATATTAGCCTCAGACGAGGCCCGGGGCCGGGCCGGCACGAACCGGCCTGGCAGTCCGCGACGGCGGTGCGGGTGCGATTCCAGCATGCCCATAGTTCCAAGGGCCGGCGGGAAGCCGGCGAGCGTCCTTTCCGCGTGCAGAGAAAGGGGGTCGTGGTGGCCCAGGTGAGCATCATCGGCAGCGGCAACGTGGGAGCCAACACGGCCTTTTTCATCGCCGAGACCGGGGTGGAGGACGTCCTGCTGTACGACCTGCAGGAGGGCCTGGCTACCGGCAAAGCCCTGGACATGATGGAGGCGGCCCCCATCCGCAAATACCGCAACCGGCTGCGCGGGGCCGCGGGACTGAATGAAATCGCCGGCTCGGAGATCGTGGTCCTGGCCGCGGGCCGGGTGCGAAGGCCGGGCATGAAGCGCGAAGATCTGTTCGCGGAGAACCGGGACCTGGCCGCCGAGCTGGCCCCGCGCGTGGCCGAGCTGGCTCCCGAAGCGGTGGTGATCGTGGCCACCGAGCCGGTGGACCCCATCACCCTGGAGTTCGTACGCGCATCGGGCTTCCCGCGGGAGCGGGTCCTGGGCGTGGGCGGCTGTCTGGACGCCACCCGCCTGCGTTACGCCGTGGCCCGCGAGCTGGGCGTATCCATGGAAGACGTGAGCGCCCTGGTGATCGGCCGGCATTCCGCTTCCATGCTGGCCCTGCCCCGCTATTCCAGCGTCTCCGGAGTTCCCCTGCCGCAGCTCCTGTCTCCCCAGCGCATCGAGGCCCTGGTCGCCGAGACCGCGGGCGCGGGGGATCTGATCGTGCAGATGGCCCAGCGCTCCAGCGCCTTTTACGCGCCCTCGGCCGCCGTGGCCGACATCGTGAACGCCGTGCACATGGACCTGCGGCGCGTGCTGTGCGTTTCCCTGGAGTTGCGGGGCGAGTACGGACTGAGCGGCGCGGCGCTGAGCCTGCCCGCGGTGGTCGGCCGGGGCGGGGTCCGGCGCGTGCTCACCCCCCGGCTCACCGAGGCGGAGCTGGCTGCCTTGAGTCACTCGGCGGCGCAGCTGGCCGAGCTGGCCGGGGCGAAGCCCGGGACGGAGCCCGGCGCGACAGCCCGGGGCACGGCCCGGCACGCCGCGGAGGCGCCTCATGAGCCGGGCCATTCCCAAGGTGGCGGTGATCGGCGCTGGCAATGTGGGGGCCACCGCGGTCTACTACATCGCCGAGAAGGACCTGGCCGACATTGTCATGGTGGACGTGGTGGAGGGCCTGCCGCAGAGCAAGGCACTTGACTTCCTGCATGCCGCCCCACTTCGCCGATACGGCGTGAGGATCGAGGGATCCACCGACTTCGCGGCCATCGCCGGAGCGGATGTGGTGGTCCTCACCGCCGGGGTGCCGCGCAAGCCGGGAATGGACCGCATGGACCTCCTCAAGATCAACGTGGGCATCGCCAAGAACGCGGCCCAGGCCATTGCCCGACATGCCCCGGAGGCGGTGGTCGTGGTGGTGACCAACCCGCTGGACGTGATTTGCACGGTTGTCCTGCGCGAGACCGGTTTCGCCCTGCGCAAGGTGGTGGGCCAGGCCGGGGTGCTGGACGCGGCGCGCTTCCGCTACTTCATCGCCGAGGAGCTGGACGTCTGGCCCGGGGACGTGATGGCCATGGTCCTGGGCGGCCACGGGGATGAGATGGTGCCCCTGCGCGGCTTCACCTCGGTGGGCGGGCTGCCGATCACCGAGCTATTGGCGCCCGAGGCCATCGAACGCCTGGTAGAGCGCACCCGGCAGGGCGGGGGGGAGATCGTGAAATACCTGAAGGCCGGCAGCGCCTACTACGCCCCTGGGGCCTCCGCTGCCAAGATGGTGGAGGCGATCGTGAAGGACGAGAAGCGCCTGTTGGCCGCCTCCGCGTACCTGCGCGGCCAGTACGGGCACCAGGACCTGTTCCTGGGCGTGCCGGTCCTGCTGGGCCGCGGCGGGGTGGAGAAGATCGTGGAGCTGCCGCTCACCGCCGAGGAGAAGAAGGAGCTGGACCGGTCGGCCGGCGCCGTGCGGGAGGGCCTGCGGATGCTGGACACTTTTTACCGCCCGGGCTACCCCCCGGCCAACCCCCCGGACAAGGAAGCAGGAGGTGCCGCGTGACGACGCACGAGTACGAGGCGGTGGTGGTCGGGGCCGGCGGGGCCGGGCTGTACGCCGCGCTGGAGTCCAGCCGCGGCGCGCGCACCGCGGTGGTCTCCAAGCTGCATCCGCTGCGCAGCCACACCGGCGCCGCCCAGGGCGGCATCGGGGCGGCCCTGGGCAACCTGGAGGAGGACAAGCCGGAGTGGCACGCCTTCGACACGGTCAAGGGCGGCGACTACCTGGTGGACCAGAAGGCGGCGGTGATCCTGGCCGACGACGCGGTGCGCGCGGTGTACGACCTGGAAAACCGCGGCCTGCCCTTCAGCCGCACCCCGGAGGGCAAGATCGACCAGCGCCGCTTCGGCGGGCATACCCGCAACCACGGCGAGGCGCCCGTGCGCCGCTCCTGTTACGCGGCCGACCGCACCGGCCACATGATCCTGCAGACCCTCTACCAGCAGTGCATCAAGAACGAGGTGGCCTTCTTCGACGAGTTCCAGGTGCTGGACGTGCTGCTGGAAGGAAGGCGGGTCGCGGGCCTGGTGGCCCTGGAGTTGGCGACCGGCGAGCTGCACCTGTTCCGGGCCAAGGCCCTGCTGTTCGCCACCGGCGGGTTCGGGCAGATGTACCGCACCACCTCCAACGCCTACGCCAACACCGGCGACGGCCCGGCCCTGCTGGCCCGCCGCGGGGTTCCTCTGCAGGACATGGAGTTCTTCCAGTTCCACCCCACCGGCATCCGCGGTCTGGGCATCCTGATCACCGAGGGGGTGCGCGGCGAGGGCGGCATCCTGCGCAACCGCCGTGGGGAGCGCTTCATGGAGCGCTACGCGCCTACGATGCTGGACCTGGCGCCCCGGGATATGATCAGCCGGGCGATCATGGAGGAGATCCTGGCGGGCAACGGGGCCCGCGGCGACCGGCGCATCGACGATTACGTGTTCCTGGACGCCACCCACTTGGGAAAGACAGTGATCGAGTCCAAGCTCCCGGACATCGCGGAGTTCTGCCGCACCTACCTGGGGCTGGACCCCGCCGACACGCCGATGCCCATCCAGCCCACGGCGCACTACGCCATGGGGGGAATCCCCACGGACCTGGACGGCAGGGTCCTGGCCGACGAGGACGGCACGCCCATCGAGGGGCTGTACGCCGCGGGGGAGTGCGCCTGCGTTTCAGTGCACGGCGCCAACCGTCTGGGCACCAACAGCCTGGTGGACCTGGTGGTGTTCGGCCGCAGGGCGGGGCTGCACATCGAGGGATTCGTCAAGGGAGCCTCCCTGGCGCCCGTGGGCGATGACCCGGCGGGTCCGGCGCGGGAGCGCCTGGCAGAGCTCAAGGACGGGAAGAAAGGACCGCACGGCGGGGAGATTCGGGACCGGATGCGTGACCTGATGATGGAGAAGGTGGGCATCTACCGCAAGGGCCCGGCCATGGCCCAGGCTGTGGCCCAGCTGGGCGCCTTGCGGGCAGGAGTACCGCGCGGTGCGGGCCCAGGATTCCTCGCGGGGATTCAACACCGACGTGCTGGAGATCCTGGAGCTGGGCCACCTGCTGGACCTGGCCCTGGTCACCTCGGCCAGCGCCCAGGCCCGCACGGAGAGCCGCGGGGGGCACGCCCGGGAAGACTACCCGCAGCGCGACGACCAGCAGTGGCTGAAGCACACCCTGGCCTGGCTCCAGGACGACCGGGTGCGGCTGGGCTACAAGAGCGTGGACGTCTCCGTGTGGCGGCCCAAGCCCCGCACGTATTGAGGAAGGAGCAAGAGGTGAGGATCACCCTGAAGATCCAGCGCTTCAACCCGGAGACCGACCGGGCTGCGTACTTCCGGGAGTACGCGGTGGAGGTGGAGCCCACCGACCGGATCCTGGACGCGCTGATGAGCGTGAAAAGCTCCCAGGACGGCAGCCTTGGCTTCCGCAAGAGCTGCGGCCACGGGGTGTGCGGCTCCGATGCCATGATCATCGACGGCAAGGAGCGCCTGGCCTGCAAGACCCTGGTGCGGGACGTGGCCCAGGCCGAGGGACAGGTGGTGACCGTCCAGCCCCTGAAGCACCTGCCGCTGCAGCGCGACCTGATGGTGGACCAGGGGGAGTTCTTCGCCCGCTGGCGCTCGGTCAAGCCCTACCTGATCTCCGATGAGGCGGCGCCCGAGGCTGGGGAGCGCCTGCAGTCCCCGGAACAGCGCCTGGCTTTCGAGGACCCGACCAAGTGCATCCTCTGCGCCGCCTGCTTCTCGGCCTGCCCGATCCTGGACGAAAAGAACCTCCGCTTCATCGGGCCGGCGGCCATCGCCAATGCGGCCCGCTTCGTTTTCGACAGCCGCGACACGGGGTTGAGCGCACGCCGGCCGGTCCTGGACAGCCCGGATGGGGTCTGGGGCTGCGAGAACCATTTCGAGTGCACCCGGGTGTGCCCCCGCGGGATCAAGGTGACCAAGAACATCAACCTCACCAAGCGGAGGCTGGGAGGATGAAGCTGTACGAGTACCAGGCCCGGGAGCTGCTCGCTGCCGCCGGTATCCCGGTCCCTCCGGGGAAGGTGGCCCAAAGCTCGGAGGAGGCGGTGGAAGCGGCCCGGGAGCTGGGCCTGCCGGTGGTGCTCAAGGCCCAGGTCCTGGTGGGCGGGCGCGGCAAGGCCGGCGGAGTGAAGCTGGCCCGGACCCCCGAGGAAGCGCGCGCCCGGGCCCGGGAAATCCTGTCCTTGAGCATCAAGGAGGTTCCGGTCCGGCGCCTGCTGGTGGTCAAGGCGGTGGACATCCGCAAGGAGTACTATCTGGGGCTGACCGTGGACCGCTCCGCCAAGAAGGCCGTGGCCATCGTGAGCGCTTCCGGCGGGGTGGACATCGAGGAGCTGGCGGCGCGCGAGCCGCAGGCCATCCTCACCACGCACATCGATCCCCAGAGCGGACCCGACCAGGAGGTGCTGGCCCGCCTGCTAGCCCGTGCCTTCCCGCCGGCCCAGGCGGCCGCCGCCCTGCAGACCCTGCTGGCCCTATACGGCCTGTTCCGCGCCAAGGACGCCGGCCTGGTGGAGGTCAACCCGTACGCCGAGTTGAGCGACGGCAGCCTGCTGGCGGCGGACGCCAAGGTGGTCCTGGACGACAACGGCCTGGCCAAGCACCCGGAGCTGGAAGCCTACCGCAATGCCGAGGAGTACAGCGCCGAGGAGACCGCGGCCCGCGCGGCCGGCCTGTCCTTCGTCAGCCTGGAGGGGGATATCGGCTGCATCGTGAACGGCGCCGGCCTGGCCATGGCCACCATGGACCATGATCAAGCTCTTCGGTGGGGCCCCCGCCAATTTCCTGGACGTGGGCGGCAGCTCCAGTCCGGAAAAGGTGCTCACGGCGCTCAACATTTTGCGGGCCAACCCGCGCCTGAAGGCCATCCTGATCAACATCTTCGGCGGCATCACCCGCTGCGACGACATCGCCCGGGGCATCCTGATCGCCCGGCGCCAGGCGGACCTCAACCTGCCCCTGGTCATCCGCCTGATCGGCACCAACCAGAAGGAGGGCGCGGCCCTGCTGGCCGGCGAGGGCCTGACGGCCCTGGAGGACATGAGCGAGGCGGTGCGGAAGGTATTGGAGGCGGCGCATTCATGAGCATCCTGATCGGGGCGGACACGAAGCTCATTGTGCAGGGCATCACCGGCCGGGACGGCTCTTTTCACGCGCTGTCCATGCGCGAGTACGGGACCCGGGTGGTCGGGGGGGTGACCCCGGGAAAGGGCGGGCGGGACGTGCAGGGCATCCCCGTGTTCGAGAGCGTGAAGGAGGCCGTGGCCGAGACGGGGGCCGAGGTCTCCGTGATCTTCGTGCCCGCGCGTTTCGCCTCCGCCGCGCTGCGGGAGGCCGCGGAAGCGGGGTTGCGCCTGGTGGTCTGCATCACCGAAGGGATTGCGGTGCAGGAGATGCTGGCCAACTACCACTTCGTGCGCGAGCGCGGGGTGCGCCTGATCGGGCCCAACTGCCCGGGGCTGATCACCCCGGGGCAGGCCAAGGCGGGGATCATGCCCGGGCCGATCCACTTGCCGGGCGGCGTGGGGGTGATCTCGCGCAGCGGCACCCTGACCTACGAGGTGGTGTACAACCTGACCAGGAGCGGCCTGGGACAGTCCACCTGCGTGGGCATCGGCGGGGATCCGGTGGTGGGCACCGGCTACCTGGAGCTGCTGGAAATGTTCGAGCGGGACCCGGGCACGCAGGCCGTGGTGCTGATCGGGGAGATCGGCGGGGAAGAGGAGGAGCAGGCGGCTGAGTACATCCGCGCCTCGATGAGCAAGCCCGTGGCGGCGTTCATTTCCGGGCGCACGGCCCCGCCGGGCAAGCGCATGGGGCACGCGGGAGCCATCATTTCCGGCGGCAAGGGGACCGCCGAGGCCAAGGTCCGCGCCTTCCGGGAGGCGGGCGTGCCGGTGGCCGACCGGCCGGACCAGATCCCGGACCTGCTCCGGCAGAGGCTGCGGGAGCCATAGGGGGCGCCATGCTTTTCGAAGGCAACCTGGCCTACCTGGAGAGCCTTTACCGGACCTGGCGCGAGAACCCCGCGGCGGTGGATCCGGCCTGGACCCCCTGGCTGCAGGCCCTCGAAGAGGGCCGGATCACGGAGCCGCCGGCGCCGACCCGGGAGCCGCCGGCGCCGGCATCCCGCCGGCCTGAAGGCCGGGTTTCGCTGCCGGGCTCTGCGCCGCCAAAAGCGGGCTCCGCCGCGCCGCCGGCAGCCGGCCCTGCGCAGGGCCGGCTGGAGGGCCTGCTGTGGGCCTATCGGGAAGTCGGCTATTTCTACGCCCGCCTCAACCCGCTGCTGCCGGGCGGCGAGCCGGGAGCCAACTACCTGTACCCCAGGGCCAAGGGGGCCTACGGCCAGCTCTCCCTGGAGGCATTCGGCCTCTCCTCCGCGGACCTGGACCGGGAGTTCTCCGCGGCTGGCTACTTCCAGCCGGGGAAGGCCCCCCTGCGGCAGATCCTGCAGGCCCTGGAGCAGACCTACTGCGGAAGCGTGGGCGTGGAGGTCCTGCACATCCAGAACCGGCCCATTCGCAACTGGCTGCTGCGGCGCATGGAGGCGACGCGCAACCGCACGCCGCTCTCCCAGGGCGAGCGGCGCCGCCTGCTGGAGGAGCTGATCAGGGCCGAGGAGTTCGAGCACTTTCTACACAGGACCTTCATTGGGCAGAAGCGCTTCTCGCTGGAGGGGGCGGAGGTGCTCATCCCGGCGCTGCAGTTCCTGCTGGACGCGGCGGCCGCCCGCGGCCTGGAGGAGGTGGTGCTGGGCACCACCCACCGGGGGCGCATCACCATCCTCAACCGGGTGGCCGGCCAGCCGGTCGAGGAGATCTTCGAGCTGTTCGAGGACGTGCACGCCCCCGGGCAGTACGGCGGCAGCGGGGACGTGAAATACCACCTGGGCTACACCGGAGAGCATCGCGACCCGGCCGGGCGCAGCCTGCGGCTGACCCTCTCGGCCAATCCCAGCCACCTGGAGGCGGTGGACGGGGTTGTGGAAGGCCAGGCCCGGGGCCTGCAGAGCCGCGGCGATTTCCTGTCGAACACCAAGAAGGTGCTGCCGGTGATCCTGCACGGGGATGCCGCCTTCTCCGCGCAGGGGGTGGTGGCCGAGATCTTCAACCTGGCCCAGGTTCAGGGCTATCACACCGGGGGCACCCTGCACATCGTGGTCAACAACCAGATCGGCTTTACCACTTCCAGCCGGGATTCCCGCTCCACCTACTTCCCCACCGACGTGGCCAAGATGACCGCGGTGCCGGTGTTTCATGTGAACGGCGACGACCCCGAGGCGGTGCTGCACGTCCTGAGTCTGGCCCTGGATTTCCGGCAGAAGATGTCCCAGGACGTGGTGGTGGACATCTTCTGCTACCGGCGGCACGGGCACAACGAGGGAGACGAGCCTTCCTTCACTAACCCCCGGATGTACGCCCTGATCCGCGAGCATCCCAGCGTGGCCAGGTTGTACGGGCAGGCTCTGGCAAAAGAGGGGGTCATGGGGGAGGAGGAGCAGACGGCGCTGCGCAGCCGATATGCCGGCGAGCTGCGCGCGGCGCTGGGGTCCGCCCGCGGGGGTAACACGCCGCAAATGCCGCAAATAGCGGGCTCCGCCGCGGGCTCGCCGCAGGTAGCGGGCTCCGCCGCCGCTGCCGCCGCCGCGGCGCCGGCGCCGCGGATAGCTGGTTCCACCACGCCGCTGCCGGTCTCCGGGCCGGCGCCCGACGAACGGGCGCTGCGGCTTCTGGCCGAGCGGCTTACCACGCCCCCCGAGGGCTTCCGCATCCATCCCAAGCTGAAGCGCATCCTGGAGGAGAAGCGCGAGCGCCTGCAGCGGGAGCAGGCGGTGGACTGGGCACTGGGCGAAGCCCTGGCCCTCGCCACCCTTTTGCTCGAAGGCGTGCCCGTGCGCCTCAGCGGGCAGGACTGCGGGCGCGGCACCTTCTCCCATCGCCACGCCGTCTGGTGGGACACCCAGGGCAGGGCCGGCCTGCACGACGAAGTGCCGCTCACCCCGGAGCGCCCGGAGGGCTACGTGCCGCTCAACCACCTGGGCGGCAAGCAGGCCCGCTTCGAGGTCTACGACAGCCCGCTCTCGGAGTACGCGGTGCTGGCCTTCGAATACGGCTACTCCCTGTCCCGGCCGGAGGCGCTGGTTATCTGGGAGGCCCAATTCGGGGACTTTTCCAACGGCGCCCAGGTGGTCATCGACAACTTCATCGCTTCCGCCGAGGCCAAATGGGCCAAGACTAGCGGCCTGGTGCTGCTGCTGCCGCACGGCTACGAAGGCCAGGGGCCGGAACACTCCAGCGCCCATCTGGAGCGCTTCCTGCAGCTGGCCGCGGGGGACAACCTGCGGGTGGCCAACCTCACCACCCCGGCCCAGCTTTTCCACCTGCTGCGGCTCCAATCCAGAGGCGCGCGCCGCCCCCTGGTGCTGATGAGCCCCAAGAGCCTGCTGCGCCATCCCCGGGCGGTTTCGCCGCTGGCCGAGCTGGCCGGCGGAGTTTTCCACGAGGTGCTGGAAGAGCCCGAGGCCCCGGGCACGGTGCGGCGCCTGGTGCTGGCCAGCGGCAAGCTCTACTACGAGCTGGCCGAGCGCCGGCGGGCCCTCAGCCTGAGCGACACCGCCCTGGTGCGGCTGGAACAGCTTTATCCCTTCCCGGAGAAGGAGCTGGCCAGGGTGCTGGGGCGCTTCCGGGAGGCCGAGCGCTTCCTGTGGGTGCAGGAGGAGCCGGAGAACCGTGGCGCGCTGCACTACATGCGCCGCGAGCTGGACCGGCGCTTCCCGGGCGTGCGCTTCCAGTACGTGTCCCGGCCCGCCAGCGCCAGCCCCGCCGTCGGCTCGCATCGGCTGCACCAGCAGGAGCAGGAAGAGTTGCTGGAAGAGGCCTTGGGCGCAGGCCGATCCGCTAGCAAGAAAGCTCCCGGCCTCCGGCGCTCCGCCTCCTCCAAGGGGAAACGCGCATGAAGCAGAACATCCTGGTTCCGTCCGTCGGCGAGTCCGTAACCCAGGGCACCCTGGCCGCCTGGCTCAAGGGCGAGGGGCAGAGCGTGCAGGAGGGGGAGGAGCTGTTCGAGCTGGAGACGGACAAGGCCACGGTCGCCGTGCCGGCGCCGGCTTCCGGCGTACTGCACATCCAGGTGGAAGCGGGCCGTGACGTGCAGATCGGGGCGGTAGTCGGTGTGGTGGAGACCGTACCGCAAATGCCGCAGATAGCGGGCGTCGCCGCGCCGCAAATCGCGGGTTCCACCGCTCCACAGGTGTCGCCCCTGGCCCGGCGGGTCATCGCCGAACGCGGTCTGGAGGCCGGCCGCATCGCGGGGACCGGTCCGGGCGGGCGCATTACCAAAGAGGATGCCTTGCGCGCGGTGCAACGGCGGCGAGCCCGACAGGGAAGTCGCGGGATGCCGGCGCGAAGCCCGCTATTAGCGGCGCGGAAACGCCGGAGGCGGGAAAGGCCGCCCTCGAGGCGCAGTCTGACGAGCGCTCCGGCGGGGCCGGGCTTCCGCCCGCGGCGATCGGCCGGGGCGAGCGCGAAACACGGGAGCCCATGAGCCGGCTGCGTCGGGCCCTGAGCGAACGCCTGGTAGCGGCCCGCCGGGAAACCGCGCTCACCACCACCTTCAACGAGGCGGACCTGGGGGAGCTGCAGGAGCTGCGGCGGCGCTACGGCGAGGACTTCGAAAAGCGCCACGGGGTGCGCCTGGGCCTGATGTCCTTCTTCGTCAAGGCCGCCTGCCGAGCCCTGGCTGCGCAGCCGGCCGTCAACAGCCGCATCGAAGGCGGCGACATCGTCACCTGCCGCTACTACGACATCGGCGTGGCCGTGTCCACGGAGCGCGGCCTGGTCGTGCCGGTGCTGCGGGACGCGGACACCCTGAGCTTCGCGGAAATCGAAAAAAGGCTGGCCGAGCTGGCGCAGCGCGCGCGAGAGCGCCGGATCGGCCCCGAGGAACTGGCCGGCGGCACGTTCACCATCACCAACGGCGGGGTGTTCGGTTCGCTGCTGTCCGCCCCGCTGCCCAACCACCCGCAGGCAGCCATCCTGGGCATGCACGCCATCCAGCGCCGGCCGGTGGCCCGGGAGGAGCAGGTGGTCATCCGTCCGATGATGTACCTGGCCCTCTCCTACGATCACCGGCTGATCGATGGGCGGGAGGCGGTGCAGTTTCTGGTCTTGATCAAGAAAATGGTGGAGGAACCCGAGAGGCTCCTCCTGGAGCAATAGCCACAGCGCAAGGAGGAAAGGCATGCCTGAAACCGCGAGCTATGCCAAGGGCCTGGAGGGAGTGGTCGCCGGCGAGACCGAAATTTGCAGGATCGACGGCCAGAACGGCAGGCTCTACTATTTAGGCTATTCCATAGAGGAGCTGGCCCGCGACTCCAACTTCGAGGAGACCACCTACCTGCTGCTGCACGGCAAGTTGCCCAACCGGCAGGAGATGGCCGAGTTCTCGAGGAAGATGCGCGCCAGCCGCGACCTGTCCGAGCCGGTGCTGGCCATGATCCGCGCCTTCCCGCGCGACGCCCACCCCATGGAGCTGTTGCAGTCGGTGGTCTCCTACCTGAGCGGCTACGTCCAGCACCGCATCCACCACTCTCCAACCTGCAATTGCCGGGACACCCTGCACCAGGTGGTGCAGCTGGCCAGCGTGGTGGCCGCCTGGCAGCGCTTCCGCGAGGGCCGGGAGTACGTGAAGCCCCGGATGGACCTGTCCCACGGGGCCAACTTCCTGTACATGCTGCGGGGACAGGAACCGGAAGCCTACGAGGGGCGCATCATGGACACCGCGCTGGTGCTGCACGCCGAGCACGGCTTCAATGCCTCGACCTTCACCGCCCGGGTGGTGGCCTCCACCATGTCCACCTGCTACTGCTCGATCGCCGCGGCGATCGGGGCCCTGTACGGCTCGCTGCACGGCGGGGCCAACGAACGGGTGATGAAGGCGGTGGAAGAGATCGGCTCCCCGGACAAGGTGAAGAGTTTCCTGGACAACGAGCTGGAGCGGGCGCACAAGATCATGGGCATGGGGCACCGCATCTACAAGGCCACGGATCCCCGCGCTGTGGTCATGCAGGATTTCCTGGAGCAGCTATCTCGCCGCAAGGAGGACTACCGGTACCTGGAGGTCCTGAAGGAGCTGGAACGGGACTTCCGTTCCCGCATGGAGGAGAAGGGCAAGCCGTTGTACCCGAACGTGGACTTCTTCTCAGGGGCGGTGTACGCCCTGCTGGGCGTCCCGACCATCCTGTTCACGCCGATCTTCGCCGTGGCCCGGGTGGCCGGCTGGCTGGCGCACATCCTGGAGCAGCGCAGGGACAACCGCCTGTATCGCCCCGCCAGCCTGTACACGGGCGCCGCCGAGCGGCGCTACGTGCCGATGGAGGATCGGAAGTAGCAGGCGGCGGAGCCGAGGCAGCGCGACGTGGTGCAGGCGGGTCACGCGCCGGCGACCGCCGGATGGAAGGTGAGCACCAGGCCTTCGATGTTCCCCGCGGCGTTGCGCGTCGGGCTGAGATTCACGTCGACGGCGAGCTTCGCGCCTCCCTCTGCAAGCAAGAGGCTGTCCGGGAGGCCCACCCCTTCACCCTCCAGCAGGACCCGGCTTACCGGCAGGGTGGCCGTCGCTCCCGTGCCCCGATCGATCAGCTGGAATACCTGCCCGAAGAACTTTCCCACCGCCGCGGCGGGCGCCCAGCCCAGCAGCTCCGACGCGCGGGGATTGAGGTAGCTGATGTTGCCCTTGACGTCGGCCACGATCACCCCCTCGGCCAGGTTCGCCAGGATCCTGCCCAGGCGCTCCCGGGTGCGCAGCTCGCGGGAGTTGACGCTGGCCGTGTAGAGGGCCATGGCCACCGCGGACTTGAGGGACTTCTCCTCGAAGGGCTTCAGCACGTAGCCGTAAGGTTGGGCGGCCCGCGCCCTTTCCAGGGTGTTGTCGTCGGAATATGCGGTGAGGTAGACGATGGGAGTGTTGTAGGCGTCGTGGATGCGGACGGCGGCCTCGATCCCGTCGGCCTCGCCCTTCAGGCGGATGTCCATGAGCACCAAGTCCGGCTCCAGCTCCCCCGCCTTGCGGAGCGCTTCCTGCCCGGTGGTCACCAGAGCGACCACTTCGTGCCCGATGGCCTTCAGGCATTGTTCCAGCGCCAGGGCCACCAACCTCTCGTCCTCGACCACCAGGATACGCGCTTTCAGCATCTGTCCTCCGCCGCTCTACTGTACTATATCGCGGCCGATTCGGAAAAGAGCACCCGGCGGCCAGCAGCGCGGCGCAGGCCAATGCTGCCCAGCCCAGAGAACGCCCCGAGAACCAGCGCCGCGGCAGCTCAGCCCTGGTCGCCGGGAACGTGCTCGATGACCCCGGACTTCCGGCGCGGCAAGGCAGGCAAAGCCCGGCCGGCGGGGCGGGGGGCGGCGGGCTGCAGCAGGCGGCGGCTTGCCGGGCGAGGGAAATCTTATTAAATTAGTCATGTCTAACATTTTTCTTAGAGAGACACAAGAAATGGAAGAGCTTTCCGGAACGGCCCAGGATTACCTCAAGACCATCTACTGCCTGGAGAAGGAAACCGGCGGCGTGACGGTCAGCAGGCTCGCGGAGGCCATGGGCGTTTCCCTGCCCTCGGTCACCAGCATGGTGAAGAAGCTCGCCGTCCGGAAGCTCCTGGATTATACCCCGTACCTCTCCGTGACCCTCATCCCGGAGCGGGGAGAAGCGCGCGCTGGAGCTGGTCCGCCACCATCGTCTTCTGGAGTCATACCTGCAAAAAGCCCTGGGGGTGGGGCTGGACCGGCTGCATGAGGAGGCCGATCGACTGGAGCACGCCATTTCCGAGGACCTGGAGGAACGGATGGACCTTTTTCTCGGGCATCCCGCCTTCGACCCGCACGGCTCACCGATCCCGGATGCCGAGGGCCAGGTCGAGGAGCGGGTGCTGGTGGCCGCCGACGGTCTGGAGCTCGGGCAGGAAGCGGTGGTGAGCCAGCTCACCAGCCGCTCCCCGGACCAGCTCAGGCACCTGGAGGCGATCGGCCTGGTGCCAGGCGTGCGGATCACCCTGCAGGAGAAGGACACGGGGGCCGGGCTGATCCGGCTGAGGATCGGCGCGCGGCGCCGGGTGCCCATCGGCGGGTCGCTGGCCCGCCATGTGCTGGTTTCGCCGCTGTGAGGAGCCTATGAACCGGACGAGCAGAGGGTGGCCGACCACCGCCGCAGTCGGACTCTTTTTGTTGGCCTTGAGCGGCTGCGCCGGCGGCGGCGGGGACGCCCCGCGGGTTGCCGGCCAGCACGGCGGCTCCTCGGCGGTGGCCTCCACTGACGCCGGTCGCCAGGCATGAGGCCTTCATGCCGGGGGTGGCGGGCGAACTGGACGCCCAGGCTATCGGTTTCGATCCCTCCAGGATCCTGACCGACTTCGACTACGGCAAGGTCAGCTATCTTCCCGGCGGAAGGCGCCTGCGGGAATACTGGGTCACCGCCCAGCTCAAGAACGTGCAGATCGCGCCCGGCATCGTGTACGAGGCCTGGACCTACAATGGCCGAGTGCCGGGGCCGACCTTCCGGGCCGTGGAAGGGGACCTGATCCGCATCCATTTCCGCAACCTCACCACGCACCCGCACAGCATGCACTTCCACACCGTGCACCCCGCGAACATGGACGGGGTCTACGAGCCGGTGGCCCCGGGCGGTGAGTTCCTCTACGAGCTGGACGCCGAACCCTTCGGGGTTCACCCCTACCACTGCCACGTCATGCCTCTGGCCAGCCACATCAGCCGCGGGCTTGTACGGGGCCATGGTCATCGACCCCAAGGGCGGCCGGCCCAAGGCCGACCAGGAGATGGTCATGGTAATGGCCGGAAACGACATCGACTTCGACAACCAGAACGACTTCTACAACGTGAACTTCATCCCCTTCTACTACGACCGCCATCCGATCAGGATCAAGAAGGACGCGCTGGTCCGCATATATCTAGTGAACCTGCTGGAGTTCGACCAGAGCAACTCGTTCCACATCCACGCCAACTTCTTCGATTACTATCCCACCGGCACCAGCCTGACCCCTTCGGAGTACACGGACACCGTCGCGCAGATGCAGGCCCAGCGCGGCATCGTGGAGTTCCGCTACCGCTACCCCGGGCGGTACATGTTCCACGGCCACAAGACGGAGTTCGCGGAGCTGGGCTGGACCGGGGTTTTCGAAGTGGAGGAATAGGCATGCCCAACCCGACGATTCAAGGCGAGCGCCGTCCCTGGAGGACCGCCGCTCTATTCCTGCTTCCCGTGGCGCTGCTTGCGGGGGTCATCGCCGTCTTCCTGGCCAGCGGGGGGTTGAAGGTGCAGCCCGCGGTGCCGATCGAGTCCCTGGTGTTCGAGCGCACCATCCTGAAGCCCGGCCTCATCGAGCTGCACGTGCGCAACACCAGCCCCCAGGAGCTGACCGTCGCCCAGGTCGACATCCGCGACGCCTTCGTGCCTTTCTCGATGGCTCCCGGCCCGGAGCATTCCCAGGCTGGGCAGGGCCGTGATCAGCGTCCCTTACCCCTGGGTCCAGGCGGAGGCCTATCAGATCCGCCTGTTCTCCACTAACTCCGTCCCGTTCGACACCTCGATCGAGGCGGCCGCGGAGACCAGGACGGCTGACGCGGCGACCCTCGGCGGGTTCACCCTGATCGGGATCTACGTGGGGGTCATCCCGGTGTTCCTCGGGATCTTCTGGTATCCGGCGCTGCGCAGGCTGGGGAGGCGGGCCTTCCTGTGGCTCATGGCCCTGACCATCGGCCTCCTGCTGTTCCTGGGCATCGACGCCACCAACGAGGCGCTGGAGACCGCCGCGACCCTCGGCGGGCCGTTCCAGGGAGTGGGCCTGACCGGCCTGGGCATCGTGACCACCTTCCTGGTCCTGATGGCGATCGCCCGGCGCCAGGCCGGCGGGAAGCCGGCGCGCAAGCCGGAGGCCGGCAGGCCGGCGCGCATCGCCCTGATGATCGCCGTGGGCATCGGCCTGCACAACCTCGGGGAGGGCCTGGCCATCGGGGCCTCCTTCAGCATCGGGGCCGCGGCGCTGGGGACCTTCCTGGTGATCGGCTTCATTCTGCAGAACATCACCGAGGGCCTGGGCATCATCGCCCCCATCGTGCGGCAAAAGCCCTCTCTGCGCCTGCTCGCCGCGCTGGGCCTGATCGGAGGGGCGCCGGCCATTGCCGGCACCTGGGCCGGCGGCCTGCTGTATTCCCCGGTCCTGGCCGTGCTGTTCCTTTCCATCGGCGCGGGGGCGGTGTTCGAGGTGGCCTACGAAATCGGCCGGCTGATCCGCAAGGATGCGCCCCTCCTGCCCTTCACCCTGGCCAGCGGGGTGGTGGCCGGAATGGCGGTTCTGTACGTCACCGGCCTGCTGATCAAGTAGCCCGGCTCCAGCCGAGTGGTCCTTCGCGGTCAGTCTTCCGGCAGGTTGTCCAGCAGGGCGTGCCAGGCCAGGGTGGCGCACTTCACGCGCACCGGAAGTCGAATCACGCCCTTCAGGCTGGCCAGATCCCCCCAGTCGTCCAGAGCGTCGGCCT
The DNA here is from genome assembly GCA_963736785.1 of uncultured Spirochaetota bacterium. Classification (GTDB taxonomy): domain Bacteria; phylum Spirochaetota; class Spirochaetia; order SZUA-6; family DRHE01; genus MIBK01. The sequence continues at coordinate 23,083 of CAVTQG010000040.1, read as the reverse complement.
CCTGCTCTCCGCGCAGGATGCGGATGAACTGGAGGGCGGTCTCCCGGGCTTCCCCCGGCGTGGCTCCCCGCAGGCGTTCGCTCATCATGGAGGCGGAGGCGGTGCTGATCGCGCAGCCGTGGGCGTCGAAGCGCACCGCCTGGATGCGACCGTCCGGAGCGCGTTGGACTTCGACCTTGATGGAATCGCCGCAGGTGGGGTTCTCGTGGGCCTTGGCCTGGGGGATGTGCTCCAGGCGGGCGGCGCCCCGCGGACGGCGGTAGTGGTCCAGGAGGATTTCCTGGTACAGTTCAGTCAGGTCCACGGCCCAGCGCCTCGCGCACGCGCCCCAGGCCCCGCGCCAGCCGGTCGACCTCTTCTCTCAGGTTGTACAGGCCCAGGCTGGCGCGGGCGGTGGCCGTCACCCCGAGCCTGGCCAGCAGCGGCTGGGCGCAATGATGACCGGCGCGCAGGGCGACGCCCTCGGAGTCCAGCCACTGGGCCACGTCGTGCGGGTGCACTCCCGCCAGGCTGAAGGAGAACACGCCGGTGCGTGCCGTCGCCGGCCCGTACAAGGTCAGCCCCGGCACCTCCTGCAGCCGGCGCAGGGTGTAGCGGGCGAGCTCGCCTTCGTAGTCCCGCACGGCCTCCCGCCCGAGCCCTTCCAGGTAACCGATCGCCGCCTCCAGGCCGACCGCCCCTTCCACGTTCGGGGTGCCTGCCTCGAACTTGTAGGGCAGCTGGTTCCAGGTGGAGCGCTCCAGGGTCACGGTGCGGATCATCTCCCCGCCGCCCATGTAAGGCTCCATGCGCTCCAGCAGCCGCTCACGGCCGTACAGCACCCCGATGCCCATGGGCGCGTACATCTTGTGGCCCGAGAAGGCCAGGAAGTCGCAGCCCAGGGCCCGCACGTCCACCGGCAGGTGCCCGACCGCCTGGGCGGCGTCCACCAGCACGGGCACGCCGCGCTCGCGGGCGAAGGCCGTGATCCTGGGCAGGTCATTGATGGTTCCCAGGACGTTGGATACCAGGGTCACCGCGATCAGACTCAACCGGGGACCGGCGGCCTTCTGCAGGGCCTCCAGCTCCAGGGTCCCTTCAGGGCTGATCGGCAGGAAGCGCAGGACAAGGCCGCGGTCGCGGGCGGCCAGCTGCCAGGGCACCAGGTTGCTGTGGTGCTCCATCTCGCTGAGCAGGATCTCGGAGCCGGGCGCCAGGCCGCGGGTAAACGAGGCGGCCACCAGGTTGATGGCCTCGGTGGCGCCGCGCGTGAAAACAATCTCCGTCGGCGTCGCGTTCAGGAAGCGGGCAACCCGGCGGCGGGCCTGCTCGTAGGCGGCCGTGGCCTCCTCGCCCAGGGTGTGCAGCGAGCGATGCACGTTGGCATTGGAGTGCTCGTAGTAACGACGGATGGCCTCCAGCACGGCAAGGGGTTTCTGGGTGGTGGCGGCGTTGTCCAGGTAGGCCAGCGGGTGCGTTCCTCCGCCGCCGGCGGCGATGCGGCGCGACAGGATGGGGAAGTCCGCCCGTATGGAGGTCAGGGAGCGCCCGCCGAGGGAACTCTCGCTCGCCAGGGCTTCTGCGGTCGCCGCGGTCCCTGATGTCACCGGTCCCAGAGTACCCATACCTTGCCATCCTCCTCTTTCACCTCATAGGTGTTGACCGGCTGGGTTGCCGGCAGCCCGCGCACTTCCCCCGTGCGCAGGTCGAAGCGCGAGCCGTGCTTCGGGCAGTACACCTCCCCATCCAGGATCTCCCCCTCCGACAGGCGGGAGTATTCGTGGGAACACACGTCATCCAGGGCGAAGTATCGGCCTCCCACGCGGAATACCGCCAGGGTGCAGCCTTTGCATTCCACCGCCACTCCGATGCTGCCCCCTCCCTGCTGGAAGGAGGCTGCCTCGGCCACGGGCACCCAGCTCATATCGCTCACGCGGCGGCCAGCCGCCCGGAGACGCCGGCCAGCGCCTCCGCCGCGAAGGGCGCCCGCCCCAGCAGCTCCTCGAAGTAGCCCAGCACCAGCATGTCCCGGGCCTCCGCCGGCGACAGGCCGCGCGAGGCCAGGTAGAACAGCTCCTCGGGGCTGATGCGGCCGGTAGTGGAGCCGTGGCTGCAGCGCACGTCGTTGTTGTCAATGCGCAGGGAAGGGATGGAATCCGCCCGCGCTCCGTCGGTCAGGATCAGGTTCTTGTTCGAAAGGTAGGCGTCGGTCCCCGATGCGCCGGGGGAGACCTCGATCAACCCCTGGTACACGGTGCGCCCGGAATCCTTGACCGCGCCCTTGTACAGCGCCCGGCTGGTGGCCTTCGGGGAGCGATGCCGCTGGACCGTGCGCAGGTCCATGTGCTGCCCGGCCCCGGCCAGGTAGGCCCCGTTCAGGTAGCTCTCGGCCCCCGGCCCCTCCAGGCTGCAGTCCATGCGCGTCTTGACCAGCCTGGAGCCCAGGTGGGCCTCCAGGCTGCGGAAGCTGGCGTCCCGGCCTACCACCGCGAAGGCGTGGCTGAAGAACAGGGAGCTCAGGCCCAGGTCCTGGAGCTGGTAGAGCTCCAGAGAGGCCCCGTCATCCAGCCGCGCGTCCAGCCCCGCGTTCACCAAGCCGCCGCCGCCGGCTATCCGCTGTACGACCACGGCCCGCGCCCCGCGTCCCAGCACCACGGCCAGGTGCGGAAAGCTGGCCCCCGTCGCCTGCTCCTCCAGGTCCACCAGCACGGGCCCGGGAAGCTCCACCCCCGCAGGGACGTAGAGCAGAGCGCCGTGGCTCAAGGACCCCAGGTGCCAGGCGGCGATGCGGTTGTCCGCGCGCTGCAGGGCGGAGTCTATGAGCTCCGCCACTGCCTCGGGCACTTCCCCGTCCAAGACGGTCAGGACCACTCCCTTCTCGCGCCATTCGGCGGCCAGGGCCAGGCCGGTGCAGGCGCCGCCGCGGAAGCTCACGGCGCCCGTCTGCCCTTCGGGCAGCCGGCCTTCCGGCGCAACCCGCGCGCCGCCGTTCCCGTTGCCTCCTGCAGCTTCCAGCACCTCCAGCTTCAAGCCGCTAAGGCTCGTGCGGCGCCACTCCTCCTCCTGGGTCGTGGGCCAGGGCAGGCTCCCGGCCAGCTGCGAGCCGCGGGCCCGCAGCTCCCGCAGCCAGCCCCGGCGGGCCTCCACGACGCTCGCGCTAGCCAACGGTTCCCTCCATCTGCAGCTCGATCAGGCGGTTCAACTCCACCGCGTACTCCATGGGCAGCTGCTTGACCAGCGGTTCCAGGAAGCCGTTCACGATCATGGCCGAGGCCTCCTGCTCGTTCATACCGCGGCTCTTCAGGTAGAACAGCTGCTCCTCGCTGATGCGGCTGACCCGGGCCTCGTGCTCCACGGACACGTCGTCCGCGTCGATCTCCATGTAGGGGAAGGTGTTGCTGGCCGAGCGCTCGTCCAGGATCAGGGCGTCGCAGACCACGCGGGAACGCACATTGCGCAAGCCCGCCTGCACTTTCAGCAGGCCGCGGTAGCTGGCCACCCCGCCGTCCTTGCTGATGGACTTGGAGGTGATGACCGAGGAGGTGTTGCTGGCGGCGTGGATGATCTTGCCGCCGGTGTCCTGCTGCTGCCCGCGGCCGGCGAAGGCGATGGACAGCACCTCCCCGTGGGCCCCTTCGCCCATCAGGTAGACCGAGGGGTACTTCATGGTGCGCTTGGAGCCCAGGTTGCCGTCCACCCACTCCACCGTGGCCCCCTCATAGGCCACGGAGCGCTTGGTGACCAGGTTGTACACGTCGCCCGACCAGTTCTGGATCGTGGAGTAGCGCACGCGCGCGCCCTTCTTGGCGATGATCTCCACCACCGCGCTGTGCAGGCTGTCGGTGGTGTACACCGGGGCGGTGCAGCCTTCCACGTAGTGCACGAAACTGCCCTCGTCGGCGATGATCAGGGTGCGCTCGAACTGCCCGAAGTTCTGCAGATTGATGCGGAAGTAGGCCTGCAGCGGGATGTCCACCTTGACCCCCGGCGGCACGTACACGAAGCTGCCTCCGGACCACACGGCGCTGTTCAGGGCCGCGAACTTGTTGTCCAGCGGCGGAACCACGGTGCCGAAGTACTGCCGCACCAGGTCGGGGTGCTCGCGCACGGCGGTTTCCGGGTCGCAGAAGATCACGCCCTGGCGGGTGAGGCTCTGGCGCAGGTTGTGGTACACGACCTCCGAGTCGTACTGGGCCCCCACCCCGGACAGGAACTTGGCTTCCGCCTCGGGGATGCCCAGGCGGTCGAAGGTCTCGCGGATGTAGCCGGGCACGTCCTCCCAGCTGCCCTTCTGCTCGGACACCGGCTTGGCGTAGTAGTACATGGCGTCGAAGTCCAGGCTCGAGAGGTCCGCGCCCCAGGAGGGCATGGGCTTTTTCAGGAAGGCCCGGTAGGCGCGCAGGCGGAACTGGCGCATCCAGTCCGGCTCGCCCTTGTGCTCGGAGATGGCGTTGACCACCTCCTCGCTCAGGCCCTTGCGGGTCTTGAAGACCGAGATGTCCGGGTAATGGAACCCGGCCTTGTATTCGCCCAGCTCAACGGCCGGTTGCGGCAGGCTCATGCTCCTCCTCCTTCAGCCAATCGTAGCCCTTGCGCTCCAGCTCCCCGACCAGCTCCTCAGTGCCCGAGGCCACGATCCGCCCCTGGTACATGACGTGCACCCTGTCCGGGCGCAGGTGGTTCAGGATGCGCTGGTAGTGGGTGATCACCAGTGCGGCAAAGCCTTCGCCGCGCAGGCGGTTCACCCCCTTGGCCACCAGTTGCAGGGCGTCGATGTCCAGCCCGGAGTCCGTTTCGTCCAGGATCGCGAACGAGGGCTTCAGCAGCAGCATCTGCACGATCTCCATGCGCTTCTTCTCCCCGCCGGAAAATCCCTGATTCAGGGAGCGGTTGATGAAGGCCTGGTCCATCTCCAGGACCTCCATCGTGCCGCGCAGCTCGCGGATGAAGCCCGTGACGTCCGGCCGGCTTCCTTCCGGCAGGCGCAGCTCCACGGCGCGTTTGAGGAACTTGCCGACGGTCACGCCGGGCACCTCCACGGGGTACTGGAAGGCCAGGAACACCCCGGCTCGCGCCCGCTCGAAGGTGTCCAGCGCCAGGAAATCCTTGCCATCCAGCGACACCTCCCCGCCGGTCACCGTGTAGGAAGGGTGGCCCAGCAGCACATTGGCCAGCGTGCTTTTGCCCGAACCGTTGGGTCCCATCAGGGCATGGATCTCGCCGGTCCGGATCGTCAGATCGATGCCCTGCAGGATCGGTTTTTCGCCGATCGCCGCCTTCAAGCCCCGGATTTCCAGGGTCCGCATTCCCGCACCTCCCGCTATATCGGGTAGCCCAGGCTGAGCCGGGCCTCCTCCGTCATCCGCTCGGGGCCCCAGAGGGGCTCCCAGACCAGGGTGGCTTCCACGTTCTCGATCCCGGTCACGTCCTTGAGCACCTGCTCGATCTCGCCTTTCAGCTCCGGCCCGATCGGGCAGCCCGGGTAGGTGAGGGTGAAATCCACCTCCACGCGCTCGGTGGAGGCCTCCGCCCGGTACACCAGGCCCAGGTCCACGATGTTTATTCCCAGCTCCGGGTCCAACACGACCCGCAGCTCCTCCAGAAGCTGCTCGGTGCCGATCACGCCCCACCCCCCGTCCGCTCGGCGAACTGTTGAACGCTGAGCGAGCCCAAGAAGCCGTCCAGAAGCCCCTGCAGGCCGTGCGCCTGGGGGCGGATGGTGCAGTGCGTCTCCTGCGGGCAGGCGCCGCGCTTCACGCAGTCCACGACGGCCAGAGGGCCGTGGGAGGCCTCGATCACTTCCCGCAGGCTGATCTCGGCCAAGGGCCGCTGCAGGCGATAGCCGCCTCGTGAGCCGCGCACCGCCGTGACCAGGCCCGCCCGCTGCAGGCGCTGCAGCACCTTGCTCAACAGCTCCCCGGGCACGCCCAGGCGCCCGGCCAGCGTCCGGGCGGATACCGGCTCAGCTGTCCGTTCCAGGTCAATAAGACCCATCAACCCGTACTCCACGTCGCGCTGCAGTTTCATGGCGATTCCAAACCGGACCATTCCGGTCGCCTATAACCTAAGATATACGACAATATTTGTCAAGTTAAATCCGGCGCGGCGGGGGAGGGGGGCGGAGGCGCCGCTGCCGGCAGCGAGGTGAGGGGCAGCGCAGGCCCGATCCCCTGGGGTATACTGGCCCGGTGCGCATCCTGTTGATCCTCTGCCACCCGCAGGCGGGCAGCTTCAACCACGCGGTTGCCGATCGGGCCCGCGAAACCCTGGCCGCCGCCGGGCACCAGGTGCTCTACCACGACCTGTACCAGGAGGGCTTCGATCCTGTGCTCACAGGACCGGAGTATCGCCGGGGGGTGAGCTTCGACGAGCAGGTGGTGCGGCACACGAAGGAGCTCGACGCCTGCGGCGGGCTGGTATTCGTGCACCCGGAGTGGTGGGGACAGCCTCCGGCACTGCTCAAGGGCTGGGTGGACCGGGTGCTGCGCCCCGGCGTGGCCTACGAGCCAGCTAGCGAGGAGCTGCCCGAGCGGGAGCCGGCCCCCCTGCTGGGCGACAAGGCCGCGCTGGTCCTGGCCACCCGCGATGCCGGCGCGCGCTCGGGTCTGCTAGAAGCTGGCGCTGCAGGGTTGCTGGAGAGGGTCTGGCTGGAAGGGGTGTTCGCCTTCTGCGGGATCCGCAACGCCGCCTGCCACGTCCTGCACGACCTGCGGCGCCTGGGTCCCGCGGAGCGCCAAGCCTGGCTGGCCCAGGCGGGCCGGGCCCTGCTCGGGATGTTTCCCCCGGTTCAGGGTCCGGGGACGGTGGAAGCCTCCAGGCCGGCCAGGTAGGCCAGGGCCGCTGCGCGGCCGGCGCCGCACATCTCGCGTGCGGGCTCGAGCCCGGCGCAAACCCGCGGCATCGCCGGGGTTCCGTGCAGGCGGCAGCGGAAGTCTTCTCCGAGCTGCCGGCAGCGCACGCCCGCCGGCTTGCCGGCCGGGTGGCCGGGCAGCGGGGAGGAGATCGAGGGGGCAATGCAGCAGGCTCCGCAGTCGGGCCGGCACTCCATACCCCATTGTACTTTACACGCCCGGCAAATGTGAATACAGTAACCGCGAATTCAGGAACGATAAGGAGGCGGGAGCTTATGGGACGCAAGTACAACTTCTACGCGGGGCCTTCCACGATGCCGGTGGCCGTGCTGGAGCAGCTGAAGGCTGAGATCGTCGACACCCAGGGCAAGGGACTTTCCATGATCGAAGCCAGCCATCGCGGCGGCATGTACGAGGCCATGCACAACGAGACCCTCGAGCTGCTGCGCAACCTCCTGGCCGTGCCCAAGGACCGCAAGATTCTGTTCCTGGGCGGCGGGGCCACCCTCCAGTTCGCCATGGTGCCCATGAACCTGCGGGCCCCGGGGGCGACCTGCGACTACGTGCTGAGCGGAGCCTGGGCCAAGAAAGCGGCCGCGGACGCCAAGCTGCTGGGCGCGGTCCGCCTGGCCTTCGACGGTTCGGCAGGCAGCTTCACCAGCCTGCCCGACCCCGCCTCCCTGAAGGTTCCGCAGGACTCCGCCTACCTGCACCTTACCTCCAACGAGACCATCGGCGGCATCCAGTGGAAGCAGTTCCCGGATACCGGCGCCGTGCCGCTGGTGGCGGACATGTCCAGCGACATCCTGAGCCGCCGTATTCCGGCGGAGCGCTTCGGCCTGATTTACGCCGGGGCGCAGAAGAATCTGGGCCCGGCCGGGCTCACGGTGGTCATCATCTCCGAGTCCCTGTTGGAGCGCTGCCCCAAGAGCCTGCCGGCGTACTTGAGCTACCGGACGCACGCGGAGGAAAACTCTCTCTACAACACCCCTCCCGTGTTCGCCGTCTGGGTGGCGGGCCTGATATTCAAGTGGGTGAAGGACCAGGGGGGCCTGGCGGCGGTGGAGAAGCTCAACGCGGAGAAGGCCGGATTGATCTACCAGACTATCGACGGCAGCGGCGGCTTCTACCGCTCGCCGGTGGACAAGGCCGTGCGCTCCACCATGAACGTGGTGTGGCGTCTGCCCAGCGAGGAGCTGGAGAAGGCTTTCATCGGCGAGTCGGAAAAGGCCGGCATGCTGGGCCTGAAGGGCCACCGCAGCGTCGGCGGCTGCCGCGCCTCGCTGTACAACGGCCTGCCCCTGGAGGGGGCCAGGGCCCTGGCCGCCCTCATGAAGGATTTCGCGGCGAAGAACGGCTGAGAACTACTCCACGTGCTCCTGAAAGCCAGGCTCTGGCTCGTCGGCCTCCTTGCCCTGGCGCTCGTCGGCTGCCTGTCCGCGGGTGCCGGCCGGCGGCGCGACTATTGGCCGACGCGGGGCTGGAGGGAATCCGAGCCGTCCGCGCAAGGCCTGAACCCGCAGGTTCTCCAGGGTCTGGAGGCATTCATCCCCGGAAGTCTTCCGCGGACCAGCAGCCTGCTGGTCGTGCGCCACGGCCACATCGTCTACGAGCGGTACTTCCAGGGCGACCAGGACACGCCGCGCACCCTATGGTCCGTGACCAAGAGCGTCCTTTCCACCCTGATCGGCATCGCGCTCGCCGAAGGCCGCATCCGCAGCATCGATCAGCCGATGCTGGACTTCTTCCCGGAGTTCGCGGCCAGGCCGCTAAATCCGGAGGTGCGCAGGATCACCCTGCGCCACCTGCTGACCATGTCCGACGGCATATCCCGGGAGAGCCTGGACTTCCTTCTGACGGAGGACAAGCTGTCCGTCCCCCTGCAGCACGGGCCCGGGGCGGACTTCTACTACAACAGCATGAGCCCTCAGGTCCTGTCGATCATCCTCACCCGGACCACGGGGCTGAAGGCGCGCGATTTCGCCATGAAGCGGCTGTTCCAGCCGCTGGGCATTCCCGAGGTCCGCTGGTTTCAGGTGGACGGCTACAGCCTGGGAGCTTTCGGCCTGGAGTTGACCACCCGGGACCTGGCCAAGATCGGGTACCTGTTACTGAACGAGGGCAGGTGGGACGGGCGGCAGATCGTGCCGGCGGCCTGGGTCGCCGAGGCCACCCGCCCGCACATCCGGGTACCCCGCTCGGCGGCGTTCACCGCCCTGACGGGCCCCTATTTCGTGGACCAGTATGGCTATTACTGGTGGGTTCGCCCGCGCCAGATTCCCCCCGCGTACATGGCTCAAGGATATGGAGGGCAGTTTCTCTATATCGTTCCCGAGCTGGACCTGGTGACGGTGATCACCGCGAATGATCAGGACAGCAAGGAGAACCTGCATGCGCTGGGCTATCTGGCGCTGATTGACGACTATATCGTTCCCGCGGTGGTTCGCTGAAAGCACGAACCACGAGTTTCAGTTTTGTAACTCCCAGCAATTTAATTTCACTCTTGTAATAGCTCGAAGTCGCTGTTGGGATCCCAATCCCACGTTAGTCGATTAATTCTTTTTATACTAAAGAATTAATTCCTGACTCATTGATTCAGATATTGGCACGTCCCTTGCATATCTTTCTTCTGAGGAGGCATACCATGCCATATCAGTTGAAAAACGGAGCATTTCTGGTCCGCTGCCGGTACCCCGGCTGCCCCTTTGCCACGCAGGTGTCCACCGAGCAGAAGATCATGGCCATGACGGAGCAGGACGTGGAGCGGGAAGCCAAGAACCTGGTCCGCGACATCGCCATGACCAAGCATGATGCGGTGTACGGCACCCGGCATACATTGCGCAATCCGGAGATCCGCCGGGTTTCCGGCACCTACCAGCTCATCGGACAATCGGAGGGGCCGGGGGAGCCGAAGTCCCAGGGAGTCTTCTACAGGGACTTCGACAAGGGCGAGGTCATCCTGCAGGAAGGCGACGAGGCCACCACGCTGTGCGAGGTCATCCGCGGCTCGGCTTTTGCGGACCGCAACAAGTCGCACCGCTACGGGGTCGGGAATTGCTTCGGGGCCTCCGCGCTGCTGGCCAACCACAGCCGGACCTGCAACGTGCTCGCGGGGGCCGACGGAACCCGGGTGGCCTTCTACAACCTGATCGGCTTGAGCAAGAAGAACCCCAAGAAGGCCAGCCGCCTGTTCCAGTCGGTGATGGAGGACACCCTGCGGGTGATCCAGGACCTGGAGGGTTCCCTGGAGCACACCCAACAGGAAGTCGAGACCCAGGCCGTTCGCGGCTGAGCGCGGCGCCTGGCGTGAACCCCGCCCCGGGGCTAGCTGGAGGCCGGCAGGCGGCCTTCCTGCCAGAGCTTGCGCAGGACCGCCGCGGCCTCCTCGTCGAAGCGCGCGCCCAGGCGGCGCTTCAAGGTCTGCAGCGGCGGGGGAGGGCCCCCGCCGGCCAGCAGCTCCGCGAAGCCCTCGCAGACCGCGGCCAGCCTGGCCGCGCGCGAGGAAGGTGCCGGCGGCAGCGCGGGGGGTTCGGAGGGGACGCGCAGGGCGCGCAGGATGACCCCGATCTCGGCGATCAGCAGCTCTTCCTCCAGCAGCCCCATCTCCCGGCCCGCCGCGCGAACCAGCTCCCGCGCGCGTTCCACCATCCCGGCGCCGGTCGGATCCTGGCCGGCGGTTCTGCGCAGGAAGCCTTCCACGGTCTGCAGGTAGGCGCGGTAGGTCTGGGCGTTGCGCCGCTCCAGGAAGGACATCAGCAGGGCCCCGGTCTCGCGCAGGCGGGCGCTCAGCTCGCGCAGGATGCGGTAGGCCAGGAGCGGCGCCTTGTACAGGAGAGTCTCGAAGTCGGCGCGGGTGATTTCCAGCAGGGTCGTGGACTCCACCGCGCGCACCGTTGCCGAGCGCGGGCCCTCGTCCAGCAGCCCCATCTCCCCGAAGAACTCCCCGTCGCTGTGCACGCCCACCACGAACTGCTCGCCGTCGGCGAAGCGCTTGCTGATCTCGATCTTGCCCCGGACGATGATGTAGAAGCGCTCCGCGGCGGCGCGCTCTTCCACGATCAGCTCGCCCGGGCGGTAGTCGCAGGCCTCGGTGATGCCCGCGATCTGGGCCAGGTCGAAGTCGGAGAGGTCCGCGAAAAAGCCGATTTTTTTCAACGTGCCGATGTCCGCAGCTGCCATGCCGCCCCCTGCTATGGAGTATAGAGACTCCGGGCCGGGCGCGGCAATGGCGTCCCCCCCCTTTGAACAACGCCCCGCCAGGGTCTATCATGGGTCGGCCATGAGCACGCTGTTGATCGTGGACCGCGACGACGCCCTGCGCTCCGAGGTGGCCCGCTTCCTGCTGAGCCTGGGACACGGCGTGCAGGAGGCCCGGGAGTGCGCCGAGGCCCTACGGCTGGCCGGGGAGCAGGCCTTCGATCTGCTCATCTGCCAGGTTCCAGCCGGGGGAAGCCTGGAGGAGCTGCTGCGCGCGGCCCGGGCCAAGAACCCCGGCGCGGCGCTCATCGTGCAGGCGGAGCCGGGGGCCGCGGCGGAGGGGGAGCAGGCCCTGCGCGACGGGGCCGTCGGCCTGCTGGCCAAGCCGTACAGCCTGCCGGAGCTCAATTTCCAGGTGCGCCGCGCCCTGGAGGGCGGGGCGCGGGGGCGGTCCTCCCCGGGCCTGGTCGAGCGCTACCAGAACGTGTACCGCCCATACAGCTTCATCGGCGAGAGCCCCGGGATCAAGAAGGTGTTCGAGATCGTGGAGCGCGTGGCCCGCACCGACTCCAGCGTGATCATCACCGGGGAGACCGGCACGGGCAAGGAGCTGGTGGCCGGCGCCATCCACTACAACAGCCCGCGGGCCGACGGGCCCTTCGTGCGCGTCAACTGCGCCGCCCTGCCCGAGCAGCTGCTGGAAAGCGAGCTGTTCGGACACGAGAAGGGGTCCTTCACCGGCGCCGACCGACAGCGCGCAGGCCGCTTCGAGCACGCCGACGGCGGGACCCTGTTCCTGGACGAGGTGGCGGACATGAGCCTGTTCACCCAGGCCAAGCTCCTGCGCGTGCTGCAGGAGAAGGAGTTCGAGCGCCTGGGCTCCAACGAGCCGATCAAGACCGACGTGCGCATCCTCTCGGCCACCAACCGGGACCTGGCCGAGCGCATGCGCCGCGGCGAGTTCCGCGAGGACCTGTACTACCGCCTGAACGTGGTGACCATCCGCCTGCCGCCGCTGCGGGAGCGGGGCGGGGACATCGGCCTGCTGGCCCAGTTCTTTCTCAAGAAGTACGCCGCCCAGATGGGCAAGCGCCTGCGCGGCCTGGCCCCCGCAGGCCCGGAGGCCCTGGCGCCGCTACCACTGGCCCGGCAACATCCGGGAGCTGGAGAACACCATGGAGCGGGCGGTGCTCATGACCGACGGGGAGTTGATCAGCCGCCGAGGACCTGGCCCTGGGCACCCAGGGCCGGCCTGCCGGGGGGCCCCGCCGCCGACCCGCCGGGCGAGATGCCGGGGCACCCGGCAGCCGGCGGCTCCGGCCGGGCTCCCTGGAGCAGGCCGAGCGCCGGCTGGTGCTGGAGGCCCTCGAGGCCTGCGGCTGGGTGCAGAAGGAAGCCGCCCGGCGCCTGGGGCTGTCCAGCCGGGCCCTGAACTACCGCATCCGCAAGCTGGGCATCACCCACCCCGGCTGGCGGCAGAACAAGGGGTAACTATTCGGTCGGGATCGATTCCTCGGAAGGATTTCCGGGTGGGTACGAAACGTCTTTTTCCGTCGATTTTTCGCTCGGCTGGGCGATCGTAATCACTTTCAAGTGCTCGTTGTCAGACTGCAGGGTTGAACTTCTCTTGGAGTACGTGGTTTGGTCGAAAGTATTTACATCCGAGAAGATAGTCGCCATCTGATCGGTACCCATAAATATGTCTCTTCTAGATTATCGCCCAAGAAATTCGTAATGTCAAGCGCTTTGCTCCCATCCCGCGAAGACGATTTCCTCAAAAATATTTCTGGATATCGACCCATCTGGCCGCTGCGTCTGGCGCTCAAACAAGTTCACGCGTTTTATCGCAGTATCTGTCTTTTCGAGGCTTTCGATCATGGCCAATGCATACTTCAACTCGAGTGTTCCGTACTTGCGGAAGGCCGGGCTGCCCTGCCTGCGGGCTTTGCGCAAGCAAGATCGCTGGATCGTAGGGAACGCCCAATTGCATGTCCGCCAGATACTCATCGTATAGCTTCAAGATCAATTCTTCGGTCAATTCGTCATGCACGATTTGCGAGCCAAGCAGCTTTTTCGCTTCGGATAGATAGATAAGGTAGTCATGGGAGCCGAGGTTCTTAGAAAGGCGTGTCCACAATACGCCGGATGGATAAGAAGTCCTTGCGGTGCTGCTTGAGCAATTGCGAGGCCAGCATTGCAATTTGCTGTCGCGTGCGATAGACATCGCCCAAGGCGAGGGGATGAACGCGAGCCGCAAGGATCCTCAAGAGTGCTGTTCTTATCCGCGTGCCACTCTTTCGTGACCAGGGCTCGATAGCCTGCAACGCTTTCCACGTTCAGCGGAAGGATCTGCGGCGGCAGCTGCGGATTCAGCTGTACCGCCGGATTCAACGGCTGGCTGATGCTCGGATCGATAGGGCTGAGCGTAGCGGCCCGGGTCATCACGATTTCGTTCGCGCCCAAGGCGAACAAAGTGCCGGCGCTATGGCAACAGTCCGGAACCAGCACACCGATGTAGTCGGCGAACTCTCTCAACAGCCTGGCCAGCCCGAATGCCGTAATAGTGTCACCGCCTTGAGTGAAAATGAACACGTCCAGACGGCGGTGCTTTCCTACAGTTCGGACCTGATTTGCGAATCGCGGCAGGATATCCTTTTTCATTTGCGCAATGGCATTTGGACGGTTCGAGGTGAGGTAGGCGACGACTTTGGAGTCGCGATGTTTTTCCAATTGTTGAAGGATTTCCTGCGCTTTTCTCTTCCCATGATCAGAGCCTCCCTTCAGAAAAGAACGATGGGAGCGTTCACCTTGCCTTGGTTATCCCCATCCAGCAGACCAGGTGGATCTCAGTCGGGCTCGATCACCGGGAGCGGCTTCGCAGCTTCGAAAGGCTCAACGCCGAGCAGCTCGATTTCCCGGATCAAGGCCTGGGCCTTTTCTTCATTGCCGCGGCGTTCCTGTTGCCAGACCAGCCGCAGCGCGTTTTCCTCGCGACGGGCCCAGGGAGTTTCCAGCGCTTCCAGGAGGCGATCCACCTTGTCCTGGCTCATTTCGCGGGGCGGATGCCGGCGCAGGAAATCGGCGACCTCGCGGTTGAGCTTGCGTACCCTAGGCTGGAGGGTCGCCGGGTCGCTTTCGGCCATCCAGGAATCATGAATGCTGCTACGGGCACGCTCCCAGGCCTGGTACACCCCGTGGGCCAGGCCTGGCGTCCAGCGAGCGAGGGGTTTGCTCCTCGCACTCGACCAGCCGCAGGCACGTGCCGAGTTCGCTCACGATTGGGGAATCCGGCTCCAGAGGAACGAAGCGGAGGTAGGTGCGATCTCCCGCCTGGGCGCAGAACACCCATCCGGAGCGATCTTTTCCACGAAGGCCGGAGCCGATGCGCCCTGGCAGCCTTTCAATGAAGCTCCCGCGCTGGCTTACGGCATTCCGCAACTCCTGGCGATAGGACTCCCCGGTCTGCGCGGCGCCCTCGGTTCCGCCGGACTCATAGATCGACGGGTCCTCGCGGCGCAGCTTCTCGATCTCCTCGCGGGTTTCGCTGAAGGACTGCTCGCCGAACGCTCCGTCCTCCAGCGGCGGGGCCTCGACTCCCACCGAAGCGGCCGCCTGGGCGAGCTTGCGCCGCACGCGCTGCTCCAGGTCCAGCAGCCGGTCCAGCTGCTGGTCGGGGAAAAAGGTCCGCAGGTACACCGTCTCGTGGGGGCTGTTGATCCGGTCGATCCGGCCGTGGCGCTGCACCAGCCGCATCGGGTTCCAGGGCAGGTCGTAGTTGATGACGTGGCGGCACTGCTGGAGGTTCATGCCCTCGGCCAATACGTCCGTGCTGAGCAGTAGGTCGAAGAGGTCCTGGTCATCGGGCGCCATGGCGCCGGCGGAGACCGGCGCGAAGCCCAGCACCGCCTGCTCCCGCGAAACGCCGCCACGCGCCTCCGCGCCACTCACCGAAGCGAGGCGGCCGCGGTAGCAGGCCAGGCCTTTGAGCCTGGAAAGGCGCTGCTGCAGGTACGCCTCGATCCAGTCGATCGTGTCCGCGTAGTGGGAAAAGACCAGTACCTTGCGCTTCTGGCGCTCGTCCTCGGGCGAGGCCGCTTCGCGCCTGGCCTGGGAGGCAATTCGCTCCAGTTCGCTGCTGAGGGCAGCAAGCTTGGGGTCCGCCTCCTGCTCGACCTCCGCGGCGTCCGCAGAAGCTCCTCCAGCAGCCGCAGGTCGCCTTCCACCGCCTCGCGCAGCGCGGGTACGTCGTACAGTCCGGCGTCCTCCGTCAGGTCGGCGTACTCCAGGATTTCATCGAAATCGATCTCCTCGTCGGCCGCCGAAATTTCCTTGAAGAACTCCTTTCGAAGAACCTTGCCGCGGTCCAGGAATTCCAGGAAAACGCGGTGCTCTTCACGCATCTTCGTCAGGGTCCGCCGGAAGGCGTCCATGGACGACTCGAAGCGCTTGAGCAGGGCGGACCGCAGGAGTCCGACCAGGGCGGCATTGGTAGGATCGACCCCGCCGGCCGCAGGAAACTCTCCGGCTGGTAGCGGGCCATATGCAGCAGGGGATCTCCGCGGGCCGGCATGAGAACCTGCTCCAAACGCTCGAAGAATCCCGGCAACAGCTTTTCCAGGTCGTAGCGGACGGAAAGGGCGACCGGCCTGGGGAAGCGGATCGGGAGCTGCGCGGCCGTCCGGGGCACGGATAAGATCGCTGGAGTAGTGCTTCTTCACGAAGCGCCGCGTGCGCTTGACCGTGGTGGCGTCGATGATCGGGAAAAGGAGGTCGGGGTTCAGGTCGAACGGGTCTTCCCGCATCGCCTGCTCGAAGACGGCCCGGATCGAGCGGATCCCCGAGCCGGCTCAGCCGGGCATCCTGCCTCAGGAAGAACCGCAGGATATGATAGAGGTCCCACAGCGAGTTGTTGACGGGCGTCGCGGTGAGCAGCACCAGGTCGCGCCGTTTGCCCGCGAGCAGGCGCCGCAGCACTTCCGCCCGGGTCGGCGCGTCCGGGTTGCGGTAGTTGTGCGCCTCGTCGACCACGACTAGTGCATAGTCCTCCAGAGGGCTTTTCAAGTGGTGCTGGTCTCCGCCGAAGTTTTGATCGTTGGCCAGCTGCTCGTAGGACAGGCACTCCACCAGGAGCTGGTAGTCGTGCAGGAAACGCTCCCAGGTGGTATCGCGCAGCGCGGCCGGACAGACGAGCAGCACCCGCTGGCGGCGCTCCCGGTACTCGCGGATCATCTCTCCGGCGGTGAAGGTCTTTCCAAGGCCGACGCCGTCGGCGATGAGAACGCCGCCGTACTCGCGCAGGATCCGCCGGGCGCGCCAGACCCCGTGGAGCTGGAAGGTGGTGACCGGGATGCCTCCGGTGTCCTTGGCCTCCTCGGCGATTTCGGCGTGGTAGAGCTGCCAGAGGATCTTTAGATAGATAAGATACGGCGGGTATTCGGCGAGCAGCTCCTCGTACAGGGAAGCCAGATCGAAGGGCTGGGCTTCCGCCCATAGCTCCTCGTACCATCGCTCCACGCGTGCCAGCAGGGGATCGCCGTAGTGCCCCAGGTTGAGCTCCAGGTTGGACTGCAGTCCGGCCCGCGTCAGGTTGGAGGAGCCGGCCAGAAGTCCTCGCTCCGGGCCGCGGAACAGGAATGCCTTGGCGTGAAGGAAGTGCCGGGTGTAGCGGCGTACCTCGATCCTTCCGGACCGCAGGAACTCGATCAACTCCCGCAGCAGGCGGTCCTCCTCGGGATCGAAGGGAAGGAACGCCCGGTCGTGGCGCAGTCCGGTTTCCAGCCTTTCCAGGCTGGTGCGGACCTTCTCCCGGGTGAACTCCGGTTCGCGCGGATCCGCCGGCTGCCGGAGGGCTTGCTGGGCTTCCGGCACCGGTTCGGCGCCGAGGAGCAGCCGGATGGCAGGAAGCCGCCGCAGCTCTTCGGCCAGCAGCTTCCAGCCCGCGGGGTTGAAGTAGGCGGTGGCGATGCACAGCTCCCCCGGCAGCCAGCCGGCGGCGCGCAGCTCCCGAAGCTGATCCTGGATCGCCCGGGCCAGGGTATTGCCGTCGCGGTTGTCCACGAAGTAGGGATTCACGCCTTTATTCTCCAATGCTCGAAATGCCGCAGCGTGGCGCGCAGGCGCTCCTCGTAGTCCCACCCTTCGTGGAAGGTTTGGAACAGGTGCGCGAGCTGCGCGCCGTCCAGCCCGTACAGCAAGGCCGCCAGGGCATCCAGCTCGTGGATATGGTCGTCCTTCTCCGATGTAGAGAGCGGCCCGCATTCCACGCCGGCGGCCTTGGCCCAGGCGGCGAACCGGTCATCCGGGCAGGCCAGGCGGCCGGCGAGCTGGATCACCCGCTGGCGGAGGGGATGGTCCGCCGCGGGGCGCGGGATGGGGAAGGGATTGAAGATGAAGAAATTGAGGCTGGATCTCCACGAATCGGCGCGCATACCAGTCGAGGGGCAATGAAGAAAGAATGCCGAGCAAGGAACGCTTGGTCCTGGACGTCGCCGCGCGGCCAGAGCAGAGTACGGGCGCCTTGTTGGTGAGGAATATGTTCGGCGGCACGAGGGCGGTCCGCACGGTGCGCGAGTCCGTGGCGCGGCTCACGTCCCGGAAGGCGATCCGGGCGTGCAGGCAGGGCAGGGTTTGTTTCTTGCGCAGCTCCTCGAATGTGGAACTCCTGAAACAGGCGAGTTTGCCCGCTTGAAGCCCGACCAAGCGCGCTTCTCCTGCAGCACCGGCAGGAGCTTCGCCGGGTCCGCCCAGGCGTAGTAGGAGCCGGTGTCCGGGGTCCACAGGTCGAAGGATTCCCCTTTGAACACGGGCCAGTAGCCTTCCGGGCAGGTTTTGGCCTTCAGGTCCATGTACTTCTTGTCGTTGGTGGCGTGCAGCTCGCGTATGCGGCCGCGCGCGCCAGGAGCGGCCGTCGTCCAGGTCCAGGCGGGGCGCCTTCCGCAGCTGGGCGAAGATCTCGATGGACTCCTCGCTCGGCAGGAGCGGCAGCGAGGCCGTGTCGTTCCAGGACCGGACCTGCTCGCCGTCGAACACGGCCGGCTCCCGCTCCATGCCGGCATGATAACGATCCAGGCTGGAATACGGGCCGCGGATCGCCACCTTCGGGTTGCCCGGCCGGGCTTTGGCCAGGGAGAGCAGCCCGATGGTGTATTGAGGGTGCACATCCTCGAAAACCCACTGCCTGTTGTTCAGCAGCATCGTGACCGAGATGTCCTGGCCGCTACCAAGGATAGCCTGCCGGAACTCGGTGGAGCCCTTGGCGCTCAGCGCCGAGCGCGGCAGCACCACGCCGATCCGCCCTCCCTCGGGCCGGGCGAGCTGCCAGAAGCGCCAGCAGAAGGCCTTGTACAAGTCGGGGTCGCCCGTAGCCATACCCGGGAAAGGGCCCCGGGTGAGGGCCTGCCGCAGGACTTCGGCCTCCCGCAGCTCGCGCTCGTATTGCCGCACCAGGTCAGGCCGCTTCTTGCGCAGCCGGGCCTTTTCCCGTTCCTGCTCCCGCTGCGGGAAGCGCGCGCAGCCCCGGCGCGTGCCGGGCCCAGAAGGCATCCTCTTCCAGCGTGGCCTCCTGCCAGGGCGGATTGCCCACGATCACGTCGAAGCCCGGCTCGCTCGCGCAGGAACACCTCGGGGAACGCGGCCGGGAAGTGAAATGGGCGGAGCTCGCCCAGGCCTGCAGGGCGCGGTCCCGGGCCGGCGAGTGGACGAGTTTCGCGTCCAGCTTCGAAAGCTGGGCCACCTCGTCCGGGATGCTCTCCCCGGCCATCCGGCTGCCGTGACGAGATCGAACAGCGCGGCGGCCGGCTGGATTTTCTCCGAAGCGGCGCGCAGGGCCTGGCGCGCTCCGCGCAGGTCGGCCGGGGATTCGTCCATCGCCTTACGGAAACGGATCAGCGAGCCCTGCGCCTGTCCCAAAAGGTGCGCGGGGTCGATGGGAAACAGCGGGTCGCCGGCTGCGGCGATCGCTTGCCGGGCCTCCTCCACGTGCCCGATACCGACCAGCGAGTTGCCGCGGACCAGGTTGTGGTCCAGCAGCGAGAGGGACAGCCCGGGCACGAAGGTGTGGATCCACAGCGACAGGCGCGCGAGCTGCACGGCGATGGGATTCAGGTCCACGCCGTACACGCACCGCCGGGCGATGATGCCGCCGGAGGAGCTGGGTGTCCTCCATTCCACCTGCTCGCCCGCGGGTCCCAGGGCCTCGAGGGCCGTAGCGCGCAGGCTTTCCAGCTGCCGCCGGACCGCAGGAAGCGACCTTCGGGACAGGTACCCGGAGAAGGCCCGCTCGATCCGGTCCACCGCCGCGACCAGGAAATGCCCCGAGCCCATGGCCAGGTCCGCGACCGTGAAGTCGAACAGGTGCTCGCCGGCCGCGGATTCCTCGCATCCGGTCCAGGCCGGCCAGGTGTTCCCGGAGCGCCGGCTCCAGCGCGGCGTCCAGCAGGTGCTCCACGGCGAAGGATTTCGTGAAGTAGGTGCCGCTGGACTTGCGGACTCCGGAGGCGTTGTGCAGGTACGCGTGCCCCCTGCGAACCGCGGGAGCTTCGCCCGGACGGCAAGGCCGGTACACCCCCTGCGCGTCCACGGCCAGGTCTGTTTCGGCCAGGGACAGCTCGCTTTCCAGCAGTCCCTCATAAATCGTCCCGAACTCCAGGACGCTCAGGCTGCGGAAATCCACCGGGCCCAGGCCTTCCTCGGTCTGCACGAGCAGCAGCTCGCTCAATGCCGGACCCATCACGTTGTTCGGAAGGCTTATGGAGGCCAGTCCGGCGCCAATTGTGGAAACCTCCGGATCCTCGGCGAACAGCCCGCCGTCGTAAGCCGGAATGCCCCATTCGCCCCGTCCCTGGTCCACGGCCCGGAAAAGCTGCCGCAGCTCCTCCCAAAGTGCCTCGCTGTCGTCGAAAGGAACCTTCCGGCGCCGCAGCTCCAGCAGCTCCTGGGCCTTGGTCTTGAGGCTGCGGTGCTGGTACAGGGGATTGGTGCGGTAGGGCAGCAGGTCCTTGTCCTCCGCGTAGGCCACGAACAGCACGCGAAACAGCAGCACCATGGCCATCGCGTAGGTATCCGAGAGCTCATGGAGCGTGGGCTCCTTCAAGCGCCGCGCGGCGGCCAGCCCCTGGGCCAGAGCGGGGATCACGGAATTGTAGATGCGGTCCCGAAGGCCGGTGGCAAGGTCACCCGCGAAACGGCTGGAAGCCTCCAGGAGCTGCTGCAGGCTGCCGCCGGGACCCAGCGCCTCCGCGGAGAAGATCAGCCAGAGCAGCGCCGCTTCGTCCGGTCGCAGTACGCCCAGGTGGCATTCCAACCAGGTCTCCGTGCGGCCGCGCCTCCCCACGCCAACGCCGACTCCCGCCGGGGTAAAGGCGAAGCTTGTGGCCGTGGAGCACGAACACATAGCGCAGGTTTTCTCTGTCGGCTACCGCCAGCGCATAAGTGATCGGGGACTTGTCCCCGAAACGCGGCTCCGGCGTCTCGATGGCCTCCTGCGGCTGCAGCAGCACCGCCAGGGCCTCTTTGCGGGTTGCGGTCCGCAATACCGAGGTCGCGTTGTCCAAGGGCTCGACCTGGAAGCCCAACCCGTGCAGCAGCTCCGAATCGCGGGAGGGGGTTATCCTCCGGGCTTTGGCTCCGGCCTGTTCCCAATCCGGACGTCGCCTGGCGCCGGACTGCAGCTCGTGGGTAGCCAGCAAACCTTCATTGCGGATCCCAATGATCGGTGAGGTAGCCGCAGGCAGCGCATCGCGCAGAGAGCGCAAAGCGGCATGGCGGTCCGGTTGGTCCAGGGCTTCACGGCAAAGGGCTTCCAGCAGCGGCAGCTCCAGCTCCGAATATATCGGCGGCTCCTCGCCTGTGGGGCCGCACACCACCGTCTCTTGCGCCGTAAGGGATACCAGCAGGAGAGGAGCGGGCCGCGCGGCTTTGCGCAGCTTCCACCAGTTTTTCAGTTGCAGCTTTCGAGGGCTGATTCTCGTGCTGGATGACCGCGATCTCCAGCGGCGAGGCCCCCTGCCCATGGACCAGCCGGGCCGCGATGGCGTGGGTCCCTTGTCCAATGCGAATAGGCAAGGATCGAAGATCGCTCAGAAACTGACCTTGCATGGACTGTCTCCGTCGCTGTCCGTTCATTACAAAGCCCATAGCCTCTTTTGTCAAATGAATCCCCGCGGCCTATTGCCCCTCCCCGCGCTTGCGGCATAGAATTGCCGCCTTGAAGACCTTCGCCTACACCGTCCGCCCGAACATCCCCGAGAAGCTCAAGGCCCTGGAGGAGCTGGCCAACAACCTCTGGTTGTCCTGGAACTTCGACGCGGTGAACCTGTTCATGCGCCTGGACGACGAGGCCTGGTCCCGCTCCCGGCAGAACCCGGCCCGGACCCTGGGCCTGGTGCCCCAGGAAAAGCTCGAGGAGATCGCCCAGGACGAATCCTTCCTGGCGGCCCTCGGCGTGGTGCACGAGAGGTTCCGCAAGTACCTGGCCGCCGAGCGCTGGTATCAAGGACGGGGGCAAGCAGATCATCGCCTACTTCTCGATGGAATACGGGCTGGACGTGAGCCTGCCGATCTACTCCGGCGGCCTGGGCGTCCTGTCGGGCGACCACCTCAAGAGCGCCTGCGACCTGGGGCTGCCCCTGGTCGGCATCGGCCTGCTCTACCGGCAGGGCTACTTCCAGCAGTACCTGAAGCCGGACGGCTTCCAGCTGGAGCGCTACCCGGAGAACGACTGGTACACCATGCCGGTGCCCAGCCGGGACGCGAAGGCGGCGGCGGTCGGTGATCGGTCGACGTCGGGGAGGCAGGTCGTCGGCCCAGATCTGGGGGGTGCGGGTAGGCCGCGACGCCCCTGTACCTGCTGGACACCAATATAGAGGACAACCCTCCCCGCCACCGGGTGATCACCGCCACGGCTCTACGGCGGGGACCGCGACATGCGCATACGTCAGGAAATCCTGCTGGGTGTGGGCGGGATCCGCGCCCTGGCGGCCCTGGGCCTCACCCGGTGGCACCCACATGAACGAGGGGCACTCCGGCGTTCCTCGCCCTGGAGCGCATCCGCGCCGTGATGAGGCGAAAAGGGCTGTCCTTCGCGGAGGCCGCGGAGCGGATCGTCTCGGCCACGCGGCGTGTTCACGACCCATACGCCGGTGCCGGCCGGGAACGAGCGCTTTCCCGCCGGACCTGGTCGAGAGATACCTGCCGCTATCGCGGCCCGGGGGCTCTCCTGGAGGACTTCCTCGCCCTGGGGCGGGATGAACGCCGGCAACGGCCACGAGACTTCTGCATGACGGTGCTGGCGATGCGCCTGTCGGGCTGCGTCAACGGCGTGAGCAGGCTTCACGGCGCACCTCGCCGCGCGCATGTGGAGTGAGCTCTGGCCGGGGCTGCCGGCCGAGGAGGTGCCGATCCGGTCCATCACCAACGGGGTCCACCCGCAGCCCTGGATCTCCCACGACATGCGCGAGCTCTACGACCGCTACCTGGGACCGCGTTGGGCCGAGGAGCCCGGGACACGCGGGTCTGGGAGCCGCGTGCACAAGATCTCCGACGAGGAGCTCTGGCGTACTCACGAGCGGCGTCGCGAGCGGCTGGTGGCCTTCGCCCGCAGGCGACTCTGCGCTGCAGCTGCGACGGCGCGGCACCTCCGAGCGGAGCTGGCGCAGCGCCGAGGAGATCCTCGATCCGGAAGCGCTCACCATCGGGTTCGCCCGCCGATTCGCCACCTACAAGCGAGCAACGCTCCTCCTGCGCGACCGCGAGCGGCTTGTGCGCCTGCTCAACGACCCCAGCGACCCGGTGCAGATCATCTTCGCCGGCAAGGCGCACCCGCGCGACGACCACGGCAAGTACTTCATCCGCGAGATCGTGCACCTCGCAACCGCCCGGAGTTCCGGCGTCGGATCGTCTTCATGGAGGACTACGACATGGTCATCGCCAGCACCTCGTCCAGGGGTGCGACGTGTGGCTCAACAACCCGCCGGCCGCGGGAGGCGAGCGGGACCAGCGGCATGAAGGCCGCGTTCAACGGTGGGCTCAACCTGTCGTCCTCGATGGCTGGTGGGACG
>CAVTQG010000039.1:0-18872 GCA_963736785.1 uncultured Spirochaetota bacterium | reverse complement strand
GCGCTGGACGGCAAGGGTGCGGGCGCGGAGTCCGAGCACGACCTGCTGTTGGACGCCGGCCTGGGCGCTGGCCAGGGCGCCGCCCCGGGCGCCGGGCAGGAGCCCGGGCAAGTCGCCGCCCCGGCTGCCAACGGGAAAGCGGCCGTGCGCTGGGGGCTGACTGCCGGGGCGCAGCCCGGGCTCCGCGCCGGGCAGGCCGAGCTGTTCATCCCGCTGCCGCGGGCCGCCCTGCTCTCAGGGCTGGGCACGCCCTCCGGGCGGGAGCCCCTGCAGGCCGGGGAGCTGGACAAGGCGGTGCTGCAGAACCTGCTGGTGGGGTAGAGGCATGCGGCGAATCCTGGTGCTGGCGGTCCTGGTCCTGGTCTTGTCGGCGCTGGCCGCGGGCGCGGAGACCCTGCGGATCGAGAAGGAACAGCTCGCGGCCGACCCGGCCGACCCCTCCGTAGTCCGCTTCTCCGTCGATATCGGCGAGCCCGGGAGTTACCAGGTCCGCCTCCTGGTGCGCGGCGAGTCGGAACGGGAAATCCGGCTCGACCTCGCCCTCCAGCCTGAGGCAGGAGGGCCGGCCCGGCCGGTGCATTTCTCCTTCACCGGTCGGGGCTGTGGGTGACAGTCCTGGCTGCGCGTCACCGGAGGTGAACGCGTCGAGCTGGAAGCGGGCCGCTACTTGGGCAGCCTCTCTCCCATGGACCAGCAGGACCTGTCCGTGGGCCTGATCACCCTGGACTCCTCGCCGTAGAGCGTCTCGGCCTCCAGGTTCCCTTGTCGATTTCGGGCGCCGCCAATCGACTATGAGCAAAGGGAAAGGGGACCTATGCAAGCCGCCGATAATGCCGTTTTCACACCCCTCGCGGGCCGCCGCGAGTGGACGGGACTGGCCGTGCTCGTCCTGGCCTGTGTCGTCTATGCCATGGACCTGACCGTTCTGCACCTGGCAGTGCCGCATCTGAGCGCCGATTTGCGGCCGAGCAGCGCGCAGCTGCTCTGGATCGTGGACATCTACGGCTTCTTCGTCGCCGGGTCGCTCATCACCATGGGGACCTTGGGCGACCGTATCGGCCGCCGCAAGCTGCTGATGATCGGCGCCGGCTTTTTCAGCGTTACTTCGCTCGCCGCCGCCTTCTCGACCAGCGCGGTGATGCTCATTGCGGCTCGCGGCCTGATGGGAATTGCCGGGGCGACCATCGCGCCGTCCACCCTGTCCCTGATCTTCAACATGTTCCGCGATCCCAAACAGCGCGCTGCCGCGATCGGCGTATGGATATCCGGCTTTTCGGCCGGCAGCGCCATCGGGCCGATCCTGGGCGGCGTGCTCATCGAGTACTTCCGGTGGGGCTCGGTGTTCCTGCTGGCGCTGCCGGTGATGGGCTTGCTGCTGGTGCTGGGGCCGCGTGTGTTGCCGGAGTATCGCAACCCGGAGGCCGGCCGCCTGGACCTGCCGAGCGCCGCCCTGTCGCTGGTGGCCCTGCTGGCGATCATCTTCGGGCTGAAGAAACTCGCGCAGGACGGTTTCGCGGTGCTGCCCATGGCCTGCATCCTGGTCGGGGTGGGCGTGGGCGCTTTGTTTATCCGCCGCCAGCTTGTGCTCGCCCAGCCGCTGATCGACATCCGCCTCTTCCGCATTAGGTCGTTCAGTGCGTCCTTTGCCACGAACCTGCTCGGGGTCTTTGTCGCCTTCGGCTATTTCCTGTTCGTCGCGCAGTACCTGCAGCTGGTGCGCGGACTTTCGCCGCTGAACGCGGGCCTCTGGTCGCTGCCGTCGGCTGTCGCCTTCGTCGTCAGCTCCAACCTGGCCCCGCGCTTCATCCGCCGCATCCGTCCGGCCTACGTGCTGGGTGCCTGCCTGGGGGTGGCCGCCATCGCGCTCGCGCTCCTGCTTCTGGTCAGCGCATCCTCCGGCCTGGCGCTGCTGGTCGCCGTCTCCATTGTGGTTTCTCTGGCCATGGCTCCCATGTTCTCGCTGACCACCGAGCTGATCGTCGGCTCGGCCCCGCCCGAGCGCGCGGGGGCGGCATCGGCGATCTCGGAGACCGGCGCCGAAGTCGGCGGAGCGGTCGGCATCGCGATCCTGGGAAGCGCGGGCACGGCTGTCTACCGGAGCGCGGTCGCCGCGGGCCTGCCGGCCGGCATCCCGCCGCAGATTGCTGACATCGCCGGCAACACTCTGGGCGGGGCCGTAGGCGCCGCCCGGCAGCTGCCCCCCGAGCTCGCTCAGGCTCTTCTCAGCACGACCCGGGAGGCGTTCGTCCTTGGGCTGCACGCGGCCGCGGGAATCAGCGCCCTGGTCGCCGTCGCGGCGGCGGTGCTGGCCTTGGCGCTGCTCCGCCGCTTTCCGGCGGGAGCTCCAACCGCGGTGCCGGAGGAGCGTGCGGTGATTCGCGGGTGATCCCCGCGGGCTTCCTCCGCCCCCTAGGGCTGGAGTACGACCCGCAGGCAGTCGCGGGCCGTCATCATCTCGAACGCGCGGGCGATGTCCTCCAGGCCCAGGCGATGGCTCACCAGCTTCTCCTTGGGGAAGCCGGGCTTGGCCAGGAGCGCCAACGCCTTCTCCACGTGACGGGCAGTGGAGTCGCTGGCCCCGACCACGCGGAGCTCGCCGTAGTGCACGGCGCGACTGTCCAGGGACAGCAGGTGCGTGCCCACCGGCAGGGAGGCGAACAGGCAAAGCGTGCCCCGCTTGCGCAGCAGCCCCACGGCCTGCGCCTGGGCGTCCGCCGAGGGGGCGGCCACGATCACGCAGTCCGCGCCCAGGCCGCCGGTCTGCTCCAGCACCACGGCGCGCAGGTCTTCCTCGCTGGTGTTCACCAGGCGCCCGCAGTCGAAGGCGCGCGCCTGCTCCAGGCGCTTTCCCGCCCGCTGGGCCAGGATCAGCTTGCGGGCGCCGAACTCCCGGGCCACGAACAGGTTCATCAGCCCCAGGGGGCCGGCCCCCACCACCACGACCGTGTCCCCCTCGGTGATGCCGCAAAGCTGCGGCGCAGTTCACCGCGCAGCTCACCGGCTCGGCCAGGGCGGCGTGCTCGCTGGCCAGCCTGGCCCCGCCCGGCGGGTCGGGCACCTTGACCACGTGCCCGTTTCGCACCGCCAGCTCCGGGACGATCAGGTACTCGGCCATGCCCCCGGGAAAGGCGAAGCCCATGGGCTTGAGGTTCGCGCACAGGTTGGACCACCCCTTGCGGCAGTAGAAGCACTGCCCGCAGGAAACCGAGGTGGCCATCACCACGCGCTCCCCGGCGGCGAAGCCGCGGACCCCGGCGCCTACCGTATCCAACCGGCCGGAGAACTCGTGCCCCATGGTGATGGGGGGCTTCATGCGGGGGTTGCCGTTCTGGAAGGTCTTCAGGTCCGAGCCGCATACGGCGCAGGCCTCGATGCGCACGCGCAGCTCCCCCGCGCCGCAGGCCGGCACGGGGACCTCCTCCACGCGCACGTCATTCTTACCGTAATAGACTACCGCCTTCATCACACCTCCTCCACGCGCACGCCGTGCTTCTCGAACAGCTCCACGTATTCCGGCGGCACGACCCGGTCGATGATGACCGCGTCCACCTCCTCCAGGGCCGTGGCCTGCACCAGGGCGTTGCGCCCCAGCTTGGACTGGTCGGCCACCAGGATCACCTCGTTCACCATGCGCACGATGGCCTGGTAGTACGCCGAGACCAGGTAGGGGTAGATGGTCACCCCCTTTTCCGCGGTGATCCCGCCCGCTCCGGAGATCAGGCGCGCGGCGTGCAGCTCCCCCAGGGACTTGAGGGCGAGCGGGCCGCCCAGGGTGTTGTGAGCGTATTCCACGACGCCGCCCAGCAGGATGACCTCGGCGTTGGGCTTGCCGCGCAGGGCGGCCGCGATGTCGATGCCGTTGGTGATGACGGTCACCTGCTTGGCGGGGTCCAGGTGCTCGGCCACCGCTCGAGTGGTGGTCCCGTTCAACAGCACGATGATGTCCCCCTCGGCGATGTAGCGCTGGGCGGCGGCGCCGATGCGGTCCTTCTCCGCGCGGTGCAGCTTCTCGCGCAGGCGGTACTGCGGGTCGACCCCCTCCAGTTCCGACGGCTCGGCCAGCAGGACCCCGCCGCGGGATTTGCGGACCCGTCCGCTTCCGGCCAGCTGTTCGATGTCCCGGCGCAGGGTGGTAAGCGAGCTGCGGGTCAGCCGGAGGAGCTCTTCGATTTTCAGAAAGCGCTGGTCCCCCAGGGCGGATAGGATCCGCTCGTAACGCTCGTACGGCAGCATGCTTTGTTATACCGGAAAGCACCAAAAAAGTCCATGAAAAACCAACTATTGGTTGACAGAAACCGGCGATTGTTTTACCCTGGCGCGCATGGCAGTGAAACTGGAAAAGAAGGTCTGCGTCGTGACCGGTGCGGCGCGGAGCATCGGATTGGCGATCGCGGAGCGGTACGCGGCGGACGGGGCGAAGGTCGCGCTGCTGGACATCAACCCGGCCGTGAAGCAGGAGGCGGCGCGCATCGCCGCGGGCGGCCGTTCGGCGGTCGGCTACGTCGTGGACATCACGGACCGGGAGGCGGTGCTGGCCTGTTTCGCGGACATCGTGAAGCGCCTGGGGCCGGTCTATCTGCCTGGTCAACAACGCGGGCCTGGTGGACCAGCGCCCCTTCGAGCAGATCACCCCCGAGCAGATGGACCGCATGATGCGGGTGAACGTCCACGGCGCCCTGTACTGCACCCAGGCGGCCGTGCCGGGCATGCGGGAGTTGAAGGATGGACGGATCATCAACTTTTCGTCAAAATCCGGAAAGACCGGCTCCGCGCTGATGGCCCACTACTCGGCGGCCAAGGGGGCGATCATCTCCCTGACCCACGCGCTGGCCTTCGAGCTGGCGCCGGCCAATATCAAGGTGAACTGCGTCTGTCCCGGCATCACCGAGGCCACGGGGGTCTGGGACGAGGTGAGCAAGGCCTACACGGAGAACCTGAAGATGCCACGGGAGGAAGTGGTCAAAAAGTTCACTTCCAAGATTCCCCTGGGCCGGCTGACGGCGATCGAGGACCTGGTGGATTTCGTGCATTTCCTCACCGTGAGCGGGGACTACTGCACCGGCCAGGCGTTCAACATCACCGGCGGGCGGGAGATGCACTAAGGAGGAAGGCATGGCGGAGAACCGGATCGACCTGAGGACCTACATTTTTCTGGACAGCCTGCAGTTCCAGATGGCCTCCTTCATGGCCACCACCTCCAAGGGCTACTACCCGGTGGCCCAGCAGGCCTGCATGGTGGTGGAGATTTCGCCGGGCATCGAGATCAACCGGTTCACCGACGTCGCCCTGAAGGCCACCAACGTGACCCCGGGCATCCAGGTGGTGGAGCGGCTGTTCGGGCTGCTGGAGGTGCATTCCGACAGCCAGGCCGACGCCCGGCAGGCGGGGGCGGCGATCCTGAGGGAGCTGGGGGCCAAGGAAGAGGACCGGATGAAGCCCAAGGTGCTGACCAGCCAGCTGATCAAGAACATCTCCGATCACCACGCCCAGCTGATCAACAAGGTGCGCTACGGGAACATGGTGCTGCGCGGGGACACGCTGTACGTGCTGGAGATGCAGCCGGCGGGGTACGCGTTTTACGCGGCCAACGAGGCGGAGAAGGCCTCGCACATCAACATCGTGAACGTGTCGGGTTTTGGGAGCTTCGGCCGGGTGTACATCGCCGGGGACGAGGCGGAAGTGCTGGTGAGCAAGGAAATCGTGGAGAGCCGGCTGGCGGGCCTGTCCGGGCGCGAAGCCGGGGGGCAGAAAGAATAAAGGAAAGGCAGGAGGAAGGGCATGGAGAGCGTGTATTCGGACGCCTTGGGGATGATCGAGTGCCGCGGGTTTGCGGCCATGGTGGAAGCCTCGGACGCGATGGTGAAGGCGGCGAAGGTGGAGCTGAGCGGGTACGAGAAGACCGGCGGGGGCTACGTGACGGCGATCGTGCGCGGAGACGTGGCGGCGGTGCGGGCGGCGCTGGACGCCGGGCAGCGGGCCGCGGAGCGGGTGGGGGAAGTGGTGTCGGTGCACATCATCCCGCGGCCGCACGCCAACGTGGACGAGGCGCTGCCCCTGGGCCGCCAGCAGGCCGCGGCCGCGGCCAGGAAGAAATGAGCGGTCACCGCAACAGATGTTTCTAGCCCGGGTCATCGGCACGGTTGTTTCCACCCACAAGGAGCCGCGCGCCGAAGGCTTGCGCTTCCTGGTGGTGGAGAAACTGGACCCGACCAGCATGGCCGGCAAGCAGGACTACCTGGTGGCCATGGACGCGGTGGACGCCGGCGTGGACGAGGTGGTGCTGTGCGTGGCGGGCAGCGCCGCCCGCCTGACCGCCGCCACGGACGGCAGGCCCACGGACGCCGCGATCATTGGGATCGTGGACGACGTGGACGTGTCCGGCCGGGCGGTGTACCGCAAGGACCAGGGGTGACCTTCGGCAGGGTCGCGGGCACCGTGGTGCTGACCCGCAGGGCCGACACGGTCCCGGGGGCCAGGTTCCTGCTCGTGGAGGCCTGCACCCCCCGCCAGGAGGGCCGGGGCGAGTACCTGGTCGCGGTGGACGCGGTGGGCGCGGGGGAGGGGGAGCTGGTCATGCTGGCCCAAGGCCCTTCGGCGCGCAACACGGCCCTGACCGACCGCCGGGCGGTGGACGCGGTGATCTGCGGGATCGTGGACCTGGTGGACCAGAACGGCGAAGTGGTGTTCCGCAAGTGAGCGCTGGATGAAGCTGGGCAGGATCGTCGGCTCGGTGATGTGCACCGTCAAGGACCCCGGGCTGGAGGGGGCCAAGCTGCTGCTCCTGCAGCCGGTGGACGAGGGGGGGCAGGCTTACGGGGACCCTCTGATCGCCTGCGACACGGTGCAGGCCGGCCCCGGGGACCTGGTGCTCTGGGAGGGGGGCCGCGAGGCGGCCATGACCCTCCCGGACCCTTTCAACCCGGCGGACGCGGCGGTGATGGGCATCGTGGACCGGGTGGACACATGACCCTGGGCAAGGTGACGGGCACGGTCGTGTCCACCATGAAGATCCCGGACCTGCGGGGGCAGAAGCTGCTGCTGGTGCAGCCGCTGGACGCTTACGGCAGGCCCAAGGGCAGGACGCTCATCGCCTGCGATACGGTGCAGGCCGGGGTGGGGGACACGGTGATGCTCATCGACGAGGGCAACTCCAGCCGACAGATCCTGGGCGCCCCGAAAGCGGCGGTGCGCACCACGATCTTCGCCATCGTGGACGAGATCCGAACGGGAAAGGACGCCTGAGCATGGAAACCGGCGAAACTCCGCGCGGCGGGCCGGACGTGGTGCAGCGCGTGGCGCTGGGGGCCGACCACCGCGGTTTCGAGGGCAAAGAGGTCATCAAGCTCTACCTGCAGACCCTGGGCTACCGGGTGAGCGACGTGGGCACCCACGGCAAGGACAGCGTGGACTACCCGGACATCGCCGTGAAGGTGGCCCGCAAGGTGGCCTCGGGGGACTGCGAGCGAGGGATCGTGGTGGACATGGCCGGCATTGCCTCGGCCATGGCCTGCAACAAGGTGAAGGGCATCCGGGCGGCCGCCTGCCACGACCCGCGCACCGTGGTGCTGAGCCGGGAGCACTTCAACGCCAACGTGCTCACCCTGGGCGGGCCTCTGCACAGCGGGGACCAGTTGTGCGAGCTGGCCAGGCTCTGGCTGGAAACCCGTTTCGCCGGCGGGCGGCACTGGGCGCGCGTGAACAAGCTGATGGCGATCGAGCGAGGAGGGATTTAGTCACATGGAGCAGCAGGACCTTATCCGGAAGATCATCGGGGAGATGGACCAGAAAGAGCTGGTGCAGCGCATCGTCAGCGAGGTGATGGGCAAGCTCGCCGGCCAGAGCCAGGCCTCGAAAGCCGGCCAGGGCCGGCGGCCGCCGGGTCCGCGGCAGCTCCCGCGGGCGCGCTGAGCGCGGCGCAGCTGGCCAAATACATCGACCACACCATGCTGCGCCCCGAGGCGCCGCTGGAAGCTTTCGACAAGCTCTGCGCCGAAGCCCTGCAGTACGGCTTCTTTTCCGTATGCGTGAACTCCTGCCGGGTGGCCTACGTGGCGCGCAAGCTGCGCGGCACGGGCGTGAAGGTCTGTTCAGTGATCGGCTTCCCGCTGGGGGCCATGTCCTCCCGGGCCAAGGCCTTCGAGGGGCACGGCGCCCTGGAGGACGGGGCGAGCGAGCTGGACATGGTGCTCAACATCGGGGCGTTGAAATCGCGTGATCTGAAATATGTGGAAGAAGACATCCGCGCCGTGCGGCGCGCCAGCCACGGCACTACGCTCCTCAAGGTGATCATCGAGACCGCGCTGCTCAGCCAGGAGGAGAAGGTGCTGGCCTGCGAGCTGGCCAAGAAGGCCGGCGCCGACTTCGTGAAGACCTGCACCGGCTTCGGCGGCGGGGAAGCCACTCCGGAGGACATCGCCCTGATGCGCCGGACCGTGGGCCCGGGCATGGGTGTAAAGGCCTCCGGGGGCGTGCGCTCCTTCGAGAAAGCCATGCTCCTGATTGGCGCGGGCGCCACCCGCCTGGGCGCGGTGGCCGGCGTGGCCATCGTCACCGGCGCGGTGGGCAAGTCCGGCTACTGACGCCGGTGCCGCAGCTGCTAGCGCTAGATGGCCGTGGCCGTTACCATCGCCGGCGAACGCTTCGAGGCCCGCATCGAGGAGGCGGGCGCGGAGCTCAAGAGCCTGAAGGACCGCCAGTCGGGCGAGGAGTACCTGTGGCCGGGGGACCAGACCTGGTGGAGCGGCTCGGCCCCGATCCTGTTCCCGAACGTCGGCGGCTTGAAGAACAACAAGTACGCCCATCGGGGCGCGGAATACAGCCTGCCGCAGCATGGCTTCGCGCGCCGCAGCCGCTTTAGCCTGGCAGCGGCGGGCCCGGCCAGCGCCGCTTTCGAGCTGGCCGCCGGCGCGGAGACCCGCCAGCAGTACCCCTTCGACTTCCTGCTGCGCGCCACCTTCCTGCTGCGAGGCCCGCGGCCTGGCGGTGCAGTACGACGTGACCAACACCGGCGCCGAGGAGCTGCTGTTTTCCATCGGCTCGCACCCGGCCATCCGGCTGCCCTTCGCCGGCGGACAGCTGGAGAACTACTACCTGCACTTCAGCGAAGAGGAGAGCCTGGAGAGGTACTTCTTCGACAACGGCCTGATGCTCGGCCAGACCGCGCCGGCTTTCGACACCAGCCGCCAGATCTTCCTGCGGCCGGACCTGTTCGAGCGCGGGGTGCTGATCTTCAAGCACCCGGCTTCCCAGGTCATCTCTATCCGCAACAGCCTCAACCCACGGGCCGTAGCGGTGGTCACGGGAGGGGCCCCGTACCTGGGCCTCTGGGCCAAGCCGGGGCGCTGCCCGTTCCTGTGCATCGAGCCCTGGTTCGGCCTGCCCGACAGCCCCGAGTCAACCGGGGAGCTCTCGGCGAAGGAAGGTATCCTGCGCCTGGAGGCCGGCGGCGTGTTCACCAGCACCTACCGTCTTGAAATCACCTGAACCGGCCCCGGGGGCCTCACTCGGCCAACAGCAGCTGGATGCCGTTGCCGCGGATGAACTCGGCGCTTTCCGCAGGCAGGCCCGCGTCCGTGACCAGGACGGAGAAATCCCGCAGCTCGGCGAAGTGGGCCGGGTGGATGCGGCCGAACTTGCTGGAGTCGGCGACCAGGATCCGCTCCAGGGAGGAGGCGATGGCCGCCTTCTTGGTTTCCACCTCGTAGGAGTTGGCGCAGGTGACCCCCAGCCGGTCGCTCACGCCGCTGGCCGACAGGAACGCCTTGTTGGCCCGGTAGCGGCGGATGAGCTGGGCCCCTTCGGGGCTCTCGAACATCAGGGTGTTCTCGTGCAGCACCCCGCCGGCGAACACGATCCGGCAAGCCTTGTTGCGGTGCGCCGCCACCAGGACGTTCAGGGAGAAGCAGATCAAGGTCAGAGGCAGCCCGTCCGGGATGGCGTTCACCAGGCGCTCGGTCGTGGAGCCGGAGTCCATGATCACAATGTCCTGGGGCTGGATCAGCGCGGCGGCCCTCCGGCCGATCCGCCGCTTCTCCTCGGCCATGTGGGAGCCGGCCTCCGAGAGCGAGTAGCGCGGCGCGGAAGCCTCGGGGGAGACCAGCACCGCCCCGGCGTGCACCAGGCGCACCACGTTGTCGCGGGCCAGCAGCTCCAGGTCCCGCCGGATGGTCATCTCGGACACTGCCAGCCGGCCCGCCAGCTCGCGGATCGAGGACACTCCCAGATCCTGGGACCGCAGGGTTTCCACGATCTGCTGGATGCGCTCTTGTTTTCTCATTGCTCCTGCCGGATCCATTATATCAGAGAAACTGGGGACATCAAGATAAAATTTCAACAATTTTCTATTGACAACTGAAATTTTTGATGCAATACTTGGGGCGTTAGTGATGATAATGGCCGATATTTATGACTAAAGAGTGTTAGCTTTTTAACCATATTTCGCAAGAGTGTGAATTTTCTAACAGCCAGAGGCAGGAGGGCAGGGATATGGAAGAGGCGTTGGGCCAGGCGCTGGGCATGATCGAGTGCCGCGGATTCGCGGCCATGGTGGAAGCCTCCGACGCGATGGTCAAGGCGGCCAGGGTGGAGCTGAAGCGCTACGAGAAGACCGGCGGGGGCTACGTGACGGCGATCGTGCGCGGCGACGTGGCGGCGGTGCGCGCGGCGCTGGACGCCGGGCAGCGGGCCGCCGAGCGGGTGGGCGAGGTGGTGTCGGTGCACATCATCCCGCGGCCGCACGCCAACGTGGACGAGGCGCTGCCTTTGGGCGGCAAGGGGGAGTGAGATGGCGGAGAACCGGATCGACCTGAGGACCTACATTTTTCTGGACAGCCTGCAGTTCCAGATGGCCTCCTTCATGGCCACCACCTCCAAGGGCTACTACCCGGTGGCCCAGCAGGCCTGCATGGTGGTGGAGATCTCGCCGGGCATCGAGATCAACCGCTTCACCGACATCGCCCTGAAGGCCACCAACGTGACCCCGGGCATCCAGGTGGTGGAGCGGCTGTTCGGGCTGCTGGAGGTGCACTCCGACAGCCAGGCCGACGCGCGGCAGGCGGGGGCGGCGATCCTGAGGGAGCTGGGGGCCAAGGAAGAGGACCGGATGAAGCCCAAGGTGCTGACCAGCCAGCTGATCAAGAACATCTCCGACCACCACGCCCAGCTGATCAACAAGGTGCGCTACGGGAACATGGTGCTGCGCGGGGACACGCTGTACGTGCTGGAGATGCAGCCGGCGGGGTATGCCTTTTACGCGGCCAACGAGGCGGAGAAGGCCTCGCACATCAACATCGTCAACGTGTCGGGGTTCGGCAGCTTCGGGCGGGTGTACATCGCCGGGGACGAGGCGGAAGTGCTGGTGAGCAAGGAAATCGTGGAGAGCCGGCTGGCGGGCCTATCGGGGCGCGAGGCCGGGGGACAGAAAGAATAAGCAGGAAAGGCAGGAGGAAGGGCATGGAGAGCGTGTATTCGGACGCCTTGGGGATGATCGAGTGCCGCGGGTTTGCGGCGATGGTGGAAGCCTCGGACGCGATGGTGAAGGCGGCGAAGGTGGAGCTGACCGGGTACGAGAAGACCGGGGGGGGCTACGTGACGGCGATCGTGCGCGGGGACGTGGCGGCGGTGCGGGCGGCGCTGGACGCCGGGCAGCGGGCCGCGGAGCGGGTGGGGGAAGTGGTGTCGGTGCACATCATCCCGCGGCCGCACGCCAACGTGGACGAGGCCCTGCCCCTGGGACGCCAGCAGGCCGCGGCCAAGAAGAAGGGCTGAAATGCTCCTGGCCCGAGTGACCGGGACGGTCGTATCCACGCGCAAGGAACCCAGGATCGAGGGGATCAAGTTCCTTCTGCTGGAAAAGCTCGACCCCGCCACCATGGCCGGCAAGAAGGACTACGTGGTGGCCATGGACACGGTCGGCGCCGGGCCCGGGGAGGTGGTCTTCTACGTGGCCGGCTCCAGCGCCCGGCTGACCGCGGTCACCGACGGCAAGCCCAGCGACGCGGCCATCGTGGCCATCGTGGACACCGTGGAGCTGGACGGCCGAACGGTCTACCAGAAGGACCAGGCATGATCTTCGCCAGGGTCGCCGGCACGGTCGTGGCCACCCGCCGCAGCGACGGCATCCCCGGTGCAAAATTCCTGCTGGTGGAGCTGTGCGACCAGCGGGGCCGGGGGCGCCGGGACTACCTGGTGGCCCTGGACGGCATCGGCGCCGGGGCGGGGGAGCTGGTCATGGTGACCCAGGGGCCTTCGGCGCGGCAGATGCAATTCAGCGACAAGAAGCCGGTGGACGCGCTGATCTCGGGGATCGTGGACCTGGTGGACGAGAACGGCGAAGTGGTGTTCCGCAAATGAGCAGGCAGTACGACGTGATCGGGGTGCAGGAGTACTCCAGCATCGCGCTGGGGGTGCAGGCCCTGGACGCCATGGTCAAGGCCGCGCCGGTGGAGGTGATCACCACGCGCCTGGTGGAGCCCGGGCGCCTGGTGATCCTGATCACGGGGGACGTGGCCTCGGTGGAGGCCTCGCTGGCCGCGGGCAAGACCGGGCGCCTCGCCGAGCTGGTGGACGAGCTTTTCATCCAGAACCTGGACCCGCAGGTGATCCCGGCCCTGCGCGGGGAGGCGCGCGCCGGGGAATGGGACGCGCTGGGCATCATCGAAAGCCTCTCGGTGGCCGCCGGCATCGAGGCGGCGGACGCGGCGGCCAAGGCCTCCGCGGTGCGGGTGGTGGAGATCCGCCTGGCCGGGGGCATGGGCGGCAAGAGCACGGTGAAGCTGATGGGCAGGATCCACGAGGTGGAGGCGGGCATGGCCGCCGGAGTGCGCCTGGTTTCGGACAAGGGCCTCTTGTGCCGGGAGGTGATCCTGGCCAATCCCCACCCGGACATCCGGGAGCACGTGCTGGACCTGCCGCATGAGGGGATGGGCGTATGGAAGTAAACGAGGCCGCGATCCGGGCCCTGGTGGAGCAGGTGGTGGCCAGGCTGCAGACTCCCGGCGGAGCTGGCGCGCCGGCGACCGCCAGGCGCGCAGGGTGGCGCCTGGCCCGGGCAGGCCGGCGTGTTCGGGGACATCGAGTCCGCGGTGCGCGCCGCCCGCAAGGCGCACGAGGAGCTCATGGGGTGCACCCTGGAGACCCGCCGCCGGATGATCGCCGCCATGCGGGAAGCGGGGCTGGCCCACCTGGAGGAGATCGCCCGCCTGGCGGTCGAGGAGACCGGCATGGGCCGGGCCGAGGACAAGGTGCTCAAGAACCGCATCGCCATCACCGCCACCCCGGGCGTGGAGGACCTGGTGCCGGTCAGCTTCACGGACGACCACGGCCTGACCCTGGTGGAGCGGGCGCCCTACGGGGTGGTGGGCTCCATCACGCCGAGCACCAACCCGACGGAGACCATTTTCAACAACGCCATCGGCATGGTGGCGGCGGGAAACGCGGTGGTGTTCAACGCCCACCCGGCGGCCCGCAGGGTGAGCGCCCGCACGGTGGCCATCCTCAACGAGGCCATCCAGCGGGCCGGGGGACCGGCCAACGTGCTGTGCACGGTGGCCGAGCCCACGATCGACACGGCCCAGAAGCTCTTCGAGCATCCCCTGGTCAACCTGCTGGTGGTGACCGGGGGGCCGGCGGTGGTGCGGGCGGCGATGAAGAGCGCCAAGAAGGTGATCGCCGCCGGACCGGGCAACCCGCCGGTGGTGGTGGACGAGACCGCCGATCTGGTCGAAGGCCGGCCGGGACATCGTGAGCGGGGCCAGCCTGGACAACAACGTGATCTGCATCGACGAGAAGGAAGTGCTGGCCGTCTCCTCGATCGCCGACGAGCTCAAAGCGCAGATGAAGAAGCACGGGGCCTTCGAGCTGAACGCCGGAACAGACCGCGGCGGTGACCCGCCTGGTGATCAAGGAGGCGGGGGGCCCGGGACGGGAAGGGGCGGCCAACAAGGACTTCGTGGGCAAGGACGCCGGGGTCATCGCCAGGGCCATCGGCGTGGAGGTGCCCGCCGGCACGCGCCTGCTGCTGTGCGAGGTGGGGCGGGACCACCCGCTGGTCTGGACCGAGCAGCTCATGCCGGTGCTGCCGCTGGTGCGCATGGCCAACGTGGACGAGGCCATCGAGCTGGCGGTGGCCTGCGAGCACGGCTTCCGGCACACGGCCGTGATGCATTCCCGCAACATCGAGAAGCTGTCCAAGATGGCCAAGGTGATGAACTGCTCGCTGTTCGTGAAGAACGGCTCGGCCTACAACGGGCTGGGCTTCGGCGGGGCGGGGTTCACCAGCTGGACCATCGCCAGCCCGACGGGCGAGGGGCTGACCCGGGCGAGCACCTTCAGCCGGGAACGGCGGTGCGCGCTGATCGACTATTTCCGGATCGTGTGAGGGGCGGGGCATGAAGCTGGGGAGGATCATCGGCTCGGTGATGTGCACGGCCAAGGACCCGGCGCTGGAGGGGGTGAAGCTCCTGCTGCTGCAGCCGGTGGACGAGGGGGGCCAGGCCTACGGGGAGGCGGTCATCGCCTGCGACACGGTGCAGGCCGGCCCCGGGGACCTGGTGCTCTGGGAGGGCGGCCGCGAGGCGGCCCTGGCCCTGACCAACTGGTTCAACACCTCCGACGCCACCGTGATGGCCATCGTGGACCGGGTGGACGCATGACCCTGGCCAAGGTGATGGGCACGGTGGTCGCCACGATAAAGTCCAGCGACCTGGAGGGCTACAAGCTGCTGGTGCTGCAGCCCGTGGACCCGGAGGGCAAGCCCAAGGGCAAGACCATGGTGGGCCTGGACACGGTGCAGGCGGGGGAGGGGGATACCGTGCTGATCATCGACGAGGGCAACTCCAGCCGCATGATCCTGGGCAACTCCATGGCCGCGGTGCGCACCGTGGTGGTGGGCATCGTGGACCGCATCGAGAGCGGAGGCGGGCAATGAGCGCCGGAACCGCGGCCCCGGGCGCGGGGTCGTTCGACAATACTTCCGAGAAAGTGCAGCGGGTGGCCCTGGGCTCGGACCACGGCGGCTTCGAGGCCAAGGAATTCCTGAAGAAGTACCTGCAGACCCTGGGCTACACGATCGTGGACGTCGGTACCAACAGCAAGGACAGCGTGGACTACCCGGACTTCGCGCTGAAGGTGGCCCGCAAGGTCGCCTCCGGGGACTGCGACCGGGGGATCATGATCGACGGGGCGGGCATCGGCTCCTGCATGGTCTGCAACAAGGTGAAGGGCATCCGGGCGGCCATGTGCTACGACCAGAAGACGGCGGTGAACAGCCGGGAGCACAACAACGCCAACGTGCTCACCCTGGGCGGGCCGCTGCACGGCGCGGACGTGCTGGCCGCGATCGTCAAGACCTGGCTGGAAACCCGCTTTCGCCGGCGGCAGGCACTGGGCGCGCGTCAACAAGATCATGGCAGTGGAAAGAGGATGAAGCAGATGGATACCAGGGAAATGGTGGAAAAGATCACGCAGGAAGTGCTGGCCCGCCTGAAGGAGGCCGGCGCCGCGACCCGCGGCGAAGGCCGTCCTCGGGGCGCGGCCTCCGTGCCGGCTGCCGGAGCTGGCCAAGTACATCGACCACACCCTGCTGAAGCCTGACTCCACCCAGGCCCAGGTGGACAAGCTGTGCGCCGAGGCGATCGAATACAAGTTCTACTCGGTGTGCGTGAACTCCACCTGGGTGACGCAGTGCGCGCGCAAGCTGCGCGGCACGGGCGTGAAGGTCTGCGCCGTGGTGGGTTTCCCCCTGGGGGCCATGGACAGCCGCGCCAAGGGCCTGGAGACCCGCTACGCCGTGGAGAACGGGGCCAGCGAGATCGACATGGTGATCAACGTGGGCGCCCTGAAATCCGGGGACCTCAAGACCGTGGAGGAGGACATCCGGGCGGTGCTGAGGGCCTGCCGGCAGACCACGGTCATGAAGGTGATCATCGAGTGCGCCCTGCTCACCGACGCGGAGAAGGTGCTGGCCTGCCAGATCGCCAAGAAGGCGGGGGCCCACTTCGTGAAGACCTCCACCGGCTTCGCCTCCGGCGGGGCCACCGTCCAGGACGTGGCCCTCATGCGCCGCACGGTGGGGCCGGAGATGGGGGTCAAGGCCGCGGGCGGCATCCGCTCCACCGAGGACGCCCTGGCCATGATCCAGGCCGGGGCCACCCGCCTGGGCACCAGCGGCGGCATCGCCATCGTCACCGGCATCAAGAGCGCATCGAAATACTGAAGTGAAAGCGGTCCAGATGATGAGCCCTGGCGGGCCCGAAGTCCTTGCCTTTGGCGAGGTGCCCGTTCCGGCGCTGCGCTCGGGGACGGAAATCCTGGTCAGAATCCGAGCGGCTGGGGTCAACCCGATGGATGCCAAGCAGCGCGGCAGGGGCACCTGGTACCCCGGGACGCTCCCCGCGATCCTCGGCGCCGACGGGGCGGGGATCGTGGAAGAAGCGGGACCCGGCGTCCGGAGCTTCAGGCCCGGGGACGAGGTCTATTTCGTGCACGGCGGGCTGGGGAAGGAGCCGGGGACCTACGCGGAATACACGGTCCTGGAAGAGAGATTCGCGGCCAGAAAGCCGGCGAACCTTTCCTTCACGGAGGCCGCGGCGGTGCCTTTGAGCCTCATCACGGCCTGGGAGGCGCTGTTCGAACTCGGCCGCCTGGGGAAGGCGGAAACGGTGCTCATCCACGCGGGGGCGGGAGGTGTCGGCCATCTGGCGGTGCAGCTGGCTGCCTTGCACGGTGCCCGGGTATGCGCGACGGTCGAGCACGCAGGAAAAAGAGGACTTCGTGCGCGCGCTCGGCGCCGAGAAGGTCATTCGCTATCGCGAGCGCAATTTCGTCGAGGAAACGCTGGCCTGGACCAACGCCGCCGGGGTGGATCTGGCTCTCGACCTGGTCGGGGGGCGGACCTTCTACCAGACCTTTGGCGCGGTGCGATTCTACGGGCGGATGGTCACGATGCTCGGTCCGGACCCGAAGTACGCCGACTGGCAGCCCGCTCGACTGCGGGGACTCACGGTGAGCTTCTATCTCATGTTCAGCCCGGGATACTTCAACCTCGTCGATCATCAGAAGCGCCAGACGGGAGTGCTGGAGCGCGCCGCGGAGCTGTTCGAGAAACGCAAGCTCTCCGTGAAGGTCGAGCCGGACCTATCCTCTCCGCGAGGCCGCCGAGGCGCTCCGGGCGATCGAGCGGGGAGACACGGCGGGCAAGATCGTCCTGGAGGTTCTCAACGCAGTAGAGCGTGATGCCGGCCTCCCGATGATTCCTTCGTATTCCGCGGGAATGCCCGTGTCCGTGATGACGACGTTGAAGCTCGACAAATCGGCGAAGTACGTCGCGCTGATGCGGCCGAACTTGGAGGAGTCGACGCAGAGAATCTTCGTCAAGCTGCTTTTCATGGCCGCGCTCTTAGCTTCCATCTCGTGATAGTCGGGCGTGGTGACCCCGAGATCCCTGCTCACGCCGGAAGCGGCCATGAAAGCCTTGTTTGCCCGAATGGCGCTGATCAGCCTCAGCCCTTCCTTGCTCTCGAACGTCGGCATTTGTTGCTCGTGGAAATAGCCGCCCGCGAAGATCAGCCTGCAGGCGTTTTTCCGGTAGACCACCAGGAGGGTATTCAACGCGTAGCAGAGCACCGTGACCGGCAGGTTGTCGGGTATCGCCCTGGCGAGGTACTCGGTGGTGGTGCCCAGATCGAGGATCACCACGTCGTTCGGCTCGAGCAGGGAAACGGCCTTCTCAGCGATGCGCATTTTTTCCGCCTGCCGCTGCCTTCCCTGGTCGCTGAGGAAGTACTTGTCTTCGGAACCGTTGCCCGCGAAGCTCGCGGGATTCGGCACCGCCCCCGTGGATGAGCTTCACCATGTTGTCGTAGGCAGAACGCTCAGATCGCGCCAAATCGTCATCTCCGACACTTCCAGCAGGCTGGCCAGCTCGCGGATGGTGGCAGCATTGTTGATCTTGACCGTGTTAAAAATCTTACTTAGACGAGCCTTTTACTCTGTCCATCTATATAGTGGTTTGACAGGAATCCAACGTTACTTTATGATTATAACACGATTCGTTACTATTGCAACAAGGCTCTTGTCCTAAATCCGATTTTTTTATGAGGGAGACGCGGTATGTTGGCATACGTATATAGCGAGGATAAGAAGCTCACAGCGCTGCAGGAAAGGCCGATGCCCACGCAGAGCAACGACAATGCAGTCCTGCGGGTCGGCGCGACTTGAATCTGCGGCGCGGACCTGCGAACGTACAGGTTCGGCAGCGCCAAAATTAAGCCTCCGCGGGTGATCGGGCACGAGGTGGTCGGCACGATCGTCTCCAGCGGGCGAAAGATCACGGGCTTCCAGGCCGGGGACCGGGTGCAGGTAGCCCCAGCCATCGGCTGCGGGGAGTGCCGCCTCTGCCGCGCGGGGCACACGAATCTCTGCGATCGTCTGGAAACAATCGGCTTTGGTACAACGGGACGTTCACCGAATACATGGAGATTCCGCCGGCGGCATTCCAGCGGGGCAACGTCAACGAGATATCCGGCGACGTGCCGGACATCCAGGCCGT
This sequence comes from uncultured Spirochaetota bacterium, assembly GCA_963736785.1. Taxonomy (GTDB): domain Bacteria; phylum Spirochaetota; class Spirochaetia; order SZUA-6; family DRHE01; genus MIBK01. The sequence continues at coordinate 325 of CAVTQG010000039.1, read as the reverse complement.
TCTGGCTGAACCGGTCGCCTGCGTCGTCAACTCGCACCAGCATCTGCGGATCCAGCCGGGCGACGCCGTGGCGATCTTCGGCTCCCGGTTCATCGGCTGCATGCATGCGGAGCTCGCCTTCATGAGCGGCGCCAGCCAGGTGTTCGTGATCGAGGTCAACCCGATCCGGGCCGAAAGGCCCGGTCGCTCGATCCGAAGATCCGCATGATCGATCCCGCCAAGACGGAGCTGGCGCGCGAGATCCGGTCCCGCACCGATGGACAGGGGGTCGACGTCGCCATCGTCGCCTGCTCCGTTGGTTCGGCGCAGGCCGACGCCATGAACA
>CAVTQG010000038.1:40000-76764 GCA_963736785.1 uncultured Spirochaetota bacterium | reverse complement strand
CTGCGCCGCTGGAACGCCGCTTTCGTGAACGTGGACACCCCGCGGCTTTCCCGCCTGCCGGAGCCCAGCGAGGAGGCAACCTCAGACCTGGGCTACGTGCGCTTCCACGGGCGCAACCGAGCCAACTGGTGGCAGGGGGACAACGCCAGCCGCTACGATTACCTGTACAGCTCCGCGGAGCTGGAGGAGTGGCTGCCGCGCATCGCGCGCCTCCTGGCCCGCGTACAGCTCGCCCTGGTCATCTTCAACAACCACCCCGGAGGCAAGGCCGTGCGCAACGCCCTGGAGCTGGCCGCTCGGCTGGTCGCTCCCCGGCCGGATTAGTGCGGCAGGTCAGTAAGAATACTTCTTGCGGATGGCCGAGACAGCTCCGCCATGTTGATGAACAGCCCCACCAGCTCCGGGTCGAACTTCTTGCCCGCCTGGTAGCGGATATAGCGCAGGGCGTGCTCCTGCTTCCACTCCGGCTTGTAGGTGCGCTTCGAAATCAGGGCGTCGAACACGTCGGCCAGGGCCACGATGCGCGCCGGCAGGGGGATCTCGCCTGTCGGCCCGGCCCCAGGTAAATCTCTCGGCGTAGATGTCGTCGATCCTGCCCGGGTAACCGCTGCCGTCCCAGTTCTCATGGTGGTTCAGGGCCACCTCCGCGGCCATCTTGTCCCAGGGGGAGCTGCTGCGTACTCGCGAACAAGCGGGCCCCCAGGATGGTGGCGCAGCTGCAGCTTCTCGTCGTAGGACAGCTCGCTGGCCTTCCTCGTATCGCATCGCTTACCGCCACCTTGCCCACGTCGTGCAGAATGTGCCGCGGTGCGCAGGATGTCCCTGGTGTTGCGCACCTCGCGTATCGGCACCGCGTGACGGGCGGCCCAGTTCTCGTACAGCTCCGCCGGAATAGGCCCCCACCCGTTTGGCGTGCTGGGTGGTCTCGTAGGGGTCGCGCAGCTCGGCCAGCTCCACCATGCGCAGCACCATCTCCCCTGGAAAGGCGGGCCTTCTCGATGGCGTCCGCGGCGTTCAGCGCGAACTGGGAGATGAAGATGCGGTCCTCGTGGAGAAGGGCACCGTTCCGTCCCGCTCGTTCCTGGCGTTGATCAGCTGCAGCACCCCGACCACCTCCCCCTCGCGGGTGGTCAGCGGCACCACCAGCTGGGAGACCGTGCGGTAGGAGCTCTTCAGATCGAACTCGGGATTGAAGGAGAAGGAGACGCTGCTCTTGATATCGTGCACGTCGTCGATCAGCAGGGACTCTCCGGTCAGGGCCACGTAGCCGGCGATGGAGCGGTTGTCGATGGGCAGGGCCGAGCCGGAATGCAGGTATTTGTCCTTGGTCTCCCCCTTGAACAGGGTATCGTTCTGCACGTAGCTGAAGTACAGCGAGCCCTTGGACACCAGGTAGATGGTCCCCACGTCGGCCCGCGCGAAGCGGCGGGCCTCCAACAAGACCCGTTCCAGCAGGGAATCCAGGTCCTTGATGTGAAACACGCTTTCGATGGTGCTGAAAAGGGAGATGGGGTCGCGTCGCTCCTTGCCGTCGGATTCGACCGCCGGCTCCTCCAGGCTAAACGACTGCTCGCGGACCTTCTCCACCACGCTCATATCTTTATCAGTATATCCCCGCCTGGCCCGCGCCGGCAACTGCGCGCCGCGGCCCGACGCGCTCCTCCGCTATTCGAATTCTATCGCAATACCGGGAGAATGCAAGAAGAATAATGCGGCCTCAGCGCGAGAGCAGCACGGCCACTGCGCGGCCGGCCAGGGTGTAGGCCTCCGGCTGCACTACTGGAGGCTCCCGCCCCGGCTCCGGACGTCCTCCGGCGAGGGCAGGCCGGTATCCACCGCCCGGTGCCAGCGTCCGGTTGGAGGGAGCCGGAAGTCCAGAGGTTCGGAAGCGGCGTTGAACAGCAGCAGGAAATCGTGGCCGTCCCGGTCCGCGGCGGTCCCCTTTCCCTGCAGGCGGCAGCCCAGGGCCTTGGCGCGCCGTTCCCAATCCGGCTCCCCGCCGTCCGCAGCCAGCCAGCGGATGTCGGGAATATCGTCGCGATCCTCGTCCTCCCCGCTTAGAACTCCGCGCGCTGGAAGACCGGGTACCGCAGCCGGAAGGCGATCAGCGCGCGGGTGAAACGATGGATGTCAGCGTGAGCTTCCAGCAGGCGCCAGTCGTACCAGCTCACCTCGTTGTTCTGGCACCAGGCATTGTTGTTGCCGAGCTGGCTGCGACGCAGCTCGTCCCCGCCCAGCAGCATCGGGGTGCCCAGGGACAGCAGCCGTGGCCAGAAAGTTCTTCACCTGACGGTTGCGCAAGGCTCCACCCGCGGGTCGGAACTGGGACCCTCGGCCCCGTGGTTGCAGGCGAGGTTCTGATCGAAACCGTCCCGGCTGCCCTCCCCGTGGCCTGGTTGTGCTTCCGGCCGTAGCTCACCAGGTCGTTGAGGGTGAAGCCGTCGTGGGAGGTGACGAAGTCAATGGAGTGAAGGGTTTGCGGCCGTCACGCAGGTACAGGTCGGAGGAGCCGGTCAGGCGGGTGGCCAGGCGGGGCACCTTCCCTCGTCCCCCCGCCAGAAGCGCAGGTCGTCGCGGAAGCGGTCGTTCCACTCCGCCCAGCGGCCCCCGGGGAAGGAACCGACCTGGTAGGCGCCCGCCGCGTCCCAGGCCTCGGCGATGATCTTGGTGTCCCGCAGCACCGGGTCCTCGGCAATGCCCTCGAGCACCGGGGGGTTCTCCAGCAGCCGGCCCTGGGCGTCGCGGCCCAGGACCGTGACCAAGTCGAAGCGGAAGCCGTCCACGTGCATCTCCACGACCCAGTACTGCAGGCAGTCGCGGATCAGGGTGCGCACGATGGGATGGTTGCAGTTCAGCGGTCTGCCCGTGCCGCTGTAATTCTTGTAGCGGCGCTTGTCCTGCTCCAGGAGGTAGTAGATGGAGTTGTCCCAGCCGCGGAAGCAGAGGGTCGGGCCCAGCTCATCCCCCTCGGAGCTGTGGTCGAACACGATGTCCAGGATCACCTCGATCCCGGCCCCGTGCAGCTCCCGCACCATCTGCTTGAACTCCGTCACCTGCTCCCCAAGGGAGCCGGCCGAGGAGTAGCGGCCCTTGGGGGCGAAGAAGCTCATGGTGCTGTAGCCCCAGTAGTTCTCCAGACGCTCCCCGGTGAGAGGGTTGGAGCGCGGGTTTTCCAGCTCGTCGAACTCCTGCACGGGCAGCAGCTCCAGCGCCGTTACGCCCAGCTCCCGCAGGTAGGGAATCATCTCCACCACCCCTCGGAAAGTGCCCGGGTGCCGCACCCAGCTTGCGCGCGCTGGGATGCAGGGTGAGGCTGCGCACGTGGGTTTCGTAGATCACGCTGTGGCGCAGGGGCCGGGCCAGGGGGCGGTCCCCCTGCCAGTCGAAGGCGTCATCCACCACCAGGCACTTGGGCATGCCCGCGGCGTCGGAGGCCGTGGCGAAGGAAAGATCGGCTTCCGGGGAGGAAGGGTCGTAGCCGCGGGCGTCGGCCAGGTTCCAGGTGAAGCTGCCCGTGAGGGCCTTGGCGTAGGGGTCCAGCAGCAGGCGGTTGGGGTTGAAGCGGTGCCCTTCCTGCGATGGTCGTACGGACCGAAGGCCCGGAACAGGTAGCATTGCCCGGCGCTCAACCCCGGCACGTGGATGTGCCAGATGTCCCCCGTGCGGTGCAGGCGGGGGTCCAGCACCAGTTCCACCGAGGGGGCGGCGTCCTGCGGGTCGCGGAACAGCAGCAGATGCACCGAGGTGGCGTGCCGGCTGAACACGGCGAACTGCACGCCCCCCGCGGCGAGGGTGGCGCCCAGCGGCCGCGGTTTGCCGGGGCCGAGCCCGTAGGTGGCGGCGGAGCCGCCAGCGGGGCCGGAGCTCACCGCACCCCGGCCAGCACCGCCGCCGGCACGGCTGGGGTGGGGCCGACCTGGGAGGCCACCCAGGCGCCGTAGCGGTTGGCCGCCTCCGCGGTGCGCGCCAGGGAGGCGCCGCGCAGCCAGTGATGGCAGAGCACCGCGGTGAAGGCGTCCCCCGCCCCGACCGTGTCGGCCACCTCGACTCGCACGCCAGGGCTGCCCAGCGTTTCGGAAGCGGTGCACAGCAGGCTTCCCTCAGGGCCCAGGGTCAGGCAGACCAGCGCCAGGCCGAAGGCTTCACGCAGCGTCCGGCAGCCGCTTTCCAGCTCCCCTGCCTTCGGCAGCCCCAGCGCCTCCAGCACCACGGGCAGCTCCGCCTCGTTGAGCTTCACGATCGACGCGCGCCGGAGGGAGTCCCGGAGCACCTCCGGCGAATACCAGGACTGCCGCAGGTTCACGTCGAACACCCGCAGCGCGGAGGGCCGGGTGGCCGACAGAAAGGCGCGGATGGTAGCCCGCGAGACGGGGCTGCGCTGGGCCAGGGAGCCGAAGCAGACCGCGTCGGCCCTGGCGGCCAGCGCCGCAAGCGGGGGGTCCCAGGCCAGGTGGTCCCAGGCCACTTCGGGGGTGATGGTGAACGTGGGCACCCCCCGGGAGTCCAGGGCCACGTGCACCGTGCCCGTGGGTCGCTCCAGGTCGGCCTGCACATACTGGCCCGGCAGCCCCAGCTCGACCAGCCTGCCCCGCAGCTCCTCCCCGAGAGGGTCGGCGCCGATGCGGCTCACGGGCAGGCCTTCGTCACCCAGGGCCCGGGCGTGGTAAGCGAAGTTGGCGGGCGCCCCTCCCGGCTTTTTCCCCTCCGGCAGCAGGTCCCAGAGCAGCTCGCCCAGCCCGACGACCACGAAGGGGCCGCCGCGCCGCGCTTCCCCTGCGCCCATGCCCGCTCCGCCTACGGCCGATCGGCCAGGTACTTGTAGTAGGCGTACCGCTCCTTGGCGTCCTTCCGGGCCTGCTCCAGGAAGGCGGCGGCCCGCTCGGGATTGGCCTCGCGCAGGGCGCGGAAGCGGATTTCCTTGTACATGTACTCGGCGATGTCCTGGCTGGGCTCCTTGGAGTCCAGGGTCAGGGGGTTCTTGCCTTCCTTCCTGGCCAGCGGGTTGTAGCGGTACAGGAGCCAGGCCCCGCTGTCCACGGCCGCCTTCTGCTGCTTGATCCCGTTGATCAGGTTGATCCCCTGCTGGATGCAGGTCGAATAGGCGATCACGATGGAAGGTCCAGGGTAGCTCTCCGCCTCGGTCAGGGCCCGGATGGTCTGCAGCCGGTTGGCCATCAAAGCAACGCTGAGCCACGTACACGTTGCCGTAGCTCATGGCCATCAGCCCCAGGTCCTTGCGGGCCAGCGGCTTGCCGCCCGCGGCGAACTTGGCGATGGCTCCCAGCGGGGTGGCCTTGGACATCTGCCCGCCGGTGTTGGAGTACACGCCCGTGTCCAGCACCAGGATGTTCACGTCCCGGCCGGAGGCGATCACGTGGTCCAGGCCGCCGTAGCCGATGTCGTACGCCCAGCCGTCGCCGCCCAGGGCCCAGACGGACTTGCGCACCAGGTGGTCGGCCACGGAGTCCAGCTGCCTGGCCTCCTCCGACTTGGAGTTTGCCCAGCGCCGCCTTGAGCTGGCTCACGCGGGCGCGCTGGGCCTCGATGCCCTCCTGCGTGCCCTGGTCGGCCTCCAGCAGGTCCCTGGCCAGGGCGGGGTCGCTCAGCTTCGCGTCGCGCGCCGCCTCCAGCAGCTCCCGGGCGAACTCGCCCATCTTGTCCTGCGTTCAGGCGCATGCCGAAGGCGAACTCGGCGGCGTCCTCGAACAGGGAGTTGGACCAGGCCGGGCCGCGGCCGTCGGCGCGGTAGGTGCAGGGGGTGTTGGGCAGGTTGCCCCCGTAGATCGAGGAGCAGCCGGTGGCGTTGCCCACCACCAGGCGGTCGCCGAACAATTGGCTGGTCAGCTTGATGTAAGGGGTTTCGCCGCAGCCGGCGCAGGCGCCGGAGAACTCAAACAAGGGCTTCACCATCTGCGAGCCCTTGATGGTGTTGCGCTTGATGAGCTTTTCGTCGACTTCAGGAAGGCCAAGGAAGAACTCCCAGTTGGCCGACTCGGGGGCCCGCAGTGGGAGCTGGGGCGACATATTGACGGCCTTGCGACCGGTCTTCTGCCCGTCCTTCTTCTCCTCCGCGGGGCAGATCTGCACGCACAGGCCGCAGCCGGTGCAGTCCTCCGGCGACACCTGCACGGTGTACTTCTTGCCTTCGAGCTCCTTGCCTCGGGCATCGCGGCTCTTGAAGCTCGGCGGGGCGTTGGAGAGCAGCGCGGGGTCGTAGGCTTTGATGCGAATGACCGCGTGCGGGCAGATCAGGGCGCACTCGCCGCACTGGATGCAGACCTCCGGCTCCCAAACCGGAATCTCCTCGGCGATGTTGCGCTTCTCGTACTGGGTGGTGCCGCTGGGCCAGGTGCCGTCGTCGGGCAGCTTGGACACCGGCAGGCGGTCGCCGCGTTCGGCGATGATCTCCCCGATCACCTCTCGCACGAACTTCGGGGCGTCGGCTGGGGCGGGCAGAGACATGCGCAGCTCGCCCTGCACGCTCTTCGGGTAGCTCACCTGCTCGATGGCTTTGCGGGCGGCCTCCACTCCTTTGAGGTTCATCTCGATCACGTCCCGGCCTTTGCCCCCGTAGGTATCCTCCACCGCCTGCTTGATCAGCTCCAGGGCCTTGGCTTCCGGAAGAACGCCGGAAATCAGGAAGAAGGCGGTCTGCATGATGGTGTTGATGCGCCAGCCCAGGCCGGCCGCCTCGGCGATCTTCAGGGCGTCGATGACGTAGAACTTGAGGTGCTTTTCGATGATCTGCTTCTGCACCTCCACGGGCAGATGCTCCCAGACCTCCCCTTTGCCGTATGGGGAGGCCAGCAGGAAGGTGCCTCCTGGCTCGGCGGCCGAGAGCATGTCGATCTTTTCCAGGAAGCTGAACTTGTGGCAGGCCACGAAGTTGGCCTTCTGCACCAGGTAGGTGCTCTTGATGGGCTGGGGGCCGAAGCGCAGGTGGCTCACCGTGCGCACCCCGGACTTCTTCGAGTCGTAGACGAAGTAGCCCTGGGCGTAGTTGTCGGTGGCCTTGCCGATGATCTTGATCGAGTTCTTGTTGGCGCCGACCGTCCCGTCGGCCCCCAGGCCGAAGAACAGGGCCTGGTGCACGCCCTTCCCGGCCGGGGAGAAGTCATTGTCCCAGTCCAGGCTGCTGTGGGTCAGGTCGTCGATGATCCCGATGGTGAAGTGGTTCTTGGGCGCCTTGTCCTTCAGATTGTCCAGGACCGCCTTGGCCATGCCCGGGTTGAACTCCCGCGAACCCAGGCCGTAGCGGCCGCCCACGATCGCCGGGTAAGCTTTCAGGCCCTGGCCGCTCGCCATGGCCTCGCCGATGGCGGTGCGCACGTCCTCGTACAGGGGCTCGCCCAGCGAGCCGGGCTCCTTGGTGCGGTCCAGCACCGCGATGGCCTTCACCGTGGCCGGCAGCGCCCCCAGCAAGTGCTCCACGCTGAAGGGCCGGAACAGCCGCACCTTGACCAGGCCGACCTTCTCGCCCTGTGCCACCAGATGGGCCACCACCTCCTCCATGGCCTCCGCGCCGGAGCCCATCATGACCACCACCCGCTCGGCGTCGGGCGCGCCCACGTAGTCGAACAGATGGTATTGGCGGCCCACCAGCTTGGCGAAGCGGTCGAAGGCCTTCTGCACGATCGCCGGGGTGGCCAGGTAGTACTTGTTCACGGTTTCGCGCGCGGCGAAGAACACGTCCGGGTTCTGGGAGGTCCCGCGGATGGCCGGGCGATCCGGGGACAGGGCCCGGGCCCGGTGGGCGCGCACCAGCTCCATGTCGATCATGGCCCGCATGTCCTCGTAGGTGAGCTCCTCCACCTTCTGCACCTCGCTGGAGGTGCGGAAGCCGTCGAAGAAGTGCACGAACGGCACCCTGGATTCCAGCGTAGCCGCCTGGGCGACCAGGGCCAGGTCCATCACTTCCTGCACCGACCCGGAGGCCAGCATGCCCCAGCCGCAGCTGCGGGTGGCCATCACGTCGGTGTGGTCGCCGAAGATCGACAGCGCCGAGCAGGCCACCGCGCGGGCCGAGATATGGAACACCGTCGGGGTGAGCTCTCCGGCGATCTTGAACATGTTCGGGATCATCAGCAGCAGCCCTTGGGAGGCGGTGAAGGTGGTGGTCAGGGCCCCGGTGGTGAGCGCCCCGTGCACCGCTCCGGCCGCGCCGGCCTCCGACTGCATTTCCACCACCAGGGGCACGGTGCCCCAGATGTTCTTGCGTCCCTCGGCGGAATACTGGTCGGAGAGCTCCGCCATGAGGGAGGAAGGGGTGATCGGATAGATCGCGATCACCTCGTTGGTGGCGTGGGCCACGTGGGCCGCGGCCGTATTTCCGTCGATCGTTACCATTTTACGTGCCATCGGTACGTCCTTCGTTGGGTTTGGTGTGGGTGTGTCGGCAGAGTATAAACCGATTCGCCGGGTGATTGCAACCCGCCGCGGCCTCGCCGATATTGCAGAGTGGCCGCTTGCGCGGCCGGGCGGCCAGCCCAAGGGAGCTTTGTCCCAAATGCTCGCCGCTTGACTTATGGAAGATCGGGTTTATGGTGCTTCTTTGGGCAATAATGCCCCAGTGATTCGGGGGTAGCTGTGGCAAATCTCCTCTGGATCCAGGCTGTTTGCTGTGGCGGAGAGACGGCTTCGCTGCTGAACTCCGACCATCCTCATCTTCAAGCCGCCTTGAATACTCTCGGCGTAACCCTTCTAGGGCACAGCTATTTTCACGACCAGGCCTTCGGAAAAGCAGAGCAGGTCATCGAAGAATGCGCCTCCGGCAAGAGGCACGTGGACCTGCTGGTGGTGGAGGGCGCTGCGCACTTGAACGTTCCACGCTCGGCGGCCTGGGCCTCCGGCAAGCCCCTCACGGAATGGATTCGGGCGATCGCTCACTCCGCAGAATGCACGGTCGCCTCGGCACCTGCGCGTCTTTCGGCGGGGTGATGGCCTGCGGTCGGAACCCCATGGGCGCAACGGGGCTGCAGTTTCACCGCGATCAAAAGGGAGGGCTGCTCGGCGCCGACTACAGGTCGCGCGCGGGGTTGCCGGTGGTGAACGTTCCCGGCTGCCCGGCGCACCCGGACTGGATCATCGGCACGCTGTGGGCCCTGCGCGCCAATCGGCTCGGTGAAGCGGACCTCGATCGGTTCAACCGGCCCCGCGCCTTCTATGGCAAGCTCGCGCACCATGCCTGTCCGCGGAACGAGTACTACGAGTTCAAGGCCTCCGCGGCCGCCTACTCCCAGCAGGGATGCCTGTTCGAAAACCTCGGCTGCAAGGGCACGCTGTGCGAGTCGGACTGCAACGAGAGGCTCTGGCTGGCTCGCACGGGCAGCTGCACGCGCGGCGGGTTTCCCTGCCTGTCCTGCACCTCGCCGATGTTCCCGGACGGGTTCGTGCCGTTCTTCGAAACGGCGAAGATCGGCGGCATTCCCACGAGCCTGCCCCTGGACGTGCCCAAGGCCTGGTACGTGGGCATCAGCGGGCTTTCGAAGCTGGCCTGTCCCGAACGACTGCGGCGCAACGCCGTCTCGTTCAAACCGGTCTGGGCGGACAAGAAGGAGCCGCCTCCAGATGGTCACTAAGACGATCGCCTTTAGCCCGTTCACCCGCCTGGAGGGCGACCTGCTGATCAAGGTGGATATCGAGGACGGCCATATCGTGCGCTCCCGCGCCTCAGGCACTCTCTTCCGAGGCTTCGAAGCGATGCTCAGAGGGCGCGACCCTTTGGACGCCATCGTCATCACCTGTCGGGTCTGCGGGCAATGCGGGCTCACCCACTCGGCCGCCGCCGCCGACGCCATCCGCTCGCCTGCTCGGCGTGCAGATGCCGCCCAACGCCTACCTGGCCATCAACGTGATGCTGGCGATCGAAGCCATTATCAGCCATTTCACTCACTTCTATCTTTCCTTCCTGCCCGATTTCGCGGAGCCGCCCTACGACGAGCGGGCGGCGCAAAGCTTCCTGCCTCTGGCCGGCAGCTCGTTTGCCCGCGCACTTCGGGAGCGGGAGGCGATACTCGGCGTGCTGGGCCTGTTCGCCGGCAAGTGGCCCAACAGTCTGGCCATCCAGCCCGGAGGCACGACCCGGCCGGTGGATGCCAGCGAGATCCGCAGGGCGCACGGGCTGCTGAGCGAATACATGAAGTTCATCGAGGAGCAGGTCATCGGCTGCGGGCTGGACGAGTGGCTGGCGTTGCGCAGCGTTTCGGATCTGGAGCGCTGGCTGGGGGAAGGCTCGCACCCGCGAAGCGACATGGGGACCTTTGTCGCGCTCTGCCTCCGAGCACGGGCTGCATAAGATCGGGACGTGGCCCGCCCGCTATCTTTCCAGCGGCGGTTGGCGCAGTCCCGGCGGGGAGGCCTTGCTGAAGTCGGGCTTCCATAACGGGGAAGTGCGCGCAGTTCGACCCTGCGCGAATCGTGGAGCACGTCAAGCACTCGTGGTACGAACCCCACGAGGGCGGCTTGCCTCCCTTCGACGGTGAGACCGACCCGGCTCCGGAGCGCGCCGATGCGTACAGCTGGGCCAAGGCTCCGCGCTACGAGGGCCAGCCGGCAGAAACCGGCCCACTGGCCCGCATGGTCAATGATCGTGATCCGCTTCTTGCCGACCTGTTGCAACAAACACGGGCCTTCCGCCTTTGTGCGCGAGATGGCCCGGCTTCACGAGGCCATGCGCCTGTTGAAGCAGATCGGCACATGGCTGAGCGAAGTGGACCCAGAAGAGCCGTTCTACCAGGAGACGCCGCGAGCGCTATCGGGGTCGGGCATCGGGTTGGTGGAAGCGCCGCGCGGCATCCTGGGCCACTGGCTGCGGGTCGAGGAGGGGAAGATCCAGAACTACCAGATCATCACCCCGACCGGCTGGAACCTGTCCCCCAGGGACTCGGCTGATCGCCCCGGTCCTCTGGAGGCGGCGCTGGTCGGCGCGCCTGTTCCCGACCCCGACCATCCGGTGGCCATGTCGCATGTCGTCAAGTCGTTCGATCCGTGCCTGTTCTGCACGGTGCACTGAGCGGGGAGCATTCCATGGCTGATGGCAGCAGAGCTTTCGGCATCGCTGGCTGAGGAAGGCCTCTGGATCGAAATCATCCAGAAGATGGAAGCGCTCTACGCGGACCTGGCGCGGCTGCAAACGGACGCGGAGAGCAGGAACGAGGAGCTGTCGCAGGCCAAGGCCTTTGCCGACAACATCATCCGCAGTCTGGTGAACTCGCTGGTGGTCACGGACAGCGAATCCGTCATCACCATGGCCAACGACGCGTGCCGGAGGTTGCTGGGCTACGCCAAAGAGGAGTTGCTGGGCAAGCCGCTGGCGATGATCTTCGCCCAGGGCGCCGCCAACCCGCTCGCCCGCGGCTCCGAGTTCTGGAACCGCTGCCGGACAAGCGGGAGCGCGACCGGTCTGGAGACGGCGCTGAAGACGAAGCGGGGCGAGGAGATTCCGGTCAGCCTGAACGCTTCGGTGATCCGCGACCGGGCGGGTGACACGATTGGCATCGTGCTGGTGGCGACGGACCTGCGCGAGATGAGACGGCTGCTCCTCGAAGCGAGGGCGGCGGCCGCCGCCGAGCGCGAACAGGCTGCCGAACGGGCGAAGGCCTATCGTGAGCTGAAAGCGCTGCAGGCGCGCCTCATCCAGTCCGAGAAAATGTCCTCGCTCGGCCGCATGGCCGCCAGCGTCGCCCACGAGATCAACAACCCGCTCGGGGGCATCGTGGTATTCAGCTGCCTCCTGCTGGAAAAAACCCCGGAAGACTTCCCGGGACGCAAGAAACTGGAGACCATCGTTCGCGAGGCCAGCCGCTGCCGCGACATCGTGCGCGGCCTGCTTGATTTCGCCCGCCCGGGGGAGGGCGAGCGCCAGAAGGCGGACCTCAACGCAATTGTCCAGGCCGCCCTGGACCTGCTGCGAAGTCAAGCCCTTTTCCGGGGCATCGCGGTCAGCGCTGGAGCTGCAGTCGGCGCCCCTGGAGGTCATCTGCAACGCCAGCCAGATCCAGCAGGCCTTCACCAACCTCCTGGTCAACGCCGCCGAAGCGCTCAGCGGCCAGGGCCGGATCACCATCAAGAGCTGGCGCGACTCTGCCTCCGGACGGGCGGCGGTCAGCTTCGCGGACACGGGGTGCGGCATCCCCGCCGAGAGCCTGGGGCAGATCTTCGAGCCCTTCTTCACCACCAAACAGGAAGGGCACGGCACGGGACTGGGCCTGGCCATCGTCTACGGAATCGTCGAAAGGCACGGCGGGACGATCAAGGTGGACAGCCGGCTGGGCGAAGGCACGACCTTCACCGTCTGGCTGCCGGAGACAGGAAGCCGAGGAGGCGACCGTCTGAACAACGGCGCCAGCATCCTGATCGTCGACGACGAGCACACGATGCGGGAGGCCTGTCAGGAGGTCCTGGACTCGGAAGGCTTCCAGCTGCTCCAGGGCCTCATCGGGCGAAGGAGCCCTGGACCTCACTCGGGCGGCGTTCCTTCGATCTGCTGATCCTCGACCTGAAGATGCCGCGCGTGGACGGCCTGGATATCCTGCGGCGGGTCCAGAAGGAGAGCCCCGGGACGGCGACCGTGGTGATCACCGGGTATCCCAGCATCGACACGGCGGTGGAGGCGATGCGCCTGGGGGCGGCGGATTTCCTGCCCAAGCCCTTCACTCCCGACGTGCTGCGCCTCACGGTGCGCCGGGCGCTGCACGGGGCGCGCCTGGCCAGGGAGAACCAGCTGCTCTGGTCTCAGCTGGAGGAATGCCGGGGCGGGGATTACGAGCTGATCGGCCAAAGCGCGGCGATGCGGCAAATACACGACCTGGTGCAGCGCGTCGGTCCGACCGACAGCACGGTGCTCATCACCGGCGAGTCCGGGACCGGAAAGGAGCTCGTCGCGCGGGCGATCCGCAACCACAGTCCCCGACGCGACAAGCCTTTCGTCACGGTGGACTGCGGGGCGCTGGTAGGCACCCTGTTCGAGAGCGAGCTTTTCGGCCACCTCAAGGGGTCCTTCACCGGCGCTACGAGCACGAAGCACGGCCGGTTCGAGCTGGCCGACGGCGGGATGATCTTCTTCGACGAAATCGCCAATGTGAGCCCCGAAATCCAGGCGAAACTGCTGCGCCTGATCCAGGAACGCGAGTTCACGCGGGTCGGCGCCACTCAGGTCATCCACATCGACGTGCGGATTCTCGCCGCCACCAGCCGGAATCTGATCGATGAGATCCGCGAAGGTCGCTTCCGGGAGGACCTGTTCTACCGGTTGTGCGTCGTGCCCATCATCCTGCCTCCTCTCCGGCAGCGCAAGGAGGACATCCCCCTGCTGGCCGAGCACTTCCTCCAGAAGCACAGCGACCGCAGAGGCAACACGATCCGCGGCTTCAGTCAGGAGGCCATGGAAGTGCTGGTCAAGCACGACTGGCCGGGCAACGTCCGGGAGCTGGAGAACGCCATCGAACGGGCGATCATCCTGGCCCGCGGCGACGGATCACGCCGGCCGACCTGCTGTACTACGGCCCCCTGATGAAGCCGGAAGCGGCAGGCGGACGACTCTGGCCGCGCTCGCGGACGTGGAGAAGGAACATATCGCGCGAGCCCTCCAGTCATCACGCCGGCAACCGCAGCGCCGCCGCGAAAACCCTCGGCATCGACCGCAAAACCCTCTGGCGGAAAATCCAGGTCTACGGCCTGGACGACGGCCGTTCGAGCCTGTAGCGAATCGCCCCAGGACTGGGGTGAAATGCCTCGGATAGCGGCCTGGCCCGGCGAGCGTCCAGCATCCTCGCATCGCTGAGATCCTTCCGCACCATTTCTTGGCCTTTCCTATTGAAGGCGTTCCGCAATTCCTTATGGCCCAGGTAGATAGGCAACGTTGCGCTTTTGGGCATGGGTTCCGGGTCCTTCCGGCGCTTAAGGGTTTAGCTGGAAGCGGCCCGTGGTCTTTCGTCCGGCATGCCGTTTGCAAGATAAAGATCGTGGAGGATGCCGTGCATGATGAACGCCATGCTGTTGGTCCTGTGCGGGAACGCGGAAAGGAGGCAGAGTTTCGTCAGCGACCTTGCAAAGGAAGGGTAGCAGCGGATCCTATCCGCCTCGAGCATGTCAGAGGCGGCGAAAATGATCCGTGACGCTGCCAATGCCTGCGTGATCGTGGATGCCGAGCTCGAGGACATCCCGGGGTTGAAGGCGATCCCGATACTGCGCAATCTCTGCGATCAGATAAAAATCGTATTCACCACGCCGCGAGAACACGCGCGACCTGGAGGCGCAGGTTCGGGCGCTGGACGTGTTCTACTACTACATCTGCTCGGCGGACAGGACGGAGCTGGTCGCGGCGGTGAAGGACGCAATCGGCGCGCCGACACCTGACAGAATCGGGCACCCTCCTGAAGGTCCTGATCGTCGATGATGACCCTGACTTCCACACCACCATCCGCTCCTTTCTGGCTCAGCCGGCTACTCCCTAGTTTCGGCGTACTCGGAGCGGGAAGGACTGGAGCTGGCCCGCCGGGAGAAACCGGACGTCATCCTGCTGGACATCATCATGCAGACCACCACGGACGGCTTCGATTTCTGCCGGGAGGCCAAGCGCGACCCGGTCATCAAGCACACGCCGATCCTGGGAGTCTCGGCGATCGAGAAAGTGATCGGGGTTCATTATCCGCCGGATATCGATCCCGACCTCTTTCCCGTGGACGCCTACCTCAGCAAGCCGGTGACCCCGGAGAAGCTCCTTGCGGAGGTGAACAGGCTGATCTCGGTGGAGGTGCAGTAGGTATGCGGCACGTAGGTACCCCCAAGGTCCTGGTCGTGGACGACGAGGAGTGGATGCGAGATGCCTGCGTTGAGATCCTCCAATCCGCCAGTTCGGGGGCATGATCGAGCCCGTCGCCCAGCGTGCGGACCCGACGATACGCTTCGTGGACGACTGGCCGCGATCCTTGCCGACAATAACCGCTCAACATTCAGCCAAACCACCTCTAGATATGCAGCCTGCCACGCTGCTAGCGCTTTCCGGAAAGGCGGCCTGAGGGTATGGAACTGCGCTTTATTCCAAAAGACAGTCTCGCACTGTTGCTTGATTCCCTGCAGCGAAGCTACACGGTTTATATTCCCGTCCGCAAAGCGGGTCGGAGGATGTACAGCCGTTACGCCACCGGGCTGCTGGAGGAGCGTCCCGGAGGGGATGGCCAGGCTGTCGTCGCCGAGGTACGCGCCGTGGAGCCTCTCAAGACCTTCTTTTTTTCTGCACGACAGAAGGTGTCGGAGGGTTTCCTCGACACGGTCCCGGGTGCTGACCAACCGCCCTTGTGCCTGGTCGGGGTCAAGGCCTGCGATCTCAGGAGCCTGCCCGTGCTCGATGCGGTCTTCGGCGGGCCGGACTATCGGGACCCTCTGTATACACAGGCTCGCGAGTGCGCGCTGATCATCGCGGCGGACTGCACTTCCACCCTTGAAAGCTGCTTCTGCCTGGCCCTTGGCCTGCCACCTTATCCGCGGGAGAACTTCGATTTGAACTTATCCGAGGTGCATGGTGGGTTCCTGGTGGAAGAGGGCTCGGAGAAAGGCCGCGACCTGCTTCGGGAGCATTCCGCCCTGTTCCAGGCGGCCCCAGCGGAGCTGGCAGCCGAGAGGGAGAAGGTGCGTTCAAGGGTCACGGAGGAAGTAAAGGAAAACCTTCGAAGACTGGGCATGCCCGCCCAAGAAATGCTTGAAGGCGCCATCCGCAAGGCGTATGAGGCCCCCCTGTGGCAGGAGGAAGCGCAGCGCTGCGTGGAATGCGGCGCCTGCAACACCGTATGTCCCACCTGCCATTGCTTTCTTCTGTTCGACCAGATGCGTACAGGCCAGCTGAACCGCTTCCGGCTCTGGGATTCCTGCCTGCTGAAGGATTTCGCCCAGGTCGCCGGCGGAGCCAACCCCAGGCCTCATCTATGGATGCGCCTGCGCAACCGCTTCGAGAAGAAGTTCGATTTCTTCCCGCAACTGGCGGGGATCTATGCCTGCACCGGCTGCGGGCGCTGTATCCTGGCCTGCCCCGCCAAGATCGACATCCGGGAAGTCCTGAAGAGGAACGTGGAGTATGTACAGAAGCACTAATCCCTACCGGCCGATCCGCACCGAGGTCCTCGAGGTGCTCGGCGAGACCCCGACCATCAAGACGCTCAGGCTGAAGCCCGCGGAACCCATCGCCTTCGAAACGGGGCAGTTCATCGAGCTGACCGTCCCCGGGGCGGGAGAAGCGCCTTTCACCCCCTCCTCCCAACCTTCCGAGCGGGAGATCATGGAAGTGAGCGTGATGCGGGTCGGCAGGGTCACCGAGCGAATCCACCGTCTCCAGCAGGGAGATGAGGTGGGCCTGCGCGGACCCTTCGGGCAGGGCTACCCATTGGAGGAGTTCAAGGACCAGGAGGTCCTGGTCGTCGGGGGGGGGTGCGGATTTGCACCGTTGCGCAGCCTGATGTACGAGCTGTTCCGGCGCTCGGGGGAGTTCAAGAAGCTGCTGTTCCGGGGCGGGTGCAAGACCCCCCAGGATTTCCTGTACCGCCGGGAGATCGAAGGCTGGGGCGGTCGTGGTGACCTGGACATGGTGCTTACGGTGGACCAGGGCAATGGGGATTGGAAAGGGCGGGTGGGTATGGTCACCACCATTCTGGACAACCTGGCCATGGAGCCTGGCCGAGGAATCGCGGTGGTCTGCGGTCCTCCGGTGATGATGAAGTACGCCACCCGGAAACTGCTGGAGCTGGGCTTCCAGGCAGATCGCCTCTACCTTTCGATGGAGAAGAACATGTCCTGCGGCATCGGCAAATGCGGGCACTGCCGCATCGGAGCCTACTATGCCTGCAAGGACGGGCCGGTGTTCCGGTACGACCGGATCAGCGGTGTGCCCAACCTGTGGGACTGAAGGAGCGTTTATGCCGACCAGTGCACGTGCCATCCACCAGGGTGAGTTGAACCTCGAGCCGCGCCAGGGGTCTGACCTGCGCTTGTTCGTCGACCTGGATCTGTGCGCGACGGGCCGCTGCCCCGGATGTGAAATACGCTGCAGCTATTTCTATCACACCGACAACAACGGGATACTGTCGGTAGCTGAGCTGGCCGCCTATGCGCTGGTCTGCCGCCGCTGCGAGGAGCCGCACTGTGTAGCCGCCTGTCCCGTCGAGGCCCTGGAGCAGCAGAAGGAAAAGAACCGGCTGCTGATGCGGCACAACATGCGCTGCGTTGGCTGTCGTTCCTGCTCCCACGCCTGCCCTTACGGGACGATCTATCCTGAGGCAGTACCGTATCTCATCCATATCTGTGACTACTGCCTGGACCGGCGGGAGGCGAGCGGGGAGCCGCTGTGCATCGGCAGTTGCCCGCACGGCGCCCTGGCGCTGAAGCGCGCCGATGAGGAGCTGCCGGAGAACACCTTCCTGGTGGGGGACAACCTGATCGTTCACTCCACCCACTGGAACCGCGAAAAGGCCTGAGGGGGAGGTGGTATGAGTGTCACCATGCGAGCCCTGCTGAAATCCCCGTGGGTTTTCCATCTGTCTACCGGGAGCTGCAACAACTGCGATATCGAAGTCCTCGACTGCCTCACTCCGCGCTACGACATCGAGCGCTTCGGCATGCGCCTGGCGGCGAGCATCCGGCACGCCGATGTGCTCCTGGTGACCGGCTCCTGCAACCGCAAGTCGATGATCCGGGTGAAGAGGATCTACGAGGAGCAGGTGCCCAAGCCCTGCGTGGTGGTGGCGATCGGCGAATGCGCCATGTCCCGCGGCATGTTCATCCACAGCTACAACTGCCCCCAACCGCTGGACCGGATAATCCCGGTGAACGTCTACATTCCCGGCTGTCCCCCCAAGCCCGAGGCGATCATCGCAGGGGTGGTTAAACTGATCAACAAAGTGAAGGCCAGCCTATGACCCGAGAAGAAGTGCTCAGTGGAATCCGGACCCGCTTCGGGGACGTGATTCTGGACTTTTTCGACAAATCGGCGAAGCGCGTCTATATCGAGCTCCAGCCTCGCGCCCTGGTCCCCGTGGCCAGCCATCTGTTCGGCGAGCTGGGAGCCCGCTTTCACATCGCCTCCGGAGTGGACAGCCGCACCCATCTGGAGGTGCTCTATCACTTTTCGGTGGAAGCATTAAACCTGCTCGTCTCCCTGCGGGTGAAATTGGACAAGAACGATCCCCGCGTGGAATCCCTGGCCTCGACGATCAAAGGAGCCGCCTGGATCGAGCGGGAGATGCACGAGCTTCTGGGGATCGAGTTTACGGGTCATCCGGACCTGCGACGGCTGCTGCTGTCTGAAGAGTGGCCGGAGGGCGTCTATCCGCTGCGCAGGGACTACCGGGAGTGGGACCCGACTGCCGTCCGGGATCGAGGTGTGTGATGCCCAAATCCGTGATTTCCATCGGACCCTATCACCCCCTGCAGGAGGAGCCCGAGCTCTTCAAGCTCACGGTGGAGGGGGAGAAGGTGGTGGACATCGAGGTGAGCGTCGGTTACAACCACCGCGGTATCGAGAAGCTTTCGGAGAGCAGGAGCTTCGACCAGGCCACCTTCGTGATCGAGCGCATCTGCGGCATCTGCTCCACGAGCCACCCCTTCGCCTACACCCAGGCCGTGGAGGACATCATCCCGGTGGAAGTGCCGGAGCGAGCCAAGTACATCCGCACGATCATCGCCGAAGGGGAGCGTATCCACTCACACCTGCTCTGGTTCGGGCTGGCCGGGCATTTCCTGGGATATAACACCGTGTATATGTGGATGTGGCGCCTGCGGGAGGAGATCCTGGACGTGATGGAGATCCTTTCCGGGAACCGCCAGAACTATGCCATGTTCAAGCCCGGCGGCGTACGGCGGGACATCAAGCCGGAAGACATCCCCCTGGCGATTAAAAAGATCGACTCCATCCTCCCCACAGTGGACCGTCTGAAGAAGGCTATTCTGGACGACCCGGTGCTGCACGCCCGCTTGAAAGGAATCGGGACCCTGACCAAGGAAGAGGCGATCGCCTACTGCGCGTTGGGGCCTACCTCCCGGGCTTCAGGGGTCGCCAGGGACGTGCGCAAGGACGCCCCCTATGGCGCATACGACCGCGTCGAATGGAACATGATCGTTACGGCCAACGGCGACGTCTGGGACAAGGCGGTGGTACGCCTCCTGGAGCTGTATGAGTCGATCAAGATCATGAAGCACTGCCTGCTCAACCTTCCGGGTGGAGAGATCGACCTCAACCTCAAGAGCATACCACCGGGCGAGGGCATCGGCGCCCACGAAGCCCCCCGCGGGGAGACCTTCCATTACGTGCGCAGCGACGGCACCAACCGCCCCGCCCGACACAAGGTACGGGCTCCGACGTTCATGAACCTGCCCACGCTCAAGGCCACGGTCCCGGGCTCCTCGATCTCCGACGCCGCGATCATCCTGGCGGCCATCGACCCGTGCTACTGCTGCACCGAACGGATGGCCGTGCGCTCGGCCGACGGCGAAAAGCTCTACGGCGGTGATGAACTGTTGCGGCTCTCCAGGGAAAAAACATCAAGAATCGAAAAGGAGATGGGAAGGCAATGAAACTGCCCAAACTGCGCGAGCTGCTGGAAGCCGTGAACTCCCTGGCGCACAGGCCCTATACCTCGAGGTTCCCGCATGAGCCGCACACGCCGTACCCGAGCTTCCGCGGCCAACCCAGATACGACCCGGACAGGTGCCTGGGGTGTCTGGCCTGCGAGGAAGTCTGTCCCACAGATGCAATCGCCCACCGCGACCTGACCGATGATGGAACGCCCCGCAGAGTGATGATTCACTACACGGACACCTGTATCTTCTGCGGTTCCTGCGAGGCGGCCTGCATCGCCGATCATCAGGGCATCCGGCTTTCCGCGGATTGGGAACTTTCTTTTTTCGATCGGGCCAAGGAATCCTTCGAGACCATCGAGAAAGAGCTGGCCATCTGCGAGATGTGCGGCTCGGTGATCGCCTGCCGGGACCACCTGCGCTGGATCGCCGAGAGGCTAGGCGAGCTAGCCTTCTCCAGCCCAACCCTATACCAGTCGCGGCTGCGGGAGCTGGGCATCATCGACCCGAGCCTCCTGGAGGCGGCGCGGAGCTTTGGCCGCGCGGACCGCATGAAAACCCTCTGCGCCCGCTGCCGACGGCAGACGACCCTCACCACGGCCGCCTGGCCGGAGGGGCAGGAGTCGGGCAAGGGCTGACATGACCGGCGATCCATTTCACGAGATTCTCAAGGGCAAGGTGATCATCGTGGGCGTGGGGAACCCTCTGTGCGGAGACGACGGACTGGGGCCGTTGTTGGTCGGACGACTGGCTAGAAGGTTTCGGCACCTCTGCATCGATGCCGGAGACGCCCTGGAACGTCATTTGGGCGAATCGTTCTCGAGAACCCGGATACGGTCCTGCTCGTGGATGCGGTCCACCTGGGCTCCGCGCCCGGCGATCATGCGATCCTCGAGCCTGGCGAGCTGGAAGGGGTCGGATTTTCCACGCACCGGCTGCCATTGAAGATGCAGTTGGAGGAGCTCGAGCAGAGGGTCGGCAGCCGCATCTACCTGCTGGCCGTGCAGCCGCGCAGGCTGGAGTCTGGGAAAGAGGGTCTGCGGCGAGGTTCGAGCGGAGCCTGTGCCGTCTGGAAAAGAGGATCACCAAGGCGATGGCGGCTGCCTAGCAAGCGCGAAGAGGGGTGGGTATGGCCAGGATGGTGTTTGCCTTTCTCATTTTCCCGGGTTTCATTTTCTCCTCGGTCCTGGGGCTGTTCTCTACCTGGGTGGACCGCAAGGTCACGGCCCGGGTGCAATGGCGCGTCGGCCCTCCGTTGCTCCAGCCGTTCTATGACTTCCTGAAGCTCATGGGCAAGGAGACCCTGCTCCCGGCATCCGGGAACCGGGTTGTTTTCCTGGCCGCCCCGCTCGTCTCCCTGGCGGCTGTGACGCTGGTCTCAATGATCCTCTGGCTGGCCAACCTCACCGGCAGCACTTTCGTCGGCGACCTGATCGTGGTCGTGTACCTCCTGCTCATTCCCTCCCTTTGCCTCATACTGGGGGGCATGGCCTCGGGGAACCCTCTGGCTACGACCGGGGCCAGCCGGGAGATGAAGCTCATTCTGGCCTACGAGCTTCCCTTCCTGATCTGTCTGGCTGTAGTGATCCTGAAGAGCGGGCTGGGCATCACCCTGGAGTCCGTGGCCCGCAGCCCCTCCATCGCCAGCGTATCCGGGCGCTCTGGCGGCCGTGATTTCGCTGCTCTGCGTTCAGGCCAAGCTCGGCTTCACCCCGTTCGACGTGGCCGAAGCCGAAACGGAGATCATGTCCGGCCCGTATATCGAGTATTCCGGGGCCCCGCTGGCGCTGTTCAAGCTCTCCCAGGCCATCCTGCTGTTCGAGCTGCCCGTATTCCTGATCACGGTATTCCTGGGGGGCATTCACCTGGCCGGCTGGGGCATCCTCTGGTTCGTGCTGGAGTACGTGGCGATACTGGCGCTGATCGTCGTGATCAAGAACACCAACCCCCGCGTCCGGATCGACCAGGCCGTTCGTTTTTTCTGGCGATATCTGACCCCGATAGCCATCGTTGCCTTCCTGCTGGCGGCCATCGGGCAGGCGCTGGGCTTGGAGTGGCTTTGAGCCGTGCTTGAGGAGGCCCTGTGGTAAACCTTGAGTTGCTCGCGATACCGGTGCTCCTGCCCCTGGCTGCCGCCATCCTGATCTTCATCCTGCCGCGGCGCGTTCCCTGGGTGCGCGAGGTTTTGACCCTCCTCGCCGCCTCCGGGGCCTTCGCCGCCGCCTTGCGCATCTTCTTGATCCGGCCCGAGCCGCTGCGGATGCCGCTGATCGCCCTGGCAGCGTCCCCGCTGGCCTCATTTATCCTTCTGTTCGCCACAGGGTACGGAGTGCTCCTATCGCTGTACTCCTTTTCGTATTTCGCGGCCAACCCCAGAGGTAAGGAGTACTACGCGGTGCTCCTGTCGCTGTATTCATTCTCATATATGGCAGCTAGCCCAGAGGCAAGGAGTACTACGCGTTTTTTTCGATCGCCCTAGCCGGCGCCGCCGGGGTGCTGCTGGCGGAGCACATGCTGCTGTTCCTCATATCCTGGGAGCTGGTCACCGCCTCCCTCTACTTCCTGATCACGACGGGCGGGCCGGGGGCCAAGGCCGGGGCGACCAAGACCTTCGCCATGCTGGGCGCCGGCGATGGCTGCCTGCTCCTGGGGCTGGGCCTGCTTTGGCGGCTGAACGGCAGCTTCTCGCTGCGCGCCGCCGCGATTCCCGTGCAGGGGTTCCTGCCCACGATGGCTTTCCTGCTCATGCTGCTCGCCGCTTTCGCCAAGGCTGGAGCCATGCCGGTCCATTCCTGGATCCCGGCGGCCAGCGATGAGGCGCCGGCCTCGGTGATGGCTCTCCTGCCGGCCGCGATCGACAAGCTGCTGGGCATTTACCTGCTAGCCCGGCTGGCAACGGAGATCTTCGCCCTGAATCAGGCCATGAGCCTGCTGCTGATGTCGATCGGCGCGGTGACCATCCTGGCCGCGGTGCTGCTGGCCATGGTGCAGCACAACCTGCGCCGGCTGCTCGCCTATCACGCCGTGAGCCAGGTCGGCTACATGGTCCTGGGGATCGGCACCCTGACGCCGATCGGCCTGGCCGGCGCGCTCTTTCACATGCTGAACAACTCGATCTACAAGAATTGTCTTTTCCTATGCGCCGGGGCCGTGGAAAAGAAAACGGGCACCACGGAGCTGGCCGAGCTGGGAGGGTTGGCCAGATCCATGCCGGCCACCTTCACGGCCTGCCTGATCGCCTCGCTGGCCATCTCGGGCGTACCGCCTTTTAACGGGTTCGTTTCGAAATGGTTTGTTTACCAGGGGGTAATCGAGACCGGGAGCCGCGCTCTCCTTCATCTTTCTGATCGCCGCCATGTTCGGCAGCGCCCTGACCCTGGCCTCCTTCGTCAAGGTGCTCTACTCGCTGTTTCTCGGCACGCCTACCGCGCGTACGGTAGGGGTGAAGGGCGAAGTCAGTGCGCTCATGCTCGTACCCATGCTCCTGCTGGCGCTCCTCTGCCTGGGCTTCGGGGTTTATTACCCCTTCCCCGTGTCTGCCTTCCTGGCTCCGGCGCTGGCCAGCCCCTTCAGCCCTCTGGGAGTCTGGAGCTCCTCGACGGCCAGTGCCCTGATTCTGCTCGGCTTGGCCGTAGGGCTGGTGATCTACTTGACCGGCCGGATGATGAAGAAGGCCCGGGTCGTACAGAACTTCACCGGAGGCGAGCAACCGGACAGCAAAACGAACCGGATCCTGGGCACGCACTTCTACGAAACCATCCGTGAGCTGCCCCTGCTGCGCCGTTTGTACAGTGCCCAGGAAAAGGGCCATCTGGATCCCTATAACTGGCTCGGCGGGCTGGGTCTGGGGCTCACGGGACTGCTGAAGCGGGCCCACAACGGGCTCCTGTCCTGGTACCTGTCCTGGAGCCTGGCCGGAGTTGTGGTCCTGGTCGTGCTCCTGGCGTTTCTCCTGTAGGGAGGCGGTATGGGAACGGAGATCATTCTTATCGTCTTGCTCTCCTTCATGCTGGCGGGGGCCTTGATCGCCGTGGAGACGAAGAACCTCCTGTCATCGGTGATTTCTCTGGGAGCCATCGGCGTGGGGTCGAGCGTGGCCTTCCTGTTCCTGATGGCTCCGGATCTGGCCATCGTGCAGGTCTCCGTGGAGGTGGTCATGATCATCTTCCTGATCCGGGCCACGATCGCCAGGGATGTCATCCCCCAGAGGGGCCATATCGGCTGGGGCGCCCTGGCGGTAGTGGTCATCCTGCTGGGCGGGCTGTTGGCGTTCGGCGCCTATGCCTTCCGGAGCATAGGGCGCTTCGGTGAGCCCATCATCGCCGCTGTGCAGGCCGCCCCTTCGAACCGCTATTTAGAGAAGGGACTCCAGGAAACCGGGGCAGCCAACATCGTAGCGGCGGTGATCCTCGATTACCGGGGCTACGACACCCTGGGGGAGGCCACGGTGCTGTTCGTCTCCATCCTCGGGGCGATCACGATCCTGAGGGTGAAGGGTTGGACCAGGGCCGGGAGGCAGCGATGAAGGGCATGAGCGTGATCGTGAAGACCGTGACCCGCTGGGTCAAGGTCTTCATCTTCCTGTACGGAGTGTATATCGTGCTCACCGGGCACCTCACTCCCGGAGGCGGTTTCGCCGGAGGGGTCATCATCGCCTGCTCCTACATCCTGCTCACCCTGGCCTACGGCAAGGAGTTCGCCCTCCAGCGGCTCAGCCCACGGACCACTGCGGGACTGGACAGCGGCGGGGCGCTGCTGTTCCTGGTCGCGGCCTTATACGGCATAGGCTACGGCGGGATTTTCTTCGTCAATTTTTTGCAGAAGCGCTATCCGGGGCGGGCGTTCCAGCTCGCCAGCGCCGGCATCATCCCCATCTGCAACATCGCCATCGGGCTGAAGGTCGGAGCCTCACTGTTCCTGGTTTTCATCATCCTATCGGTCCTGCGCATAATGATGGAAAAGGATGGGAAGCAGAGCATGGTCAAGCGCTGGCCCGAGGGCAAAGAGGAGGAGTGAGACATGGTCTATACCCTGTGTTTCGCCCTGTTTCTGGTCGGCCTGTACTGCGTACTCACCAAGAAGAACACGGTGAAGATCGTGGTCGGGCTGGGGATCATGGAGTACGCGACGAACCTGTTCCTCGTCCTGCTGGGCTACCGGAAGAACGGGGTGGCCCCCATCCTGGACAAAGCCACCAATCCTCTGGAGTTTCTGGCCCGCGCCGTGGACCCGATACCGCAGGCGCTGGTGCTTACCGCCATCGTCATCGGGCTGGGGGTCCTGCCATGGCCATCGCCCTCTGCATCCGGCTATATGAAAAATACGGGACTTTCGACGTCTCCGAGATCAGGAGACTAAAGGAATGAGCTCGATCCTGCCTCCGCTGTTGGTGGCCATCCCCCTGGGAGCTGCCTTCCTGATTCCGATCGTGGCCCGCCGCCTGGGCAGGCTGGCCGACGCGCTGGGCAACCTGGCCACCTTCGCACTGCTGGCCATCGCCCTCCTGGTTTTCCCCGCCCGCGGGGTGTACCAGATCGGCGGCTGGAATCCCCCGATCGGCATCAGCTGGGTTCTGGACGGTCTGAGTAATCTGATGCTGGTGGTAGTGAATCTGGTCAGCTTCGCAGCCACGTTGTTTTCGATCCCCTATATGGAGCAATACACCTCCAAGCACAACTACTACTCCCTGTTCCTGCTGATGGTGGCCGGGATGAACGGGGTGGCTCTGACGGGCGACCTGTTCAACCTGTTCGTGTTCCTGGAGATCGCCTCGATCGCCTCGTACGCCCTGGTGGCCTTCGGGGGCAAGCACGAGGAGCTGGAGGCCTCCTTCAAGTACCTGGTGCTCGGCAGCATCGGCTCCAGCCTCGTCCTGTTCGGCATCGCCTTCGTCTACGCCGTGACCGGCTACCTCAACATGGCGGCGATCTCCACGGCCATCACCGGCAGGCAGTCGAGCCCCGTCCTGATCCTGGCCACAGTGTTCTTCCTCGTGGGCTTCGGGCTCAAGGCGGCCGTCGTCCCCTTCCACGCCTGGCTGCCGGACGCCCACCCCTCGGCCCCGGCCCCGATCTCGGCCATGCTCTCCGGCGTCCTGATCAAGGCCCTGGGCGTCTACGTCCTGAGCCGCGTGCTGTTCAACGTGATCGGGGTCACCCCCCTCATCGGCGCGTGCTCATCGCCGTGGGCGTGCTCTCCATGGTCGTCGGCGTCTTCCTGGCCGTGGGGCAGTGGGACTTCAAGCGGCTGCTGGCCTACCACTGCATCAGCCAGATGGGCTACGTGGTGCTGGGGATCGGGTTGGGCGGCTACATCCTGGCCTGCGGAGGAGCCCGCAGCGTGGCCGCCCTGGCCATGTTGGGGGGTATTTTCCATCTGGTCAACCATTCGGTGTTCAAGTCGCTTCTGTTCCTTTGCTCGGGCTCCATCGAGTTCGCGACCGGCACCCGGCAACTGAAGGAGATGGGGGGCTTGCGGGAGCGGATGCCGGTGACCCGGACAACCTGCACCATAGCCTCCCTGTCCATCGCCGGGGTGCCGCCCTTCAACGGCTTCTGGAGCAAGCTCATCATCGTCATCGCCGCCGTCCAGGCCGGCTTCGCCTGGCTGGCGGCCATCACCATACTGGTCAGCCTGGTCACGCTGCTCTCGTTCCTCAAGGTGCTGCGCTACGCCTTTCTGGGGTCGCTACCGGAAGCCCTGAAGGAGATCCGGGAGGCTCCGGCCCTGATGTCGATCGCCATGGTAATGCTGGCCGTGCTGTGCGCGGTAATGGGGCTTCTGCTGGTCCCGGCTGTGCGGGAGTTGGTCCTGGACCCGGCGGTAGCGGTATTGAGCCAGGGGATGGAGTACGCCCGCTGGGCTCTCGCCGGATTCTAGGAGGGGATGGAAATGCGCAGGATAACCTTGTTTCTGACGTCCATGGTGGTCTGGTACCTGTTCAGCTGGCCGTACGACTTTCAAGCCCGTACCATGGACTGGCAGATCTTCACTGCCGGGATCGTCTTCTCCATAGTGGCCAGCCTTTTATTCGTGGAGGTCTTCGGTAAGCAGCCGCTGAAGCTGTTCTCCGTCCGGCGCTACTTCTGGGCGCTGTGCTATATACCCGTATATCTTTGGTACATGCTGGTTGCCAATTTGGACGTGGTGTACCGGGTAATCCATCCGGCGATGCCCATCCGGCCGGGCATCGTGAAGGTGAAGACGAGCCTGAAGAGCGATTCCGCGCGGACCGCGCTGGCCAACTCCATCACCCTGACTCCCGGCACCATGACCGTGGATATCACCGATGACGGCTATCTGTACATCCACTGGATCAACGTGCAGACCACGGACGTAGAGGAGGCCAGCCGGAAGATCGTATCCCACTTCGAGTGGTTCTTGTCCAAGATCTTCGATTGAAAGAGAGGCGGCCAATGGCGACGGTGTTTCAAGCATATCTAGGCCTGCTGTTGTTATGCTGCTTCATGTGTCTGTACCGCATAGCGCGAGGTCCCACCGCTCCCGATAGGACGGTGGCGATCGATATCCTGGGAATCGTGATCGTCGGCTTCTGCGCCTTCATGGCCGTGCTTACCGGGAAAGACTTTTACATCAACATTGCCATCACCTGGGCGCTGCTGAGCTTCATCGGCACCATTGCCCTGGCCAAGTATCTGGAGGGGAGGGGCTTCGATGAATGAGCTAATCGGTATCGTGTTCTTCGGCATCGGCATCGCCTTCAACCTGTTCGGCTGTCTGGGCCTGATCCGGCTGCCGGACGTTTACAACCGGCTACAGGCCTCCACTAAATGCGTGACCTTTGGTACCATCTTCCTGCTGGTCGGGGTTCTGATCTACTCCGGGATCACCGCCATGGGGATCAAGGCGATCCTTTGTTTGATCTTCATTCTGATCACCTCGCCCACCGCGGCGCACGCCATTGCGCGGGGAGCGCACCATTCCCGTGTCAAGCTTTGGAAAAAGAGTGTCATCGACAAATACGAAGAGGACAAGGAAGGCCAGAAGTAAAAGCGCCGAGCCTTACTTGCGCGAGCAGGCCCAACGGACTCCCAGGGACGGCTGGCGTAATACAGCCTGGCTTCTTCTGCTGTCCGTCTGGATCGCGGGTCTGTTCGTGCTGGGGTACCTTCTCAGCGCCCAGGTCGTTTCCCTTCCGATCAAGGCGTTGATCGTCTTCACCGGTAGCGCAGCTGGGCATCCTCACCTCCAGATACCTGTTCCTCAATGCTCCCCAGATCCGGACCAACAGGATGCAGGCCAGCCAGCTCCACGCCTTCTGCAAAGCCATCCAACAGGCGGCCGGGACGCTTCAGCTTCAGGAGATCCTCGACTCGGCGGCCCAGGTCATCGTCGAAGTGACCGGGGTCAGAGGCTGCTCCATCAAGCTCCTGGACTCGAGGACCGGCAAATCTCAGGGCTCGCACGATCGTC
Organism: uncultured Spirochaetota bacterium; assembly: GCA_963736785.1. GTDB lineage: Bacteria > Spirochaetota > Spirochaetia > SZUA-6 > DRHE01 > MIBK01. The sequence continues at coordinate 48,771 of CAVTQG010000038.1, read as the reverse complement.
GGCATCGAGCCGGATGCCATCGAAAGCACGGTGAAGACCGTGGATAGCATCTACCACGCCGGGCATGATGGCCAAAGGTTCGGTAATCGTGCGGGACACGCTCCTGCGCGAGTTTCCTGCCGTGAACGAGGAGGCGGAATCCCTCGTTTGCGTGCCCCTCCATCTGGAAGAACGCATGCTGGGGGCTATCTGCGTGTTCGGGAAACCCGGGCAGCCCCTCTCTTCGCAGATGATCTCCCTCCTGGCCAGCCTGGGCAACGTGGTTTCCCTGGCCATCGCCCACGCCTTCGTATACGAGGACCTGGAAAGGCTGGTCCAGGTAAAGACGCGCTTCATGTTTCAGGCTTCCCACGAGCTACGCTCGCCCCTGAACACGATCCAGTCCATCGCCAGAACCCTGATGGAAGGTCACCTGGGGGAACTCAGCGAAAAGCAGCGGGAGATGCTGGCCAGGATCGATACCCGGGCGGCCATGTTGTCCGAAATCGTGAGTGACCTATTGATCCTGGCCACGAGCAGGGCGGAGCTGGCCACCCTGAAACCCGTTCCGGTCGATCTGGTCAGGCTCCTGGACGAATGCGTCCGTTTCTTCGAGACCAAGGCGGCGGAGAAAGGCATCGAGCTGTCCACTCAATCCCAGTTGCCTGAAGCCCTGGCCTTCGGGAGCCTGGAAGGTCTGCGCTCCGTGGCTACCAACCTGCTCTCCAATGCCATCAAGTACACCCCCGGCGGAGGAAGGGTCACCCTGCGCCTGTTCGAGGCCAAAGAGCAGATCGTGTTCGAGGTCAGTGACACGGGCATCGGCATCCCCGGCGAGGAGCAGGAACGCCTGTTCACCGAGTTTTTCCGGGCCTCGAACGCCAACACCATAGCCCAGACAGGCACCGGCCTGGGTCTGTCGATCGTGAAGGCCACCGTAGAACAGCATGGGGGCACCCTCGAGGTCGAAAGCGAGGAGGGCAGGGGCAGCTGCTTCCGAATACTCCTGAACAAGTACGCTCCGCCATGAATACCGCCACTCCCTCGCTGTTGAGCGGGCAGCAGCTGTCGCAGCGCATGCTTTGGCTGATCCGTCTGCGATGGATCGCTGCCGGCTGTCTGTTTCTGGTCTTGACGGCTGCCCGCTTTCTGTTCGGTCTCGGGATTCCGGTAACCGAGCTGTACCTCGGCAACGCCGTGCTATTGGCCGCCAACCTGGCCTACCTTCTGCTCTTCCGCCGATTGTATTCGAGGATCAACCTGTTCATCGGCATTCAGATCTCCCTCGACCTGGCCCTGCTCTCCTACCTGTTGCACTTCTCCGGGGGCGTGGAGAACCCTTTCTTCGCGTTTTTCGTTTTTCATATGTTCATCGCCGGCATTCTGCTCGCTCCCCGAGCCGCGTACCTGGAGGCCGCGATCGCCCTCTCGTTATTCGCGATTCTGCTGGCCGGGGAGCATTCCGGCTTGCTTCCTCGGCCCTTCGTGCCCGGGTTTTCCCTGATCCCTGCGGTAGGAGACGCCCTTCCCTACCTGGTTGCGCTGCTAACCGCTGTCGCCGCCTCGCTGTTCGGCTCCGTATACCTTTCCTCCAGCATCGCCGGAAAGCTCCGCCAGAGGGACCGGGAACTGGAAGCGGCGGTCAGCAGCCTGAAGCGGAAGGACCTGGAAAAGTCCCGTTATGTGCAACAAGTCTCGCATGATATCAGGGGTTCGATCTCCGCCATACAGAGCTGCCTGCGGGTGGTGCTGGATGGGTTAAGCGGTCCCCTGCCGGATAGCGCGCGAAACATGGTGGGGCGGGCAGAACGCCGCAGCAGGTCTCTGCTGGAGTTTGCCAACGACCTGCTGTACCTTTCGCTGCTCAGGGCGGGTGAGGGAGTACGCAAAGCAGCAGGTCTCGCTATCGGAGCTCCTCGGGGAGCTGACCCGAGAGATGCGGGCGGAAGCACGAAAAGCGCGGCCTGTCTCTGGTCGCGGAAGACTTGTGCGGTGACAGGTCCATTCTGGCCGATGCCGAGGCGATTCGCCAGTTGCTGCGCCACCTGCTGCTGAACGCGCTGCAGCGCTCCCCAGCCGGCGGAACCGTCACCGCCCAAGCGGAAGTTGGAGCGAAAGGAGTCCGGGTCCGCATTTCGGACACCGGTCTGAGATATTGACTGCCGAGGAGCTGCCGCATGTTTTTGACGACTTTTACAGCGGCGAGAGTCGGAGGCGGGCTGGGCCTGGCTATTGTCCGACAGGTGGCTCAGGTGCACGGGGGTATGGTTGCAGTGGAGAGCAGGCCAGGAGAGGGCTGCGCATTTATCGTTACGTTGCCGGCATAGGAGGTAGATAAAATCATGGAGGAAAAGGCCAAGATCCTGATCATCGAGGACGACCAGGATGTCATCGAAGCGATGCGGGTGGCACTGGAGTCACGGCAATACCAGGTAGACTCGGCTGCAGAGCCGGAGGAGGGCTTGAGCAAGACCAGGCAGTGGAGACCCAACCTGGTGATCCTGGACGTGATGTTCGGTCGCCGGCAGCAAGCTAGAGGCTTCGAGGCGGCAATTGAAATGAGGAAGGATCCGCAAATTTCCGCCATCCCGATCCTGATGGTGACCGCGGTCAACGTAAAGTATCCGGGGTTCAATTTCTCGCCGAAAACCGACGGCGAGTACCTGCCAGTGGATGGGTTCATCGAAAAACCGGTCCAGCCTCAGGATCTGCTGCAGAAGGTGGAGGAACTGCTAGCCGGTAAGACCAGCCGCTGGAAGGAATGGCCCCAGCGGGCTGACTCTTGACCCAGCGCGGTATAGCGGGCTCCAACCACGAGGCCGAGCAGACGGAAATCCCCGCCGTCGAGCGTTCCCTTTAGGCCTTGCGGCTTCGGACGTTGTCCAGGTACACGGCGCCGATGACGACGATCTTCATGGCGGCGACCTGCTGCCAGAACTGGGAGACGTTCATGAGGTTGAGTCCGTTCTTGAGCACACCCATGATCAGCGCTCCGATGATGGTTCCGAGGATGGACCCCTCGCCGTCGGACAGCTAGGTGCCGCCGATCACGGCGGCGGCGATCGCGTCCAGCTCGTAGGACATTCCCGCGGCGGGCTGCACCGAGTTCAGGCGGGCGGTAAGAATCACCCCCGCAGCTCCCGCCAGAAGGCCGCAGACGGCGTACGTGAACATCTTGACCCTGTTGACACTGACACCCGAGAGCTTGACCGCCATCTTCATTGCCGCCCAGGCCGTAGATGTATCCTCCGATGCCCAGCCTGCGCATCACGAAGCTGGCCACCAAAGCCAGGATGAGCAGGTAGATGATGGGATAAGGGACGGCGCCGAACAGCGAGCCTTGGGAAATCAGTTTGAAGGACGGAACTCGCAGAAAATGTGCGGGGCAAGCCTCGCTGATGACCAGGATTGCCATGAGGGGGACGTGGCGCGATGACTGAAAAACTGATCTCCATTACCCGGCGCAGCACCCCGCACATGGCCCTCCTGGCGACCTCGGTCATCATCATCGTATGCCTTTTCCTGCCCATCACCGACATCGCCTCCGGGGCCAGCATCATGTTTTTGTTCCTGTTTCTGCTGGCCAACCTGGCCGTGATCCGCATGCGCTGGAGCATGGAGGAGGAGCTGCAGTACGGCTTCCGCATGCCCCTCTTCCCGCTGTTCCCGGTCGCCGCGATCATTCTCCAGGCCGTTCTGGCGATTTTCATCATCAACGTCAGCTGGATTGCCTGGGTGGTCGCCCCTTCCTGGATCGCCATAGGCCTGGCGGTGTTCCTGCTTTACTCCCGCAGCCGCGCCCTCCCGATTCGGGAGGAAATCCTGACCGTTGAGGACACCGCGCTCCTGAGCGAGGGGCCTTCCGCAGGCAGCCAGCAGATAGTGATGCCCATCCAGGATTTGGAAAACACCTTGGACCTCATCCCCCTGACCCGCCGTCTCGCCGAGGCCACGGAAGGGAGCATCGATCTGCTCCACCTGGTGTCCGTGCCGGACCAGCTGCCGCTCTCGGACGCGGGTGAGCTCTCATTGCCCGGGCAGGAAGTGATGGTCGAGGCCATGCTGTACCTATCCTCGCAGCCCACTCTAGGCACTTCGATCATGTATTGCCGCAATCCGTCCCGGGGAATTCTCTGGGAAGCACGGCAGAAGAAAGCTGGAGCCATCCTGCTGGGGTGGCGCTCACCCTCGGCCAGGCGAGGATACGTGTTCGGCAGCACCCTGGATCCGGTCGTCCTGCGAGCGCCCTGCGATGTGCTCATCGCTCGGCGGCCGGGAAAGCCTCCCTTTCGGAATATTCTCGTCCCCATATCCACCGGTCCCAATACCCGGCTCGCGCTGCGGCTGGCCGGACTGCTGGTGGATCCCCGGGAAGGAATGGTGCGGGCGCTGCACGTGCACCACCCGGTCAGGCGGGAAATGGACGTCGACGCATTCGTCGCGGGCGTAATGCTGAAGGCCGAGCTGCCCCAGGAGCGGTATACGACCAGCATCCTGATATCCGCCCACCCCAAGAGGGTGATACTCGAGGAAGCGCAGAATGCGGACCTGGTAATCATTGGCGCTTCCCTCCCGGGTTGGGGCAGGCGCATACTGCGAATCAGCCTTCCCGAGGAAATCGCTCGCGAGTGCGACAAGCCGATGATCGTGGTGCGGGCGGGCCGAAACCGGCATCTTTTCTGATCAGGCGCTCCCCTCCCGCACCAGGTAAATCGCCGGCAGGCTGGCTACGGAAACCACCCCTTTCAGGATCAGGTTGGCGGCGACGATCGACCAGACCGTGGCCGTCGGCAGCACTCCCCCGAAGGCGCCCCAACAGAAGATCAGGGTGTCCAGGGGCACGCTCACGGCGTTGCTCGTGAGCACTCGCAGCCATTGCAGGTGCCGGGTCACCCGGGTCACCCACAGGCGGTAGATCTCGGTGTCGGCCAGCTCGGCGACCAGCTCCGCCGCGATGCTGGCCAGCACGATCCGCCACACCGGCCCCAAAACGCGGGCGAACTCCCGCCCCAGGCCCCAGGAGGGATCGGAAGGCAACCAGGCCGAAAAGGCGAAGTATCCGGCCATGAGCAGGTTGATCCCTCCGGCCAGGAGAATGGCCAGGCGGGCGGCGCGCACCCCAAGACGCTTGTGCACCAGGTCCCGCAGGGTGAAGGTGAAGGGGTAGATGAAGGTGCCGGCATCGACGCTGAAACCCGCCACCAGGGCGATCTTCAGGCTGCCGATGTCGGCCAGCATCTGGGCGGCGATGTACAGCGCCGTCAGAGTGACCGCGGCCGACAGGCCGGCGGCAGGCCGAGTGGCGCGCACGACGGGCCTCAGGGGTGCCGGGAAAGCAGCTTCTTGAACAGCCCCACCAGGCCCTTTCCGGCGCTGGGCTGGCTTTCCTGGGTGAAGCGAGCCACGTCCTCCTGGTTGCCGGCCAAAAGCAGCAGATCATCGGACTGCAGGCGGTACTCCGGCGAGTAAAAGGCGTATTCCTCCTGGTCGAGCTTGCGGTAGGCGATCACGTTCAGCCGATACTGCTTGCGCAGGCCGATCTCGACCAGGCTCTTGCCGTAGAACTGCTCGGGCACCTTGACCTCCGCGATGACCAGCTCCTTGGAGATCGGCAGGTAGCTGAACACCAGGGAGGAAACCAGGAAGGGGGCGATGCGCCGGGCGGCTTCGGTGTTGGGCCGCACCACCCGGGTGGCGCCCACCAGCTTCAGGATCTCCTCCTGCTCGTCGCTGTCCGCCTTGGCGATGATCTCGCGGATGCCCATCTTCTTGAGGTAGTGGGTGACCAGGATCGAGACCTCGGTCTGGTCCCCGGGATCCACGATGGCCGCGTCGATGCCCTTCGGCACCAGCTTCTCCAGCACGTCCTCGTTCAGGGCGTCGGCCACATATACTGCGGCCGCCTGATCCTTGTACTGATCCACGCGCTGCCGGTCCTTGTCGATGAGGATGAGCTCGCAGCCGGTGTCCGCCAACTCCTCCAGCATGCGCTGCCCGAACTTGCTCAAGCCGATGATCGCGAATTGCTTCATTAGCCTACCATGACCTCCTCTTCCGCATAGTCCAGCATGTGCACCGGCAGGCGCCGGCCACTAGGGATGGCCAGGGCCAGCAGGCCGACGCGGCCCATGAACATCGTGGCGATGATGAGCAGCTTGCCGGGGACGCTCAAGAAGGGGGTGATCCCCAGGGACAAACCCACGGTCCCGAAGGCCGAGAAAGTCTCGAAGACGTAGTCGATGAACCTGTTTTCCCGTGAAGCGAAAAACCGCTCGGTAACCGTCAACAGGAAGGCCACCACGAACAGCAGCATCAGGGCCTTCATGGTAAAGATTACCGCGTTGTCCACGGTCTTGGTGGGGATCTTGCGGTTGAACACGTTCACCTCGCCGCGCTCGTCCGCGCCCCGCACGGCCAGCAGGGTGATGATGAAGAAGGTGTTCACCTTGATGCCCCCCGCCGTCGAGCCGGAAGCCCCGCCGATGAGCATCCACAGCAGGGTCAGCATCTGGGAGGAAATGGTCAGGCCGGACTGCGGCACGGTGTCGAAGCCCGCGGTCCGGGGGGTGACGGACTGGAAGAAGGCGGCCATCACCCGGTGGGGCAGGCGCAGGGCGGCGTAGGCCAGGCGGTGCTCGAAAAGGAAGAACAGGCCCGCGCCGGCCAGGACCAGGACCAGCGTGGTCAGCAGCACGCTGCGGGAGTGCAGGGAGAGGGCGCGCTTCCGGCCCAAGATGAGCGTGTCGCCCACATCCTGCAGGACCACGTAGCCCAGCCCTCCGGCCACGATCAGGGCCATGACCGTCAGGTTCACCGTGGGGCTGGCCACGTAGCCTTCCAGGTTCGTGGAGAAGGTGGAGAAGCCGGCGTTGCAGAAGGCCGAGATGGCGTGAAAGACAGCGGTGAAGCCCAGGCGCGCGGGTACCGTCGACCGGAAGCCGAAGTACAGCACCACCGCCCCGATCGCCTCGATCGCCAGAGTGCTGACCAGAATCTGCCGGACGATGGCCAGAGGCCGGCTCTCGATGGAATCCAGGGAGAAGCCCTTGATCACCCGGTAGCTGGTCATGGAGAGCTTCAGGCGCGGCCGCACGAGCAGGAACGTGCTGAAGGTGATGATCCCCAGGCCGCCGAACTGGATCAACAGCAGGATGACCGTTTGACCCAGCAGGGTGTACTGGGCGGTGTCCACGGTGATCAGACCGGTGACGCACACCGCGGAGGTGGCGGTGAACAGGGCGTCGAGCGGGGAAAGCCGGCCCTCCCCTTTCCAGCTGAACGGCAGCCAGAGCATGAGCGCCCCCACCAGGATCACACCGATGAAATACGAAAACAGGTAGAATCGTTCGGAACTGACTGCTTTGCTCATAGGGTCGTTAGGTTGAGGACAAAAAAAATACCTGGCAACGACCTACTCTCCCACCCACACCCGGGGGCAGTACCATCGGCGCTGGAGGGCTTAACTTCCGTGTTCGGGATGGGAACGGGTGTGACCCCTCCGCCATAGTCACCAGGTATAACTTCTCTGTCTTCAAGCCGTGGCGCTTCGCGGGTTGATCTTCCGCAATAGCGGGCTTCGCCGCGAACCGCGACGGTTTCGCAGATCATAAGGGTAAAGGGGAAATATGGTCAAGCCTCACGGTAAATTAGTACTGGTCGGCTGAACACATTACCGTGCGTACACCTCCAGCCTATCAACCAGGTAATCTCCCTGGTACCTTCAGGGGGCTTAAAGCCCCAGGGTTGCCTCATCTTGAGGTGGGCTTCCCGCTTAGATGCTTTCAGCGGTTATCCCTTCCGAACGTGGCTACCCAGCCATTACCGCTGGCACGATAACTGGTACACCAGAGGTTCGTCCACCTCGGTCCTCTCGTACTAAGAGCAGCTCCTCTCAAGCAACCAACGCCCATGGCAGATAGGGACCGAACTGTCTCACGACGTTCTGAACCCAGCTCACGTACCGCTTTAATTGGCGAACAGCCAAACCCTTGGGACCTGCTCCAGCCCCAGGATGCGATGAGCCGACATCGAGGTGCCAAACCTTGCCGTCGATGTGAACTCTTGGGCAAGATCAGCCTGTTATCCCCGGAGTACCTTTTATCCGTTAAGTGACGGCGCTTCCACGCACCACCGCCAGATCACTAAGACCGGCTTTCGCACCTGCTCGACCTGTCAGTCTCGCAGTCAGGCTGCCTTGTGCCTTTACACTCGTACGCTGATTTCCAACCAGCGCGAGGTAACCTTCGCGCACCTCCGTTACTCTTTAGGAGGCGACCGCCCCAGTCAAACCGCCCACCTGACACTGTCCACGCCCCGGATTCCAGGAGGCGCGTTAGAAACCTAAACCACCAAGGGTGGTATTTCACCGTCGACTCCACACAGCCTAACGACCATGCTTCATAGTCTCCCACCTATCCTACACATCATAGCCCAAGTCCCAATGCCAGGCTACAGTAAAGGTTCACGGGGTCTTTCCGTCTAACCATGGGTAATCGGCATCTTCACCGATACTTCAATTTCACCGAGTCCCGCGTCGAGACAGCGCCCAGATCGTTACACCATTCGTGCAGGTCGGAACTTACCCGACAAGGAATTTCGCTACCTTAGGACCGTTATAGTTACGGCCGCCGTTTACTGGGGCTTCAATTCAGAGCTTCGCCTCCCCTGCGGGGAACTAACACCTCCTCTTAACCTTCCAGCACCGGGCAGGTGTCAGTCCCTATACGTCTCTTTGCAGATTCGCAGAGACCTGTGTTTTTGGTAAACAGTCGCCTGGGCCTCTTCTCTGCAAC
>CAVTQG010000038.1:0-35000 GCA_963736785.1 uncultured Spirochaetota bacterium | reverse complement strand
TGGAGAACATGCCCCCCCGGCGGGAGGGGGTCTGCGACCGCTGCGGCGGGGAGCTGTACATCCGCGACGACGACCGGCTCGAGTCGATCCGCAACCGCCTGCGCGTGTACCGGGAGCAGACCGAGCCGCTGATCGGCTGGTACCGCGGCCGCGGGCTGCTGCACGACATCGACTCCGAGCAGACGGTGGAAAAATCCCTCGAACAGCTCCGGCCGCTGCTGGCCGGGCTCGCGGCAGGGCCGGAGGCCCCGGGCGCGGCGCCGGGCAGCAAGCCACGGCCCGCGAGCAGGTCGCGGACCTTCTCCTTTTCCAGGAGCCCGGGTGACTCGTACAGGGCGGCCAGCGCGCCGGCGTCGGCGAAACCGTCCTCCAGGGCCTGCTGCAGTGCGGCCAGCCCGGCCTGCGGGTCCTCGATGCGGGTCAGGTAGATCAGGGCGCTGTAGAAGCGGGCCGCCGCCAGCTTTTCCTGCTGCGTCAGGGCCGCCGCGTAGGCCTCCAGGGCCCGGTCGTACTTCTCCAGCTTCCGGTACCCGTCGCCCAGCAGCGCCTGGGCGGCCGCGTCCTCCGGGCGCTCCTGCACGTACTGCTCGAGGACCGCCACGGACTCCTGGGCGCGGTCCGCCTCGGCCAGGAGGCGCCCCAGCTGGAACAGGGCCTGCAGGTCCGCGGGGTCCAGCTCCACCAGGCGCCGCAGCTCTTCGATGGCCTCCCCGGCCCGGCCCGCCTTGCCGAGCAGGATCGCCAGGTTGTAGCGGGCCCCGGTGTTCTCAGGCGACATCTCCAGGATCTGGCCGTAGGTCTCCAGCGCCTTCTCGTCCAGGCCCTGGACGTGGTAGGCGTAGGCCAGGGCCTCGAGCAGGTCGCGGTTCTCCGGGTCCCGGGAAATGAGCCTCTGGATGACGTCCACCGCCTCGGAGGCCCGCCCCGACTCGGTCAGGGCCAGTGAGAGGTTGAACCAGGCGCGGTTCAGCTCCGGGTCCAGGCGGAGCGCCTCGCGGTAGAGGGAGACCGCGCGGTCGTAGTTCTTCAGCTCCAGGTGGGCATTGCCGAGGTTGTAGTACTCCTGGGCCAGCCCCGCATTGCGGGGAGTCCCGGCGCAGGAGCACAGCAGGAAGGCCGCCGCCATCAGCAGGGGCAGCCGCGGAAGCGCGGGCCTGTTCACGATGCTCGCGCCATACTACACGGGATGCGGGCCAAGGGGAAGTGCAGGGCGGGGCCTCAGGGCGCCAGCTTGCGCCCCTTCCACTCCGGGGTGCGGCGCAGCATGCTCAGGACCGTGGCCAGGGAATAGAAGCCCATGAAGAACAGCGTATACGGCGCCAGGCGCAGCAGGTAGGCGGCCAGGTCCCTGCGGTACAGCAACCCGGCCAGCAGGCCCATGAGCCCCACCCCGATGAAGGAGGTCGCCGGCAGCATGGCCAGGCGCGGGAAGAAGGGACACAGCGGGATGGCCAGCACGCTGGCGGTCAGGTACAGCGCGATGAAACGGTAGGGCAGACGGGTGCCCGCGTCCTGGTGGAAGAAGGCCCCCGTGTTCCAGCGCAGGTGCTGGTTGAGGAACTCCGCCCAGCTGGTCTGGGGCCGGGTGACGATCATGGTGGAGCGCCGGGTGGAGACGCGGACGCGCCAGCGGTGCTTGGCCGCCGCGGCGACCAGCGCGGCGTCCTCCGTCAGGGTGTCGCCCAGGCCGCGGAAGCCGCCCAGCTCCTCCAGCACGGCCCGGCGGGCCGCCAGGTTGCTCCCGAAGCAGCTTCCCGGCATTCCCAGGCCGGCGGTGCCCGAGCTCCACTGATGGATCAAGGGCTGCTCGAAGGCCTGGAAGCGGTCCAGGAACCCACCAGGACGCCCGGAGCCCAGGCTGAGCTGGCCGAAAACCACGCCCACCCGGGGGTCGCGGAAGTAGCCCAGCAGGCCGGCCAGCCACTGCGGGGGCACGACGCAGTCGGCGTCGGTGAAAACCAGCACCTCCCCGTCCGCCAGCCGCGCGGCGATGTCCAGCGCCGCCTGTTTGGGGTTGCGGGTCCCGGGCTCCTCCCGGTTGCGGACGACCGTCACCCGCCGGCCGTGCCTGGCCCGGAAGGCCTCCATGAGCGCGGCGGTCCCGTCCCGGGAGCGGTCGTCCACCAGCACGACCTGGAAAGCGCGCAGGCTCTGGGCCTCCAGCGAAGCCAGCAGGGCGGGGAGGTTGCGCTCCTCGTCCCTGGCCGCCACCACCACGGAGACGCTCAGGTCCGCCGCCGGCGGCGGGTCGCCTGCGTCGCGCGCCAGGTTCAGCAGCACGCCGGCGGCCAGACGCGAGGTGGACGCAGGACGACCGCGCCGGAGGCGGCGGCCAGGACGTACAGCAGCAGCTCGCTGGCCATGTCCCGGCACTATAGCGGATAACGCGCCTTTTCACAATCTTGACGTCCGTGCTATCCTGGAGTGCCGATGGGCCTGGTGATCGCTCTGCTGGGAGTGCTGTGGATACTCTGCATCTGCGACGTGGTGCTGCGCTGGGCCTACTACCTGGACCCGCGGGGCAGGTTCGCCGGGATGAGCCGGATGCAGAACTGGGGCTTCCGGAACATCGTGGCCGTGATCAAGAGCCTACGCGGGCTTCCGGGTGATCCGCCAGTCGCGCCTCCGCGGCGCCGCTCCCGGAGCGCTTCCTGATCCTGTCCAACCACCAGAGCCTGGTGGACATCGCGGTGCTGGGCTACGCCTTCCCGCAGCACAACGTGCGCTTCGTGGCCAAGAAGGAGCTGGGGCGCGGACTGCCCGGCATCTCCTTCATGCTGCGCAACGGCCGGCACGCCCTGATCGACCGCCGCGGGAGCTTCCGGGAAACGCAGGCCGAGCTGATGCCAGCTGGCCCGCCTTTCCAGGCGCGCAGCCGGTCTGCCCGGCCGTCTTCCCCGAGGGCACCCGCTCGCGGGAGGGTCGGGTCAAGAAGTTCCACGCGGCGGCGGTGCGCACCCTCCAGGGGCACCACCCCCTGCCGTCCCTGGCGGTGGCCGTGGACGGAGGCTACCGGATAGCCAAGTTCAAGGACCTGGTGCGCAACCTGCGGGGCTGCGTGTACCGCGTGCGCCTGCTCACCCTGTACCCGCCGCCCTCCAGGCGCGGCGAAGTGCAGGTCATGCTGCAGCAGGCCCAAGACGAAATCGAACGGCAGGTGAAAGAATGGAGAAAAAAGCGAGAAGTAGAGGTCCAGGAATACTGGCAGGCCAAGGAGCAGGAGCTGGGCGAGCCGATACTGTTCAAGTCCATCTCCCACACCTACCAGAGCGGCGGCGTGGAGAGCTTCGGCGTGCTGTTCGCCTCGGCCGGTCACCTGGTGTTCGAGTACTCCAAGACCTCCCGGCGCTCCATCCTGGAGGTGCTGTTCTCCCGGCGGGAGCAGAGCCTGAGCGAACAGGTGAAGATCCCCAGGGCGGACATCCGGGCCGCGGCCATCGTGCCGGCCTCAGCCGGCCGGAGGTGGTTGGCCCGCGAAGAGCCGCCGGCGGCCGTGCGCGAGCGCCTCGCCCGGGGACGGACCTCCGCCCTGGCGCGCCTGGTGGGCGGCACGGCCGTGTGCGTGTGCACGGACCAGACCTGGCTGCTGCTGGACACCCCGGTCAACAAGGAGTGGCTGGTGCTGTTGCGGAGGGGGAACCGAAAGGCCCGTCCGCCGCGGGCGGTGGGCCCGAACATGGTAGATCCTAGGTCAGCTCTTCAGGTCGCCGGGCCGGCGCCCCGTGCGGCTGCACTTCGTGCACTCGGCGATGGTCTTCATCCGTCCCTGGGCGAAAACCGACTTCATCTTGACCTCGCCGCCGCAGCCGCAGTGAAACTTCTCCACGACGACGTTCACACGGGCGTTCTTGCTGATTTCAGCCATGACACAAACCTCCTTTTTCCGCAAACCCGAGATACGCTAGGCATTGCCGGGATCATCAGAAATATACGGATTTTCGCGAAAAGGTCAAGCCCTGGCGTCAGGCCGGGCGCCAGGCCGCAACGGCGGCGTGAAACCGGGCTATTCTGCCGGCTTCGGCTCTTCGCGGACCTGCCATTGCCCGGCCTGGGCGTCCCAGCTCAGGGCCTCGAAGGCGAGGGTGACCGTCTCGCCGTCCTCGCCTGCCAGCTTGAGGGTGCGGGTGAAGATGTTCACGTCCAGCACCTTGAGGGTCTGGCCTCCGGCCCGCAGGCGCGCGCCCTCGGACGGCAGCCCCCGCCGGCACTCCCGGTAGGTGTCGTACTCGTAGGCCAGGCAGCACAGCAGGCGCCCGCAGGGCCCCGAGATCTTCATGGAGTTGAGGGTGAGGTTCTGCTCCTTGGCCATCTTGATGGACACCGCCTTGAGCTTGTCGGTGACGCCATGGCAGCAGTAGGTGCGGCCGCACACCCCCATCCCCCCGACCACCCGGGCCTCGTCCCGGACCCCGATCTGCCGCAGCTCGATGCGCATCTTGAAAATGCCCACCAGGTCCTTCACCAGCTCGCGGAAGTCCACGCGCGCCTCGGCCGTGAAGTAGAACAGGATCTTCGGCTCGCCCGCCAGGTAGTGGGCGCTCACCAGTTTCATGTCCAGCCCGTGTTCGGCGATCTTGGCGCGGCAGACCTGGAAGGCGTTCTGCTCGCGGGCGGCGCAGGCCTGACAGCGCTCCACTTCCTCGCGGCTGGCCTTGCGCTCGATGGTGTCCTCGTGCTCCCCGGCGGCCCGCCCCGCCTCGGCCAGCTGCCCCTGGATCCTGCCCAGCTCGGCCCCGTAGCGGGTGGGCACGATCACGAAGTCCCCGCGGGCCAGTCCCAGGCCGCGGTCCGCCTGGTAGACCTCCGTGGCGCTGGAATGCACGATCTTGACCCGGTAGCGGGTCGCGCCGGGCGGCTCCGGCTGCTCGGCAGGCTGCGGTATTTCCGGCTGCCGCTCCTCCGGCTGCTGCGTCGGTCTGGCTTCCGTGGTCTCCGGGCCGTTCATGCGGGCTCCTTGTATCGCTTCAGGTGAGCAGGTCGACCAGCAGGCCGTTGATCTCGTGGACGCGGCCCAGGATGTCCAGCTGCCGGTGCTGGCCGGCCAGGAGGTCCGCCACAAGGCGCTCCAGCTTCTGATCGATGACCTTGATCTGGGTGAAGCGCTTCCGCTTGGCCACGCCGGCCACGGAGCTCTTCCGCTCCAGTTCGAGCATGCGGGACAGCACCAGCTCCAGGAAGGCCCGCACCGCCCCGCGGTAGCGCTTGACCGCCTCCAGGCTCTGGACCTCCAGGAGCCGGTCCCCGCTGGCGTGCACCTCGTCCAGCAGCTCCTCCAGGCCGCGGCGCCTGCCGCCGGAGCGCTCGTAATCGCCCTCGGCGGACTCCCCCTCCCGGGCCTCCCGGACGGCATCCGCGAACAGCCGCCGGCCCACGGGGGCCTTCTTGCGGGTCTTTTTTTCGTCGGAACGCCTGGAGAAGAAGGCCGCGTCGAGGGAGTCGACCTTATCCATGACTGGAGGCGGCGACCAGGGTCTTTTCGGCCGGCGGGGAGGATGCTCCCGCCTGGGCCGCTGCCCCCCGGGCCTGGGGCTGGTGCGCGGCCGCGCGCTCCTGGACGATGCGGCAGTTGCCGTTCAGGATCACCCCTTCCTCCACGATGAAGCGGGGGCTGGCCACGTTGCCCAGCACCACCCCGGTGGACAGGATCACCACCTTCTCGTCGGCGAAGATGTTGCCCTTGACGATGCCACCGACCACCACGGTGCCGGCGTAGACGGTGCACTCCGCGCGGCCGTTCTTGCCCACCAGGACCTTGCCCTTGGTGCGCACCGTGCCGCAGAAGTCCCCGTCGATGCGCAGGAGGCCGTTCAGGTCCAGCTCGCCGTTGAAGCGCGTGCCTTCGCCGATGATCGAGTTGATGTAGGCGCTGTCGGGTAGCTGTGCCTCGTTCATCGCCGCCCGCCTACTTGCTCTCGATCAGCGGGCTGCGGATGCTCAGGAACTGCTTGGGGTCCACCACGTTGGTGCCGATGCCCACCTCGTAGTGCAGGTGCGGTCCGGTGGAAAGCCCGGAGTTGCCCATGTAGCCCAGGACCTGCCCCCGGCGTATCTCCTGCCCAACCTGGACCACCCAGCGGTCCAGGTGGCCGTAGCGGGTGTGGAAGCCGTAATCGTGCCGCAGCACGATGTAGTTCCCCAGGCCCAGGTTGTCGACGCCGATCCTCAGGACCTTGCCGTTGGCCGTGGCCACGATGGGCGTGCCGTACCCCCAGGCGATGTCTATCCCCTTGTGCACGTACGCCCCGCCGGTGAAGGGGTTGCGGGAGAAGCCGAAGTCATTGGTGATGTTGCCGCGGGCCCCTTTGAGCGGCCACAGGGAGGGGATGTCCACCAGCAGCGCCCGCTGGGCCTCCAGCAGCTTGTGGATCTCCGAGAGCGGCGCCACCGAGTTGTCCAGGTAGGTGCGCAGGGAGCGCAGCTCGCTTAAGTCGCGCAGGTTGCCCTGGTCCAGCTCCTCCAGGCTCACCAGGGTGGTCAGCTCCCCGCCGATCCCCTGCTCCAGGTAATTGGCCGCGTCCTCCGTGCCCACCACGCTGAGCACGTCCTCCATCCTGGCCTTGAAGTCTTTGGCCACCTTGCGCAGCTCGATGATCTCGTCCTTGAAGCTCTCCAGCGAGGTCTCGCTGGCGTTCAGGCTGCGGCTGATCTTCACGTAGCGTTCGTTGGTGCCGGTGAAGTGGGTGGCCAGCACTATGAATCCCGCCAGCACCAGGCACATCAGGGAGATGACGAAGATCAGGGTGAAGACGGAGATCTGGAAGTTGAAGATCCGTTTCTCCGAATGGGGGATGAACATGACCGTGAAGCGCTGCCGCCCCTTCTGGTAGACGCGTTGGCAGAAGACGGCGAGCGACTGCCAGCGCTGGCGCAGCCACTTGTGCAGGCCGCTCACGACCTCGTTTTCCAGCTTTTTATATTGATGCGCGGGTGACACGCAGGTCTCCTCTATCGGACGCGGTCGAGTACCCGCCAACCTTACCATGTAGCCGGGGCTTTGTCAAATAGCGGTTGACGACTCGCCCCCCTTCGTGGTAGCCTCTAGTCTTCATAGTTCCTGAAGACCGCCTGCGACTGCATCGCCAAGTGGAAAAAAGGGCATGAAGCTTTTCGACACGCACGCACACATAGGACTCATCACCGAAGACCCCATAGAGCAGCTGCTCACCGTCCAGGAGGCCAAACAGGAGAGCGTGGAGGGCCTGGTCAGCATCTGCAACAACCTCCGGGACTTCTACCAGATCTATCCGAACCTGAAAAGCGAAGAGAGCATCTACCATAGTATCGGCGTTTCCCCCTCCGAGGTCGCGCACCCCGGCGAGGACTGGGAAGCGAAGGTCACCGAGGGCTCCAGGCTGGAGCGGGTGGTGGCGGTCGGCGAGATCGGCCTGGACTACTACCACAAGTTCGGGGCCCGCGACGCCCAGGTGGAGCTCTTCATCCGCCAGCTGGACCTGGCCCATAAGCTGGGCAAGCCGGTGATCATCCACAACCGTGAGGCGGGGGGGGACGTGCTGGAGATCCTGCGGGAGCGGCTGCCGGAGCGCGGCGGCGTGCTGCACTGCTACTCCGAGGACTACGAGTATGCCAAGAAGGCCCTGCAGCTCAACCTGTACATCTCCTTCGCGGGCAACGTCACCTACCGCAATGCCAAGAACCTGCACGACACGGCCCGCCAGATGCCGCTGGAGCGTATGCTGATCGAGTCCGAATCGCCCTTCATGGTGCCCGCCGCCTTCCGCGGCAAGCGCAACAAGCCCTCCTACCTCAAGGAAACGGCGGCCTTCGTCGCGGAGCTCCGCGGCATCCCCGTGGAGGAGCTCGCCGAGGCGCTGTTCGCCAACAGCCTGAGGTTCTTCGGCATCGCCTTGTAGCCTGCGCCGGCGGCGTGCGCCGGCCTTCGCCTATGAGCCTGCTTCAGCCGGTAGCCCTCCTGAAACTGACGATCCCGGGCAACCTCTTCCTGGCCCCGATGGCCGGCTACACGGACGCGGCCTTCCGCGCGCTGTGCGTCGAGCAGGGCGCCGCCTTGAGCTTCACGGAGATGGTTTCCGCCGAGGGACTGGCCCGCGGCGGGGACAAGACCTGGGCCCTCTTGAGTCGCGCCGAGAACGAGGCCTGCTGGGGGGTGCAGCTGTTCGGCTCCGAGCCCCGCGCCGCGGCCGCCGCCGTGCGCCTTTTGGGTCCCTTGAACCCCGCCCTCGTGGACCTGAACTGCGGCTGCTCGGTCCCCAAGGTGCTGAAGACCGGTTCGGGGGCGGCACTGCTGCGTTCCCCCGCGCGCATCGGCGAGCTGGTGCGGGCCATGCGGCAGGAGACCGACGCGCCCGTGACCGTGAAGATCCGCTCCGGCTGGGACTCCGCGTCGCTGAACTACCTGGAGGTGGCCGAGGAGGCTTGCCGCGCCGGGGCCGCGGCCGTCTGCCTGCACCCGCGCACCCGCGCGCAGGGTTTCACGGGCCGCGCCGACTGGACCCAGGTCGCGGAGCTCAAGCGCCGCCTGGACGTGCCGGTGTTCGGCTCTGGGGACCTGTTCAGCGCCGAGGAGGCCGCCCGCCGGGTTCGCGAGACGGGCTGTGACGCGGTGCTGTTCGCGCGCGGGGCGCTGGGCAACCCCTTCCTCTTCGCCGAGGCCCGCCGCCTGTTCGCGGGGCTGCCCCCGCCCCCGGCCCCTCCCCCGCCGAGCGCCTCGCGGCCGCGCTGCGGCAGTTGAGCGGGGCCATCCGCCTGTACGGCGAGCAGACCGCCTGCCGGGAGATGCGCAAGCATTTCTGCGCCTACACCCGCGGCGTCCCCGGGGGGGCGCGCCTGCGCGGCCAGGCGGTGGCCGCCCGGCGGGCCGCCGATTACGAGGCCCTGGTCGCGGAATACCTTTCGGGTATACAATCGCGCTGATGGCCTCGGTGTTCGAGTACCTGCAGGACTTCTTCCTGGCGCTTTTCTCGCGCAACCCGGAGGAAGCGGAGAAGCGCCGGGCGCTGCGGACCCTCGCCGAGAAGCTGCGGCTGGTCCAGCCGCCCTTGTACCGGCGTTCCGGCGGCCCAGCTCCTGCCCGCCTTCGGCTACAACCTGCTGCAGCTTTCCTACCTGCTCGCCCCCCTGGCCGAGCTGTTCAACAAGACGCTCTACGGCGAGGACGCCCTGCTGGCGGAGCGCTTCCGGCAGCACCTGGCCGTGGCCCGGCTGCCCGAGGCGCAGGCCGCCCGCCTGCCGGAGTTCGGCCTGCAGTCCCTGCGGCAGCGGGCCCTGGGCTCCGCCAGCCCCATCAAGGAGCTGGACAAGATCGACCAGGAGTTCGAGCAGCTCCTGGCCGCCTTCTCCGCGCCGGCGTTCTACAGCTTCGACCTGGACTACACGGCCATGGACCGCCTGGCCAGCCTCTGCCGGCACGACCTGCGCGGGCTGTTCAACCTGTTCGAGCCGGGTTTCGACCCGGCCCAGAAGGGCCGCAAGCCCAACTTCCAGCCCGTCACCGCCAAGAAGGCGCTGAAGGAGCTGCTGGACCTGTACTTCATCCTGGCCGGCATCGAGCTGTCCGAGGGGGTGGAGTCCAACCTCTTCGCGCTGCTGGCCAGGCTGGGGCGAAGCCCGCCGGAGGCGGCGCGCGAGCGCGCGACCACGGCCCGCGAGCGGGTGTTCACCGTGCTGGCCCGCCTGCGCAAGCTCCTGGGCCGGGAGCTGGCCCCGGAGGTGCTGCTCACCCTCATCCGCGTGATCCAGGAGGACCCGACGGCCAATCCCCGCGCGGTGAGCGAGGAGCCGGCCTGCCTGCAGGCCATCCGCGCAAACCTCGCAGTCCGCCTTCCAGCAGGACCGGGAGCGGGTGCAGCGGGAGATCAACGAGAACACCATCGGCGGCGATCTGAAAAGCCTCTTCGCCGGGGCCGATCCCCTGGAGGTGCCCGGCTACAGCGAGCAGCTGTCCAGCGAGCTCGCCGCCAGGGACTACAAGAGCTTCACCCGGGTCAAGCCCCTTTCGATCCTCAAGAGCTTCATCCTCGCGCACTTCGAGAAGAGCCTGCGCGACCCGCTCAAGCGCCTCCTGATCGAGGGGACTTTCGCCAACCGGATCTTCGAGAACATGCTCAACAACACCTTCTACGGCTGCGAAGGACTGTACGGCCGGCTGCGGCAGCTGGAGGAGTCCCTGGCGGGCGGCGCCCTGGCGGTCGAGAAGATCAAGAGGTTCCTGTCGCTGCACGACCAGGGCAAGCCCGTGGCCCCGCTGGTCAACAAGACCGTGGAGACCATCGAGCAGAACGTGCGCAAGCTGGTGGAGGAGGGCTGCGGCTACTTCTACAACCTGAACGTGATCCTGGGTGAGACCCTGGAGGACGCCAGGCAGAAGTCCCCGGCGCTGGTCAGCAACGTGAAGGACATCGCGGGCCGCGCCAACAAGGAGTACCTGGCCGCGCTGGCGGCCGGCCACGCCAACCTCCAGCTGTTCATCAAGATCATGCGCAACTTCACGGAAATCCGGGAAAACCTTGCTGCTTCCGGATCTCGTACATGAGGATCCCAGCCGCCACGGAGACGTTGAAGGAATCCACGTGGCCGCCCGCGGGGATGCGCACCAGCGCGTCACAGCGCTCCCGCACCAGGCGGCGCAGGCCCCCTCCCTCGCTGCCCAGCACCAGGGCCACGCGCCCTTCGAAGCGCACCTCGTCCAGGCGCTCGCCGGACAGGTCCGCCCCGTAGACCCAGAAGCCCGCCTCCTTGGCCAGCTGGAGGGCGGCGCCCAGATTGGGCACGCTCAACAGGGGCACGTACAGGCTGGCCCCCGAGGAGGCCTTGGCCACGGCCGGGGTCTCGTGGGCCGCGCGCCGGGTGGGGATGACCACCAACTCCACGGCGAACTGGTCCGCCGAGCGCAGGATGGCGCCCAGGTTGTGGGGATCGGCTATCTCGTCCAGCAGGAGGATCAGGGCCGTCGGGCCGGACACGGCCGCCAGGCGCTCCCGCAGGCCGGCTGCGCCCGCCGCCGGGAGCGGCCTACGGGCCGCGCGCTGCCTGCTGCGGGCTTCGCCCTGCGCGCTGCGCGCCTCCCCTGCCAGCAGCAGGCCAGCGCCCCGGTGCTCGCGCGCGCCGGCCAGGGCGTCCAGCTCGGCGCCCGGTACCTGCCGCACCGGAACCCCGGCCGCCCTCGCCAGGCCCTCCAGCTCGGCGATGCGGGGATTGGACCGGCAGACGAGCAGCTCGCCGCCGGCCTCCCGGCGCAGGCTCTCCGCGATGGCGTGGTAGCCGGTCAGCAGCATCTTCAGGGGCCGTAGACCTTCCGGACCTCCGCCACCCCGTCGAAATCCCGGTCCATCTCGTAGCCGCGGATATAGGCGCCCTCCAAGCTCACCCAGACGTCGATGCGCCCGTCGAAGTTGGAGTCCACCTCCTGCCGTACCAGCTGGCCCGCCTCGAAGAAATAGAAGTCGTCCATGCGGCCGTCGAAGTTGAAGTCCATCTCCTCGCGGACCTTGCGGCTGTCCCCGTCGTACTCCACGGTATAATCGATGCGCTCGTCGTAGTTGCGGTCCAGGCTCAGGCTGGTGACGCGGTCGCCAGCCAGCTCGTACCACTGGTCGGGGCGCCCGTCCGCGTTGCGGTCCAGCGTGAGTCCCGGGGCGGCGCCCGCCGGCGCCAGCGCGGCCAGCAGCAACAGGGCTGCGAGCGGCAGTGTCTGCTTCATACCCTTGATGGTCGACAACGGCGGGCAAAACATTGACCGCACCCCGGGAGCCCCGCCGCCTAGCGGCGGTACTCCTGGATGGGCTGGCGGCCGTCCAGCGCCTCGTACGCCGCGGCCGCCAGCGCCTCCATCTCGTTCTCCCCCGGGTAGACGAACAGCGGCGCCAGGAACTTCACCCGCGCGGCGATCTCCTCCACGATGCGCCCGCTGCGGGCCAGGCCCCCGGTGAGCACCACCGCGTCCAGCCTGCCGGCGGCGGCGGCCGCCAGGGAGCAGATCTCCTTGGCCACCCGGTAGCACATGGCCCGCACCACCTCCAGGCAGCGCCGCCCGTCCAGCCCCTCGGGCCCGGCCTGCCCCCGCTCGTGGGCTTCGATGGCCTCCTCGATGCGGCGGGCGTCGTTGGTGCCCAGGTAGGCCACCACCCCGCCGCGCCCGGTGAGCCGGCGCTGCAGGGCCTCCGGCTCCCCCCGGTGGGCCAGCACGAAGCGCAGCCAGTCGCCGGAGGGCAGGCCGCCGGCGCGCTCCACGGCGAAGGGGCCGTCCCCGTCCAGGGCGTTGTTCACGTCACGGACCCTTCCCCCCAGGTGCACGCCCACCGACACCCCGCCGCCCAGGTGGGCCACGATCAGCGCGCACTCCTCGTAGCGTTTGCCCAGCTCGCGCGCCGCCCGCCGGGCGCAGGCCTTCTGGTTCAGGGCGTGGAAGATGGAGCGGCGCGGGATGTCGGGCAGGCCGGAGTAGCGGGCCAGCTCGTCCAGCTCGTCGACCACCACCGGATCGGCGATGAAGGCGGGCACGCCCAGCTCCACGGCCAGCAGGTCGGCCAGCAGGCCCCCCAGGTTGGAGGCGTGCGTCCCGTACCGGCACGTGCTCAAGTCCTCCTTCATGGCCTGGTTCACCCGGTACACCCCGCCGGCCAGGGGGTGCAGGAGGCCTCCCCTGCCGATCACCGCGCCCACCTCCGCGGGCGCGAAGCCTGCCTCTTCACCGAGGGCCCGCAGGATGGTCTCCCGCCGCGTGCCCAACTGGGCGTCGAGGGTGGGGAAGCGCTCCTCCACGGGGTGGGAGACGGTCCGGCGCCACACCTCGGCCTCGCGCCCGAACAGGGCGACCTTGGTGGAAGTCGAACCGGGGTTGATGACCAGGACCTTCATCCGTTGAAACTATAGCGGATGCGCGGGTGAACAAAAAGGGCTTCCCCCCGGGGGGGAAGCCCCATACTTGCTTCTCCGGCGGAAGCCCGACGGCCTCAGCCCAGAATGACCTTGGCGCCGATCAGGATCTTGTAGGGCTTCAGGCCGAACTCCCCGATCGGGTAGCCGTCGAGGTCGCCGGTCCCCTTCACCTGGCCCATGGGGAAGTGCCAGATGAACTTGGAGTAGAGGCCCAGGCGCCAGATGTTCAGGCCCACGCCCGCCCCCAGGTAGCCGTAGACGGTGGCGGCGATGGGGTTGTCCGGGTCGTCGTCCAGGTGATTTCTCAGCATAGTCCTTGGAGATGTAGCCCAGTCCGGCGTCGACCATGGGGTCGAACACGGCGCGGGAGCCCAGGATGTGCGCGGACAGGTAGAGGTTGGTGTCCAGGTCCCGCAGCGGGTCGCCCCACGCGGACGTGTACCAGCTGCCCATGAACTGCAGGCCCAGGCCCATGTGCTTGCCCATGAACTCGGCCATCAGGCCGTAGTAGATGCCCTCTCCGTCCTGGAAGGCTTCGGCGATCGAGGGGCCGTTGGCCGCCTCCAGCTCCGCATCGTCCATGTACAGCGCCCCGTTCAGGCCCAGGGCCAAGTCGGCGAAGGCGCCCGCGGCGGCCAGCATCGCCAGGACCAGCACCACGAATATTTTCTTCATCGGTTGTTCTCCTCTCCTCTAACATACCACAACACCGGCGGATTAACCAAATGTCACTCCGCGACCGGGAAAAGAAGCGCGAAAAGCGTGTAGAAATCCTGGCGGAAACAGGTTACATTGTCGGTATCACCGCTCGAAAGGAAGGCGTATGAGAAAGAGAATCACCCTGTTCCTGCTGCTGGCGGCGTTCCTGGCCGCGGGCGTCGCGCCGGCGTTCGCGCAGGCGAAGGGGGCCTTCTCCATCCTCTGCAACATCACCGGCGCCAAGGTGTACCTGAACGGCGAGCTGGCCGGCTACACCAAGCCCAACTTCGCCGCGCTGCTGTCGCCCGGCACCTACCGGGTGCGGGTCTTCATGGAGAAGTACAGGCCCTTCGAGACGGTCATCAACATGACCGCCAACCCGCTGAACCTGCCCGTGAAGCTGGTCCCGGAGGGCGGGGTCGTCCAGCCGCCGCAACCGGCGCGCTTCAACCTGGCGGTCAACGCGAACGTCCCCGGCGCGCGCGTTTTCGTGAACAACGCCCCGGTGGGCACCGTCCCGCTGTCCATGCAGGTGGACAGGGGCAGCTTCGTGCGTGCGCGTGTCGGCCCCCGGCTACCAGGACTACGAAGCAACGGTGGACGTGGCGGGCAACACGAGCGTGAATGCGGTGCTGCAGGTGCTGCAGCCCAGGCTCCTGCAGCTGGCCGTCAACTGCAACGTGCAGGGCGCCCAGATCTACGTGAACAACGCCCTGGCCGGCACGGCCCCCTTCGTCGGGGCGTACCCGCCGGGAAGCTACATGGTGCGGGCCAGCGCCCCGGGCTTCAGCGACGCCACCACGGCGGTCCACCTGAGCAGGAACGAGAGCGTGACCCTCGTGCTGCAGGGCCAGCAACCCAGGCTCCTGCAGCTGACCGTCAACTGCAACGTGCAGGGCGCCCAGATCTACGTGAACAACGCCCTGGCCGGCACGGCCCCCTTCGTCGGGGCCTACCCGCCGGGCAGCTACATGCTGCGGGCCAGCGCCCCGGGCTTGCCGACGCTACCACGGCGGTCCACCTGAGCAGGAACGAGAGCGTGACCCTGTGCTGCCAGGCACGTCCGGGCAGGCCTCCTGCAGCTGGCCGTCAATTGCAACGTGCAGGGCCCAGGTGTACGTGAACAACTGCCCTGGCCGGCACCGCCCCCTTCATCGGGGCCTACCGCGCGGGGAACTACACGTGCGGGCCAGCGCCCCGGGCTACGCCGACGCCACCAGCGCGATGGTCAATCTGAACAGGAACGAGACCGTGACCCTCGTGCTGCAGCCCAGCCTCTCCTCGGTGCAGATCGTCATTCCCCCGGACTTCCTGGATTCCAGGGGCAAGGGCCCCCGCGAGCAGCTCCGGCTGTTCGTGGACGGGCAGTACTACGACAGCCTCAGACTTCAGCCTGCCGGCGGGCACGCACAATCTGCGGATCACCTCCGGCGGATTCTCCTTCGACGCGGACTTCGAGTTCGAGGCCGGCGCGCAGCTACATGCTGGAGCCGATGTTCAGCTGGACCGAGCGCTAGGCTCCTCCGCTCCGAAAAAAAGCCCGGCCTGACGGCCGGGCTTTTTTTCATTCCAGCCGCCGGCAGCCGCAGGCGGAACAGGCCCCCCTCCCCGGGCGGCAGGCCCACCAGCTCCAGGCTGCCGCCGTTGCGCTCCGCGAACGCCCGGGCCAGGTACAGCCCCAGACCGGTGGAGCCCTTGCCCGAGGTGCCCGGCTCGAAGATCCGCCCGGCCAGCAGGGGGTCCACCCCGGCGCCCGTTGTCCCCGACCTCCAGCACGGCCTGCCCCTCCTCCGCCCGGAAGCGCACGCGCACCTCCCGCGCCCGCGGGCCGCCGCCGTACGCTGTCCGCCGCATTGCCCAGCAGGGTGAGCAGGACGTGCCCCAGCTCCCCCTTGCGCGCCGACACCGCCGCCTGAGGCTCGCGGCTGTAATCCAGGCGGATGCCCTCCCGCCGGAAGGACTGCGCGGGCCAGCCGCAACAGACCCTCCAGGTCGGCCGGCAGGCGCACGGTCTGCGGTTCCGCCTCCTCGCCCCGGCCAGGGGCTCCAGCAGCTCGCCCGAGGGTCCGCCGGGCCTCCGCGTCCTGGGCCAGCACCAGGCCCAGCGCGCGGGCCAGGTCCTCCGGCTCCCGCTGCCGCAGGCCGTACTCCGCGGCCGCCTGCGCGAAGCCCAGGAGATTGCGCAGCTCGTGCGCCGCCCCTCCGGCCAGCAGGCCGGCCGCCGCGGCCCGGTCGGCCAGGTCCAGGCTGCCCTCCGCCTCCCGAGCCTGCCGCGGGCGCCGGCCAGCTCGTCCTGCCCGCTCGCGCTCCCTGCGCACCGGCCCCCACCAGCCCTCGGCCAGCAGGTACCCTTCCTGGGCCAGGCGGTAGCCGGCCGCCAGCAGCACCGCGCAGGCGGCCGGCAGCGGGAAGCGCGAACGGTGAAATCAGGCCGGCGCGGGCCAGCAGGGCCAGGCCCAGAGACGGAGTCAGCAAGGCGAAGGACGGCGAGCAGGGCGAGAGCGAGCCTTCACGGCCGGCCCGCCAGGCGCGCGCCAGGGCCGCCAGGGGGAGACGGCCGCGGCCTGGCACAGGAACAGCCGGAACAGTGCCGCCGGCAGGCTGCGGCCAGACCCAGCAGGACGGGCGTGACGTAGGCCAGGCCGGCGGCGCCGACGGCCGGGTCCAGGCCACCGACGGCGGCGGGGCCCTGGCCCGCGCTCTGCGCACCGGTCCAGGCCTCGGCGTACAGCCCGGCGGCCCAGGGCACCAGCAGGGCGAGCGGGCCCGCCCACGGCTCCTCGTTGGGGAGCAGACCGGCCAGGGAGCAGGTCTGCCAGGAAAAGGGCGATAGCGTCCGAGCTCGCCGCGGTGCCGGCAGCCGGGAAGCGCGCAGGAGCAGGAGCGAGAGCGTGCAGACGGTCAGCGCGGCCAGAGCCGCCCTGAGCGCAGGATAGCAGCGCAGGCATCCCCCTCATCCCGTGGGGGCATTGTAGCCGCCTAGCCCGAGCTCGGACAACCGCACGGGGCGGGGGCTGGCTCCTCGCCGCTTACCTCGCCCAGCTCGGCCAGCAGGCTGCTTGGCCTTGGCCGAAAGCCGGGTGGGCACCTGGATCAGAACCTTGACGTACAGGTCGCCGCGGTGTTGCGGGGAATGCAGCAGGGGGATGCCCTCCCCTTTCAGCCGGAACACCTTCCCGTGCTGGGTGCCGGGCGGGAATGCGCAGCCTGGCCCGGTGCGAATCCTCCAGGGTCCACACCGAGAGCTCCGCGCCCAGCGCCGCCTGGGTGACGGAGATCGGGATCGCGCAGTACAGGTCATTGCCGTTGCGCTCGAAGATACTCGTGCGGCTGGACCGTCACGTAGACGTACAGGTCCCCCGCGGGCCCCCCGTCGGTGCCGCCGTCGCCCTGGCCCGGGATGCTGATCCGCTTGCCGTTCTCGATGCCGGCGGGGATGGTGATCTTCGAGCTTCCGCGCCTTCTGCACCAGGCCCCGCCCCCCGCAGGCCGCGCAGGGGTGCTCGATGACCTCCCCGGCGCCGCCGCAGTGGTCGCAGGTGGTGGCGATGGAGAAGAAAGCCGGAGGACCGGCGCACCTGCCCGCTGCCGCGGCAGCGCGGGCAGACCGACTTGCCGCTGCCCTTGTCGGCTCCCGTGCCCCGGCAGGCCTCGCAGGTCTCGTGGCGGGTGAAGCTGATCTCCTCCTTCTTGCCGAAGGCCGCCTCCAGGAAGCTGATCGACAGATCGTAGCGCAGGTCCGCGCCGCGGCGCGCCCCGCCCCGCGGAAGCCCGCCGGGAGCGGCCGCTCCCGCCGAAGAAGGAGTCGAAGATGTTGCTGAAATCGAAACCGCCGAAGATGTCCTCGAAATCGCGGAACACCGAGGAGAAGTCGTGCCCGCCGGCGCCGTCCAGCCCGGCGAAGCCGAACTGGTTGTAGGCCTGCCGCTTCTGCTCGTCGGCCAGCACCTCGTAGGCCTCGGTGGCCTCCTTGAACCGTCTCCTCCGCCTCCTTGTCTCCCGGGATTGCGGTCCGGGTGGTGCTGCACGGCCAGCCGCCGGTAGGCCTTCTTGATCTCCTCCTTGGAAGCCCCGCGCGCTCACGCCCAGGACTTCGTAGTAGTCTCGCTTGGCCAAGCTGTCTCTTCGGTTCAGACGCGCTTACTTTTTCTTGCCGTCGTCGTCCACGACCTCGTAGTCCGCGTCCTCCACCGTCTCCCCCGCCTGGCCGGCGGACTTCCCGCCCGGCCCGCCCCTTCCGGAGGCTCCGGCACCCGCGGCCGCCGCCCTGAGCCTTGGCGGAGCTGGAGCGGTAGACCTCCTCGGCCAGCTTGTAGGCGGCCTGCTTGAGCGCCTCGCTCTTGGTCTTGATTTCGCCGGCGGCTTGCGAATCCAGCGCCTTGCGCAGCTCGGCGGAGGCGGTCTCGATGTGCCTTGCGGTCCGCGTCGGTGATCTTGGCGCCGTAATCCCTCAAGGACTTTTCTCGGTGGTGTAGAGCAGGTTGTCCGCCTCGTTGCGCGCCTCGGCCAGCTCGCGGGCCTTCTTGTCCTCGCTGGAGTGGGCCTCCGCGTCGCGCACCATCTTCTTGATGTCGTCCTCGTTCAGGCCCGAGGAGCTCTCGATGCGGATCTTCTGCTCCTTGCCGGTGCCCAGGTCCTTGGCCGAGACGTGCACGATGCCGTTGGCGTCGATGTCGAAGGTGACCTCGATCTGCGGCACGCCGCGCGGGGCGGGCGGGATGCCCACCAGGTCGAAGCGCCCCAGGGTGCGGTTCTGGGCGGCCATCTCGCGCTCGCCCTGCAGCACGTGGATGGACACGGCGGTCTGGTTGTCCGCCGCCGTGGAGAAGATCTGGCTCTTGCGGGTGGGGATGGTGGTGTTGCGCTCGATCAGCTTGGTGAACACCGCCCCCAGGGTCTCGATGCCCAGCGAGAGCGGCGTCACGTCCAGCAGCAGCACGTCCTTCACGTCCCCGCCCAGGATGCCGCCCTGGATGGCGGCGCCCACGGCCACCACCTCGTCCGGGTTGACGCTCTTGTTGGGCTCCTTGCGGAACAGCTCCTTCACCAGCTTCTGCACGGCCGGGATGCGGGTGGAGCCGCCCACCAGGATCACCTCGTCGATGTCCTCGGGCTTGAGGCCGGCATCGGCCATGGCCTGCTGGCAGGGCCCCGCGGTCTTCTGGATCAGGTCGTCGATCATCTGCTCGAGGCGGGCGCGGGTCAGGGTGTATTGCAGGTGCTTGGGCCCGGAGGCGTCGGCGGTGATGAAGGGCAGGTTGATCTCGGTCTGCTGGGTGCTGGAAAGCTCGATCTTGGCCTTCTCGGCCGCCTCCCTCAGGCGCTGCAGGGCCATGCGGTCCTTCGACGAGGTCGATGCCGTAGTCCTTCTTGAAGCTGTCCACCAGCCAGTCCATGACCCGGTGGTCGAAGTCGTCGCCGCCCAGGTGGGTGTCGCCGTTGGTGGACTTCACCTCGAACACCCCCTCGCCCAGCTCCAGGATGGAGATGTCGAAGGTGCCGCCGCCCAGGTCGTAGACCGCGATGCGCTGCTCCTTGTCCCCCTTGTCCAGGCCGTAGGCCAGGGCGGCGGCCGTGGGCTCGTTGACGATGCGCTTCACCTCCAGGCCGGCGATCTGGCCGGCGTCCTTGGTGGCCTGGCGCTGGGCGTCGTTGAAGTAGGCGGGAACCGTGATGACCGCCTCGCTCACCGTCTCGCCCAGGTAGTCCTCGGCGGTCTTCTTCATTTTCTGGAGTATGGCCGCGGAGATCTCCGGCGGGCTGTAGCGCTTGCCCTGGATCAGCACGCGCACGTCGTTGCCGTTGTCCTCGACGGTGTAGGGCACCATCTTGATCTCCTCGGGCACCTCGGCGTGGCGCCGGCCCATGAAGCGCTTGATCGAGTAGACGGTGTTCTCCGGGTTGGTGATCATCTGGTTCTTGGCCGGCTGGCCGACCAGGCGCTCCCCCTTGGCGCTGTAGGCCACGATGGAGGGGGTCGTGCGCTGCCCTTCGGAGTTCTGGATGACCACCGGCTCGCCGCCCTCCATGACCGCCACGCAGGAGTTGGTCGTGCCCAGGTCGATGCCGATTATCTTGCCCATAGCTTACTCCTTGTTCCCATTCGCTCGCAGTCTGCGCAGGTTTGGACACCTTCACCTTGGCAGGTCGCAGGACCCTGTCGTGAAGGTAATAGCCCTTCTGGTAGTTCTCCAGCACGACCGGCTCGCCGGCGGCGGGGGTCTCCTCCACCGCGATGGCCTCGTGCTTTTCCGGGTCGAACTTCTCCCCGGCGGGACCGCTCTGGGGGGAGAAGCGCTTCAGCCCCCAGTTGCGCTCCAGCACGCTGACCAGCTGGCGTTCGATCATCTCCACCCCGGAATGGAAGGAGGCGAAGTCCCGCGAGTCCGCGGCGGAGCGCAGGGCCCGTTCGAAATCGTCGATGACCGGGATGAGGTCGGCGAGCAGCAGCGCGTTGGCGTAGCGCACGCCCTCCTCCCGCTCCCGGAACATCCTCTTTCGGAAGTTTTCGAACTCCGCGGCCCGGCGCAGCAGCTGGTCCTGCAGGGCTCGCGTTCTCCGCGGCCAGCGCGGCCAGTTGCGCGTCCGCGGGTCGGCCGCCGCGGCCTCTCCCCCGGATACGGGCTGCGCGCCGGCCGCCGCCTGCCCCTGGCCCTTCTGCGCCCCGGTGCCCGCATCGCCGCCTTGGGCCTGTACCGCGGGCCTCGCTTTTTTTTCCTCGCCGGACATAACTATTCCGCAACCTCGCTTATTATCTTCGAGCGGACCTCAGCAGGTCGTTCCGGGCATAAGATAATAAGCCCCGCGGAGAACAGTCAAATTTTTCGTGCTTTTTTTAGCTAAAGACCAGGCCGCCGCGCCCGGCAGCGGCCCCGTATGGCCTCGACTCCGCGCGCCTGGACTCGTACCCGGGGCGGCCCAGCAGTCCGTAGGCGAACTGCTTGCCTTCCTCCACGCCCGGCTGGTCCAGGGGATTGATGCCCAGCAGGCCGCCGGCGGCCACCGTCTGGACCTCCAGCCAGAAGAAGAACTCCCCGACCGCGACCGCGTCCACCGTCGGGAAGACGACCGAGGTGAGCGGGACGGCCTTCCTTGACCAGGGCCGCCTCCGTGGCCCGGGCCTCGGCCTGGAAAAGCTCCCCCAAGCCGTGACCGCCCAGGTAGGCGACGGCCTCCAGCTCCGGGAAGGCCCGCGGGATCGGGACATCCGCGGGAAAGCGCCCCCACGCGCGAGGAGCGTGTAGATCTTGTCGTCCGGTCCTTCCTTGTAGAGCTGCAGCTGGGAGTGCTGGTCGGTCACCCCCAGCGAGCGCACCGGGGTGGGGCCCGACGCGCACCTCGGCGCCGTCCAGGTCGGCGCGCTTGCCCAGGCTCTCGGCCCACAGCTGCCGGTACCAGTCCGCCAGGTCGTAGAGCCGGTCCGAGTAGGCCAGCATCACCGAGATGCGCCGGCCGCCCAGCCAGCCCAGATAGTGCAGGACCGCGCCCAGGTAGGCCGGGTTCTCCATCAGCTCCGCGCTGCCGGTCCGCGCGGCCATGGCCGCGGCCCCGGCCAGCAGGCCGTCCACGTCGATGCCGATCAGGGCGGCGGGCAGCAGGCCCACCGGGGTCAGCACCGAGAAGCGCCCGCCCACCCCGTCGGGCACCGCGAAGCTCGCCAGGCGGTCCTGGTCGGCTATCCGGCGCAGCGCGCCCTTGGCGCGGTCCGTGGTCACCAGCATCCGCTCGCGGTAGCCCGGCCTCCCCCGCGCCGGCGCGCAGCCACTCGCGGAAGATCAGGAAACTGGCCATGGTCTCGGCCGTGTCCCCGCTCTTGGTGATCACGTTCACCAGCGTCTCCCGCGGGTCCAGGGCGTCGAGCAGGGTGCGGACGCGCTCGGGGTCGATGTTGTCCAGCACGTACAGGCGCGGCGCCTTCTCGGCCCAGCGGTAGGGGGTGCGCAGCGCGGAGTTGAGGGCGATCAGGCCCAGCGCCGAGCCGCCGATCCCCAGGACCACCAGGTTGGCGAAACGCCCCTCCAGGCGGCGGGCGCAGGCCTTCAGGTCCCGAGGTGTCCTGGGTCGGCAGGTCGTAGAAGGGCAGGCCTCCGGCGGCGCGCCGCTCCGCCAGGCGGGCGTGCAGCGCCCGGACCCTGGCGGCCGTAGCTGCGCCACCGCCTCCCGGGGGAAGGCCGGGAGCATGCGGCTGAAGTCGATGGTGATGCCCATGCGTCCTCCTCGGGCGTCCCTACTTCTTCGGGGCCAGCTCCAGGATCAGCTCCACCTCGCCGCGGGACAGGCGGGTCGTGCGGGCGATTTCCTGGGCGGACCAGCCCAGGTGGGCCAGCTTGGTGACGGTGTCGCGCTTGTCCAGGGCCGGGGCCGCCCCGTCCTCCTTGGCCTGCTTCTTCTCCGCCCGCATGATGCTCTCCAGCAGTTTCACCTGGTCCTGGGCCTGCTTGCCGATCTGCTCGAAGCGGGTCTCGGTCTTGGCCAGCCACTCCCGGGCCTTCTCCAGCTTCTGCATCCGGGACTCCAGCTCGGTGAGCACGCCGTCCAGCTCGGCCACCTTGCCGACCACCTGCTCGGCCCGCTCCTTGTTGGAGGCCAGCAGGTCGGTCTGGGCCCGCAGCTCCGCCAGCGTGGCCGACAGGCTGCCGGCCTCGCCGCGGAAGCCGTCGATGCTTTTTCTCCAGATCGGCGAGCTGCTGGAAGTTCTTGTCCACGCCCGTGATGGTGTTGTCCAGGATGGCCTTCTTCTTTTCCAGCCTCTCGAAACGGCCCTCGGTGGCCTTTTCCAGCGTCTTCCAGCTCGCGGATCTTGGCCTGGATCTCCTGCAGGGCGTCCTGGCTGGAGGTCACCGTGCCCAGGCGCTGGTCCAGGTCCTTGGACAGCGAAAGCAGCTTGCGGAAGTCCGAGTCCATGCCCTCCACCCGGCCGCGCTCGGACAGCAGGCGGTTCAACTTGACGCTCAGTTCCTCCACCGCGCGGCGGGCGCCGGCCAGGCGGGTCTCCAGCTCCTCGGACTCCTTGCGGTGCGCGGACAGGCGTTCCACGTCGCGCCGCATCTCCTCGACCTTGCTCTCCAGCACCACCTTCAGCTCGTCGGCGCGCTCGAAGATCTTGGTCTGGGCGGTGAAGCCCTTCACCCGCTTGTCCAGGTCCGCCAGGGTGGCGGACAGCGTCTTGTGCCCCTCCTCGATCTTGGCGAGCAGGCTCGACTGCAGGCCTTCGCTCTTTTCCCGCAGCTCCGCCTGGCGGATCTTCAGCTCCCGCAGGCGGCCCTCCGTCTCCTCGTGGGACTCCTTGGTGCGCCTGGCGAACTCCGCCTGGAAGGCTTCCCAATCCGTCTTGAACTTCTCCAGCGCCCGCTCGCTGCGGGTGGCGAGGTCCGCCTCCAGCTGGCCCAGGCGCTCGGTGATGCCCTGGAACTGCTGCTTCAGCGCGCTCCTCTCCTCCGAGCTGGCCGAGAGCAGCTCGTCGCGCTGGGCGGCGAACTCGGCCTTCAGGGCGCCCAGGGCCGCCTCGGCCTCGCGGCGCGCCTCCTCCAGGCCGGCTTCCACGCCCTGGTTCACGGCGTCCAGCTCCCGGCGGGCGAGGTCGCGGGTTTCGCGGCTGAGCGCCTTCAACTGCGCGGGCAGCAGCTCGGCCAGCTCGGCCAGGCGCTTCTCCGCGGAGCCGATCCTCTCGCTGACCGCGCTCTCCAGCTCCGCCCCGCGCCTTTCCAGCCGGCCCAGCTCGCCGGCGGCCGACTGGCGCAGGCGGGCCAGCTCCTCGGCGAGCTCCGCGCCGTGCCGCTTCTCCAGGGCCTGGCGCTCCGCGGTCCCCGCCTCGGCGATCTCCGTCAGGCGGGCCTCCAGCTCCGACTGGAAGCTCCCGATGCGCTCCTCCATGCCGACGCTGCGCTGGCGCAGGTCCTTGAAGAACTCGTCCTCGAACACCTGCAGCTGGTTGGAGACGTTCTCGTAGGCCTTGGCCTTCAGCTCCGTCAGGCCGGCCTCCAGCTCCCGGACCCCGGCCTGCAGGGCGGCGAACTCGCCCTGCGCCCGCTCCTGCTCCACGCGGCGCTCCTCGGCCATCGCCCGGGAGTGGGCGGCCAGCTCCTGGCGGACCCGCTCCGCGCTGGCCTCCATGGCCTGGCGCAGATTGGCCTCCAGGGCCTCGATGTCCGGTCCCGCCCCTTCCAGCTTCTGGAAACGGTACTCCATCTCGCGCTCGTAGCTCTCCATGCTGCTCTCCACGCGCTTGAGCACCTCCGCCTGCACCTCGGCCGCGGCCGCCTCCAGCTTGCGGGCCGCCTCATTCTTCAGGCGCTCCAGCTCCTCGACCCACTGCTTGTGGCCGGCCAGCCGCTCCCCGGCCTCGGCGGAGGCCTGCGCCAGGGTCTGCCGCAGCTCGCCCATGCGGCTCTCCGTCGCCGCGGCCGCCTGGCTCAACTCGCCCTGCAGGCGCCGGGCGGCCTCGGCCGCCGCGTCGGCCAGCTCCGCCTCGAGCTTTTCGCCCCTGTTCCTGCGCCTCGGCCGTGATCTTGCCCAGGGCGGCCTTGAGCTGGGCGCCCTGGCCCTCCGCGTCGGCGGTCGCCTGGGCCAGCTCGCGCCGCAGGCGCTGGACGGCCTCGGTCACGGCGCCGCTCGCCTCGGCGGCCAGCTTCTTGCCCCGCGCCTCCGCGGCGGCGCCCTCCCGGGCCAGGGCCTCCTGCACCTCGACCTCGGCCTTCTTGCCGCGGGCCTGCAGGGCGGCGGCCTCGCGCGCCAGGACCTGCCGCAGCTCGCCCACCCGGCCCTCCACGTCGGTCCCGGCCTTGACCAGGACCTCCTTCAACCTGCCCGTCCGGACCTCCAGCACGTCGCCGGCCTGGGTCAGGGACTCCTTCATCTTGCCCGCCCGGGCCTCCGCCTCGGCCGCGGCCTGGGCCAGCTCGCGCGCCAGCCGCTGTCCGGCCTCCCCGACGGCCCCGGACATCTCCGCCTTCAGCTGCTTGCCGCGGGCCTGCGCCTCGGTCGCCGCCGCCGTCAGGGCGGTCTTGAACTGCGCGCCGCGCGCCTCCGCCTCGCTGAGCAGCTTCTGGAGCGAGCTTTGGAAGTGGGCGAGCTGGGTCTCCTGCCGTCCCCTGGCCTCCTGCTCGGCCGCCGCCAGCCCCTTGGCCACCGAGGCCAGGCGCTCCCGCTCCATCGCCTCGGCGCGGCCCTCCAGGCGGCCGAGGTAGACCCCGAAGTCCTGCACGCGCTTCTCGCACTTTTCGACCGCGGCGGCGACCTCCCCGGCCTGGGCGGCGAGCGCTGCGGCGGACTCCGCGCGCAGGGCCTCCAGGCCCTGGCGGTTCTGCTCGGCCAGCCTGCCCTGCACGCCCTCGGCCTCCTCCTCCAGGCGGGACAGGCGGGCGGAGGCCTCGCCGAGGCGCTTCCCCACCTTGTCCACGAACAGGGACTCCGCCTGGATGCGCTTCAGGTTCTCGTCCACGCGGGCGGTCATGTCCGCCAGCTCCGCGAGGCTCCGGTCGTAGCCGTCCAGGCGGGTGCGGATGTCCTCCACCCCGCCGGCCTTCTGCTGGAGATTCTCCTCCACCTCGCGCACGCGCTTGAGGACTTCCTTGCCGGCCTTCAGGCCCACGTCCAGCTCGATCTTGAGGTTCTTCAGCTCCGCGGTCTTTTCGTCGACCGCCGCGGCGAGGCCCTCGCGCACCTTGTCGGAGAAGCGCTTGACCTTCTCCAGGGAGCGGTTGCTACGGTCCAACGTCCTGAAGACGATGAGGATGGCGAGTACAATGAGAATAGTAATGAGGTTTCCCACTGAGAAAATCATCGTTCCCCTCCCCCACGCATTTTCTCAAAAAGGAACCGCGAAAACCCAGTCTAATTTATATCTTACCCCTAGCCCGCGGGGTTGTCAACGCGCAAAAAAATTCGCGCCGCTAGGGCCGCGCGCGGGGCGCGACCCACTCCCCGCGGGCGGACAGGCGCTCCAGGTGCACGAAATGCCCGGGGAAGCGGCCGCGGATGTCCGCGAGCGAGCTCTCCCGCGCCAGGTCGAAAACCGCCACCCGGAACTCCCCTCCCGCCGTGAAAAAGGGGAAGAAGGCCGCCAGGTGGTAGTGCTGCCGGAGCACGGGCTGGCCCGGCAGCCCGCCCATCTCGCGGTTCAGGGAGCCCAGATAGAAGCTGCCCGGGTGACGGGCCGTGTCCAGGAACAGGGCCAGCTCGAGCTCCTCCACGGGGTAGCCCACGTCCTCGCGGTACTCCAGGAACTCCAGGCGGCGCACGTCGGCGGACTCCGGCCCGCCCGCCGCCTCGCCGTACGCCCTGCCCAGCGCCGAGGCCAGATTGCGCGCCCAGTCCAGCCCGAAGTAGGGGTCGCGGGCCTGCTCGTAGCGCTCGCTCCAGCGATTGCCGCGCAGCTCCGGGTGCCTCGCCTTCAGCTCGGCCACGTCCAGGTAGCGCCCGCCGGACAAGGGGCCGAAGAAGCCGTCCACGACCCACTTGGCGAACCCCGAGCAGTTGAGGCCCCCCCCGCCGCCCTGCCGGCTGCCGTCGGCGATCCGCACGTAGCGGCCCTCCTGGTCCATGGCCCCGTCGTCGGCTTCCCTCAAGGCGCCCAGCGCCGAGCGGACGCGGCGGACCGTTTCCTCCAGGCGGCGGTCGGCCTCCGGCTCCCCGCGCTCGAGCAGCAGCTCCCAGCGCACCTGGGAGCGGGACAGCTCCACGACCCGCGCGAAAGGGGCGGTGAGCAGGGCGGCGAACGCCACGGGGAGCTGCACGCGGCGGGCCACCGGCAGGCCGAACAGGTACACTTCCATTTGAGTACTGGCGCCCCCGGGGAACAGGCGCACGAAACAGCCCGGGTCGCTGCGGATAGAACACCTTGGCCTGCACGAAGCCGCCGTCCTCCAGCTGGCGCTTGATGACCCAGCTGCCGCTGGAGTCGATGGGGAACTCCTCGCCCCGCTGGTTCAGGAACAGGGTGTACAGGGAGCCGCCCGTGCGCTCGATGCGGAACTGCACGCGGCTGCCGTCCGCCTGGGCGATCACGGCCGCCGGGGCTGCCGCGTTCTCCCGCAGGGTGCTCAGGACCACCTCCCTGTAGCGGTCCCGGACCTCGATGTTTTCCGGCACCTGGGCCGCGAGGCCGCGCACGGCCAGGAGCAGGAGGCTAAGCGAAAAGAGTGTCCTCATCGATTTTATTAACGGTGCGGCCGAGCCTTTTCTGCAGCGTCTCCTGGTCGTCGGCATACAGGGGGCTGATCTCCACGAGGTACCTGGGCTTGCCGCCCTGCCGGGGCACCTGGACGCCGCAGCCTTCCAGCCACCGGCAGGCCAGGCCTACCAGGCCCTCGACGCAGGTCGCGACGGAATCCGCCCCGGAGGCGTTCTTCAGGGGGGCGAACTCCTCCTCCCGCGAGGTCTCCAGGAACAGCGCGCCGGCGGCCAGCGGGATGGCGTCGAAGATGAAGCTCTCGAACTTCACCGCCTCCCGCTCCTCCAGGATGCCGCCGCCGGGTCGGGGCGCCAGGCAGCGCACCCGCTTGCGGGCCAGGTGCAGCGGCAGGGGCAGCGGCACCCGGGCCGCGAAGGCCGTGTTGAGCAGGTGGATGGCGATGGAGCCGTGGGGAACACCAGGCCGCCCCCCGGTGTGCGGGCGTGCATGCACTCGGGGTCCAGGTCGGAGTACTCGACGACCCCCGGGCGGCCGTCGATCAGGCCCGGCACGCCCAGCCTCTCCTCGGGGCAGGCCTTGGGGATGACCTTGCTGGACATCTCGGAGGCCCGCAGGCGGTGCAGGCCCAGGAACTCCGGGTCCGGCAGGCGCACCAGGGGGTTGTCCACCTGGAAGTAGAACAGCTCCTCCACCCCCGCCTCCAGCAGGCCGGAGTCCAGCCCTGCGCCCCGCATGGCCTGCAGGATGCCTCCGTGCCCGGTGGGGTTCTGGGCCAGTCCCCCGTCCGGCGACATCAGCAGCCGGCCCTCCGGCGTGAGGCTGGGCAGGAGGCCCTGCCGGAACAGGCGTCACCTCGCCGGCCGGCAGGCCGAAGAAGTCGTGGGCGCGGAAGAAACTCCGCGGTCTCGGCCGTGGTTCAGCGGGCTGGTCATGATGTACCAGCGCAGGCCGGTCCCGTAGCGCCGGCGCGCCGCCAGGATCTTTTCCGCGAAGATCTGGAAAAGCGACGCCTTGCGGATGGGGGAGATCGGGAAGCAGCCCTTGGGGCCCTCCCAGCCCAGGCGGGTGCCCTGCCCGCCGGCCACGGTCAGGAAGGCCGTCCGCCCGGAGGCGATGAGCTCCTCTCCGGCCTGCCTGGCCTCCCGGTTGCCGCGCCACTGGCCCCGCGGGACGACCGGTAGCGGGTCGGGGCGCGTGCGCTGGCCCCTCGGCGGCGCTGCGTCGCCAGGGCGGCCCGCAGCTCGGTCCAGGAGCCGGCGGTCCAGGGCGGCCAGGTCGGCCAGCAGGCGTCGCCGGGCCTCCTGCGGCCGGTCCGCCCAGTGCGCGAAAAGCTCCTGCCTCGGCGCCCCATTCTGCGCGGAGCGCTTCGGGGTTCATCGCGGCTGTCCCCTGAGCAGCGTCCAGAGCCCCAGCAGCTCCCGGCGCACCGCGGCGATCCGGGCGGCGGGCGACTGGCGCCGGGGGATTGAGGTCCAGCCAGATGCGCTCGCGCGCGCCTTCGATGGTGTA
This sequence comes from uncultured Spirochaetota bacterium, assembly GCA_963736785.1. Lineage (GTDB taxonomy): Bacteria > Spirochaetota > Spirochaetia > SZUA-6 > DRHE01 > MIBK01. The sequence goes on along the minus strand of CAVTQG010000038.1, from coordinate 6,805 downwards.
GCGGTCCTCGTACAGCAGCTGCTTCAGGCGCAGCAGCAGCTCGACCTCCCGCTCCGTGTACACCCGGCGCCCCGACAGGTCCTTGCGCGGGGCCAGCAGGGGGATCTCCGTTTCCCAGTAGCGCAGGACGTGGGTCTTCACGCCCAGCAGCGCGGCTTATCTGTCCGATGGAGTAGTGCCTGCCCACGGCGCCGGCCTCAGGACTCGCGCAACTCGATGTCCACCGGCACCTTGGCGAAGCCCAGGTCCTCGCGGATGCGGTTCTTGAGGTATTGCAGATAGCGCGCCGGGAACAGGCGCAGGGAGTTGACGAAGAACAGGAAGCGCACGGGATTGGCCCCGGTCTGGGTGGCGTAGCGGATCTTCACGTTCTTGCCCCGCACCGGCAGGGTGTATTGCGCCACCCAGCGCTTGACCGCCAGGTTCAGCTTGCCGGTGGGCACCCGCCGGGCGAGCTGCCGGCCGACCGCCAGGGCCTCCGCCAGCAGCCGGTCCACCCCGGTCCCCGAGGCCGCGGACAGCGTCACCAGCGGCGCGAAATCCAGCATGGGGAAGAAGAAGCGCACCCTCTCCTCTATGTCCGCGAGCCTGCCTCTTCGACCGCCGCCAGCAGGTCGCACTTGTTCAGCGCCAGGATCACGCCCCTCCCGGCGCGCACCGCCAGGGCGGCGATCTTCTTGTCCTGCTCGGAGACCCCCTCCCGGACGTCCATCAGCAGCACCACCACGTCCGCCTCGTCGATGCTCTTGATCGCCCGGTTGACCGAGTAGTACTCCACGGCCTCCGACACGCGGCTCTTGCGCCGGATGCCCGCGGTATCCATGATCCTCAAGACTGCGGCCCCGGTAGCGCGAGGGTGCCGCCGACCGGGTCCCGCGTGGTGCCGGGCGTCTCCGACACCAGGGCCCGCTCCTCGCCCAGGAGCCGGTTGAGCAGCGTGGACTTGCCGGTGTTGGGCTTGCCGAGGATGGCCAGGCGCAGCTCGGCGCTCGCGGCGGCTCGCGCGTGACGCCTCCTCCGCCGCGCCTACGCCTCGCGGTATCACGCGGCTTCGGCGCCTACCGGCGGTCTCCCGCGGCGCCGCTCTCGCAGGCCTTCCGGATCAGGGCCTTGAGCTCCGCGATGCCCCTGCCGTGGGCGGCGGAGACGGCAGCCAGGCGGGCGAAGCCCAGGCCCTGAAACTCGCCCAGGGACAGCTCCTGCTTGGGCGAGTCCACCTTGTTGACCACCAGCACGACCTTGTCCGGGAAGCCGGGCAGGCGGCGCAGGCGTTCGAAGAGCGCCTCGTCCTCGCGGGCGAGGCCGCCGACCTCCACCAGCGCCAGCGTCAGGTCGCTGGCCGCGGCGATGGCCAGGCTGCGGCGCGACACCTCGCGCTCCAGCTCCCCGCGCCCCAGGGTGTAGCCGCCGGTGTCCAGCAGGCGCACCCGCCGGCCGCCGAGGTCCAGCTCCGCCTCCAGCACGTCGCGGGTCACTCCCGGCGTGGGGTCCGTGATGGAGCGCTGGCGTCCCACCAGACGGTTGAACAGGGTGGATTTGCCGACGTTGGGCCGGCCGAGCACGGCGACGGTGAACGCTTCAGAGGGAGCCGATGAACTCAAAACGCTCCTCCATCCACTGCCGGACGCGCCGGTCCACCTCGCGCTGGGACTTCATCTCCAGTATCGAGCCGGCCAGCTCCTCGGCCTCGGCCAGCGTGACCGAACGGATGATGCGCTTGATCTCCGGAATGGCGATGGAGCTCATGCTGAACTCGTCCAGGCCCAGCCCCAGCAGCACCACGGCGGCGTAGGGATCGGCGGCCATCTCGCCGCACATCCCCACCGGGATGCCGTGGGCGTGGGCGTTGTCGATCACGGTCTTCAGCAGGCGCAGGACGCCGGGGTGGAAGGGCTCGTAGAGGTAGGCGATGCGCTCGTTTTCCCGGTCCACCGCGATCAGGTACTGGATCAGGTCGTTGGTGCCGATCGAGAAGAAGCTCACCCGGCGGGCCAGGATGTCCGAGGTGAAGGCGGCCGAGGGCACCTCGATCATGATCCCGATCGGGATCTGCTCGTCGAAGGCCTGTCCCCGCGCGCGCAGCTCCTGCTTGGCCTGCTCCAGCACGCCCAGCACCGCCTCCAGCTCGTCCGCGCCGGAGATCATAGGGAACATCAGCTTCAGGTTGCCGTGGACCGAGGCCCGCAGCAGGGCGCGCAGCTGGGTCAGGAACACGTCCTGCCGGGACAGGCAGAAGCGCACCGCCCGCCAGCCGAGAATCGGGTTGGACTCCCCCGCGGGGGTCATCCCCGGAATCACCTTCTCGCCCCCCAGGTCCAGGGTGCGGATCGTGACCGGGCGCGGCTTCATGGCGGCGAGCACCCGGCGGTAGGCCTCCAGCTGCTCCTCCTCGGTAGGGAAACGCTTGGGCAAGATGTAGAGGAACTCCGAGCGGAACAGGCCCACCCCGTCGGCCCCGTGCGCCAGCGCCGATTCCGTCTCCTCCGGGACCTCGATGTTGGACTCCAAGCTGAATCAGCTTGCCGTCCCGGGTCTCGGCCGGCAGCTCGCTCAGGGGCAGCAGCTGCAGCTCGTGGTTCTGCCAGACCTCCCGGCTGGCCTGGTACTGCGCCAGGGTGGCCTCGTCGGGATTGACGATGACCTCGTCCTCGGGTCCCGTCCACGATGAGCAGGTCCCCGGTCGCCACCTCGCTGCTGAACTGGGACAGCCCGAGCACCGCGGGGATGGCGAAGGAACGGGCCAGGATGGCCACGTGCGAGGTCCGGCCGCCGGAATCCGCCGCCAGGCCCAGGACCTTGCGCCGGTCCATGGCCATCACGTCGGAGGGCAGGAAGGCGTGGGCCACCACGATGCACTCCTCCGCCAGCTCCGTCAGCGTCGGCCGGCGGGGACTGGCCAGCTGCCCCTGGATCCGCTCGGCCACGTCGTGGAGATCGCTGCTGCGCTCCCGCAGGTACTCGTCGCCGCTTTCGGCCAGCTTCGCCGCCAAGGTGGCCACCACCTGCTGCAGCGACCCATTCCGCGTTCTTGTGCCGGACGGCCAGCTCCCGCTCCACCTGCGCCGCCAGTTCGGGGTCGTTCAGCATCAGCAGGTGCGACTCCAGGAGGCGGCCCTCCGGCTGCCCGGCGGTCGGCGCGGCCCCGCAGCGCCTCCAGCTCGCGCGCGGCCCTGTCCCTGGCCTGCCCGGAAGCGGGCCAGCTCCTCCGCGAGACGCTCCGGGGCGACGTCGTAGACGGGCACGGTCCGCCGGATCGCGGAGAACACCAAAGCCTTGGCGATGGCGATCCCCGGCGAGACCATGATCCCCTTGAGGAGCTTCATAGCGGCTTCACTATATGTGCAAAGTGGGTTGCTGTCAAATCTCTTCTCCCCGGTGCGTTTTGCCGATGATTAGAGTGAGCATGGCGCGCAAGCGGAACACCATCGGCTGCCTGTTCTACGTGGCCCTCGTCCTCCTGGCCCTGGTCATCTTCCTCTTCAACCGCGGCAGGGTGCAGGAAGTGATCGAAAAGACCGGCTTCACGAGGCTGTTCGAGAAGAAAAAGGGCGCGCCGGTCGAGGTGGTGGTGGCCCCGCCGGAACAGCCCGGGCCCGGCGCCCAGTCCCAGCCCGGGCAGACCCCTGCGCAGCAGCCGGGCGCCGCGCCCCAAGGAGAAGCCTCCCGTAGATGTGGTCGTCGAGCTGGTGAAGCCCGCTGCCTCGCCGCAGAAGCCCGCGCCGGGCAAGGTGCAGGAGTCCCCCCAGTCGCGCACCCGCCAGGCGCGCCTGTTCTTCATCGCCGTGAAACCTGACGGCAGCGATCCAGCTGAAGAGCGTGATCCGGCCGGTGAAGTACACGGACGCTCCGCTCACCTCCACCCTCGAGGCGCTGCTCGCCGGACCGACCCCGACGGAGGTGAACCAGGGGCTGATGAGCCTGGTCGCTCCGGAGGCCCGCCTGCGGGGGGCCCGGGTGAAGGACGGGACCGCCTACCTGGACTTCAGCGAGGCCTTCCGCTTCAACTCGCTGGGCAAGGAGGGCCTCTCCGCCCAGCTCCAGCAGGTGGTGTACTCGGCGACCGAGTTCTCCGACGGTGAAGCGGGTGCAGATCCTCCTGGAGGGCAAGACCGCCGACTACCTGGGCCCCGAGGGCCTGTTCATCGGCAGGCCCCTCTCCAGGGAGTCATTCGAGCCGTAGCTCCTCCAGCAGCCGCTCCGGCTCGGCAGGGCTCCGGGCTTTCGTAGAAAGCCAGAAGAAGTACTCCCGATTGCCCCGGGCGCCGGCCGGCGAGGCCGCGGCGGCACGATGCAGGTGGACGCCTTCAACGCCCAGGTCGACGGCCAGGGAGACCAGCGCCTGCCGCCGCACTTCCGGGTCGCGCACCACGCCGCGGAAGTCCGCCCCCGCGGACCGCACACTCGAACTGGGGCTTCACCAGGGCCAGCAGCCAGCGGCGGGAGGTGAGGGCCAGCAGGTGGGCGGCCGCCCTGCGCAGGGAGCGGAAGGACAGGTCGGCCACGGCCGCATCCGGCGCCGCGGACAGGCTGTCGCGGGCGAGCGAGAGGATGTTGGTGCGCTCCAGCAGCGTGACCCGCGGGTCGCGGCGCAGCCGGTAGTCCAGCTGCCCGTAGCCCACGTCCACCGCGATCACCCTCGAGGCGCCGCGCTGCAGCAGGCAGTCGGTGAACCCTCCGGTCGAGCAGCCGGCGTCCAGCAGGCAAAGGCCGGCCACCGCGCGGCCCGTGGGCCTCCAGCGCCGCCGTCCAGCTTCAGGCCTCCCCGCGAGACGAAGCGGCGCCGTTCGAAGCTGACCTCGCCGCCGTCGACGGGGAAGCGGGGGTCGCGGATGCGCGCCCCGTCCACCCGCACCTCGCCGCAGAGGATGCGGGCCAGCAGGTCCTCCCGGTCGACTTCCCGGCTCAAGATCGCGGAGCACCTCCAGGAGGGGCCGCTTCTTCATGCGTCCTGGGCGATCCTCTGGATGGACAGGGCCTTGCCGTCGGCCGGGTTGATCTCGACCAGCACCCCCATGATCGCCCCGTCGGAGTTCTCCACTTCCATCTTGATGGGGATCTGGGTGAGGCTGCGGCGGATGGAGATCTCGCGCTTCATGCCGATCACCCCCAGCTTCGGGCCGGTCATGCCCACGTCCCCGATGTAGGCCGTGCCCCCGGGCAGGATCCGCTCGTCGGCGGTCTGCACGTGGGTGTGCGTGCCGAGCACCGCGCTCACCGTCCCGTCCAGGTGCAGGGCCAGCGCCTCCTTCTCCTCGGGGCTCTCGGCGTGGAAGTCCACGATGATGACCTGGTCCTGCCGTGCAGCTTCCTGGCCAGCTCGGCGCCGACGGCGAACGGGCAGCGGATGCTGGGCAGGTGCTGCGGCCCTGCAGGTTGAGCACCGCCACGCTCACCTCGCCGCTTGCTCAGAGCACCAGCGCCCTTGCCGGGCACGCCCACCGGGTAGTTCTCCGGGCGCAGGATGCGGCCGTCGGTCTCCAGGAGCGGCAGGATCTCCCGCTTCTGCCAGATGTGGTTGCCCGAGGTGATGACGTCCACCCCGCGCTTGAACAGGGAGCCGGCGATCTCGGGGGTCAGGCCCAGGCCGTCGGCGGCGTTCTCCCCGTTGGCGATCACCAGGTCGGCGCGGGTCTTCTTGGCGCAGCGACCGGCAGGCCCATGAACAGGGCCCGGCAGCCCGGCGGGCCGACCACGTCGCCGACCACAGGACGCGGAACGCTTTCGCTCACCGGGCGTACTCCACGATGCGCGTCTCGCGGATGATCGTCACCTTGATGCGCCCCGGGTACTTCAGCTCGCTCTCGATCTTCTTGGCGATGCTCTTGGCCAGGTCCTTGGCCCCCTCGTCGTCCACCTTGTCGTTGTTGACCATGATGCGCAGCTCGCGGCCGGCCTGGATGGCGTAGGCCTTGTCCACGCCCGGGAAGCTCTCGGCGATCTTCTCCAGGTTCTCCAGGCGCTTGATGTAGTTGTCCAGGGTCTCGCGCCGGGCGCCGGGGCGGGAGGCGGAGATGGCGTCGGCGATCTGCACCACCGACGGCCTCCAGGCTGGTCGGCTCCACGTCGTTGTGGTGCGCGCCGATCGCGTTGACCACGCGCGCGGTCCTCGCCGATCTTGCGGGCCAGCTCCATGCCGATCTCGGCGTGGTTCCCGTCCCCGTTGGCTCGACGCCCTTGCCGATGTCGTGCAGCAGGGCGGCCGCGCTTGGCCATCTCGACGTCGGCGCCCACCTCGGCGGCGAGCATGCCGGCGATCAGGGCCACCTCCTTGGAGTGGTCCAGCACGTTCTGGCCGTAGCTGGTGCGGTAGTGCAGCCGCCCGAGCGCCCGGATCCCTTCGGGGGTCATGTTGTGGATGCCGAGCTCGAAGAGGACCTTCTCGCCCTCCTCGTAGATCGTCTGGCTGATCTCCTTGGTCACCTTCTGCACCACCTCCTCGATGCGGGCGGGGTGGATGCGGCCGTCGGAGATCAGGCGCTCCAGGGCGACGCCGGGCGATCTCCCTGCGCACGGGGTCGAAGCACGAGATGACCACCGCCTCGGGCGTGTCGTCGATGATGACGTCGACGCCGGTCAGGGTCTCGAGGGTGCGGATGTTGCGGCCCTCGCGGCCGATGATCCGCCCCTTCATCTCGTCGCTGGGCAGGCTCACGTGGTGACCGTGACCTCGGAGCTGACGTCCGTGGCGATGCGCTGGATGGTGGTGACGAGGATGTCCCTGCGCCTTGCGGTCGGCGGTGAGCTGGGCCTCCTGCTCGATCTTGTTGATCATGACCTGGGCGTCGCGCTGGGCCTCGTTCTCCAG
>CAVTQG010000037.1:0-16858 GCA_963736785.1 uncultured Spirochaetota bacterium | reverse complement strand
ACGTCCAGGAGCAGCACGTCCTTCACGTCCCCGCCCAGGATGCCGCCCTGGATGGCGGCGCCCACGGCCACCACCTCGTCCGGGTTCACGCTCTTGTTGGGTTCCTTGCGGAAAAGCTCCTTCACCAGCTTCTGCACGGCCGGGATACGAGTGGAGCCGCCGACCAGGATCACCTCGTCGATGTCCTCGGGCTTGGCCCCGGCGTCGGACATGGCCTGGCGGCAGGGCCCCACGGTCTTCTGGATCAGGTCGTCGATCATCTGCTCCAGGCGCGCCCGGGTCAGGGTGTACTGCAGATGCTTGCGGCCCGGAGGCGTCGGCGGTGATGAACGGCAGGTTGATCTCGGTCTGCTGGGTGCTGGAAAGCTCGATCTTGGCCTTCTCGGCCGAGTCGTGCAGGCGCTGCAGCGCCATGCGGTCCTTGGACAGGTCGATGCCGTAGTCCTTCTTGAAGCTGTCCACCAGCCAGTCCATGACCCGGTGGTCGAAGTTGTCTCCGCCCAGGTGCGTGTCGCCGTTGGTGGATTTCACCTCGAACACCCCTTCGCCCAGCTCCAGCACGGAGATGTCGAAGGTGCCCCCGCCCAGGTCGTAGACCGCGATGCGCTGCTCCTTGTCCCCCTTGTCCAGGCCGTAGGCCAGGGCGGCGGCGGTGGGCTCGTTGACGATGCGCTTCACCTCCAGGCCGGCGATCTGCCCGGCGTCCTTGGTAGCCTGGCGCTGGGCGTCATTGAAGTAAGCGGGCACCGTGATGACCGCCTCGCTTACCGTCTCGCCCAGGTAGTCCTCGGCGGTCTTCTTCATTTTCTGGAGTATCGCCGCGGAGATCTCCGGTGGGCTGTAGCGCTTGCCCTGGATCAGCACCCGCACGTCGTTGCCGTTGTCCTCGACGGTGTAGGGCACCATCTTGATCTCCTCGGGCACCTCGGTGTGGCGCCGGCCCATGAAGCGCTTGATCGAGTATACGGTGTTCTCCGGGTTGGTGATCATCTGGTTCTTGGCCGGCTGCCCGACCAGGCGCTCCCCCTTGGCGCTGTAGGCCACGATGGAGGGGGTGGTGCGCTGCCCTTCCGCGTTCTGGATGACCACCGGTTCCCCGCCCTCCATGACCGCCACGCAGGAATTGGTCGTGCCCAGGTCGATGCCGATTATCTTGCCCATTGCTTACTCCTTTTTCCCATTCGCTGCATTCTGTGCGGGTCTGGACACCTTCACCTTGGCAGGACGCAGGATCCTGTCGTGCAGGTAGTAGCCCTTCTGATAGTATTCCAGCACCACCGGATCCCCGGCGGCTGTGGTGTCCTGCACCGCGATGGCCTCGTGCTTTTCCGGGTCGAACTTCTCCCCGTCCGGCCCGCTCTGAGGGGAGAAGCGCTTCAGCCCCCAGTTGCGCTCCAGCACGCTGACCAGCTGGCGCTCGATCATCTCCACCCCGGAGTGGAAGGAGGCGAAGTCCCGGGAATCCGCGGCGGATTGCAGGGCCCTCTCGAAATCGTCGATGATCGGTATGATGTCCCCGAGCAGCAGGGCATTAGCGTAGCGCACGCCCTCCTCCCGCTCCCGGAACATCCTCTTTCGGAAGTTTTCGAACTCCGCGGCCTTGCGCAGCAGCTGATCCTGGAGCGCCGCGTTCTCCGCGCTCAGGCGTTCCAGCCGTTCCTGGGGGCTTTCGGCCGCGGGTTGGCCGCCGGGTACGGGCTTCGCGCCGGCCGGGGCTTGAGGCTCCTCCGCGCGAGCCGGACCCTGTTCGGGGGGCTTCGTTTTCCTGTTTTCCTCAGCGGACATGCTTATTCCCGCAACCTCTCTTTTTTTATTTCCAAGCGGACCATACCGGTCTGTTCGGCATAAGATAATAAGGCAGGCGGAGGTCTGTCAACTTTTTCGAGAATTAGCCGAAAGACAACCCATCGCCCCCGTGCGGGATGGCTTCCAGCTCCGCGCGCCGGGCCTCGTAGCCCGGCCGGCCCAGGAGGCCATAGGCGAACTGCTTGCCTTCCTCCACGCCTGGCTGATCCAGCGGATTGATGCCCAGCAGGGCGCCGGCGGCCACCGTCTCCACCTCCAGCCAGAAGAAAAACTCCCCGACCGCGGCTGCGTCCACGGCCGGGAAGCTCACCGAGGTGAGCGGCCGGCCTTCCTTGACCAGGGCCGCTTCCGTGGCCCTGGCCTCGGCCTGGAACAGCTCCTCCAGGCCGTGACCGCCCAGGTAGGCCACGGCTTCCAGTTCCGGAAAAGCCCTCGGGATCGGGAGGTCGGCGCGAGAGGCCCCCACGCGCAGCACGGTATAGATCTTGTCGTCCGGCCCCTCTTTGTAGAGCTGCAGCTGGGAGTGCTGATCAGTCACCCCCAAGGAGCGCACGGGGGTGGGCCCGACCCGCACCTCGGCGCCGTCCAGGTCCACGCGCTTGCCCAGGCTTTCGGCCCAGAGCTGCCGGTACCAGTCGGCCAGGTCGTAGAGACGATCCGAATAGGCCAGCATCACCGAGATGCGGCGGCCCCCCAGCCAGCCCAGGTGGTGCAAAACCGCGCCCAGGTAAGCGGGGTTGCCCATCAGCTCCGGGCCGGCGGTCCTGGTGGCCATGGCCGCGGCCCCACTCAAGAGGCCGTCCACGTCGATGCCCAGCAGGGCGGCGGGCAGGAGTCCCACGGGGGTCAGCACCGAGAAGCGGCCGCCCACCCCGTCGGGAACCGCGAAGCTGGCCAGGCGGTCCTGGTCGGCGATCCGGCGCAGGGCGCCTTTGCTGCGGTCGGTGGTCACCAGCATTCGTTCGCGATACCCCGCCTCCCCCGCGCCGGCGCGCAGCCATTCCCGAAAAATCAGGAAGCTGGCCATGGTCTCGGCCGTGTCCCCACTCTTGGTGATCACGTTCACCAGCGTCTGGCGCGGGTCCAGGGCCTCCAGCAGGGTCCGCACTCGCTCAGGGTCGATGTTGTCCAGGACGTACAGGCGCGGCTCTTTCTCGGCCCAGCGATAGGGGGTGCGCAGCGCGGAGTTCAGGGCGATCAGGCCCAGGGCCGAGCCGCCGATGCCCAGGACCACCAGGTTGGCGAAGCGTCCTTCCAGGCGGCGGGCGCAGGCCTTCAACTCGCCAGTGTCCTGAGCCGGCAGATCATAGAAGGGCAGCGCGCCCGCGGCGCGCCGCTCCGCCAGTCTCGCGTGCAGGGCGCGCACCTTGGCAGCGTAGCTGGCCACGGCCTGCAGGCCGATGGCCGGTGTCATCCGGCTGAAGTCGATGGTAATGCTCATGCCGCCCCCCCGCCCGGCCCTACTTCTTCGGGGCCAGCTCCAGGATCAGCTCCACCTCCCCGCGGGAGAGGCGGGTGGTGCGGGCGATCTCCTGGGCGGACCAGCCCAGGTGGGCCAGCTTGGTGACGGTGTCCCGCTTGTCCAGCGCCGGAGCCGCCCCGTCCTCCTTGGCCTGCCGCTTTTCCGCCTTCAGGATGCCCTCCAGCAGCTTGACCTGGTCCTGGGCCTGCTTGCCGATGTGCTCGAAGCGCGTCTCGGTCTTAGCCAGCCACTCCCGCGCTTTCTCCAGCTTCTCCATCCGGGAATCCAGGTCGGTGAGCACCCCGTCCAATTCGCCGACCTTGCGCACCACCTGCTCGGCGCTTTCTTTGTTGGAGGAGAGCAGCTCGGTCTGGGCCCGCAGCTCCGTCAGGGCGGCGGACAGGCTGCCGGCTTCCCCGCGGAAGCCTTCCAGGCTCTTCTCCAGCTCGGAGAGCTGCTGGAAGTTCCTGTCCACGCCCGTGATGGTGTTGTCCAGGATGGCCTTCTTCTTTTCCAGCCTCTCGAAGCGGCCCTCGGTGGCCTTCTCCAGCGCCTCCAGCCCGCGGATCTTGGCCTGGATCTCCTGCAGCGCGTCCTGGCTGGTGGTCACCGTTCCCAGGCGCTGGTCCAGGTCCTTGGACAGGGACAGCAGCTTGCGGAAGTCCGAGTCCATGCCTTCCACCCGGCCGCGCTCGGAGAGCAGGCGGTTCAACTTGGTGCCCAGCTCCTCCACCGCACGCCTGGCCCCGCTCAACCGGGCCTCCAGCTCCTCCGCCTCCTTGCGCTGAGCGGAAAGCCGCTCCACGTCGCGCCGCATCTCCTCGACCTTGCTCTCCAACAGCACCTTCAACTCGTCGGCGCGCTCGAACAGCTTGGTCTGGGCGCTGAAGCCCTTCACCCGCTTGTCCATGTCCGCCAGGGTGACGGCCAGCACCTTGTGCCCCTCCTCGATCTTGCCGAACAGGCTGGCCTGCAGCCCCTCGGTCTTTTCCCGCAGCTCCGCCTGGCGGATCTTCACCTCGCGCAGGCGCCCTTCCATCTCCTCCTGGGATTCCTTGGTGCGCTTGGTGAACTCCGCCTGGAAGGACTCCCAATCCGTGCGGAACTTCTCCAGCGCCCGCTCCCCGCGGGAGCTCAAGTCCGCCTCCAGGCGGGCCAGGCGCTCGGTGATGCCGCGGAACTCCTCCTTCAACGCGGCCCTCTCCTCCGCGGTGGCCGCGACCAGCTCGTCGCGTTGAGCCACGAACTCCGCCTTCAGGGCGCTCAGGGCCCCTTCGGCCTCGCGGCGCGCCGCCTCCAGGCCGCTCTCCAGGCCCTGGCTCACGGACTCCAGCTCCCGGCGGGCCAGCTCGCGGGTTTCGCGGCTGAGCGCCTTCAGCTGCGCGGGCAGCAGCTCGCTCAACTCGACCACGCGCTTCTCCGCGGAGCCGATCCGCTCGCTCACCTCGCTCTCCAGTTCCACCGCGCCCTTCTCCAGGCGTTCCAGCTCGCCGGCGGCCGCTTGCCGCAGGCGGGCCAGCTGCTCGCTCAACTCCGCGCTGTGCCGCTTTTCCAGGGCCTGGCGCTCGCTCGCCCCCGCCTGGGCGACCTCCTCCAGACGGGCCTCCAGCTCCGCCTGGAAGGAGCCGATCCGCTCCTCCATGCCGACGCTGCGCTGGCGCAGGTCCTTGAAGAAGTCGTCCTCGAAAACCTGCAGCTGGGCGGAGACGTTCTCGTAGGCCTTGGACTTCAGCTCGCTCAAGCCCGCCCCCAGCTCCTCGACCCCCGCCTGCAGGGCGGCGAACTCGGCCTGCGCCCGCTCGCGCTCCGCGCTGCGCTCCTCGGCCAACTTCTGAGAGTGGGCGGCCAGCTCCTGGCGCACCCGCTCCGCGCCGGCCTCCATGGCGGCGCGCAGGTTGGCCTCCAGGGCCTCGATGTCCGGTCCGGCCCCTTCCAGCTTCTGGAAGCGGTACTCCATCTCGCGCTCGTAGCTCTCCATGCTCTGCTCCACGCGCTTGAGCACCGCCGCCTGCACCTCCGCCGCGGCCGCTTCCACCTTCCCGGCCGCCTCGCTCTTCAGCCGCTCCAGCTCCTGGACCCACTGCTTGTGGCCGGCCAGCCGCTCCCCGGCCTCGGCGGCGGCCTGGGCCAGCGCCTTCTTGATCTGGCCGGTGCGGCTCTCCACTTCCGAGCCGGCCCGGGCCAGCTCGCGCTGCAGGGCCTGGCCGGCCTCCGCCGCCGCGCTGTCCAGCTCGGCTTCCAGCTTCTGGCCCCGCGCCTGCGCTTCGGTGCTGATCTTCGCCAGGGCGGCCTTGAACTGGGCGCCCCGCCCCTCCGCGTCGGTCAGTGCCTGCGCCAGCTCGCGCTGCAGGGCCTGGGCCGTCTGGGCCGCCGCGGCGGTCAGCTCGCCGGCCAGCTTCTTGCCGCGCGCCTCCGCGGCGGCACTCTCCCGGGCCAGGGCTTCCTGCACTTCAGCCTCGAACTTCTTGCCCCGGGCCTGCACCGCGGCGGCCTCGCGCGCCAGCGCCTGCTGGAGCTCGCCCGCGCGGCTCGCCATTTCTGCGCCGGCCTGAGCCAGCGCTTCTTTGGACTTGCCTGCCCGGGCCTCCATCTCGGCGCCGGCCTGAGCCAGCGCTTCTTTGGACTTGCCCGCCCGGGCTTCCATCTCGGCGCCGACCTGGGCCAGCTCGCGGGCCAGGGCCTCCTTCATCTTGCCCGTCCGGGCTTCCATTTCCACGCCGGCCTGGACCAGGCCCGCCTTCATCTTGGCCGTCCGGGCTTCCATTTCGGCGCCGGCCTGGGACAGGGCCTCCTTCATTTTGCCCGCCCGGGTCTCCGTCTCGGCCGCGGCCAGGGCTAGCTCGCGGGCCAGGCGCTGGGCGGCCTCCCCGGCGGCCCCGCCCAGCTCCGCTTTGAGCTGCTTGCCGCGCGCCTGCGCCTCGGTGGCCGCTGCGCTCAAGGCGGATTTGAACTGCGCGCCGCGGCCCTCCGCCTCGGCGAGCAGCTTGTCGAGCGACGCCCGGAATTGGCCGAGCTGGGCTTCCTGCCGCCCCCTGCCTCCCAGCTCAACCGCCTCCATCCCCTTGGCCAGCGAGGCCAGGCGTTCCTGCTCCATGGCCTCGGCCCTGCCCTCCAGGCGGGTAAGGTAGGCCCCGAATTCCATTACGCGCTTCTCGGAGACCTGAACCGAGTCGCCCAGCTCCCGGACCTGGGCGCTGAGCGCGGCGCAGTATTCGACGCGCAGGGACTCCAAGCCCTGGCGATTGGCCTCCACCAGCCTGCCCTGCACCCCCTCGGACTCCTGCTCCAGGCGGGCCAGGCGGGTGGAAACCTCTCCGATGCGCTTGCCCACCTTGTCCACGAACAGCGACTCGGACTGGATTCGTTTCAGGTTCTCGTCCACGCGGCCGGTCATGTCCGCCAGCTCGGCGAGGCTCTTGTCGTAGCCGTCCAGGCGGGCGCGGATTTCCTCCACCCCGCCGGCTTTCTGCTGCAGGTTCTCCTCCACCTCGCGAACGCGCTTGAGCACCTCCTTGCCGGTCTTGAGGTTGACCCCCAGCTCGATCGAGAGGTTCTTCAGCTCCGCGGTTTTTTCCTCGACCACGGCGGCCAGGCCGTCGCGCACCTTGTCGGAGAAGCGCTTTACCTTTTCCAGCGAGCGGTTGTTACGATCCAGCGTCCTGAAGATGATGAGGATGACGAATACAATGAAAATAGTGATGACGTTTCCCAGTGAGAAAATCATCGTTCCCCTCCCCCACGCATTTTCTCAAACAGGAACCGCGAATTCCCAGTTAAACTATATCTTATCCTTACTCTATAGGGTTGTCAACGCGCAAAAGATTTCACTGCTGCGGCCGTTGCCGCGGCGCCACCCACCGCCCGCGGGCGCTCAGGCGCTGCAGATGCACGAAATGCCCTGCGAAGCGGCGGCGGATGTCCTCCAGCCTGCTCTCCCGGGTCAGGTCGAAGACCGCCACCCGGAACTCCCCGCCCGTCGTGAAAAAAGGCAGGAACACCGCCAGATGGTAATGCTGCCGGAGCACGGGCTGCCCCGGCAGGCCGGGCAGCTCGCGGTTCAGGGAGCCCAGGTAAAAGTTGCCCGGGTCGCGGGCGGCCGCCAGGAACAGGGCCAGCTCCAGCTCCTCCACCGGGTAGCCCACGTCCTCGCGGTACTCCAGATATTCCAGGTGCCGCACGTCGCTGGACTCCGGCCCGCTCCCCCCTCGCCGTAGGCCCGCCCCAGGGCAGAGGCCAGGTTGCGCGCCCAGTCCAGCCCGAAGTAGGGGTCGCGGGCCTGCTCGTAGCCCTGGCTCCAGCGGTTGCCGCGCAGCCCCAGGTGCCTCTGCTTCAACTCGGCCACGGCCAGGGATCGCCCGCCGGCCTGCGGGCCGTAGAAACCGTCCACGATCCACTTGGCGAAGCCCGAGCAGTTGAGGCCTCCATCGGGCCCTTGCCGGCTCCCGTCGGCGATCCGCACGTACCGCCCCTCCTCGTCCAGGGCTCCGTCGTCGGCCTCCCTCAAGCTGCCCAGGGCCGAGCGCACCCCCTGGATGACCGCCTCCTGGTGGCGGTCGGCCGCCGGCTCCCCTCGCCACAACAGCAGATCCCAGCGCACCACGGCGCGGGTCAGCTCCACCACCCGGTCGAAGGGGGCGGTGAGCAGGGAGCTGAAGGGCACCGGGAGCTGTGCGCGGCGGGCCACCGGCACGCCGAACAGGAAGACCTCCATCTGGGTCCTGGCCCCCGATGGGAACAGGCGCACGAAGCAACCCGGGTCGTTGCGGAAGAAGACCTTGGCCTGCACGAAGCCGCCGTCCTCCGTGCTGCGCTTGATGACCCAGCTGCCGCTGGAGTCGATGGGAAAGGCTGCGCCTTCCTGGTTCAGGAACAGGGTGTACAGGGCGTCCTGGGAGCGCTCGGTGCGGAACTGAACGCGGCTGCCGTCGGCCTGGGAGAGCACGGCCGCCGGGGCCGCCGCGTTTTCCCGCAGGCTGCCCAGGACCACCTCCCGATAGCGGTCCCGGACCTCGAGGTTCTCGGGCACCTGGGCCGGGAGCCCCCAGAGCGGGGCCAGCAGAAAGGCGGCCAGCAGAGTCGGGAGACTAGGCGAACAGAGTGTCCTCATCGATTCTATTAACGGTATGACCGAGCCGCTCCTGCAGTGTCTGCGGGTCGGCGGCGAACAGGGGGCTGATCTCCACGCGGTATTTGGGCCGCCCGCCTTCCCGGGGCACCTGCACGCCGCAGGCTTCCAGCCAGCGGGAGTGCTGGTCGATCATGCCTGCGGTGCAGGTGGCGATGGAGTCGGGCCCCGTGGCGTTCTTCAGGGGGGCGAACTCCTCCTCCCGCGAGGTCTCCAGAAACTGGGGCGCTGCGGCCAGCGGGACAGCGTCGAAGATGAAGCTCTCGAACTTCACGGCCTCCCGCTCCTCCACCGCGGCCCCGCCCGGCCGGGGCACCAGGCAGCGCACCCGCTTGCGGGCCAGGTGCAGCGGCAGGGGCAGCGGCACCCGGGCGGCGAAGGCCGTGTTCAACAGATGGATGGCGATGGAGCCCTGCGGGAACCGCAGCCCGCCGCCCGGCGCGCGGCCGCGCATTTGCTGGGGGTCCAGATCGGAGTACTCGATGACCACCGGACGGCCGGCGAGCAGGCCTGGTACGCCCAGCCTCTCCTCGGGGTGGTCCTTGGGAATGACCTTGCTGGACATCTGCGAGCCGCGCAGGCGGTGCCAGCCCGCGAACTGCGGATCCGGCAGGCGCACCAGGGGGTTGTCCACCTGGAAATAGAACAGCTCCTCCACTCCCGCCACCAGCAGGCGCCAGGTGACCCCCTCGCTGCGCATGGCCTGCAGGATGCCTCCGTGCCCCGTGGGGTTCTGGGCCAGGCCTCCATCCGCCGCCAGCAGCAGGCGGCCCTCCGGGGTGAGGCTGGGCAGCAGACCCTGCCGGAACAGGATCACCTCCTCGGCAGGCAGGCCGAAGAAATCGTGTTCGCTGAAGAACTCCAGGGTCTGGTCGTGGTTCAACGGGCTGGTCATGATGCACCAGCGGAAGCCCACGCCGTAGCGCCGCCGTGCCGCCAGGATCTTCTCCGCGAAAATCTGGAAGAGCGACGCCTTGCGGATGGGGGAGATCCGAAAGCAGCCTTTGGGCCCGTCCCAGCCCAGGCGCGTGCCCTGGCCGCCGGCTGCGGTCAGGAAGGCGGTCCGGCCCGAGGCGATGAGCTGTTCGCCGGCCTGGCCGGCCTCGCGGCTGCCGCGCCACTCGGCCAGCGGCACCGCCGGCAGCGGGGCGATACCTCGCTGCGCAGGCGCCCGGACGGCCCCGCCTCCAGCCGAGGCCAGGGTTTCCCGCAATCGCACCAGCAGCCCCGGGTCCAGCGCGGCCAGGTCGGCCAGCAGGCGCTGCCGGGCCTCCTCCGGCCGCTGCGCCCAGTGTTCGAACAGCTCCACCTCGGCACTCCACCGCCCGAGCAGCTCTTCGGCCTTCATCGCGGCTGCCCCCTGGCCAGCGACCAGATGGCCAGCAGCTCCCGGCGCACCGCTGCGATGCGGGCGGCGGGGGATTGGGCCGGGGGATTGAGGTCCAGCCAGATCCGCTCGCGCGCCCCTTCAATGGTGTAACGGTCCTCGTACAGCAGCTGTTTCAGGCGCAGCAGCAGCGCGACCTCCCGCTCCGTGTACACCCGGCGTCCCGCCAGGTCCTTGCGCGGGGCCACCAGCGGGATCTCCGCTTCCCAGTAACGCAGCACGTGATTCTTCACGCCCAGGAGGTCGGCTATCTGGCCGATGGAGAAATGCCTGCCCATGCTCCGCACCCTGACCTTCAGGATTCGCGCAGGCTGATGTCCACCGGCACCTTGTCGAAGCCCAGGTCCGCGCGGATGCGGTTTTTCAGGTAGGCCAGGTAGCGGGCCGGGAACAGGCGCAAGGAGTTGACGAAGAACAGGAAGCGCACGGGATTGGCCCCGGTCTGGGTGGCGTAGCGGATCTTCACGTTCTTGCCCCGCACCGGCAGGGTGTACTCCGCCACCCAGCGCTTCACCGCCAGGTTCAGCTTTCCGGTGGACACCTTGAGGTGCAGCTGCCGGCCCACCTCCAGGACTTCGGCCAGGAGGCGGTCCACTCCGGAGCCCTTCGCGGCGGAAAGCGAAACCAAGGGGGCGAAATCCATCATGGGGAAGAAGAAGCGCACCTTCTGCTCGATGCCCCGCAGCTCGGCTTTCGGACCGGCCAGCAGATCGACCTTGTTCAAGGCCAGGATCACCCCCCGCCCGGCGCGTACCGCCAGGTCGGCGATCTTCTTGTCCTGATCGGAAATCCCTTCCCGCACGTCCATAAGCAGGATCACCAGGTCCGCCTCCTCGATGCTCTGGATGGCCCGGTTGACCGAGTAGTATTCCACCGCCTCCGACACGCGGTTCTTGCGCCGGATGCCCGCCGTGTCCAGGATTCTCAGGGTACGGCCCCTGAAGCTCAAGGTTCCGCCGACCGGGTCCCGGGTGGTTCCGGGCGACTCCGCCACCAGCGCCCGCTCCTCGCCCAGGAGCCGGTTGAGAAGCGTGGACTTGCCGGTGTTGGGCTTGCCGATGATGGCCAGGCGCAGTTCCGGGCCCGATTTTCGCGCGCCGGCCTCCGCCGCGGCCGGCCCCCCCGAGTCGCCCGCCTCCGCGGTTTCCGCCGGCTGCGCTTCGGCTTTTTCGCTTCGGCCGGCGAGTTCCCCGGCCTTCGCCCAGGACTCCCGGATCATCCGCTTCAGCTCGGCGATTCCCCTTCCATGCGCGGCGGAAACGGCCGCCAGGCGGCCGAAACCCAAGGCCTGGAACTCGCCAAGGCCCAGTTCCTGCGCCGGCCCGTCCACCTTGTTGATCACCAGCAGCACCTTGTCCGGGAAATCCGGCAGCCGGCGCAGGCGCTCGATCAGGGCCTGGTCCTCGCGGGTCAGGCCGCTCGCCTCCACCAGCGCCAGGGTCAGGTCGCTGGAGGCGGCGATGGCCAGGCTGCGGCGCGACACCTCGCGCTCCAGCTCTCCGCGCCCCAGAGTGTAGCCTCCGGTGTCCAGCAGGCGTACCTGCGGACCGCCGAGGTCCAGCACCCCTTCCAGCACGTCGCGGGTCACCCCCGGGGTCGGATCGGTGATCGCCCGCTGGCGTCCCACCAGGCGGTTGAACAGGGAGGATTTTCCCACGTTGGGCCGGCCGAGCACGGCCACTGTGAAGGCCCCGTTTTCAGTTGGAGCCGATGAACTCAAAGCGCTCCTCCAGCCACTGCCGCACGCGGCGGTCCACCTCGCGCTGCGACTTCATCTCCAGAATCGAGCCGGCCAGCTCCTCGGCTTCAGCCAGCGTGACCGAGCGGATGATCCGCTTGATCTCCGGTATGGCGATGGAGCTCATGCTGAACTCGTCCAGGCCCAAACCCAGCAGCACCACGGCCGCGTAGGGATCGGCGGCCATCTCGCCGCACATGCCCACGGGGATGCCGTTGGCGTGGGCGTTGTCGATCACCGTCTTCAGCAGGCGCAGGACCCCAAGGTGGAAGGGCTCATAGAGGTAGGCGATGCGCTCGTTCTCCCGGTCCACCGCTATCAGGTACTGGATCAGGTCGTTGGTGCCGATGGAGAAGAAGCTCACCCTGCGGGCCAGGATGTCCGAGGTGAAGGCGGCCGAGGGGACCTCGATCATGATCCCGACCGGCACCTGCTCGTCGAAGGCCTGACCCTTGGAGCGCAGCTCCTGTTTGGCCTGTTCCAGCACGCCCAACACCGCCTCCAGCTCTTCCACTCCGGAGATCATCGGGAACATCAGCTTCAGATTGCCGTGCACGGAGGCCCGCAGCAGGGCGCGCAGCTGGGTCAGGAACACGTCCTGCCGGGAGAGGCAGAAGCGCACTGCCCTCCAGCCGAGGATCGGGTTGGACTCCCCCCCGGGGTCACCCCCGGGATGATCTTCTCCCCGCCCAGGTCCAGGGTGCGGATGGTGACCGGGCGGGGTTTCATGGCGGTGAGCACCCGACGGTAGGCCTCCAGCTGCTCCTCCTCGGAAGGGAAGCGCTTGGGGATGATGTAGAGGAACTCCGAGCGGAACAGTCCCACCCCGTCCGCCCCGTGCGCCAGGGCCGACTCGGTCTCCTCCGGCACTTCGATGTTGGACACCAGGGCGATCAGCTTGCCGTCCCGAGTCTCGGCCTTCAGCTCGCTCAAGGGCAGCAGCTGCAGCTCGTGGGTCTGCCAGGCTTCCCGGCTGGCCCGGTACTGGCCCAGGGTGGCCTCGTCGGGGTTGACGATGACCTGCCCGCGCGTGCCGTCCACGATGAGCAGGTCCCCGGTGCGCACCTCGCCGGATAGCGCGGACAGCCCGAGCACCGCGGGGATGGCGAAGGATCGGGCCAGGATCGCCACGTGCGAGGTGCGGCCGCCGGAATCCGCGGCCAGGCCCAGGACCTTGCGCCGGTCCATGGCCATCAGGTCGGAAGGCAGAAAGGCGTGGGCCACCACGATGCACTCCTCCTGCAGCTCGGACAGCGCCGGCCGGCGGGGGCTGGCCAGCTGGCCCAGGAGCCGCTCTGCCACGTCGTGGACGTCGCTGGAGCGCTCCTGCAGGTACTCGTCCCCGCTTTCGGCCAGCTTGGCGGCTATGGCAGCCACCTCCTGCTGCAGCACCCACTCCGTGTTCTTCCGCTGCTCGGCCAGCTCCCGCTCCACCCGCTCCACGAACTCAGGGTCGTCCAGCATCAGGATCTGCGACTCCAGCAGGCGGCCCTCCGGCTGCCCGGGGTCGGCGCGGCCCCGCAGGGCCTCCAGCTCGCGCACGGCCCTTTCCCGAGCCCCGCGGAAGCGAGCCAGTTCCTGCTGCAGGCGCTCGGGGTCCACGTCGTATACGGGGACGGTCCGCCGGACCGTGGCGAACACGTACGCCTTGGCGATGGCTATCCCCGGCGAGACTATGATCCCCTTGAGCAGCTTCATAGAGGCTTTACTATATGTGCAATTCAGGGTGCTGTCAAATCAATCGCCCCGGCGGTTTTGCCGATGATTAGAGCAGCATGGCGCGAAAGCGGAACACCATCGGCTGCCTGTTCTACGTGGCCCTTGTGCTGCTGGTCCTGGTCATCTTCCTCTTCAATCGGGCAAGGGTTCAGCAGGTCATCGAGAAAACCGGCTTCGCCCGTCTTTTCGAAAGAAAACGGGGCGCGCCGGTGGAGGTGGTGGTGGCCCCGCCGGAGCAGCCCGCGCCCGGCACGACGGACCGGTCGGGGCAGGCGCCGAGCGGTAGCTCAGGCGCCGTGCCGGGGGATGAAACCCGAGCGACTGCTCGGCGTACCCCCGCGCCGGCATCCCTGCCGGGTTCTACCCCCGCCCCCTCCCCCATCCCCAAGCAGAAGCCTGCCGCCGACGTGGTCGTGGAGCTGGTCAAGCCTTCCGCCGAGGCGCAGCCCCCCGTCCAAGGCAAGGACCAGGCGGCGCCCTCCACCCGCACCCGGCAGGCGCGGCTTTTCTTCATCGCCGTGAACCCGGACGGAGGGATCCAGCTGAAGAGCGTGGTCCGTCCGGTGAAGTACACGGACGCTCCCCTCACCTCCACCCTCGAGGCGCTGCTTACGGGGCCGACTCCGGCGGAGGTGAACCAGGGGCTGATGAGCCTGGTCAGCCCGGAGGCCCGCCTGCGGCGAGCCCAGGTGAAGGACGGCACCGCCTACCTGGACTTCAGCGAGGCCTTTCGCTTCAACTCCCTGGGCAAGGAGGGCCTGTCCGCCCAGCTCCAGCAGGTGGTGTACTCGGCCACGGAGTTCTCGACGGTGAAGCGGGTGCAGATCCTGCTAGAAGGAAGGACCGCCGACTACCTGGGTCCCGAGGGCTTGTTCATCGGCAAGCCCCTTTCCAGGGACTCATTCCAGCGGTAGCTCCGCCAATAGCCGCTCCGGCGAGCGGGCCCCGGGCTTCAGTGAAAGCCAAAAGAAGTACTCCCGGTTGCCCCGGGCTCCGACCGGGGAAGCCGCCGCGACCCGCTGCAGGAACACCCCTTCCCCGCTCAGATCGCAAGCCAGCGAGGTCAGCACCCGCCGCCGCACCTGCGGGTCGCGCACCACGCCGCGGAAATCCTCCCCCGGGGAGCGCCACTCGAACTGCGGTTTCACCAGGGCGACCAGCCAGCTGCGCGAAGTCAGCGCCAGCAGGTGGGCGGCTGCCCGCCGCAGGGAACGGAAAGAAAGATCGGCCACAGCCCCCTCCGGGGGCGCGGGCAGGAATTCCTGAGCCAGCGACAGGATGTTGGTTCGCTCCAGCACCGTGACCCGCGGGTCGCGGCGCAGCCGGAAGTCCAATTGCCCGTAGCCCACGTCCACCGCGATCACTTGCGCGGCACCGCGCTGCAGCAGGCAGTCGGTGAAGCCCCCGGTCGAGCAGCCGGCGTCCAGCAGGCACATGCCCTCCACATTTGGCCCGAAAGCGCCCAGGGCTCCGTCCAACTTCAGGCCGCCCCGCGAAACGAAGCGGCGCCTCTCCAGGCTCACCTGGCTGCCGTCGGTCGGAAAGCGGGGGTCGCGCACCCGCGCCCCGCCCACCCGGACCTCCCCGCACAGGATGCGGGCCAAGAGGTCCTCCCGATCGCTTTCCGGCTCGAGGCTGCGGAGCACCTCCAGGAGGGGCCGCTTCTTCATGCGTCCTGGGCGATCCTCTGGATGGAAAGGGCCTTGCCGTCGGCCGGATTGACCTCGACCAGAGCCCCCATGATCACCCCGTCGGAGTTCTCCACTTCCATCTTGATGGGGATCTGGGTGAGGCTGCGGCGGATGGAGATCTCGCGCTTCATGCCGATCACGCCCAGCTTCGGGCCGGTCATGCCCACGTCCCCGATGTAGGCCGTTCCCCCTGACAGGACGCGCTCGTCGGCGGTCTGCACGTGGGTGTGCGTGCCCAGCACCGCGCTGACCGTGCCGTCCAGGTGCAGGGCCAGCGCCTCCTTCTCCTCGGGGCTTTCCGCGTGGAAGTCCACGATGATGATCTTGGCGCGCCCGCGCAGCTTTTTGGCCAGCTCGGCTCCCACCGCGAAGGGGCAGCGGATGCTGGGCAGCTGCTGGAGGCCCTGGAGGTTGACCACCGCCACGCTCACCTCCCGCTTGCTCAAAACCACGTGGCCCTTGCCGGGCACCCCGATGGGGTAGTTCTCCGGGCGCAGAATGCGGCCGTCGGTCTCCAGCAGGCCCAGGATCTCCCGCCTCTGCCAGATGTGGTTGCCGGAGGTGATGACCTCCACCCCGCTCTTGAAAAGCGAGCCGGCGATCTCGGGGGTCAGACCCAGACCGTCGGCCGCGTTCTCGCCATTGGCGATCACCAGGTCGGCGCGGGTCTTCTTCACCAGCATCGGCAGGCCCATGAACAGGGCCCGGCAGCCGGGCGAGCCCACCACGTCCCCGACCAGCAGGATGCGGAAGCTGTCCGTCAGCGGGCGTACTCCACGATCCGCGTCTCGCGGATGATCGTCACCTTGATGCGCCCGGGATACTTCAGCTCGCCCTCGATCTTCTTGGCGATGCTCTTGGCCAGGCTCTTGGCCCCTTCGTCATCCACCTCGTCGTTGTTCACCATGATGCGCACTTCGCGCCCGGCCTGGATGGCGTAGGCCTTGTCCACGCCCGGGAAGCTCTCGGCGATCTTCTCCAGGCTCTCCAGGCGCTTGAGGTAGTTGTCCAGGGTCTCCCGGCGGGCGCCGGGGCGCGAGGCGGAGATGGCGTCGGCGATCTGCACCACCGTGGCCTCCAGGCTGGCCGGCTCCACGTCGTTGTGGTGCGCCCCGATCGCGTTCACCACCCGCGGATCCTCGCCGATCTTGCGGGCCAGCTCCATGCCCATCTCGGCGTGGTTGCCTTCCCCGTTGGACTCCACTCCCTTGCCGATGTCGTGCAGCAGCGCCCCCCGCTTGCACACCTCCACCTCCGCGCCAACCTCGGCGGCCAGGGCGCTGGCGATGAGGGCCACCTCTTTGGAGTGGTCCAGCACGTTCTGCCCGTAACTGGTGCGGTAGTGCAGCCGGCCCAGGGCCCGGATGCCTTCAGGGGTCATGTTGTGGATGCCCAACTCGAAGAGCACTTTCTCGCCCTCCTCGTAGATCGTCTGGCTGACCTCCTTGGTCACCTTCTGCACGATCTCCTCGATGCGGGCGGGGTGGATCCGGCCGTCGGAGATCAGGCGTTCCAGGGCCACCCGGGCAATCTCCTTGCGGATGGGGTCGAAACAGGAAATGACCACCGCCTCCGGCGTGTCGTCGATGATCACGTCCACTCCGGTCAGCGTCTCCAGGGTGCGGATGTTGCGGCCTTCCCGGCCGATGATCCGGCCCTTCATTTCGTCGTTGGGCAGGCTCACCGTGGAAACCGTGACCTCCGAGCTCACGTCCGTGGCGATGCGCTGGATCGTGGCCACGACGATGTCCCGGGCCTTGCGGTCGGCGGTGACCTGCGCCTCCTGCTCGATCAGGTTGATCTTGACCTGGGCTTCGTGCAGGGCCTCGTTCTCCAGGCTCTGGATGAGCAGGCGCTTGGCCTCCTCGGCCGACAAGCCGGAGATGCGCTCCAGCTCCTTGACCCATTTCTCCTGCTCCAGGGACAGGGC
>CAVTQG010000036.1:0-77796 GCA_963736785.1 uncultured Spirochaetota bacterium | reverse complement strand
GATCATAGTAGGGTTCAACCGGCCGGAGATCGAGCGCGCCCTGAAGCGCTGAACCTCCGGTGAGGAGGAGAAAGCCGTGCCGGCAGTGAAAACGACCCTCGAGTGGAGCGGCGACATGAGGCTTCGCCGCGGAGCTGCAGGGACACCACCTGAGCTTGGACGCGGACGCCCGGTTCGGGGGCCAGAACAGGGGTCCCCGCCCCAAGCCGCTGGTGCTGACCGCCCTGGGCGGCTGCACGAGCATGGACCTGGTTTCACTGCTGAAGAAGATGCAAATGCCCTTCGACGCGCTGGCCGTCGAGGTGGAAGGGGAAGCCCGCGAGGAGCACCCCCAGGTCTACACCCGCATTCACATCCGCTACATCCTGAAGGGAAGCCAGCTTGACCGGGACAAGATCGACAAGGCCATCGCCCTGTCCCTGGACAAGTACTGCGCGGTCTACGCCATGCTCTCCAAGAGCGTGGCCATCAGCCACGAGGTGCAGCTCAACCCCTCCTGAGGCCAGGCGCCGGTCGGCGCCTGCCGACGCAAAGCGCCGCGACACACCCCCCCGTTTTTCATAGCAGGGGGTAAACCATGAAAGCCGCAGTTGGGCGGGTCGAAGAGGCCCGCCCGGTGCTCGAGGGGGAGCGCCTGAAGGCCCGCCTGAGGGTGGCCACGCAGACCGGCGAGAAGCTGGAAGCCTACCTGCCCGATCGGGAGCTGGCCGCCCTGCTGCCCCGCTCGATTCTGGTGGGCGCAGGCCGCCGGGCTCCGCCGGAGCTGCTGTCCACCATCGAGCCGATGCTCGGGCGCCTGGCCCTGGGCCGGCAGGTGCGGGTGTGGAGCTACCGCGAGCGCAGCTACGCCTCGTTCCTGCCCTGGCGCGCGGTGCGCTTCGGCGCGGAGACGCCGGAAGGGGGCCCGGCCAGGCCTGAAGCTTGAAGGGCGCCCAGGCGGGCCGCCCAGGCCTGCAGCACGATGCCGCAGGCCACCGCGACGTTCAAGGAGCGCTTGGCCCCGGCCATGGGAATGGAGACCCGGCCGGCATTCGCCAGGGCCAGAGCCTCCGGGCTCAAGCCCAGCTCCTCGGAGCCGACCAGCAGCACTCCCCGCGCGGGGAAACGGAACTCTCCCAGAGGCGTGCCCTGCAGCTCCAGGGCCACGATGCCGCTGCGGCCGGAAAGCCGCTCCAGGGGGGCCACCTCCCACGGCAGCACGTCGGTCGCCCCTCGGGCGGTCCGGGTCGCGCGCGGGTGCTGAGGCGAGGCGGTCCAGGGGGAAAGCAGCATCCGCTCCACGCCGAAGGCCTCCGCCGTGCGGAAAATGGCGCCCACGTTGAACGGCGAGCGCAGCTCCTCCAGGTACACGGTCAGGGGCAGCATCCGGCGCGCGGCGGAGTCCAACCCGCCTCCCGTGGACAGCAGGTCCCACTCCGCCGGCTCCGCTCCCAGGAAGGCCAGCAGCGCGTGCCGGGCCCGGTTCAGTGCCCGCCGCAGCTCCGGGAGGGGAGTGTCCGGCCCGGCCGCGGAGTCCAAAGCCTGCGCCTGGGCGCGCAGCTCCGGTCCGGCCTTCGGGTCGCTTGACAGCAGGCGGGCCAGGCCCTGCCAGTACTCCAGCGCCGGCTCGTCCCCCCTCTCCACCGACAGCTCGGCCTGCTGCAGCAGCAGCGCGATCTTGCGCCGGCGGGTGCGGGGCGGGAGACTGGCGAGCTTGGGCAGGCCTATCACCGCTTCGCACCCGCTAGTAGGCCGACTTCAACAGCTCGTACAGGTCCTCGGAGGAAATGGAGCGGGGCAGGTAGTTCATCATGTCGAAGGAGCGGGCCGTGCTGGCCGCCTCCACCATGTCGTCCAGGTTCAGGTCGAAATCCCGCAGGCGCGTAGGCAGGCCCAGGGAGCCCAGGATGCGGCGGACGGCCTCTACGGCCCGGGCGGCCCCTTCCACCGGCGCGCTGGCGGACACCTCTTCTCCCAGGAAAGCGGCCACCTTGGCCAGCTTCTCCGCGGCCACCCCGGCGTAGAACTCCATCACGTGGGGCAGCAGGATCGAGGACACCCAGGATTTGGGCACCATGAAGCGGCCGTTGATGGCGTAGGACAGGGCCGCGCCCACGCCGGTGCGGCTCACCGTCAGGCCCAGGGCCACCAGCAGCCCGGCCGTGGAGGCGTTCATCCGCACGCGCAGGTCGTCGGGAGCGTCCCGCAGCGGGCCGATGGTCTTGCCCATCAGCTGCAGGGCGGGCAGGAAGAAGGTCTCCGACAGGAAGTTGTTCCGCGAGCTCAGGTACCCCTCCACCCCGGCCAGGAAGGTGTCCATCAGGGTCGTGGCGGTGAACTTGGGCGGCAGCGTGGCGCTCAAGCGGGGATCGATGATGACCGCGCGGGCGGGCCCCGCGGGCACCCGCCCCAGCTTGGCCGAGCGGTCCCGGGAGTCGGTCACCAGGTATTCGCCGGTCAGCAGGAAGGGGTCGCGGCAGGTCGTGGGCAGGGCCACGTAGGGCAGGCTCACGGGCTTGGGCAGCATACCGGACAGGTAGTCGTCCATGTCCGAGTGCCCGGCGGCGACCATGGCGATGCACTTGCCCACCGATAGGGTGCGCATGCCGCCCAGGCCCACGATGACGTCGGCGTGGGCGCCGCGGGCCAGCTTCACCCCGTCGTCCACCGCCGAGCTGGTGGCGTTGGGCACTACTTCGTCATAGACGATGTACTGCAGGCCCTTCTTCTCCAGCAGGGCCTGGACCCGGTCGATCACCTTGCCCTCGTACAGGATGGCCTCGGTGACCAGCAGGGCCCGCTCTCCGTACTCGCTCACCACCGCGGCCACGCGGTTGGCCACGTCCAGCCCGAACTTGATCTCCGTGGGCACGCTGAAGGCTAGATCCGGCATCGCTTTTCAGTCCTTTCTACAAAGAAAAAGGCGGAAGACCCCTTCGGACCCTCCGCCTGCCTGCATTCAACACGCGCGCGCTACCGCATGCTCAGGTAATCTCGAAGTACTCCATGAGCCGGCGCGCCACTCCGTCCAGCACCTGGTCGGAGATGTAGTTGGGGTCCTGGAGGCGCTTCTTGATCGCCTCCACCAGCTCCCAGCGGATCTCCGGCGCACCCTTGGCCAGCTCGGTGGCCTGGTAGATCTCCGCCTTGGAGCGGGCCTCTTCGGAAACGTGGATCGAATCCTCCCCGTCATTCTTGCGGGGCTTTTCGGGGCCCTTGGTCTTCTTGAGATTCTGCAGGGGATCAATAGGCCCAACTCGGTCGATCGTCATCCGGGGTTTCCTTTCACATTCAAGTATCGTCAGCCCTCCGGATCAACTTGATGTTTTTTATCGGGCCGCACGAACACCGTGAACTCTCCCAATAATTTCGGCCTTCCAGCCAGTTCCGTCAAGAGCACGGACGGATCCCCTTCCAGGAACTCCTCATGCACCTTGGTCATCTCGCGGCCCAGCATACAGCAGCGCCCGGGGGCCAGCGCGCTCAAGTCCTCCAGCAGCTTCAAAATGCGGTGGGGGGATTCGTACAGCACCACCCCCCCCGGTCTGGCCAGCAGCTCGCCCAGCTCCCGTCGGCGCCGGCCGGGCTTGGGGGACAGGAAGCCGGCGAAGCTGACCGCCGGCCCGGCAAACCCGGCCACGCTCAGCATCGCCGACAGGGCCGAGGGGCCGGGCACCGGGCTGACCGCGATCCCCCGCTCCCGCGCCAGAGCCACCAGGTAGGAGCCAGGGTCGGAAATGCCGGGGGTGCCCCCGTCGGTGACCAGGGCCACGCTCTGGCCCGCCGCCAGCAGCCCCAGGAGGCGCGGGGTTTCGCGCTTCAGGTTGTAGGAATGAAAAGGGGTCAGGCGGGCCTTGATGCCGTAGTGGCTGAGCAGCTTCAGGGTCTGGCGGGTGTCCTCGCAGGCGACCCAGTCGACCTCGGACAGCACCCGCAGCGCCCGGTGGGTGATGTCCTCCAGGTTGCCGATGGGGGTGGCCACGATGTACAGGGTGGACATCCGCTCCACTCTACTCCGCCGGCCCGCCGCGTCCATGCCTGCGCGACCACTCCAGGCTGCGCAGGATCCTTTCCGCATCGCATTCCAGCTCCAGGGACAGCACGGCCTGTGGGCAGTGCCGCCGGACGGCTTCGTAGAGCTCGGGAAGTCGATGCTGCCCTCCCCCGGCGCCAGGTGCCGGTCGTCGTCCCCGAGGTTGTCGTGGACATGCAGGTGCACGATGCGCGCTCCCAAGCGCTCCACCCAGAGCCGGGGGGCCAGGGCGGTGAAGGCGTCGAGCGTGGCCGACGTCCAGGCAGAAGCCGCAGGAATACCCCCGCAGGGCGTCCAGCAGGGCGATGGCCGGCGCGGGGTCGCTCTCCTGCTCATTCTCGAAGGCCACCGTCACGCCCAGAGCGGCGAAACGCTCCAGCCAGGGCTCCCAGAAAGCCCGCGCGGCCCGCCGCCGCCAATCCCTTGGCGAGCGCACCCCCCCGAGGCCGAAGCTCTGCAGCTCCAGGTCGAAGTCCCCGGGCGCGGAGGCCAGCGCTTCCGCCGTCTCCGGGTACACGCACACCGCGTGGCGCATCGCAGGATTGTAGCAGAGGCCGGCCCGGGGGGTCAAAAGCGCCTGCCCACACCGGCCTGCGCACCCGATTGCCATGAGGTCCCCCTGCGTCTTAGTATCACCCCATGCTCGAGCTGAAATACATCCGGGACAACCTCGAGGCGGTGCGGGAGAACACCCGGCGCCGCAACTCCACCGCGGACCCGGACCGGGTGGTGGCGCTCTACGACGAGCGAAACCGTCTGCTGGCCGCCAGCGAGGCCCTGCGGGCCCGGCGCAACGCCAACGCCCAGGCCATGAAAGCCAAGCTGGGCCCGGAAGAGCGGCAGCGCCTGATCGAGGAGGGCAAGGGGCTCAAGGGCGAGATCGCCGCGCAGGAGCAGACCCTGGCGGGCATCGAGGCGGAGCTGGCCCGCGAGGCAGCCCGGGTGCCCAACCTGACCCACCCCCTGGCCCCGGAGGGCACCGGCGAGCAGGCCAACCGCGAGCTCAAGCGCTGGGGAAAGCCCCCGGTGTTTTCCTTCAAGGCCCGCGATCACCTGGAGCTGGGGCAGGCCTTGGACCTGGTGGACTTCGACACCGCGGCCGCGGTCAGCGGCCAGAAGTTCTACTACCTGAAAAATGAGGCGGCCTTCCTGGAGCTGGCCCTGGTGCGCTACGCCTTCGATCTTCTTCAAAAGGAAGGCTTCACCCTCACCATCACCCCCGACGTGGCCAAGGAGGAGGTGGTGGAGGGCATCGGCTTCAACCCGCGCGGCGAGGAGTCCAACATCTACACCATCGAGGGCACGGGCACCTGCCTGATCGGCACCGCCGAGATCACCCTCGGGGGCTACTATGCCAACCGCATCCTGGACCGCGAGAGCCTGCCCCTCAAGGTGGCCGGCCTGTCGCATTGCTTCCGCCGCGAGGCGGGCGCCGCCGGGCAGTACTCCAAGGGGCTGTACCGGGTGCATCAGTTCACCAAGGTGGAGATGTTCATCTTCTGCCGCCCGGACCAGTCCGAGGCGCTGCACGACTACCTGCTCGCCCTGGAGGAGAGGATCTTCCAGGGGCTGGAAATCCCCTACCGGGTGGTGGACACCTGCGCCGGGGAGCTGGGCGGCCCGGCCTACCGCAAGTTCGACCTGGAGGCCTGGATGCCCGGGCGCGGCGAGTCCGGGGACTGGGGCGAAATCACCAGCACCTCCAACTGCACCGATTACCAGGCCCGCCGCCTGGCCATCCGCTACAAGGAGGAGGGCAGGAACGTGCACGTGCACATGCTGAACGGCACGGCCGTGGCCGTCTCCAGGGCGCTGATCGCCCTGCTGGAGAACGGCCAGCAGGCCGACGGCTCGGTGCGCCTGCCCGCGGCCCTGGTCCCCTACGCCGGGTTCCAGAGCATCGCCGCGCGCGGGCGGTCCTGAGGCCGCGCCCGGACCCGGAGCATGAGCGCTCGCGACCCCGTGGCCGTCCTGCAGGATGGCGGGCACCGCGTCTACTACGCCAGCTTCTCCGCGCTGGACCGCTTCTTCCGCCTGCCGTCTTCCCCGGGCGCGCGCTACCTGCTGACCGACTGCTCGCTGATCTGCCTGGCGGGCGTTTTCGACCAGCTGGAGTACGGCGGCGAGCGGCACGAGGACGCCATCGTGTCCTGGGAAGACCGGCAGTACGCCTTCCGCTGCTACGACGAGGACGACCCGCCCTCCCCCCGCCCCTTCTCGGTGCAGGAGCTGCTCTACGATCCGCAGCGCGACGTATTCCTGGACCCGGAGGGCGTGTACCCGGACCTGCGCCTGGAGGTCCTGGCACCCCGGGGCGCCTGCCTGCCGCTGACCCGTCTGGCCGAGGCGGCCAAGCTGATTTCCCGCTACCACTACCGGACCAGCGCCGAGGAGCTGGGCCTGGAAGGGCCGTTCCCCCGCCGGGCGCCGCCTACCAGCGCGACCTGCTGCTGGGCGTGCTGGACGGGGGCGAGGCGCACAAGGGGCTGGCGCTGCTGCACGAGAGCGGCTTCGTGCAGGCCTTCTGGCCGGAGCTGGCGCGCATGTCGGTCGTTCCCCAATTCAAGGACTACCACCCGGAGGGGGACGGCTGGGAGCACACCCTGGAGACCTTCAAGCACCGCAAGCAGCCGGACACCGTGCTGTCCCTGGCGCTTTTACTCCACGACGTGGGCAAGCCCGACGCCCCCGGCACCCAGGAACGCCCTTACGACCGGCACGCCGAGCTGGGGGCCGAGGTGGCCGCTGGCTTCCTGCGCCGCCTGGGCTTCGCCCAGAGCCTGATCCAGGAGGTGAGCTTCCTGATCCGTTTCCACATGATGCCCGGGGCGCTGAAGAAGCTGCCCCTGTTCCGCTCCGAGAAAATCATGGATTCGCCCCTCTTCCCGCAGCTGCTGGAGCTGTACCGGGCCGACCTGTCGGCCTCCTACGGGAGCCCGGAGAGCTACTACGAGGCCTGCCAGGTGTACCGCACCTATCTGAAGAACAAGGCCAACCCCTACCGGCGCAGCGACGGCTCCAAGCCCCGCAGGTATACCCAGGGATGAATACAGCGGCGAGGTCAACCTTGAACCGCCCGCGGACGCTGGCCATCGGCGCCATGCACTTTTCCGCGGACCTGTATTCGCTGTTCTTCCCGATCTACATGGTCATCGCCGGCCTGGAACCGGCCCGGGCGGCCATGATCTTCGCCGTGAGCTCGCTGGCCGCCAACGGCCTGCAGCCGGCCATGGGGCTGTGGGCGGACCGCGTCCGCGGCAAGCTGCCCGTGTTCCTCGGGCTCACCGTCGGCGCGATGAGTATGTCGCTGATCGGCCTGACGCGCAGCTACGCGCTGCTGACCGCGCTGGTGGTGGTCGGCCGCCTGGGGATTTCCCTGTTCCACCCGGCAGGCTCCAACATCGCCGGGGCCGCCGGGGGGGAGCGCAGGGACCTGGCCTTTTCGATTTTCATGTCCATCGGCATCGCCGGCGGCTCGCTGTCCCAGCCGTACTTCTCCCTGTTCACCCAGGCCTTCGGCAACGCCGCCTCCCCCTTGTTGGCACTCCCGGCCCTGGTCATCGCCCTGCTCTACCTTTCCAGGGGGCGGATGACCATCGCCGGGCCGCGCCAGTCCTTCGACCTGGCCCAGGCGGCGCGGGCCATTCGCGGGCGCCTCGCCCCGCTGCTGCTCCTGCTGGCCATCATGATCCTGCGCTACGGCTTCATGACCGCCATCGGCTTCTTCGCCGCCAAGCTGTTCGCCGACTGGGGCAACAGCCGCGCCGCCTACAGCGCGGCGGCCACCTTCTACAACCTGGCCGGCGCCGGCGGCCTGCTGCTGTCCGGCGTAATCGCCCACCGCGTGAGGCCGCGCACCCTGTTCATGGTCTCGCAGCTGGCCTGCCTGCCGTTCATGGCGCTGCTGCTGTGGTTCGGCGCCAGGTCCGCCCTGTGGCCGGCCCTCGCCGCCTTGAGCGTCACCGGCTTCATCCTGAACCTCTCCCAGGTGGCCAACATCATGATGGGCCACCGCCTGCTTCCCGAAATGACCTCCACGGTGAGCGGCATCCTGATGGGCTTCGCCTGGGCGATCGGCGAGTTCTCCCTGCCGCTCGGGGCGGCCTTCTCGGGAGCTTTCCCCTGGGCCCCCGGGCTGGCCTCCGGCCTGGTCGCACTGGTCGTCCTGCCCCTCCTGGCCACCCTGCTCACCCTGTTCCTGCCCCGCGACCAGCCGGCGGGTGTATAATGATGGGCTATGAAAGTGATCGATCTCCCGGCCGAGCAGGAAAAAGCCTACTTCCAGTGTCTGGAGGAGTGGTCGGAGGAGATGCGGGAAGCCGGCGAGCACAAGGCCCAGTGGTACGAACGGATGCGGGGGCAGGGCCTGCGCGTGAAAGTCGCCGTGGACGACCGCGGCACGGTCGGGGGCATGATCCACTACGTGCCGATCGAAAAGGTCGCCGTGGAAGGGCGGGGGCTGTACTACCTGTACTGCATCTGGGTTCACGGCTACACCCAGGGCCGGGGCGATTTCCGCAAGCGAGGCATGGGCAAGGCCCTGCTGGCGGCGGCCGAGGAGGATGCCCGCCGATTGGGGGGCAAGGGGTTCGTGGTGTGGGGGTTGTCGCTGCCCTTCTTCATGCGGGCCGCCTGGTTCCGGAAGCAGGGCTACCGCCGGGTGGATCGGGACGGTTTCCAGGAGCTGCTGTGGAAGCCGTTCAGCGCCGACGCCGTCCCCCCCAGGTGGATCAAACAGAAAAAGAGGCCCGCCGCCGAACCGGGAAAGGTGACCGTCACCTGCTTCAAGAACGGCTGGTGCCCCGCGCAGAACCTGGCTTACGAGCGGGCCAAACGCGCCGCCGCGGAGCTCGGGGACCCGGTGGTGTTCCGGGAAATCGACACCTTCGACCGGGAGGTGGCGGCTGAGTGGGGCATCTCCGACGCCCTGTTCGTGGACGCCAGGCAGATCCGGACCGGGCCGCCCCCGAGCTACGAGAAAATCCGAGCAGGCCATCTCCAGGAGATGCGCTGCCTTGAAGAGATGAGTGTCACCACGCGGCGCTTCCCGCCTACCCGCATCTTCACCATCGACACCTGCGCCATCGCCAAGAGCAAGCACCACATCGGGGCGCTGCTGGAGCTGGACGTCACCGAGGGCCGGCGCCGGCTGCGCCGGCTGCGGGCCGGCGGGGCGGAACCGGCGAGCTTCCTGGGCTGGGTCCTGAAATGCCTGAGCCAGGCGATCCGGGAATACCCCGAGGTGTGCGCCCTCTACGTCCCAAAGCGGAGGATCCTGCTGTTTCCCACGATCGACCTGAACGTCGCGGTGGAACGCGAGGTGCAGGGGCAGCGGGTCCCCCTGCCCGTGGTGATCCGCGACGCCGGGGCAAAGTCCATCGGGCAGATCTCCGCGGAGCTGCGTCGGGCCCAGGAGCAGCCGCTGTCCGCGCAGATCGTGCTGGGCGCCGGGCGCGGCGCGCCTCTCGGAGCGAATGTATGGTCTGCTTCCGGCCTGGCTGCGCCGCCTGCGTCTTGCGGCGGGTCCTCCTTCGCCCCGAGTCCTACCGCACCCGCCTGGGCACGGTTTCGGTGACCTCCGTGGGGATGTTCGGCAAGGTCAACGGCTGGTTTCTGCCGCTGGGCATGACCCCGCTGGTGGTCGGGCTGGGGGCCGTCACCCGCAAGCCCTGGGCGCATGGAGAACGCGGTCCAGCTGCGCGAGATCCTGCACCTGAGCCTGCTGCTGGATCACGACGTGGTGGACGGCGCGCCCATGGCCCGCTTCGTCGCCCGGTTTTCCGGGCTGCTGGAGCAGGCCTGGGGCCTGGAAGGCGAACCGCCCGCGGAGGAAGCCCGGCGCTGAGCCTGCCGCTGGAAACCGCGCGGCTGCGCCTGCGGCCTCAGCGGCCTCCGACATGAGCTTCCTGGTCGGGCTTGTGGACGGACCCCGAGGTGACCCGCTTCATGGGCGGGCCGCGGGACCCCGGAGAGCTGGCCCGGAGCCTTCGAGCAGATCGCCCTGGATCCCGAGGCGCAGAAGTTCGACCTGTGGCCGGCGGAGGAGAGGCCGTCCGGCCGGCTGGTCGGGCACTGCGGGCTGCTGGAGAAGGAGGTGGAAGGCCGGGCGGAGATCGAGCTGGTCTACGTGATCGCCGCGCGGACTGGGGCAAAGGCTTGGCCACCGAAATCGCCGCCGCCCTGCGGGACCGGGCCTTCGGTCCCCTGGGCCTGGACCGCCTGATCGCCCTGATCCACCCGGAAAACCTGGCCTCGGAGAAAGTCGCCCTACACCTCGGGATGCGCCTGGAACGGGAAATCATCCGGCCGGGCGGCAACCGGCGCAAGCTGTACGTCCTGGGGGCCGAAGAGCGAAGACCGACCAGACAGTCCCCTTTGCGCCCTGGCTGGTTTGCGTATAGTATGGCCCCAGCGCGGAGGCCAACGATGCGAGAGCTGGAAGGGTTGTTTGCCGAGCAGGGCCGCCAGGATTTCCGGTGGATCGACCCCAAGGAAATCGTGGTTGCCCAGTGGGTGCGGATGAAGTGCCAGTTTGGCTGCCGGGAATACGGCCGCAACGCCTCCTGTCCCCCGAACGTGCCGTCGGTCGCCGAGTGCGCCCGATTCTTCGGCGAGTACCGCAAGGCGGCCGTTTTTCATTTCCCCAAGGCCCTGGAAAACCCCGAGGACCGCCACGCCTGGAGCCGCCAGGTCAACCGGGAGCTGTTGGAGCTCGAGCGGGCCGTGTTCTTGAAAGGCCACCCGCGGGCCTTCCTGCTGTTCATGGACAGCTGCGGATTCTGCCAGCAGTGCGCGGGCAGCCGGCAGGAGTGCAAGGATCCCCGCTCCGCGCGCCCCACTCCCGAAGCGATGGCGGTCGACGTGTTCTCCACGGTGCACAAGGTGGGCTACCCGATCGACGTGCTGCCCGGCTATCAGGAAACCATGAACCGGTACGCCTTCCTGCTGGTGGAGTAGCGGGGAAAGCGCGTGGAGTTCACGATCTGCGAGGCTCGCGGCGAGGCGATCCTGATTGCCAGTCCCCAGGATGCCCTGGACCTGATGGTGAACAGCGGGGCATCGTGGGGGATTTCTCCAGGTACCCCAGCCGCAGCCTGCGGGACTTCATCCGGGAGAGCAACCGGGGGACCCAGGTCGTTTTCGCCGCCTGCCTTGGGGAGGCGTTGGAGCGGCTGTCGCGCGACTGAGACCGGCGCGCTGTCAGCCGCGCGCTCAGCGCCGGCTTCGGTGCAGCATTTGCGAGGAGGCTGATAGTGCACTTCCTGCTGTTCTACGACGTGGTGGAAGGGTACACCGAGCGGCGCAAGCCCTTCCGGGCGGCTCACCTGGAATATGCCAACGGCGCGGTAGCCCGTGGTGAGCTGGTCCTCGGCGGGGCGCTGGCCGACCCCGTGGACGCGGCGCTTCTGCTGTTCCGGACCCCTTCCCGCGAGGCGGTGGAGCGCTTCGCCGCCCGGGACCCGTATGTCCTGAACGGGCTGGTGAAGAGCTGGCGCGTGCGGGAGTGGACCACCGTGATCGGTCCGGAGGCTTCGGTCCGGGTTTCGTCTTGACGGCCGGCGCCCCGGCCGGAGCCGAGGCTCGCGCGCGCCCGAGTGCCCGGTGGGGCAAGTCCGCGGTGCTCTTCCCCGCGGCGCTGCTTTTCAACCTCACCTGCGGCCTGGCCAGCTTCGGGATCATCTTCTATGCCCGGGACGTTTTCCACGCTTCGGCCGGCCAGATCGGCTGGCTGGCAGCCATGCCCCAACTGGCCTACCTGGCCGGCTGCCTGGCCTTTCCCCCCCTGTTCGGCCTGCTCCTGCCCAGGCACTACCTGCTGGCGGCCACGGGCGGCATGGCGCTGCTCCTGACCGGGCTGATGAGTTCCCGCAGCCTGGCGGGCCTGTTCGTGCTCTACGGACTTTCGGGCTTCCTGATCGCGCTGTTCTGGCCGCCCATGATGGGCTGGCTTTCCCGGGGCCTGGAAGAGCAAACCCTGGGCAAGACCCTGCGCAACTTCAACCTGACCTGGAGCAGCAGCCACATTATCAGCCCGTACGCCGCGGGCCTGCTGCTGGAGCGGGGCCACCGGCTGCCCATCTGGACCGCGGCCGGCCTGGGCGCTCTGGCCTGCCTGTACCTCCTGGCATCCTGCCAGGCACTGCCGAACGTCAGGAACGACCGCGAGCGGGAGCCCACCGGCAGACAGGACTCCCGGACGCCGGACCGCAGCACGCCCCTGCGCTACCCGGGCTGGGTCGGCATGGTGGCCGCCTACCTGCTGATGGGCATCCTGTCCAGCATCTTCCCCCTGTTCCTGCGGGACACGCTGGGATTGCCGGAAAGCCGGGTCGGGCTGCTCCTGCTGGTGCAGGCTGCATTCTCCACTGCCTGCTTCTGGCTGCTGGGCCGATCCAGCTTCTGGCATTTCCGCCCCCTGCCGATGATCCTCGGCCAGGCGGGTCTGACGGTCCTTGCCGTGGGTCTTGCTTTCGCCCGCTCCTTCCTGCCGCTGGCCCTGATCCTGGCCCCCACTGGCGCGCTGACCGCACTGGCCTATAACGAGAGCCTGTTTCACGGGGCTACCGGCAGCGCGAGACGGGCGGCCCGCATGGCGATCAACGAGGCGACCCGCACGGCGGGCTTCGTGGCCGGGGCTTCGGGAGGAGGCCTGCTCCTGCAGCAGTCCTCCTTCCGCCGGACCCTGCTGGTGACGGCGGCGGCGATCCTGGCGGCGACCGCCGCGCAGGCCCTGCTGGCCCGGCGCGCGCCGGGCCGCAAGCGCGGGTAGCGCTGC
This sequence comes from uncultured Spirochaetota bacterium, assembly GCA_963736785.1. Classification (GTDB taxonomy): domain Bacteria; phylum Spirochaetota; class Spirochaetia; order SZUA-6; family DRHE01; genus MIBK01. Next base: position 65,008 of record CAVTQG010000036.1, on the reverse strand, counting down.
GGCTGCTTGTTTCCCCCTCCTCTCGGAAGTACCTTGCTCTCATGGCGACGCCGGGACCCGGAGATGGACGGGAGCAGGCCGGCCGCCCTGCCCCGCTTGAGCTTCCGCGCTGTGGACGGCTCCACCTGGGCGGACTTCGAGCGGCTGTTTGAGGCCCGCGGCGGTCCTAAAAGCTGCTGGTGTATGGTTTGGCGGGCCACCCCGGAGGAGGCCCGGCACCCTGACGGGGCACGCCGCAAGGAGGCCATGCGCCGGCGGGTGCGGGCCGGCGTGCCGGTGGGCATTCTGGCCTACCGCGACGGCCAGCCCGTGGCCTGGTGCTCGATCGCGCCGCGCTCCACCTACCGGCGGCTCGGCGGGCCCGACGCGGAACCAGCCCAGAACATCTGGTCGCTGGCCTGTTTTTTCGTGGTCCGCCCCCTGCGCAGTCAGGGCATCGTCAGGCTCCTGATCCGCGAGGCTGAGGCCTACGCCCGGCGCAACGGAGCAACGATCCTGGAGGCCTACCCGGTGGACCCGGAGTCGCCCAGTTACCGCTTCATGGGATACGTGGACACTTTTCGGGCGGCCGGATATCGGCAGGTGGGCCGCGCCGGCAGCCGGCGGCACGTCTACAGGAAAACCCTCGCCGGCTGAAGCCTCAGGCGCCGGTGTAGCGATCCAGCAGCAGCCCCTTCAGCTCCTCGAAGCGCGGCTCCAGGGGCAGGCTTTGCTTGGGCAGGCCCAGCACCGCCGCCAGCGGCGGGGGCAGCGGAGCCTCGACCCCCGTGGCCTCGCGCACGATCTCCGGGAACTTCCCGGGGTGGGCGGTGGCCAGCACGAGCAGCTCCCCGTCGAAACCGCTTTTTTCCCGGAAGCGCTCCGCCGCCAGCACGCCCACCGCGGTGTGCGGGTCCAGCAGCAGGCCGCGCTCGGCGTGCACCCGGCGCAGGGTCGCGCGGGTCTCCTCGTCGCTCACCCGCTCCCCGTGGATGCAGGCGCGCATGGCCTCGGGGTCGCGGCCGAAAACCTCCAGGAGCCGCTCGAAGTTGCTGGGATCCCCCACATCCATGGCGTTGGAGAGCGTGCGCACCGAGGACCGGGGCTGGAACCTTCCTGAGTCCAGGTACTCCGGCAGCACGTCGTTGGCGTTGGTGGCGGCCACGAAACCCTCGGCCGGCAGGCCCCACTTCCAGGCGTACACCCCGGCGGTCAGGTTGCCCAGGTTGCCGCTGGGCACGCAGAAGCGCACCCGCCCGGCCTTCCCGCCCTCCGGCCTCCCCGCCCGCCTTCCCTTCGGCCTGCCCGCCGGCAGGCGGGTAAAGCCGTAGATGTAGTAGAGGGCCTGGGGCAGCAGGCGGCCCAGGTTGATGGAGTTGGCCGAGGTGAGGGGGATGCGTTCGCTCAGCTCCGCGTCCAGGAAGGCCAGCTTGGCCAGGCGCTGGCAGTCGTCGAAGCTGCCCCGCACCTCCAGGGCGGTGACGTTGCCGCCCAGAGTGGTCAGCTGCTTTTCCTGCAGGGGGCTCACCCGCCCGGAGGGATAGAGGATCACCACCTCGATGTTGGCGCGATTGTGAAAGGCCCGGGCCACCGCGCTGCCCGTGTCCCCGGAGGTGGCCACCAGGATCACCGCCTGCCGGCCCTCGCCGGCCAGCAGCTCCTCCATGGCCGCGGCCTGGAAGCAGGCCCCGAAATCCTTGAAGGCGCAGGTGGGGCCGTGGAACAGCTCCAGCAGGCGCAGGCCGGGGGACAGCTCGCGCAAGACCGGCTGGAAGTCGAAGGCCCGCCGCACGATGCGTCCCACCGCCTCCTGCCCCAGCTCCTCGCCCAGCAGGGCGGCGCACACCGCCTCGGCCAGCTGGAGGAAAGAGCTCCGGGAGGAGAGGCCGGCCAGCAGCGGGCGCAGATCCGGCTGCCGGGCGGGCTGGTACAGCCCGCCGTCGGGGGCCAGGCCGCGGAACAGGGCTTCCCGAAACAGGACTGCAGGTCCGGCGCCGGCGGGCACGCGCGTGGAGCGGAACTGCATGCTTGCCCTACGCCTTCTCCAGGCACACCGGGCCGACCCGGTTGATGGCCGACACGTACAGGTCGCACTCCAGCCCCACGCGGCGGAAGGTCTCCTGCATGGACTTCCCGGCCGCCCAGGCCGTCTCCAGCGAGGCGCACAGGGCGAACATCGAGGGGCCGGAACCGGAGATGGAGCAGCCCAGGGCGCCGCTCGCCAAGGCCGCGGCCTTGACCTCGGCGAAACCGGGGATGAGCATGGCCCGCCGCGGCTCGGCCACCACGTCCTGCAGCGAGCGGCCCAGCAGGTCCAGGTCCCCCTCGTACAACGCGGCCACCAGCGCGGCCAGGTTGCCCCACTGGCGCACCGCGTCGGCCAGGCGGACTTCCTTCTTCAAAATGCGGCGCGCGTCCTCCGTGCGGATCTCGGTGTGCGGGTGGGCGGTGGCCGCCGCCAGGCCCTCCGGCACGGGCAGGCGCACGATGTCCAGCGGTTCGTAGCTGCGGATCAGCACGAACCCGCCCAGGAGGGCCGGGGCCGCGTTGTCGGCGTGGGCGGCGCCGCAGGCCACCTGCTCGGCCTGCAGAGTGAAGGGCAGAAGCTCGAGGGGGCTGCAGGGCTCGCCGGCCAGCAGGTTGGCGGCCACCACGCCGGCCACCGCGCTGGCCGCGGAGCTGCCCAGGCCCGAGGCCAGCGGCATGCCCTTTTCCAGCACGATGTCCACGCCGAAGGGCCAGCCTCTGGCCTCCAAAAAGCGGGTCACGGCCACCCCCGCGGTATTCCGCGCCGGATCCAGCGGCAGCCTGCCCCCGTCCCCCTCCACGGCCAGCAGGTCCACCCGCTTCTCGGTCTTGCGCGTGAGGCGCACCGCGTCCCCGGGCCGCTCCAGGGCGAAACCCAGCACGTCGAAGCCGGAGGCGACGTTGGCCACCGTGGCCGGGGCGAAGACCTTCACCGAGTCCAGGCTCATCCCCGTTTCTCCTCCCGCGCATTCTCCGTCCCCAGGAAGGCGCGGTGAATGGTGCGCAGGGCCGGGCCCTCCGCCGCCTTTTCGATCACGAAGGAGATGTTGGTCTCGGAGGAGCCCTGGGCGATGGCCAGGATGTTGACGCCTTCGGTTCCCAGGGCGCTGAACAGCCGCCCGGAGATGCCCGGGGTGCCGCGCATCCGCTCGCCGATCACGGCCACAATGGCCAGCTCGCCGCGGCTTTCGAGGTTCTGGATCTGCTTGGCCTCCAGCTCCACGGCCAGCTCGGCCTTCAGGGCGCCCAGGGCCCGGGCGGCCTCCTCCTGGCGGCAGACCACGCAGATGGAGTGCTCCGAGGAGGCCTGGGAGATCATGATGATGTTCACCGCCGCGCGGGCCAGCGCGCCGAACAGCCTCGCGGCGATGCCCGGCACGCCCAACATGCCTCCGCCCTCCACGTTCACCAGGGCCACCGGCTCGATGGAGGCGATGCCGGCGATCAGGCCACGCTGGCGCTTCGGGCTGCTGCAGATCAGGGTGCCCGGATCATCGGGCCGGGCCAGGCCGCGCACACGCACCGGGATGCCCAGCTCCATGGTCGGCACCAGGGCCTGGGGGTGCACCATGCGGGCCCCGAAGTAGGAAAGCTCCATGGCCTCCTGGTAGCTCAGCTCGGGCACCACGAAGGCGTCGGACACGAAGGCGGGGTCCGCGCTCCACACCCCGCCCCGTTCGGTGTACAGCTCCAGGCTTTCGGCCTGCAGGGCGGCGGCCAGCAGCGCGGCGGTCAGGTCGCAGCCGTCCTGCCGCAGCAAGACGGCCACCCCGCGCTCGTCCACCGCCGTGCCTCCGGGCAGCACCAGCAGGCCCCCGGCCGAAGCGCGCAGCGCCCGCAGCGCGGCGTAGCTCTTCTGATAGTCCACCCGGCCTTCACCCGGACCCCTGGAGGCCCACACCAGCCCGGAGGACTCCGCCAGGTGGGCCTCCACCTTGTGGCGGCGCAGGTACTCCACGGCCAGCAGGCAGGCGGCCCGCACCCCCAGGCTCAGGATCAGATCCTGGGTGCGCCGGCTGCACTCCCGCACGAGCTGCACCCCATGCAGGATGTCCTCCAGGTCGGCCAGCAGGATCTGGATCGGGGTGAGCACCCGGGACTGCTCGCGCGCCGGAAACAGGGCCTGAATGACGCCCACGTGCCGCTCGCGCACGCGGTTGAGCTCCTCGATGTACCCGGCCTGGCCGGCCTCAGCCTGGGCCGCGGCGGCCAGCAGGCTGCGGCGCACACCGTCCAGCTCCGACAGCGCCAGGCAGGCGTCGGGCTGGGCGCTCAAGAGGCGCGCCAAGGCTTCAAGGCTTTCCGGACCGGTCAGGGAGCTGTCGCCGACGCTGAGGATGCGCATCCGGCCGCTATCGTAGCGAGAAGGGCGCGAAAAGTAAACGGGGGCGCACCGGCATCAGGATTTACGGCCTAGACCCAGGAAATAGACCTCGCGCGACTCGCTGCGCGATGCCTCGGGTTTGAAGGCCCGCGCCCGGGCGAAGCCCGCGCGCAGCCGCTGGAGCAGCGCAGCCTCCTCCCCGCCCTGGAACACCTTGATCGCCGTGCCGCCGCCGCTTTTCAGCAGGCGCAGGGCCAGCTCCAGGGCCCGGCCGGCCAGCTCCAGCGAGGCCTGAGCGTCCACCAGGTGGGAGCCGCTGGTATGGGGAGCGGCATCGCTCAGGACCAGGTCGTACGGGCCCCACTCCGCCAGGCGGGCCTCCACCTCCGGGGCGAACAGGTCGCCGCGCAGGAAGCGGAACTCGGCCCCGCGGGTCGGTGGCTGCTGGAAAGCAGGCTCGTTGAGGTCCACGCCCACCACCAGCCCGCTGCCGGCCAGGGTCCGCAGGCAGAACTGGCTCCAGCTTCCCGGGGCCGCCCCCAGGTCCAGGATGCGGGCCCCCGGCCGGATCAGCCGGAAGCGCTCCTGCATCTCCTGGAGCTTGAACACGGAGCGGGCCGGAAAGCCCTCTTGGCGGGCCCTGCGGCTGTAGTGGTCCTCGGTCCTGCGCATGTCTTGCCGGGCATTGTAGCCCTCCGAGGCCCGGGAGGGAAGCGGTAAGCGCCGCATCAGGCCGGGGAGATGGTCCGGAGCGCGTCCGCGCGTCCGCGCAGGTTGACGAACCGGCGGAGGGGCCATACTTTAAACAGATGAGCCAAGGCTCCGTCCTGCGCCGCCCGCTGCGCTACCGCTACTTCAACGCCGCCCTGGCGTTGATCGTGCTCAACGTGGCCATGTTCCTGCTGATGTACCTCTTGCCCCGCAGATTCTGCGCTACCTGGCCCTCACCCCGGTGCTGGTCGTGCAGAACCGGGCCTGGTGGCAGGTGGTCACCTACATGTTCCTGCACGGCGGAACCTGGCACCTGCTGTTCAACATGCTGGCGCTGTACATGTTCGGCGCGCCCCTGGAGCGCCATCTGGGTTCGGCGGAGTTCCTGCTGTTCTACTTCGTCACGGGGATCGGCGCCGGCCTGGCCACCCTGGCGGTGAACTGGTACTCGGGCATGGGCTACGTCCCCGTGGTGGGCGCCTCCGGGGCGATCTTCGGCCTGCTGCTGGCCTTCGCCACGTACTTCCCCGACACGCGCATCCTGTTCATGTTCTTCATTCCCATGCGTGCCCCGATGGCCGTGCTGGTTTTCGCCGGCATCGAGCTTTTCTCCATGTTCACCGGCACCCGCAGCGGCGTCGCCCACCTCACCCACCTGGCCGGGCTGGCATTTGGCTGGCTGTACCTGGTCGTGCGCCTGGGCATCAACCCGGCACGCGTCTTTTTCCGCCGGCGCTGGTAGCCGATACTAGGGGGAATGCGCGCTCTCGCCCTGAGCCTGGCCCTCTTCGGCCTCTGCCTCGCCGCCCCAGCCATCCTGGAGGCTACCGCCTACGACCAGCTGGAGTTGGAGATCTGGTGCGAGCTGGAGCCCATGATCCAGGAATCGGAAGCCTACCCCCTCACCGACGCGGAGGCCCGCCTGCGGGTGCTGGAGGAAGCCCGCGCCCTGCTGTCGGTGATGATCTACGGCGCGCGGTTCTCCTACACCCCGGCGGACGCCCAGCGGCGGCAGGTCGAGCAGTTCCTGCTCACCCCGGTGGCCGAGTTGAGTTGGGGGGACTCCCGGCTGCAGATCGCCGAGGCCGAAGTCCGCGATGCGCGGCTGTACGCCCGGGTGCGCTACGACCTGCGGGACTTCCAGGCTGCCCGCCGCAGGGCCTGGCAGAGCAACGCCATCCCCACCGCGGCCGGAATCGGCCACGCCAGCCTGTTCGCCTCCGCCGCCCCTGCCGGCAAGCGCCGCTCGCTGGAGGAGGCCCTGAAGGAAGCCGTGCGCAATCACCTGCGGCCGGTGCTGTTCAACAAGCCCCGCGAGGTGAGCGGCGAGCTGTTGCTGTGGGAGGCGCCCCGGGTGATCGTCGACGCGGGAGATTACCTGACCGCGGCGACCGTCAAGCTGCGCGTGCAGGAAGTCCGCCCGTATAGCCTCTTCTGAACAAACGCGCTACCTTATCCAAATGCGCTCCGTATTATCCGCCGCGCTGCGGCTGTCTCTGGTGCTGGCCGGTGGGCTGCTCGCCGCCCCGGCCCTGATCGGCGCCCAGGAAAGCGAGCCGCGGGAGCTGGTGGCCGCCTACGCACCCAAGAAACTCACCCTGGACCCGGTGCACATCTACACCACCATGGAATCGGAGCTGGCCACCGCTCTGTACGAGGGGCTGGCCGGCTACCACCCCCTGACCCTGCAGCCGGTCCCGGGCGTGGCCGCCAGCTGGGACATAAACCGGGACAAGACCGTTTACCGCTTCCGCCTGCGCGAGGATGCGCTGTACAGCAACGGCGACCCGGTACGCGCCCAGGACTTCCGCGATTCCTGGATGCGGGCCATCGACCCGGCGACCCAGGCCGAGTATTCCTTCCTGTTCGACGTGATCAAGGGAGCCCGGGCCCGGCGCAACGGGCAGAAAGGGGAAGTCGGCATCCGGGTCATCTCCGACAAGCTCCTGGAGGTGGAGCTGGAAAAACCGGCCGGGCACTTCCTGAAGCTGCTCTGCCACATGGCCTTCGCCCCGGTGCACCCCTCTTACCTCGGCACAAATAAATGGGACGCCGGGGAGCGGCTCATCGGCAACGGCCCCTTCTTCCTCGCCGGGCGCAGCCCCCAGGAGCTGCGCCTCGAGAAGAACCGCCTGTATTGGGACGCCAAAAACGTGGAACTGGACGCGGTGCGCATCCGGCTGATGGGCGACCCTGCGGAGGTCAGCCGCGAGTTCAATGCCGGCCGGGTGCACTGGGCCACGGACTGGGACTCGGAGGCGCTGTCCGACCGCAGCAAGATCGTCTTTCACCCCCTGTTCGCCACCAGTTACTTCTATTTCGTCTGCGCCCAGAAACCGTGGAGCGACCCGCGGGTGCGGCGGGCCCTGGCCCTGCTCCTGCCCTGGGCTGAAATCCGCACGGAGGACACCCTGTTCCCGACCACCCGCCTGATCCCCGCCATCCCCGGCTACCCGGAGCTGGAAGGAATCGGGGCCGCCGACGAGGCCCAGGCCCAGAAGCTGCTGGCCGAGGCCGGCTACCCCGGCGGCGCGGGCCTGCCGGATCTGCGCATCAAGGTGCCCGAGGGCGAGGAGAGCCAGCGGATCGCCGCGCTCATGGCCAAGAGCTGGGGCGAAAAGCTGGGCCTCCGGGTGGCGATCGACCCCTTCGCCTACGACGAGTACCTGCTGGAGGTGAAGAAGCAGGATTATACCCTGGGCACGGTCACCTGGATCGGCGACTACCCCGACCCGCTCACCTTCCTGCAGATGTGGGTCGAGGGCTCCAACCTGAACGACGCCCGCTACGCCGACCGGGGCTTCGACGAGCTGATCGACGCGAGTCTCGGGGAAGAGGACCCGCAGCGCTACCAGACCCTGGGGAAGGCCGAGTCGCTGCTCCTATCAGGGGCGGTGGTGCTGCCTATCAGCCACGCCCCGGCCTTCGCCCTGATCGACCTGGACCGGGTGGAGGGCTGGTTTCCCAACGTGCTGAACATCCATCCCTTCAAGTACCTGCGCTTCCGGACCGAGCGGGTCCCGCCGGGGGTCGCCCGCGGGGGCCCGATCGCCGCGCCTTTCTAGCCCCCCGCCGCTGGGCCAACCTGGCCAGCAGCGCCTGGAGGCGGTCGCGCATCAAAAAGCCCACCACGAACAGGACCACCGCCAGCAGCAGCAGGCCGCCGGCCAGCAGCCAGCGCTCGCCGGCCGCCGCCTCCCCCATCATTGCGCTGCCCACGATACCCGGCAGCCGCCCCAGGCTGGAGAAAAGCAGGAACGTGCCCAGGGGCAGGGAGGAAAGGCCCGCTGCGTAGCACAGGATGTCCTTGGGGATGCCGGGGATGAGGAACAGCAGGAAGAAGGTGAGGCGGGCTCTCCCGGACTCGGCCAGCCGACGCACCCTCTCCACGTCTTTGCCCGTGAACAGCGCCCGCACGAAAGGCACGCCCAGCAGGCGGGCCATCAGGAAGTTGAAGGAAGCCCCCAGGGTGATCCCGGCCAGCGAGAGCAGCACTCCCTGCCAGATGCCGAACAGGTAGCCCCCCGCGATCTGGGGGATCTCCCCCGGGATGAAGAACACGACCACCTGCAGGGCTTGCGCGCCCACGAACAGCAGCGGGGCCTTCAGTCCCGCGGCGGCGATCCAGCCGCGCAGGCGCTCGGAGGAGGTGAAAAGGGCCCAGATCTCGCGCCGGAAGACAATGCCCACAGCGAGGATGGCGGCGAATACCGCCGGGAAAGCCACCAGGGAAAGAATTCGGCGGGCTTTCATGCGTTGGGGAGTGTACAACGGAGGAGGCGCCTTTGACTACGCGCCACCCTTCTTAGTATACTCAGCCCCATGAGTCTGAGCCCCAAAAGCCAAAAAACCACGAAAAAAAGCAAAAGGACCCGAGAGGCGAAAAAAACCGCTCCGGCTAGAACGGCCGCAAAGGCGAAACCAGCCCGGCCCGCCCGCCCCGCCCAGCCCGCGCGGGCTGCAGGCGCCGCCGGCGCCGCGAAAGCGGCCAAAGCCGCCGCCGCGAAGCCCCCGGCCAAACCCGCCCGCATCCCGCGCTCCAAGCTGCGCTATAAAAAGAACCAGCAGATCGTCTACCCTCTGCAAGGGGTGGGCAAGGTCGTATCCATCGAGGAGCGGCCCTTCCGCGCTACCCGCCTGTTGTACTACATCATCTACCTGGAAGTTTCGGACATGACCGTGATGGTGCCGGTGGAGCGCGCCGACGAGCTGGGCATCCGGCCCATCGTGGACAAACGCGAGTCGCAGAAGGCGCTCAAACTGATCTCCGAGGACTACGAGCCGATCCCGGCCGACTGGAAGCTGCGCTACCAGATGAACCTCGACTTGCTGAAGAAGGGCAGCGTGCTGGATATCGCCACCGTGGTGCGGGCCCTGTACCACCGCAGCCGTATCAAGGAGCTGCCCATCCTGGAGCGCAAGCTCTACGACAACGCCCTGCGGCTCCTGGTGGACGAGATCTCCTTCTCCCTGGAGAAGTCCAAGATCGAGGTGGAAGCCCTGGTCATGAGCAAGCTGGAGCTGAACTGAGCCGCACTCACTGGAAAGCGATCTTCGACTCCCTGGCCCACGCGTTGAAGGGTAAACCCCTTCCGGCGGTCTCCGAAGTGGCCGCGCAGCGCGGGCCCCTCGAAGGGCCCCGCAGGGCGCAGGCCTTCGCCGTGTTGGTGTCCACCATGATCTCGCTGCGCACCAAAGACGAGGTGACCGCCTCCGCTTCGGCCCGCCTGCTCGCGCGGGCGGGTTCCCCGCAGGCCCTGGCCGCCTTGAGCGAGGCGGTGATCTCGCGCCTGATCTACCCGGCCGGCTTCTACCGCACCAAGGCCCGGCACCTGCGGCAGGCGGCGCGGCTCCTGGTAGAACGCCACGGCGGCCGGGTCCCGGCGGCGATGGAAGAGCTGCTGGCTCTCCCGGGGGTGGGGCGCAAGACCGCCAACCTGGTGCGCAACCTGGGCTTCGGCCTGGAGGGGATCTGCGTGGACACGCACGTGCACCGCATCTCCAACCGCCTGGGCTGGGTGCGCACGCGCACGCCGCTGGAAACCGAGCGGGCGCTGGAGGCCGTCCTGCCCCGGCGCTACTGGATCCCGGTCAACGGCCTGCTGGTGGCCTTCGGGCAGCGCACCTGCACTCCGCAGTCGCCGCGCTGTTCCGCCTGCCCCATCCGGGCGCATTGCGCCCGGATCGGGATCACCCGTTCGCGATAGCGCCCCGCGCTGGGCGCGCAGGCCGCCTGCCCCACAAGCGTGGCGGCGCGCATGCGGGTCGGGCACCTCCCTGTCCCCGCACATCGCATAGCCGCATGCAATCTGCATAGCTTCGCCAATTCGGCCTCGACCCGGTTTTTTGAATAATTCCTTATATCTCAAAGAGTTACCAAAAACAGCCCAATTGGCCTGCTTCTTGCTTCATAGATGATGGAGCAAGGAGGCCTAAATGAACGCCAACAACCTGAAAGAGCTTTTCCTGGCGGTCGCGGCACTGGTCCTGATCGGTGCCTGCACCCTGCCCACGGGGTCGGAGGGCGCGGAGGGGGCCAACTACGCGGACAACCTGGCCTCTTTCCGGCAGGAAGTCGAGGAGCTCACGCCCCTGTCCGCGGACCCAGGCGTCGGGGACATTTACGCCTACGCCATCGCGGTGCGGACGCTCGCCGGGGTCTACGAGATCCTGGGTGAGGACGTGACCACAGTGGTCACCGGCCAAATCGCCGAGGAGCCGGTCCGAGCCGACGTCCTGGGCGTGCTGGACGGGTCGCTCAGCCTGGCCGCCCTCATGGTGGCACACACCGGCATGTACTATGACGAGGCGCAGCAGATCGTCGTGGGGCTCCCGCTGGCGGAGCAAATCCCGGCGGATTCCCCGGTGCAGACCTTCGGCACCCCGGAGGTCGTGGACGACGGGGAGCGCGTCGGCATGCGTTTCGATTCAGCGGAAGACTACCTGCTGGTTCCCGCGGAGTCTTCCAACGACCTCACCCACCAGGGCACCATTGAGGTGTGGCTCAAGCCCAGCACGAACGTCGCCTGGGCGGGGATCGTGCACAAGGGCACGCAGCCCGACTGGTCGGACGAAGGCTACAGCTTCCAGTACGACGGCAGCGGGCAGCTGACCCTGGCCATGACCAGCGAGGCGGGCCAGACGATCCTGGTGCACACCCTGCACGTGCCGGCCACCGGCGCCTGGTCCTACGTGGTCGCCACCTGGGACGAGGATGAAGCGCACATCTACGTCAACGGCGAGGACCAGGTGGACCGCATCAACATCGGCTTCACCAGCACCGTGACCACGATCGCCGAGAACTACCCCTTCCGCAGCTCCAGCGGCGAGGTGGTGATCGGCACCCAGGTCCCCGGCAACCCCTGGAGGTTCGACGGCCTGATGTCGGACATCAAGATCTACGACCGGTACATGGAGCAGTCCGAAGTGCTGGAGAAGCTGGCCGGCTGAAGCGGCGACCGGCGAATTGCCTGGCGCGGGGGCATCGGTTACACTGCACCGGAAGGTGCGGAATGTCGGAACCGATCGCCCCCGTCTATTTGGTCGACGATGATGCGGTGTCCCTCGGGCTGTACCAGGGCGTGCTGGAGCGGCACGGCCTGGCCGGCATCGTCGCCCTTCAGGACAGCCGGCAGGTGCTGCCCCGCCTGCGGCAGGCGCCCGCCTCGGCGATGATCCTGGACCTGGGCCTGCCCCATCTCTCCGGCGCCGAGCTGCTGCCCATGCTGCGGGGCGAGTTCCCGCAGATCCCGGTCATCGTGGTCACGGCCACCGACGACCTGGAAACGGCGGTCGCCTGCATGAGGGGCGGCGCCTTCGACTACCTGACCAAGCCCGTGGAGCCCAGCCGCCTGTGGTCGGCGGTGCGCAACGCCCTGGAGATGGGCGAGCTGCAGCGGGAGGTCCGGCGCCTGGGAAGACAGGTCACGAGCCGCGAGCTGCAGCACCCCGAGGCCTTTGCCGGCATCATCACCGCCAACGAGCGGCTGAAGTCCCTGTTCCGGTACGTGGAAGCCGTGGCCGGCAGCCCCCGGCCCATCCTGATCACCGGCGAGAGCGGCACGGGCAAGGAGCTCATGGCCCGGGCGGTCCACGAGGTGAGCCTCCGCGAGGGGGAGTTCGTGGCGGTGAACGCCGCCGGCCTGGACGACACCGTGCTCTCCGACACCCTCTTCGGGCACGACAAAGGGGCCTACACCGGCGCGGACCAGGCCCGCAAGGGTCTGGTGGAGAAGGCCTCCGGCGGAACGCTCTTCCTGGACGAGATCGCGGACCTGGAGCCGAGCTCCCAGACCAAGCTGCTGAGGCTCCTGCAGGAAGGGGAGTATTACCCGCTGGGCTCCGACCGCGTGCAGCTGTCCCGGGCCAGGGTGGTGGCGGCGACCAACGCGGACCTGGAGGCCCGGCAGAAGCAAGGGTCCTTCCGCAAAGATCTCTTCTACCGCCTGATGACGCATTGGGTCCTCCTGCCGCCGCTGCGGGAGCGCCCGGAGGACCTGCCCCTGCTCGTGGAGCACTTCGCGCGGGAAGCCGCCGCCTCCTTCGGCAAACCCGCGCCGGAGGCTCCGCCGAACCTGATTCTTCTGTTGAGAGGCTACTCGTTTCCTGGGAACGTCCGGGAGCTGCAGAGCCTGGTGTATCGACGCCGTGGGCCGGCTGGAGGGGGACACCCTTTCCTTGAAGCCCTTCCAGGAGTACTTGAATTGCGCGGGGCGTTCAAGCCCCCCCGCACGGAGAACAGGGGGATCGCGGCCCGGAGGGCACCCGGCGGTTCGCCTTCGGCGAGCCTTTCCCGACGCTGCGGGAGGTGGAAGCCTTCCTGATCGAGGAGGCGCTGAAGCGCTCGCAGGGCAACCAGTCGCTGGCCGCCAGGATGCTAGGCCTCAACCAGTCCACACTGAGTCGGCGCCTGAAGAGCGGCGAAGGCAGCCCGCGCAGCTGAGAGCAGCTCGCGGCAGAGCCGGGCTCAGCCCAGCTTGTATCCGAAGCGGCGCAGCAGCTCCCTGCGTTCCTTCTTGTCCTGCGCCCCCTCCAGGCCCTTGGGGGGAAGCCGTCCACCACGCCCACGATGCCCCGACCCTGGGCGGTCTGGACCACCAGCACTTCCAACGGGTTGGAAGTGGCGCAGAAGATGCGCGCGACCTCCGGGCAGTCTTTGATCTGGTTGAGCACGTTGATCGGGAAGGCCTTGCGCAGAACCAGGAAGAAGCTGTGCCCGGCGCCCACCTTGCGCGCGCACTCCACGGCCTGGGCCACGAGCTTCTCGTCGTTGCCCTCGGTGCGGATCAGGCAGGGGCCGGAGGCCTCGCAGAAGGCCAGCCCGTACTGCGCCCCCGGGACCGAGCCGGCGATGATCTCGGCCAGGTCCTCGGCCGTCTTGATGAAGTGGGATTGCCCCACGATGATGTTGGCCCCTTCCTCCCAGGAAAGTGCCACCGCCTCGACTTCGTACCCCATGAAGTCCTCCCTCCCCCTCAGGCCTCCAGCAGCGCCTCCAGCTCCAGCTCCAGGGCGGCGCAGGGCATCTGGATGCCCCAGGCGTCCAGCACCGCCGGGTGGATTTCCCCGATGACCCCAATCCGCCGGCCCTTGTACAGCAGGGCCCCGCCGCGGCCCGGGATGAAGCGCGGGTCCTGGGCCTCCCCCACGCCGACCTCCCGGGAAAGGTAGTAGGCCACGCTGCTCAAGTGGGAGCGCACGTGGTTGTAGCCGGCCTCCCGGTCGGCGTACAGCAGGCCGAGCGAGGTGAAGGTGCGCGAGCCGTAGTTCTCCCGCTCGTCCACCACGGCCACCTTGCCGATCTCGAAGATGCGGTGCGGGTAGGCGGCGTTGGAGGAGGCGGCTTCCGAGGCCAGGAGACCGGGGAGAGCCGAGTTGCGCACCAGCTCGAAGCTCTCGCTCATCGGGTTGGCGATTTCCACGACCTCGGACCCGTCCAGGTTCATGCGCTCCACCAGGTCACGGCGCGAGCCCAGGTAGTTGTAGATCATCTCCAGGTAGCCCAGGCCGACCAGCAGGTCCCGCACCCGCCGGCCGAACAGCCCGATTTCCGAGAGCCGGCCCACGGTGAACTCCTCGGGCCACACCGGCTCGAAGCTGTCCATGCCGCAGCCGATCATCACCTCCTCCACCACGTCCACCGGGTGCAGGAAGTCGTTGCGGTAGGCCGGCGGGGTCACGGTGAGGGTTTCCCCCCGCCGCTGCACCTTCAGGCCCATGCGCCGCAGGCTGGCCTCGGCCTCCGGGACCTTGATTTCCCGACCCAGCAGGCGCCTGGCGTCGGCCAGCTCCATGCTCACCGGCTTCTGAAAATGGAAGGGCGTGACGATCTCCCGGCCGTGCGGGGTGTCGTAGGGGTAGATCACTTTCACCGGCAGGATCGTGTAGCCGGCGTCGCTCGAGGTCGCAGGCCATGATGGAGCAGGCGGTGAGCAGGCTGTCCAGATCCGTGCCGCTCAGCTCCACGAACAGCTTCGTGTCCCCGACCTGCACGGACCCCAGGTGGGCGCTGTTGATCACCGGGGGCATGCTCAGGGTCTCCCCTGCGGCGTCCACCAGGTGGGGGAAGCGCGGGAAGCCGGCGATGATCGGGCCGAACTCTACGCCCTTGGGGTGCTTCTCCAGTATCTGCCGCAGGGTCATGGGCCGGTCGAAGTCCAGCGGCACGAAGGAGGTCTTGTCCGGGTCGGCTGCCTGAAAACGCACCGGGAACTTGACCTTCTCGCCGCGCATCACCCCCATGGCGATGGAGCTGCGCTTGCGCCCGTAGTTCCAGCAGAGCTTCTCCTGGGACTGGATCAGCTCCTTCAACAGATCGTCGCTGACGGCCAGGCCGGAGGCCAGGAAGGCCACGCTGTAGGGCCGGATTTTCCGCAGGCCCTCATCTACTACCAGCGTGCGGCCGCCGGTGTCTCGAGGGGAGCCGGCGGTGGAGAGGAAGGGGTACTCGGGGGCCTGGGCGCCCAGGTACACGCGCAGCTGGCGGGCCAGCCCCGCCCCGGACCAGAGGTCCGGCCGGTTGGTGTCGTTGAGCTCGATCTTCAGCACCCCGCCCGCCCACTCGTCCAGCTCGGCCTTGGCCGCCGGAAGCAGCTCTTCCAGCTCCTTGCGCTCCAGCCGACGACCCAGCAGGCCGAACAGGGTGCGCTCGCTGCATTCGATTTTCGGCATGTCTCTACTTCCTCCGCCGCAGGCGCACCTGCTCGATGTCGGACGTGAAAAGCTCGCGCAGGTCGTTCAACCCCATGGCCACCAGGGCCATGCGGTCGATGCCCAGCCCCCAGGCCAGCACCGGCACCTCGATGCCCAGCGGCCGGGTCACCTCCGGGCGGAAGATGCCCGAGCCGCCCAGCTCGAACCAGCCCAGCTCCGGGTGGCGGATGTGGGCCTCCACCGAGGGCTCGGTGAAGGGGAAGTAGCCCGGCACGAACTTGAACTCCCGGGCCCCGGCCACCTCCACGGCGAACATCTTGAGCAGCCCGAGCAGGGTGCGCAGGTTGACCTCCTCCCCCAGCACGATGCCCTCGGTCTGGTAGAAGTCGGCCAGGTGCGTGGCGTCCACCCGATCATAGCGGAAGCAGCGCACCACCCCGAAGTACTTGCCCGGCACCCGGGCCTTGGGCAGCTGCTTGGCCGACAGGACCGTGCCCTGGCTGCGCAGGATCATCCGCCGGGTGAACTCCCGGTCGAAGGGGTAGCGCCAGCCCAGGCTGCCCGTGGTCCAGCCGTTTTCGTGGGCGGCGGCCACCTGGTCCAGGTAGGGCTGTTCGATGGCCTTGGCGTGGGTGGGCCGCTTCACGTGGTACACGTCGTGGATGTCGCGGGCGGAGTGGAACTGGGGCATGAACAGGGCGTCGCTGTTCCAGAACTCGGTCTCCAGCAGCGGGCCGTCGAACTCCTCGAAGCCCAGGGAGGCCAGCTTGTCTTTCAGCTGCTCCAGGAACTCCACGTAGGGGTTCTTGCGGCCCATCTGCACGCGCTGCGGCGGGCTGGCCAGGTTGTAGGGGCGGAAGCGGGCCGTGCGCCAGGCGCCGCTCGCCAGGAGCTCCGGGGTGAGCACCCCGACCTCCTCGCCGGAGACCCCCTGGCGCTGGAGCTGCGCGGCGGCCTCCCGCCCTCCGTCGGTGAGGGCGTACACCACCTCCTCCCGCTCCTGGGTGCGGAAGGCCCCTTTCTCCGCGCCGCGCTTGCGGCTGTACGAGGCGATGAGCTCGGCCTGGGCCGGGGTGAGCTCCTGCTCGCCCACCTCCTCGCGGTCGTTGAACAGGGCGAACAGGGCCCGGATGGTGGCCAGCCCGGACTCTCGCAGCTCGGCGCGCGCGGCCAGCACCGCCTTCTTGGCCTCGTTCATGGCGGCCCACCCCGCCTTGGACAGGGCGCCGAAGGCCGAGCCGATCTCCTTGGCCTCCACGGCCAGGCGCGTAGCGATCTCCGGAAGCGTCAGCGGGCCTTCCTTTTTCAGCAGCGCGGCCAGCCGCTCCTCCAAGGTGCCCTGCTCCTTGAACACCCGCCCCAGCTCGGTCAGAGTGTAGGTCAGCCGGCGCTGGCGGGACACTTCCTCGGCCAGCCCCTTGCCGGCGAGCCAGCTCAAGGCCTGGTGGGACTGCCCCGGCTTGAAGCCCAGGTCCTTCTCCAGCAGGGCCGCGCTGAACGGCTCCCCCTGGGGGTAGCGCAGGAGCACCTTCACTTCCAGGGGGTGCAGGGATTTCATCAAGGTTTCGGTGGGCATCAGCTACTCCCCAACAGCACGGCTGCCAGCCCGCGCACGAACAGGCCGGCGTCGGTCACGACCCCGACGGTCTGGGCCGAACCGCGGTCGGCCAGCTTGGTGATGACCGGCGGGGCGATATCCACGCACACCGCCTTGACCCAGGAGGGCAGCATGTTGCCCACGGCGATGGAGTGCAGCATGCTGCCCAGCATCAGCACCAGGGAAGCGCCTTCCAGGATGCGCTCGTAGGCGGCTTGCGCCTGGATCATGTCGTTGATGGTCTCCGGCAGGGGCCCGTCGTCGCGGATGGAGCCGGCCAGCGCGTAGGGCACCCCGGCGCGGATCACCTCGTACATGACCCCCGAGGAAAGCACGCCTTTTTCCACGGCCGCCGCCAGGGAGCCGGCCTCGGCGATCTTGTTGATGGCCCGCATATGGTTGCGGTGACCCTGGTCCACCGGTCGCCCGGTGTTCAGGTCCACCCCCAGCGAAGTGCCGTACAGTGCGCACTCCACGTCGTGCACGGCCAGGGCGTTGCCGGCCAGCAGGCCCTGCAGGTAGCCGGAGCGCACCAGCGCGGCCAGGGCCGCGGCCCCCCCGGTGTGCACCACCACCGGCCCGGCCACCGCCACGATGCGCCCCCCGCCCGCCCGGATGCTCTTCAGCTCCTCGGCGATGCGCCGCACCGCGTTCTCCACGCTGCGCTCGGAGGACACCTCGCTCTGCATGAAGCCGAACAGCCGGGCGTCCCGGTCGCGCGCCGGCGGGCTCAGGCGCACGGAGGAGGAGCCGCACAGCACCGGCTGGCCGCTGCCCAAGTCGCGCAGCTTCCGGCAGACCGGCTCCCCGGCCTCCAGCACCACCACCCCGTCCATGCGCTGCCTGCGCACCTCCCGCCAGCGGCCCTGGACGAACACCTCCGTGCGGTGGTGGGTGGTGGAATAGAAATCCTCGGGCGCCACCCCGTCGCGCGGCGCGGGGTGGAACATCGCCTCCCCCGGCTTGCGCTCGTAGCAGCCCAGGGCGACCAGCTTGGCGGCCAGCCCCTCCAGCAGCTTCTCCTCAGGCGAGCGCACCTCCAGCTCCAGGTGGGACTCGTCCTGGTTGGTCCTGCCCAGCTTGAAGGCCAGGACCTCGTAATCCGCCCCTTCTTCCACGATCAGGTTCAGGATGCGGGTGAGCAACCCCGAGTCCACCAGGTGTCCCTGGGAAACGAAGCGGCGGGCGTGGGGGTCCATGGTGCCCTTAGAATTGTGGGATTGCCCGGGATTGTCAAGGCGGGAGGCTGAAAAGGCTGCGCCCCGGCT
The DNA here is from genome assembly GCA_963736785.1 of uncultured Spirochaetota bacterium. Taxonomy (GTDB): domain Bacteria; phylum Spirochaetota; class Spirochaetia; order SZUA-6; family DRHE01; genus MIBK01. Next base: position 46,950 of record CAVTQG010000036.1, on the reverse strand, counting down.
ATTGGCGCCTATGCCCCCTTGCCTCGGCCGGGGCTTTTCGCGATGATAGGCTGTTCCATGAAAGCCTACCGTGGTTTCCTCCTCGACGCGGACAACACCCTCCTGGACTACAATCGCGCGGAGCGCGAAGCCTTCCTGGAGACCGTGGCCCCTGCCCTACCGGGCGTTCCGCCGCAAGCGGCCCACGAGGCCTACGGCCGGATCAACGCCGAGCACTGGGCCAGATTCGAGCGGCAGGCAATCACCGCGGAGCAGCTGAAACTGGAAAGATTCCAGGCCCTCCTGGATTTTTTCGGCCTGCGGGCGAACCCCGCCAGGCTCTCCGCGGCGTACCTGTCGGCGCTTTCCGGAAAAGCCTTCTTCCTGCCCCACGCGCGGGAGGTGTTGGAGGAGCTTTCCCGCCGGGCCACCCTGTGCCTGATCACCAACGGCCTGACCACGGTGCAGAGGGGGAGGATCCGGACCTCCGGCATGGGGCGTTTTTTCTCCGCCATTCTGATTTCCGAGGAATTGGGCATCGCCAAGCCGGACCCCAGGTTTTTCCACCAGGCCGCCGAGGCGGCCGGACTGCCCTGCTCCGAGCTGCTGTGCGTCGGCGACAACCCCTCCGCGGACATCGGCGGGGCGCGGGCGGCCGGCATCGAGGGCTGCTGGTACAACCCCGGTGGGGCCGCCTGGCCGGGGCCGGGGGACCCCCCGGAGCGCACCATCGCTGACTTACGAGAGCTGTTGCCGCTGGCGCCGCAATAGCGGGCACACGGTGAGCAGCTGCGCTGCTATAGCAGCGGTCGGCTTGGCAACCAGGAGTCTACTATATATAATACTTCGCTAATGCCGCCCCAGGGGGAAGAACTCCAGTACCTGGACATGGAGCTGGGCAACCAGGACCTCAAGGAAATCATCGAGGTCGGTTCCCAGATCACTGCCCAGCTGGACATGGAGAACATCATCAAGAACGTGGTCTTGAGCCTGATCGCCAAGTTCCAGACCCCGACGGTGACGTTTCTGGTTCCCCACGACGTGGACGAAAGCCGGCCGGTCATCCACCACTACCAGGGCATGAAGAGCCAGGAGTTGGCCCTGGAGCTGCCTTCCATCACCTCCCTCCTGGACTTCCTGGAGCGCGACGAGTACAACCAGATCACCTTCGCCTATTTTTCCGAGAACTTTCCGGACCCCCTGGTGGTCGCCCGCCTGGCGACGGTGAACCCGGACATCATCGTGCCGCTGCGCACGGACAAGGGGGTGAACGGGCTTATCCTGCTGCCGGCCAAGGCCGGCGGCGGCCCCTTCACCCTGCTGGACGTGCAGTACATCACCCAGATCGTGCGCTTCGCCTCCATCGCCATCGAAAACGCCAACCTTTACTGGCAGGCCACCACGGACCGGATGACCAAGCTGTTCTCCCACCACTTCTTCGAGAAGAACCTGGAGGAGGAGATCCTGCGGGCCCGGCGCTACGGCGCCTGCTTCAGCCTGCTCATGCTGGACATCGACCACTTCAAGAAGTTCAACGACACCTACGGGCACCTGCAGGGGGACCTGATCATCAAGGAGATCGCCCACATTCTGCGCAGCTCGGTGCGCTCCATCGACTTCACGGCCCGCTACGGCGGGGAGGAGTTCGCGGTGATCCTGCCGGAAGTCAACGCTCAGGGGGCGGCCGTGGTTGCCGAACGCATCCGCCAGACCATCGAGAAGCACGAGTTCGCCGGCGAGGAAGGCCGGCTGCACGTCACCGTATCCATCGGCGTGGCGGAGTTCAAGGTCGACCGCATGCGCACCACCTCCCAGTTCATCGCCGAAGCGGACAAGGCCCTCTATCATTCCAAGGAACAGGGGCGCAATCGGGTCACGGTCCAGAAGTAGCGCCGGCAACGCCCGCGACCTGGCTCATTTTCCACTTGACGGATTTGCTCCATTAGTAGTAAGTACTCTGCTCGGGAGAGTGTATGAAGAAGTTCACAATCCTGGTCGTCTGTACGCTGCTGCTGGCCTGCTCCTCGACGTATCCGCGCGGAGAGCTGTATTTCTTCGGCCCGCAGCGTCCGGCCACGGTGCTGGCCGGGTACGCGGGGCAAAGCGACCCGGGCCTGGCGCTGTACCGGGACCCGCGCTCGCGCTGGGCGGTGGAGAGCTTCTATGCCGCGGTGGCCGGCGACGCCCAGATCGGCCGCATCATCCTCCAGCAGGCCAGCGCCTACGAAATCCCCCTGCCCCTGGCCTTCGCCCTGGCTTGGGGGGAAAGCCAGTTCAACACGCGCGCCTTCAACCGCAATCCCCAATCCGTGGACCGCGGCCTGTTCCAGCTCAATTCCCGGACCTTCCCGCGCGTCAAGGTCGACGACTTCTACGATCCGCAGATCAACGCCAGCCTGGGCCTGAAGCACCTGCGCTTCTGCCTGAACCAGGGGGAAAACGAGCTGGTGGCCCTGGCCATCTACAACGCCGGCGCTCTCAAGGTGCGCAGGGGCACGCCCTACAGCACGCTCCATCACATCGCCCGCATCCTGGAATACCGGGAGAAGCTCGAGGAGGACTTTCTGAGCGCGCTGCTGCAAAACCCCGGCCTTGTAAACGCCTTGTGATCATCGTCCTTTCGCGGGACATCCGGCCGGCGGACAAGCAGGCCCTCACCGCCTTTCTGGAGGCCAAAGGCTTCCGCCTGCGCGAGATCCAGGGGGAGCAGGAAACCGTGCTCGGCGCGGTGGGCATCGTGCCCATCGACGTCCGGCAGGTGGAGCTGCTGCCCGGCGTGGCCCGGGTCATCCCCATCACCCAGCCGTTCAAGCTGGCTTCCCGGGAGTTCCGCAAGGACGACACCACCTTCCCCGTTGGCCCGATCAAGGTCGGCGGCCCGCGCATCGTGGTCATCGCCGGGCCCTGCGCGGTGGAGAGCCGGGAACACATCCTGGAGGTGGCCCGCATCGTGAAGGACTCCGGAGCGGCCATGCTGCGGGGCGGAGCCTACAAGCCGCGCACCTCCCCGTACGCCTTCCAGGGCCTGGGCGCCGAAGGGTTGAGTTTCCTCAAGGCGGCCGGCGAGGCCACGGGCCTGCCGGTGGTGTCGGAGATCGTCAGCCCGGAGCACGCCGACATGTTCCGCGAGCTGGTGGACGTGCTGCAGATCGGGGCGCGCAACATGCAGAACTTCGAGCTGCTGAAGCGCGTGGGCGCCCTGGGCAAGCCGGTGCTGCTCAAGCGCGGGCCGGCGGCCACCATCCAGGACCTCCTGATGTCCGCGGAGTACCTGCTGGCCCACGGCACCGAGGCGATCATGCTCTGCGAACGCGGCATCCGCACCTTTGAGCCCTACACCCGCAACACCCTTGACCTCTCGGCCATTCCCGTGGTCAAGAAGCTGAGCCACCTGCCAATTCTGGTGGACCCCAGCCACGGCACGGGCATCCGGGAAAATGTGCAGCCCATGGCCCTGGCCGCCGTGGCCGCCGGCGCGGACGGCCTGATCGTGGAGGTGCACCCGGACCCGCAGTCCGCCCTCTCCGACGGGCCCCAGTCCCTGCACCCGGACCAGTTCGAAAAGCTGATGCGCGACATCCAGGCCCTGGCCCCCGTGCTGGGCAAGGAAGTGGCCCGCCTGCCGGAACGCGAGCCCCTGGTCCTGGCGGACTCTTCCGGCCGCGCTCCGGGGGCCGGCGCCTTGAGCGTGGCCTTCCAAGGGGAACGCGGGGCCTTCAGCGAGAAGGCCCTGCTGCGCTACTTCCCGGAAGGGGCCTTCGGCGTACCGCACGCGGAGTTCCGGGACGTGTTCGAGGCGGTGCTCGCCGGCAAGGTCGCCTTCGGCATCATCCCCGTGGAGAACACCCTCACCGGCTCCATCCACCAGAACTACGACCTATTACTACGATATCCCGACCTGCGCATCGTGGGGGAGAAGATCATCCGCATCGTGCACCACCTGATCGGCCTGCCCGGGTCCTCCCTGGAGGGCATCCGGCGGGTGTACTCCCACCCCCAGGCCCTTTCGCAATGCGCCCTGTTCCTGGATCGCTTCCCCGCCTGGGAAAAGATCCCCTTCTACGACACCGCCGGGGCGGTGGCCTTCATCGCCCGGGAGGCTCACCCGGAATGCGCGGCTATCGCCAGCCTGGAGGCCGCCCGGGCCCACGGCATGACGGTGCTGAAGGAAGGCATCGAGACCAACAGCCAGAACTACACCCGCTTCGTGATCATCGCCCGGGGCGAAGCCGCCGGCGGCTACGCGGCCGCGCGGGCGGCCGGGGCCGGGGCCAACAAAGCCTCCCTGGTGTTCGCCACGGCCAATACCCCCGGCTCGCTGTTCCAGGCCCTGCGCGTGCTGGCCGAGCGCAGCATCAACATGATCAAGCTGGAGTCCCGCCCGATCGCGGGCAAGCCGTGGGAAGAAATGTTCTACCTGGACGTGGCCGTGCCCGAGGCGGAAGAGCCCTTCCGGCAGGCCCTGGAGGAGCTCAAGGGCGCGACCGAGGAGCTGCGTATCCTGGGCCTCTACCGCATCTGATTCAGGTCAAGCCCATCTGCTGCCGCTGTTTTTCTTCTTCCTTGCGCGCCGCGTACTCGTAGCGCTGCTTGTTGGCGCGGACCAGGGCGTTCTTGATCGCCGCCAGGTCGATCTTGATGCCCTTGACCTGTTCCTTTTTTCCCGCCTTGAAATAGGCGTCCAGGCCTTCCATGATGCGGTACATCCCGTGCAGCTCCGCCAGGTTCTTGTTCAGGAACTCGTATATTCCCGGCTCCGAGGCGGCCCGCAGGCGCGCGGAGGCGGAGCTGGTGGAGCTGGCCAGCGCTTCCAGCAAGGTCTTCTTCCGCCGCACCCTGTCCGCGAACTGCGGGAAGTTCACGCGGGTGGGGCGTGCCACTCCCGTGGTGTTGTCGAACTGCCGGATCTCCAGCACGGCCGAGGGGTCGCGGCGCAAGCCGAACAGGGCTCGCAGGCGCCCCCTCCAGCCTCGCCGCCGGCCGTCCTGCTGCTCCCGGTTGGCCTCCAGCCTGGCCAGCGCCTCGCCCAGGTGCAGGTGCAGGGGCAGCATCAGCCGCACGGCCTCCAGCAGCAGCACCCGGTAGTCCACGGGTGGAGCCGGCGGCGCCGCTACGCGCTCCGCTACCGTCAGGCGGGCCAGGGCTTCGGCGCGCAGCCTGGGGCCGTCGTCGGAATAGTCCTCGGCCAGGGCCTCGCTCGCCAACTCCGTATAAAACGGGCGCTCCGGTTCCAGCTGCCGGCAGGCGCGTTGAACCCTGGGCAGGGCCTCGGCCGGGCCCGCTTTCAGGATCCTGGCCAGCTCCGGACCCAGCCGCTGCAGGCAGCGGCGCAGCTCCAGTTTGTAGGCCTCCCGCTGCCAGGCGGTGACCTCCCGCAGGCCGGCCAGAACCCTGCCGGCCAAGGCCGCCAGCTGCGCGCAGGTATCGCTCACGATCCCGGCGGAAACCTTGTCGGCCCCGAGCTTGATCCTGCCCAGCGTCTCGGCCAGCACGGCGGTGTTCGCGTCCGGAGAAGCGGTCATCAGGTTGGACCAATCGATGAAGTGGACCAGGCCGCCCAGCAGCTTGAGCCGCTCCAGGCCCAGGAACTCCAGGCTGAACTGGTAGGCGCCGTTGAGGAACTCCAGCTGGCTCAGGAGCTCCGAGAGGCGCCTGCTCAGCACCTCCTGGCGTTCCGAGTCGGCGATCGGCCCCCGCGACGGCAGGACCAGCTCCGACAGCTTGTGGTCGTATTGGTAGGGGTCCTCCTGGATCAGGGACTTGCGGTATAGGAGGTTGTACAGGTTGCTGAAGAGGGAGTGGTAGAGCTTGAAGCTCTCCTTGATCATCGGCAGGACGTCGGTGGCGAGGCTCGAGGCCCTTTTTCCCAGTGCCGCGGCAAGCTCACCTTGAAAGCCGTCCTGCTCTGGCATATACCGACTATAAGGGAATCCTTCCCGCCTGACAACATGGGCAGCGCCAGGGCATTTCCGGCCGAGAAACTCGTGGTGGGGGTGCTGTTGTCCCTGACCGAGCTGAAACCCGCGCTGTTGGACCGCCTGCAGCGGGCCTTCGGGCCTTGCGATTGGGTCAGCCCGGAGCTGCCCTTCGCCTACACCCGCTATTACGACACCGAGATGGGCGCGCCCATCGCCCGCTTCTTCGTCTCCTTCCGCGAACCCGTGGACCCGGCGAGCCTGGCCGCGGCCAAGCTGACCACCAATGCCCTGGAAGAGGAGTTCCGCCTGCCGGGCTGCCGCCGGGCTTCGCCCTGTAAACCTGGACCCGGGCCTCTTGTCCCTGGCCCACTTCGTGCTGGCCTCCACCAAACCCAGCGCGCACCGGGTGCCCCTGGCCTCCGGGATCTACGCCGAAGTCGAGCTGCTCTACGAGCATGGTGGATTCCGCCCCGTGGAGTGGACCTACCCGGACTATCGCAGCGAGGAGTACCGGGGCCTGCTGGAGCACATCCGCGGGCTGTTCAAGGCCCAGAGCCGCTAGCGCCGGCCGGCGGGTCCTCCCCGCAGTCCACCGCGTTCCCAGGCCTCAACGGCCTCGGCGAAGTCGGAGTCGTCGCCGGAGGAGGCCACCGGGAACCTGGCGGCCAGCTCCGGCGGGGAGCCGGCCACCAGGCACCGCGCCGCGGCCCATTCCAGCAGGTCCAGGTCGTTGTAGTCGTTTCCGACCGCCAGCACCCCCTGCGCGTTCACGCCCCGCTCCCGTGCCAGCCAGGCGGCCGCCTTCGATTTGGACGCCGCCGCCGGGAACACCTCGATCCAGAGGGAACAGCCGTCCAGGGGCGAAGTGGAGCGCAGCACCGTGAGGCCGGCCAGGTCGGCGCGCACGGCCTCGTAGGCCGAAGACCGGCGCCCCGCAGGCTCCACGGCCAGCAGCTGGCAGGCTTCGCTTGGAGGCTCGCGAAGGTCCCCCGCGGAGGCGAACGGCGCGTATACCGCCTTGCGCGCCTCGAAGTCGGGGTTGTCCCCGCCGGTGGAATAGAACCGGAAGTAGTGGTTTTCCGGGATCGGCCGGTGCACCATGAAGTCCAGGCCCCTCGAGGCCAGGGCTTGGAAGGCCCGGGCTACCTCTTCCCTGCTCATGGTCACGGCGCGCAGCAGCCTCTGCGCCGGCCAGTCCATGACGCCGGCTCCCGAGGAGAACAGCACGTAGTCCACCGGGAAATCGGGGGGCAGGACCTTGCGGGCCGAGAACAGGTTCCTGCCGGTGGCGATGACCCGCAGCCTTCCCCGCCGGCCCAACTCCTCCAGGGTCCGCAGGTTGCGCGGGCTCGCCCGCCGGTCGCGTTGGAACAGCGTGCCGTCCAGGTCGGTGACCACCATACGTTGCAAAGTATACCCGTTGGCGTATACTCTATCCAAGGTCTGCCGTCCATGGCCAAGAAACGCATCGCCTTCGCCATGATCGAGGCCGGGGGCGGGCACAAGATGCCGGCGCTGGCCGTCTACGAATCCCTGAACCGTCTGTACCCCGGGAAGTACGAGATGACGGTCCTGGATTTCATGAAAGACCTGGGCTGCGTGGACCTGGACCAGGTGCATAAGAGCACCTGGAAATACCTGCTCACTCACCCCAGCCTGACCAAGGGCATCCAGACCTTCGACTTCATCACCGGCCCGGTGAACATGCAGATCTATAAGCTGGCGATCGCGGCCTTCTACCCGTACGTGCAGCGTTTCCTGCGCAAGGAGAAGCCGGACCTGATCTTCTCCACCCACTACTTCAACACCATGGCCGTGGCCCGCGTGCGCAAGACCTACGGCCTGGACACGGTGCTGGTCAATTTCCTGTCCGAGATCTTCGACTTCGACTCCTACTGGTATCTGAAGAACGTGGACCACTATATCGTCACCTCGGAGGCCGCCGAGCGCAAGCTGCTGCGCCGGCGCTTCGCCAAGAGCAAGCTGCACGTTTTCCCCTACCCCGTTCGCCGCAGCTTCTTCCGCATCCGGGACGGCAGGGAGAAGACCTTGGGCAATCTGGGCCTGGAACCCGCTCGCAAGACCCTCCTGGTCACCATGGGCAGCGAGGGACTCGGCGCCATGTCCACCGTGCGCCTCTTGAGCAGCCTGGTGCGGCGCGACCTGCCGCTCAACGTGGTCGTGGTCACCGGTAAGAACGCCCGCCTCAAGCGCCAGCTGGAGGTGGAGTTCGGGGAGGCTCGGGGGGTCACGCGGGTCGTGCCGCTGGGCTTCTCATCGCACATGAACGAGCTGATCAACGCTGCGGACTTCTGCTTCATCAAGCCAGGGCCGGCCACCACCTGGGAGGTGCTGTCGCTGCGCAAACCCATCCTGTTCGCGGCCAGCGCCCAGTTGAGCGAAAACCCCAACATCCGCTACGCCGTGCGGCACAGGGTGGGATACTACGTGGGGGTGAGCCCGAAGCGCTTCGTGCGGCGGGTCCGCGAGCTGATGAACGAGGCGGTCCTCGCGCAGGTCCAGCGCTCCTATAACCGCCTGGGCCTGAAAAACGGGGCCGACGACATCGCCCGATACATAAACGGGGTTCTGAGCGGGCGGCTCAGCCCCCAGCCATCAACACCTGTACGTCCAACACGGCGCCGTCGGGCACGGGCGTCGCGGCCCATTCGTGGCGCGGCACGTTCCGACCGTTGAGCCGCACCAGGGCCGCGGGCACCGCGTACCCCAGCTTCTGGAGCGCCTGCTCCACGGTCAGGCCTTCGTGCCACTCCATGGGTTTGCCCCTGGCTGTGATCATGAGCCCATGATACCCCGTTTGGGCCGGCCGAGGAAACCCGGTCGCTTGACGGCGGCGCGTCGGGCCATTAGGGTAATGGCGGGGGATGCCGGATGATTCGCGGCTTCGAAGAGCTGGAAAGCCTGGTCCGCCAGGGGGCGAAAAAGCGCCTGGTGCTGGCCATGGCCGAGGAGGAGGACGGGCTGAAGGCCGCCTTGGCGGCCGCCGCCAAGGGGGTGGTGGAGCCCGTGCTGCTGGGTAACGAGGAGCACGTGCGCGAGCTGGCCGCCCGCGAGCACCTGGACATCTCCCGCTTCCGCCTGGTGCACGCCGAGGGGGAGAAGGAGTGCGCTGCCCGCGCGGTGGAGCTGCTGCACGCCGGGGAGGCCGAGGTGCTCATGAAGGGCAGGATCGCCACCTCCACGCTGATGAAGGGGGTGCTGGACCCGCTCAGCAACCTGAAGGGCCCGGGGCTGCTCTCCCACCTGACCCTCATCCAGTCCCCGGCCTACCCCAAGCTGTTGTTCATGAGCGACCCCGGGCTGAACATCGCCCCGGACCTGTCCGCCAAGGCGGCCATCATCGAGAACGCGGTCCGGGCGGCGCGCAAGCTGGGGGTGTTCAAGCCCAAGGTGGCGGTGGTCGCCGCCGTGGAAAAAGTCAACCCCGGCGCCATGCCCGCCACCGTGGACGCGGCCGCCCTGTCCAAGATGGCCGAGCGCGGGCAGATCGCCGACTGCCTGGTGGACGGCCCGCTGGCCCTGGACTGCGCCTTGTCGGACCGCAGCTGCGCGGTGAAGGGCATCGGCGGGGAGGTGGCCGGGGACGCGGACATCCTGCTCATGCCGGACATCGAGGCGGCCAACATCTTCTACAAGGCCATCGGCTTCTTCAGCGACGCGCGCATGGCCGGGGTGGTGGTCGGGGCGCGCGTGCCCATAGTGCTTCCCTCCCGAGCGGACAGCGACTCCGTCAAGTACGACTCGATCCTGGCGGCCCTGGCCCTGGCCTAGGACAGCTCACCGGCCGCAGCCGATCCACTCCCGCATTGCCAGGTTTCCCACTTCGAGGCTTCCAGTCGGCAGCATGCTGAGCAAACCCTGCTTCAGGCGGATGTCCGGGGCGAGAGTTCCGCTCTGCAAGCGGTCTCGGCGGGGGCTACCTGCAGGCTCGGGCGGGGCGGCGACCGCCACAACGGCGATGAGCACGAATGAGACTGCGGAGGCTCTGCGCACGAACGGCCAGCGCATCGAAGGTTCCGTCGATATCATACAGGGTTTCTCGTGCAGTTGTCCCGCGGAAAGCTTGCCTTATCGCTCGAAGAGCTCTAGGATTGCATCATGACAGTGTATGAAGGCGCCGTTGTCACTTGCGACGCGGCGGGCAGCGTGCAGCGGTTTCTGGTCGAAGACAAGGGAAAGGATCGTCTACACGGGGATCGCCCTCCCGGAAGCCTACTGCCGGGCGCGCCGCGGCTCGAGCTGGGCGGCGGGGCCCTGCTGCCCGCCTTCGCGGACACCCACACGCATTTCATGTCCCACGCCCTGTTCTCCGGCGGGCTGGAGGTCCGCGACGCCAAAACGATCGAAGAGTCCGTTTCGAAGGTTTCGGACTTCGCCGCCGCGCGCCAGGACGCCGTGATCCTCGGCTTCGGGGCCTCCGCCCACAGCATCGCCGAGCGCCGGCTGCTTTCCAAGGCCGACCTGGACCGCGCCGCCCCGGACCGGCCCGTGTTTATCGTCAAGTACGACGGGCACGCGGCCGTCGTCAACTCGAAGCTGCTCTCCCAGCTGCCCGCGAAGCTCTCCGGCCTGCGGGGATTCGACGCGCACAGCGGCCTGATGACCCAGGAGGCCTTCTTTGGGGTCACCAATTTCGTGACAGGCAAGGTTTCGCTGCCCGCGACCCTGGCCTCCATGCTGGCGACGGTTGACGGGCTGGCGGCCAAAGGGATCGGCCTGCTGCACTCGGTGAGCGGAGTGGGGTTCCCGCTGGACATGGACGTGACCCTGGAGAGCCTCTTCGCCCGGGGCCTGCGCAACCCCTTCCAGTACCGCCTCTTCTTCCAGACGATGGAGGTCAAAAAGGTCCTGAAACGGAAGCTCCCGCGCATCGGCGGCTGCTTCGCCACGGCCCTGGACGGCTGTTTCGGCACGGTGGACGCGGCGCTGCACGAGCCCTATGCCGGCGATGCGGCCAATGCGGGCGTGCTGTACTATCCGGACGAGCGGGTACAGGCCTTCGCCCGCGAGGCCAACCGCGCGGGGCTGCAGATCGAGATGCACGCCATCGGGGACCGGGCTTTCGATCAGGCGGTGGAAGCCCTCACCCGCGCCCTGGCCGACTTTCCCCGCACCGACCACCGCCACACGATCATCCACGCCTGCCTGCCCACCGCCAAAGGGCTGGAAGCCTGCGCCAGGTCGGGGATCGCCATCGCCGTGCAGCCGGCCTTCCTGCAGTGGGACCAGGAACCGCTGTCCTACCTGGAAACGATCCTGGGGGAGCGGGCATACAGGCTCACCCCCCTGGAGTCGATGCGCCGCCTGGGCATCCGGATGGCGGGCGGCTCGGATGCCCCCTGCACGGTCCCTGACCCGATCGGGAGCATCTGGGCGGCGTGCAACCACTACGTGGAAGGCGAATCCCTCTCCGTCCAGGAAGCCCTCAACCTGCATACGCGCAACGCCGCCTGGATGAGCTTCGACGAACAGGAACGCGGGAGCCTCGAACCGGGGAAGACCGCCGACATGGTGGTTCTGGACCGCAACCCGCTGGCCGTCGACCGGAAGAAGCTGAAAGAGGTCCAGGTCCGGCAACTGCTGCTGGCCGGAAGACCCTACCGCGCCGGCCAGGGGCGGGCGAGCCTGCTCTTGCGCGGGATCGCGGGCAGAAGAAGGAAGATCTAGAGGCGCACCGCCGCCGGGCGCAATCCCGCCGGCCGCCGCAGCCGCCTATCTCCCCGGCGCCCCCCACAGCACCGGGCGAGCGTAGGGTGGTGCATCCGTGCGCAGCAGCCGGGGCGCAACGCGGGCTTCCACGGCCTTGCCGCGGATGACCACGGCCACCTCGGCCTGGTCGGGGATGTCGCTGTCCAGCAGTGCCATGGCCACGGCGCGCTTCCCGCTGGATTCCGACGGCCCGGCGGCCGGTCCTGGGAACACCCAATAGGGGGCCACCGTTCCGCTGGTCACCCAGCCGGCCGGCCTCTCTTTCCAGCTCACCGCGCAGCCCTGGCGGGCCACCCCCGGGCCCAGCAGCTCCAGCAGCCGGACCCGGCGGGGCAGGTCCGGCAGGCTGGAGAAGTCCCCCGCCCGGAAACCCTGGAACGCGGCCCGCTGCCGGGCCAGGGCCTCTTTGCCCGCGAACTCCCCTTTGGCCTGCTCCAGGGAAACGGCGAAGCGCGCCAGCGGGCAGGCGAAGATCGGGATCGGCCGGCCCTCCGGGTCCGTGCCCAGCTCGTGGCCGTACAGGGGCAGCCCCGCCTCCAGGCGCAGGGTGTCGCGGGCGCCCAGCCCGACCGGCACGGCCCCCAGCGACAGCAGGCGATCCCAGGTGGACGCGGCCAGGCCGGCGGGCAGGAACAGCTCGCAGCCCAGCGCCTCCCCCGCGTAGCCCGTGCTGGCCACGATCACCGTCGTGCCCCCCAGGCCGGGGACGGCGCGCAGGCGGTTGCGCCCCGCCTCGGGCAGCGCCCCGGCGCCCAGCAGCTCCGCCAGCAGGCGCTCGGATTGCGGCCCCTGCAGCGAGAGCATGGCCAGCTCCTCGGAGGCGTCGGTCAGCTCCGCGTCGGCAGCGCGGGCGGACAGGGGGCGCAGGTAGTCCCAGTCCGCCTGGCGGTTGGACGCGTTGACCACCAGCAGGTAGTCCGCCTCGCCCAGCTGGTACAAATAGGCGTCGTCGCGCGCGCCGCCCTGCTCATCGGGGATCATGGTGTACTGGGCACGGCCCGGCCGGAGCGCGGCAGCGTCGTTGCTCAGGGCATGCTGCAGCAGGCCCAGGGCGCCGCGGCCGCGCACCCGGAAGCGCCCCATGTGGCACACGTCGAACAGACCCGCTCCGCGGCGGGTGGCCAGATGCTCCTCCAGGATGCCCCTCGGATATTGCACGGGCATGTCCCAGCCCCCGAACTCGACGATTTTCGCGCCCAAGGCAACGTGCCGCTCGTACAATGGCGTCCTACGCACGGGGGGCCTCCGCGCCGCCATCGGGCCGCTCCCTCTCGGGCTGCCAGCGCAGGACCGGCTGCTTGGCGGCCAGCACCTCGTCGATGCGCCGCACCGGCGTGCGGGTCGGCGCCTCGTGCAGCCGTTCCGGCTCCCGCTCCATCTCGGAGCGGATGCGGGCCATCACCTCCACGAAGGCGTCCAGGGTCTCCTTGGACTCGGTCTCCGTGGGCTCGATCATCAGCGCCTCGGGCACGACCAGCGGAAAGTAGATCGTGGGGGGGTGCACCCCGAAGTCCAGCAGGCGCTTGGCGATATCCAGGGCGTTGACCCCGAAGCGCTCCTTCAGGGCCCGCGCGGAGAGCACGAACTCGTGCTTGCACAGCTCCTCGCTGGCCAGGGGGTACAGGTCCTTCAGCCTGGCCTTCAGGTAGTTGGCGTTGAGCACGGCCCGTTCGGCCACCTGGGCAAGGCCCTCGCGCCCCATGGAAAGGATGTAGGCGTAGGCCCGCACCAGCACCCCCACGTTGCCGTAGAAACCGGACAGGCGCCCGATGCTGTGGGGGCGGTCCTCTTCCAGGCTGTAGCGCTCGCCGCGCTTGACCACGTCCGGCACCGGCAGGAAGGGGCGCAAGGTTTCGTTCACCAGCACCGGCCCCGCCCCTGGCCCGCCGCCGCCGTGCGGAGTGGAGAAGGTTTTGTGCAGATTCAGGTGCACCACGTCGAAGCCCATGTCCCCGGGCCGCACCTTGCCCACGATGGCGTTCAGGTTGGCCCCGTCGTAGTACAGTAGTCCTCCGGCGCCGTGCACCAGCTCGGCGACCCGGCAGATGTCGCGCTCGAACAGGCCCAGGGTGTTGGGGTTGGTCATCATGATTCCGGCCAGCTCCCCGTTCAGGTGCTCGCGCAGCGACTCCGGGGCCACCATCCCGCGCGCATCGGACTTCACCTGCACCACCTCGAAGCCGGCCAGGTGGGCCGAGGCCGGGTTGGTGCCGTGCGCCGAATCGGGCACCAGCACCTTGCGCCGGGCCGGCTCGCCGCGCTGCTGGAAGCAGGCGCGGAACAGCTTCATGCCGGTGAACTCCCCGTGCGCGCCGGCGAAGGGCTGCAGCGTGCCCCAGCTCATGCCGGTGATCTCGGCCAGCAGTACGAGCAGCTCGTGCATCAGGGCCAGGATTCCCTGGCAGCTCCCCTCCGGCTGCAGCGGGTGCAGACCGCGAAAGCCGGGAAGAGCGGCCACCTCTTCGTTGAGCTTCGGGTTGTACTTCATGGTGCAGGAGCCCAGGGGGTAAAAGCCCAGGTCCACGCCGTAGTTGCGGCGCGACAGGTTCACGTAATGCCGGACCACGTCCACTTCCGACACCTCGGGCAGCGGGGGCGGCTTGTCCCTGAGAAAGCGCGCGTCCACCAGCTCCTCCAGCGGGCGGTCCGGCACGTCCTGCGCGGGAAAGGCGTAGCCCAAGCGCCCGGCTCGCGAGCGCTCGAAGATGAGCGGAAAATCTTCGGGGTGACTCATTTCAGGATCCTTTTCATCGTATCCACGTAGCGGTCCAGCTCCTCGCGGGTGCGCTTCTCGGTGACCGCCACTAGAATGAGGCGCTCGGCGGCCTGCCCCGCGGGCGCCAGCTCGGGGGCCAGGCTCTCCAGCGGCAGGCCGGCGAAGAAGCCTTGTTCCTCCATGCGCTTCAGCACCGGCGCTGCCGGGCCGGGCAGCGCCACCGGAAACTCCAGGAAGAAAGGTCGCCCGGTCAGGGGTTTGGCGCGGGTTTCCCGCCCCAGGCGCTCGGCCAGGTAATGGGCTTTGGCGGCGGACTGCCGGGCAGCCTCGGTCAGGCCGCGCTTGCCCACGCTCACCAGGTACACGGCCACGGCCAGGGCGGCCAGCGCCTGGTTGGAGCAGATGTTGGAGGTGGCCCGCTCCCGCTTGATGTGCTGCTCGCGGGCCTGCAGGGTCAGGACGAAGGCCCGCCGGCCGTCGCGGTCCACGGACTGCCCGGCGATGCGCCCGGGCAGGCGGTGCAGGAGGGCCTGGCGCGCGGCCAGGTAGCCCACCGTGGGCCCGCCGAAATACGGCGGCAGCCCGCAGGGCTGGGCGTCGCCCGCGGCCACGTCCGCGCCCCAGCCTCCCGGGCTGCGCAGGGCGCCCAGGCTGAGCGGGTCGGCGAGCTGCACGAGCAGGGCCCCGGCGGCGTGCACCTCCTCGGCCAGCCCGGTGAGGTCCTCCAGGTACCCCAGGAAGTTGGGACTCTGCACGATCACCGCCGCCGTGCCGGGAGCAAGGCGCCGGCGCAGGTCCCCGCGGTCCATCACCCCGTCGGCGGAGGCCACCTCCTCCAGCTCCACCTCCAGGCCGGAGAAGTGGGTGGCGAGCACCCGGCGGGTGTGGGGGTGCAGGGCGCTGGCATACAGCACCTTGCGCGAGCGGCGCACCGAGTTCAGAGCCAGGGAGGCGGCCTCGCAGGCGGCGGTGGCCCCGTCGTACAGGGAGGCGTTGGACACCTCCAGGCCGGTGAGGGCGCAGATCAGGCTCTGGTACTCGAAGATGGCCTGCAGCACCCCCTGGGAGATCTCCGCCTGGTAGGGGGTGTAGGCCGTGTAGAACTCGGAGCGCCCCAGCACGGCGCCCACGGTCGCGGGGATCAGGTGGTCGTAGCTGCCGCCGCCCAGGAAGCAGACCGCGTCGGTGCGGTTGGCCGCGGCCAGCGCGGAAAGGCGCCGGTAAACGTCGGCTTCCGCTCGGGCCGAGGGGATGGCCAGCGGCTGCTTCAGGCGCAGCTCCGGGGGCACGTCGGCGAACAGCTCCTCCAGGCCGGCGGCGCCGACCGTTTCCAGCATCAGGCGGAGGTCTTCCTCCGTGTGGGGCAGGGATGGGAACATGGCGTTTCTCCTGTCAGTGCGCGGCCTTCTCCTGCTCGACGTGGCTCTCGTAGGCCGCCGCGTCCAGGAGGCCGGTGAGCTCGGAGGGATCGCTCATGCGCACCACGAACAGGAAGGCTTCGTAGGGTTTCTGGTTGATGAGCTCCGGTTTCTTTTCCAGCAGGGGGTTCAGGCGCTCGATCTTGCCGGACACCGGGGTGTAGATCGGGGAGGCGGCCTTGACCGACTCGATGGTGGCTACCTCCTCGCTCTGCTTCACCTCCTGGCCCGCCTCCGGAGGCTCCACGTAGACGATGTCCCCGAGGGATTCCTGGGCGTAATCGGTGATGCCCACGAAGGCCAGCGGCCCTTCAGCGCGCACCCACTCGTGGGTCTTGGCGTACTTCAGCTCTTTCGGCGTGACCATGGTCTCCTCCTCACAGCACGTATGGGACACGGGCATTGTAGCCTTTGTAGACCACGAAGGTTTCGGCGGAGCGCACCTCGCTCACCCGGGACACCTCTTCGGTGTAGAACTTCAGCAGATCGAGCTGGTCGTTCAGCAGCACGGTGAGGATCAGGTCGTAGCGCCCGGTCACCACGCACACCGAGACCACGCCGCGCAGCCGGCTGAACTCCTCGCCTTTCTTGACCAGGTGCATGGTGTTCAGTTTGATGCCCACGAGCACCTGCCGGTGGCCGGGCAGCTTCTCTGGGTCCACCAGGCCGCTGACTTCCAGAACTCCCTCGCGGGTGAGCTGATTGACGCGGGCCCGGACCGTGTTCTCCGCGATGGACAGGGAAGCGGCGATTTCCTTGAAGGACTTGCGGCCGTCGCGCAGGTGCTGCAGAAGTGCCAGGTTCGTCTCGTCCAGCTTCATGTCCGACCCGGGAGCTATCTTACACGAAGACGTCGATTTTGTAAATATTTTCCGGTTTGATTTCTATAATACGCAATTAAACTTGAAAAAGCTGAAATTTTCCGCGATATGGGATTTTCCCCCGGCCGGCGCCGAGCCGCCCTCGCCTACCGCTCCCTTCCCAGGGCACGGCTCGGCGGGTATCATGGCCCTCGTGGAACGCGGGCTGGTGCAGGTGTATACCGGCGAGGGCAAGGGCAAGACCACGGCCGCTTTGGGCCTGGCCTTGCGCGCCTGCGGTTCCGGGCTGAAGGTGTTCCTGGCCCAGTTCGCCAAGGGCCGGCCGAGCGGGGAACTGGCCTCCCTGGCGCGCCTGGCCGATCAGGTGACGGTCCGGCAGTACGGCCGGGAGGGCTTCATCATCGGGGAGCCCACCCCGGAGGACCGGCGCCTGGCGCGGGCCGGCTGGCAGGAGGTGCGCCAGGTGGCCGCCGGCGGGGAGCACGACCTGCTGATCCTGGATGAGATCGGCACCGCCCTGCGCTACGGGCTGGTGGGCACGGCGGAGGTCCTGGAACTGGCGGCGGGCAAGCCTGCCACCCTGGAGCTGGTGCTCACGGGCCGCGACATGCCCCCCGAAATCCTGGAGCGGGCCGACCTGATCACCGAGATGCGCCTGGTGAAGCACTACTTCGCGCGCGGGGTGCCGGCACGCAAGGGAATCGAATATTGAGCGTGGCCTTCCCTACCTGGCCCCCAGCAGGCGGGTGAAGAAGGCGATCATCTCGGGACTGTCCCATTCCTTGGCGCCGATCGTGCCGCCCAGGGCGCTGCCGTCCCGCCCGATGATATACGTGGTGGGGATGCTGCGCGCTCCGTAGCTGCCCCCGACCTTGCCGTCGGAGTCCAGCAGCACGGGAAAGGTGAGCTTGTGCTCGTCCACGAACTTCTGCACGCTCTTGGCGTCTTCCTGCAGATCCACGGCCAGGATCACCAGCCCCTTGCCCTTGAGCTTCTGGTACAGCCGCTCCATGGAGGGCATCTCGCTGCGGCAGGGCGGGCACCAGGTAGCCCAGAAGTTCAGGAACACGAGTTTCCCCTTGTAGGAGGAAAGGGAGACCTTCTTGCCGCTCAAGTCGGACAGGGTGAAGTCGATGGAACGGGTCCCCTCCTTGAGCGCCGCCAGCCCCAGGGCCTTGAACTCCTCAGCCGTGACCTTCTCGGCGGCAAAAGCCGCGGGAGCCAGGAGGGACGGCAGGAGCAGCAGGCAGGCTAGCGAAATTCCTATATTCGGTCTCATGCATGTATGATAGCGCATCCCCGCTCCGGCGGCAACCGGGCTTTGACCGGCGGCGCGCTCCCCCGCTATACTCGGGGCTGGATATGAGCCGCCGCCCCCCGGCCCTGGCCTTGGCCCTGATCGCCCTGCTTGGCATGAACGCTCTGCGCCCCGCCCGCGCGTTGGATGCCCAGACCGCCACGGTCTACGTCACGGAAACCGGCCGCAGCTACCACCGCGACGGCTGCCCTTACCTCCAGCGCACGCGCCTGCCGATCCCTCTGCCGGAGGCGGCGGCGCTGGGATACGCCCCCTGCGGGTTCTGCCTGCCCCCTTTGGAGCCGGGCGACCGTCTCCCTCCGGCGGGCCTGTACCGGGTGAACTTGGCCGGGGCGACCCGCTGCGAGCCGGGGGAGCTGGCCCTCATGCCGCGGGCCCTGGTGGTGCGCATCGTGGACGGAGACACGGTGTACGTGGCCCTCCCGCGCCCGCCGGAGGGCCTCGGCACCCGGGAACGGCTGCGGCTGCTGGGGGTGGACAGCCCGGAGACCGGGCAGCCGAACCCCGCCGTTCGGCGCCTGGCCCGCGCGGCCAGCGAGTTCACGCGCCGGCGCCTGGAGGGCCGCGTCGTGCACCTGGCCTTCGATTGGCGGCTGCGCGACCGCTACGGCCGCCTGCTGGCCTACGTCTACCTGCCCGACGGCTCCTGCCACAACGCAGAGCTTCTCCGGGAGGGCTACGCCCACGCCTACACCCGCTTCCCCTTCCAGTTCCTCGAGGAGTTCCGCGCCCTGGAATACGCCGCCCGACGGCAGGGCCTCGGCCTGTGGGCCCCGGCCGGAAAATAAAAATCTTATCGTGCCCCGGTGCGCTAGTTGACAGAAATTGGCAAATGCCCAATAATAGTTATCGTTACCAAATAACGTGAGAAAAACGGAGCAGCGGGCGGTCATCCTGGATGAACTCCGCAAATGCCGGAACCATCCGGGGGCCGACGAGTTGTACGCCCGGGTGCGCGGCAGGCTGCCCCGCATCAGCCTGGCCACCGTGTACCGCAACCTGGAGCTGATGGCTGCCCGGGGCCTGATCCGGTGCCTGGACCCGGGGGCCGGCAGCCGGCGCTTCGATCCGGTGGCGGACAACCACGGGCATTTCCGCTGCACGGCCTGCGGGCGGGTCGAGGACCTGCCCTTCCCGCTGGAGCTGCCGCAGCCCGACCGCCGGCACCCGTGGGTACGGCAGCGGACCATCCAGGGGGGGCAGGCGGAGTACTTCGGGCTGTGCCCCGGGTGCCGCAAAGGAAAACGGCAGGCGGAGCGGACCGCCTGAATAAAAACTTTCTAGAAGGAGAGCGAGAATGAAAACGCTCAAGGGATCGAAGACCGAGAAAAACCTGATCACCTCCTTCGCCGGCGAATCGCAGGCGCGCAACCGCTATACGTACTTCGCCAGCAAGGCCCGGGAGGAAGGCCTCGTGCAGATCGCCATGATCTTCGAGGAAACCGCCAATCAGGAGAAGGAGCACGCCAAGCGCTTCTTCAAGCAATTGGAGGGAGGGGATGCGCAGGTCAGCGCCGCGTTCCCCGCCGGAGTCATCGGCTCCACCGCCGACAACCTGAAGGCCGCGGCGGCGGGCGAGAACTACGAGTGGACCAGCATGTACCCGGGCTTCGCCAAGGTCGCCCGCGAAGAAGGCTTCGACACGGCCGCCGCCATCTGGGAGGCCATCAGCGTCGCGGAGCGGCAGCACGAGAAGCGCTACAACGACCTGGCGGCCAACGTGAAGGCCGGCAAGGTGTTCAAGAAGGACAAGAAGGTGGTCTGGCGCTGCCTGAACTGCGGCTACCTGCACGAGGGCACGGAAGCCCCCAAGGCCTGCCCGGCCTGCGCCCACCCCCAGGCCTATTACGAGGTGCTTGGGGAGAACTGGTAGAAATTCTTGGACCCCGCAGCCGCAACCTCAGCCTTACTGCCTAAGTCAGTGCTGCGGGGTCCTTCTTCTGCTTCCTGCGTCCTTCACTCCAGCCCCAGCTTCTGCAGCTTGGGGCGGATCACGAAGCTGCAATACCCCGCATACGGATTGTTGGCGTAGTAGTCCTGGTGATACTGCTCGGCCCGGTAGAAGGCCGTGAGCGGCTGGATCTCCGTGACGATGGGACGCTGGAAGAGCCTGGCCGCCTCCCGCCGGGAGTCCTCCGCCGTCCGGCGCTGGGCCTCGTCGGAGTACAGGATGATCGAGCGGTACTGCGAGCCCACGTCCGCGCCCTGGCGGTTCAGGGTGGTCGGGTCGTGGGACTTCCAGAACAGCTCCAGGATCTTCGCGTAACTGATCAGCTCCGGATCGAACTCCACCTGCACGACCTCCGCGTGGCCGGTGGTGCCGGTCGAGACCTGCTCGTAGGTCGGGTTGGGCCGTGTGCCGCCGGCGTAGCCGGAGACCACGGACTTCACTCCCGCGATGCGTTCGTACACGGCTTCCACGCACCAGAAGCAGCCGCCCCCCAGGGTGGCCACCTGCGTGGCACCGGAAGCGCCGGTTTTTTCGCTCATAACCCTCTCCGGCTACAAGATAATGAGCGTGAACGAGATAGTGAACTTTCCTTATTTATGGCATTTGACAATAACCAGCCGCTCAGTGCTATTATTGGCATATGCCAAGACCGCCCAAGTGCCGGTGCATCGGCTGGCAGCCGGGGACCAGCACCTTCAAGCCGGCCGGCGTCCCCGGCCACGCGCTGGAGCAGGTGACCCTGAGCCTGGACGAGCTGGAGGCGGTGCGCCTGGCCGACCTGGAGGGGTTGTACCAGGAGGAGGCCGCCCGGCGCATGGAGGTGTCGCGCCAGACCTTCGGCAACATCGTGGCCTCCGCGCGCCGCAAGCTGGCCGACTGCGTGGTCAACGGCAAGCTCCTGCGCATCCAGGGCGGCACGGTGCGCCTGGCCGGAGAACGGACCTTCGCCTGCGGCCGCTGCCGGCGGCACTGGTCCCTGCCCTTCGGCTCCGGGCCGCCCGAGGCCTGCCCGGGCTGCCGGAGCCACGATATTCATCGCACGATCGAAAACGAAAAAGAAAAAGGAGAAGAAAAGTGAAGATTGCGATTCCCGTCGAAGATTCCCGGGGACTGGAGTCCCCCGTGTACGGCCATTTCGGCAGCGCGCCCTGCTTCCTGGTGTACGACTCCGGCTCCGGGGCCGCCAGCGTGGTGGACAACGGGCAGCTCGCCCACGAGCACGGCCACTGCAACCCGATCGCCGTGCTGGCCGGCCAGAGGGTGGACGCGGTGGTCACCGGCGGCATCGGCGGCCGGGCCCTGGAGCTGCTCCAGGCCGCGCGCATCCGGGTGTACCAGGCCGCCTCCGCCGGCACAGCGGCCCAGACGCTGAAGAGCTTCCAGGAGAACCGGCTGGAGGAGATCACCTCCTCGGCCTGCTGCTCCCACGGACCCGGGCAGGGCCACGGCCAGGGACACGAGCACGGCTGCCACGGTAGTGACCCGCTATTGCGGCGCTGAGGCCTGAGCCGGCGGGCTGAGAGCGCGCCGACTGGCGCGTCGGGCCCCCGGCTACGGGTGCTCCCGGTACATCCGCTCGATTTCCCCGCGACTGAAGGAGTACCGGGAGTTGCAGTTGGAGCAAGTGGTCACCACCGGGAAGGGATCCTTTTCCAGCATGTCCGCCAGCTCCTCGCGGGGCAGCGCGCCCAGGAAACGCCCGAATCGCTGGGCGCTGCAGTGGCACATGAAGGACACCCGCCGGTTGCCCAGAAGCAGGGGGTTCATCGGGGCGAACCATTCGGTCAGCAGCTCTTCGGCCGGTAGACCCTCGGCGAAGGCCGACCCGACGGAGGGCAGCGCGCTCGCCACCTCCTCCAGGCGGTCCGTCGAGGCCTGCTCCGCGCCGGGCAGCACCTGCAGGAACAGCCCGCCGGCCCCGAGCACCTCCCCGCGGGGGTCCAGCCGGACGCTGAGCTGGAAAACGCTTCCGGCCTGCTCCGAGGTCAGGAAATAGTGGGTCAGGTTCTCCGCCAGGCCGCGCCGCTCCAGGGCGACCTGGCCGCTGAAGGGCTGCCGGGCGCCGGCCGGGAAACGGGTCACCGTCAGGACTCCCTCCCCGAACAGGGGTGAGAGATCCGCGGGATCCACCGGAGACTCGGCCGGGATGGGCACTTCCGCCAGGTAGCCGCGCACCTCCCCGAAGGCGTTGGCCTCCACCGACAGGCCGCGCACCGGCCCGGAGCACTGCACCTGCAGCTTCAGCCGGTCATCCCCCTTCAGGTTCACGCTCATCAGCGCCGCGCCGATGTAGGCATGCCCCAGCACCATGGTTTCCAGGGGGCCCAGCTCGTGGTTGGCGCGCATTTCGTTCACCAGGCGGCCGGCGTGCAGCAGCGCACCGCGCACCGCGCCGTAATCCAGCAGGAAATGGTACAGCCGGTCCTTGACGCTTTCTTCCAGCCTGCGCCGCAGGCTCTCCCCCTCCGGCACCCGCTTGATCAAGCCGGCTCCCCCGGCTCCGCCGCCAGGCGGTAGCCCACCCCGTGCACGGTCAGCAGCAGGCGGGGATGGGCAGGGTCCTCTTCGATTTTCTTTCGCAGCTGGGCCACGTGCTGGTCCAGGGTGCGCGTGGTCCCTTCGTAGCGCACTCCCCAGACCCGCTCCAGCAGCGTGTCGCGGTCCAGGACCTCGCCCCGCCGGCTGCAGAACAGCCGCAGCAGAGCCAGTTCCCGCGGCGTAAGGGGGTGGCGGCGCTCTGCCTTGTGCAGCTCCAGGCGCCGGGGATCCACGCGCACGTCCGCGAAGGCGAGCTCCTCCGGCTCCTCGGCCGCGGCCTCCCCGAGCGCGCGCTGCCGGCGGAAGGCCGCCCGGATGCGGGCCAGCAGCTCCCCGACCCCGAAGGGCTTCACGATGTAGTCGTCGGCTCCCAGCTCCAGACCCGCGATGCGGTCCAGTTCCTCCCCCTTGGCGGTGAGCATAAGGATCGGAACCAGAGGGTCTGCCTTCCGGATTTCCCGGCACACTTCGTAGCCGCTTTTCTCGGGCAGCATCACGTCCAGCAGGACCAGGTCCGGCTTGCGCCGTCGGAACAGCTCCAGCGCCTGCCGGCCGTCGGCGGCCACCAGGGGCAGGTAGCCCTCGCCGGAGAGCAGGTCGCTCAGGCCGGCGGCCAGGGGTGCTTCGTCCTCCACGATCAGGATCCGGTCCTTCATGGCAACTCGACCTGGAAGATACTACCCCCGCCGGCCCGGGGCAAATACTCAAGGTCGCCCCCGTGGTCGCGGACGATGCGGCGGGCGATGGCCAAACCCAGGCCGGAGCCCTGCACCGGGTTGGTCAGCGAGTCGTCGGCGCGATAGAACTCCTTGAACAGGTGGCGGACCGCCCCGGGCGGAATGCCCCGGCCTCGGTCCAGCACCCGGATGCGGGTCTTGCCGGCCTCGCGACTCAACTCCACGGTGATCTGCCTGCGCGCGCCGGAGTACTTTTCCGCGTTGCTCAGCAGGTTTAGCAGCACCTGGGCCAGCGCCTCCGGGTCGCCGCGCACCTCGCTCCTACCCGCCAGGCTGCCTCGGACCTTGAAGTCCAGGACGAAGCCCGCCTGCTCCAGGCGCGGCTGCTCGTTTTCCAGCACCCCGCGGCACAGCGCTTCGGGGTCCAGCGGCCCGAAGGTGTAGCGCCGCTCGCCCCGCTCCAGCCTGGCGAAGTCCAGCACCCGGTTCACCAGGCGCGTCAGCCTGCGGGATTCCTCCACGATGGTGCCCAGGTACTGCCGCCGCCGCGCGGGATCGCGCTGCCGGCCCTCCTGCAGCATCTCGGCGTACATGCGGATGGAGGTGAGCGGGGTTTTGAGCTCGTGGGAGACGTTGGCCACGAAACTGGACTTCTGCCGCGCCAGCCGCACCTCGGCGGCCAGAGCCCGCAGGACCAGGGTGCCGCCCCCGGCAATGGAGACCGTCAGAAGGGCCACCAGGGTCCAAAGGATCAGGCCGGCCTGGCGCGCCCGCGAGCTCACCAGGGCCGGGTCGGTCAGGTAGGCGGCCGCCTCCCAGCGCGGGAGCAGCTCGCTCACCTCCCGGGCCACGAACGGCCGGCGGTAGTCGCGCGGGGAGGCCTTCAGCGGGCGCGAACAGGGGCTCGCCGCGCTCATCCAGCAGGGTGAGAATCCGCTCCGGCGTGGCGGCGGGGGGCAGCAAGCCGAGCAGGCGGGCCCGCAGCTCCCCGACGTCCAGCTGGCAGCCCACGATGCGTCCGTCGGGCAGGCGCTTCCAGAACAACAGCCAGAGGCTCTCCTCCAGCAGGCGGGGGATCAGCCCGGACTGCCGGCCGGCGGCGATCTGGCGGAAGTGCAGCTGCTCGGAAACAAACACCGACGGGGGCGGGCTGCCCGGTTCCCCATTCCCCCCCTGCGCCACGCTGGGGCTCACGTTCCGGGGGGTGGGAGGCTGGCCTTTGCTCTCCGCCTGGGCGTACACCTTGCGGCGGACCTCCCGGTCGCTCTCGAAGACGCTGACCGCCTGTTGGTTGGCCTCCGCCTTCGCGGCCTTCTCCGCCGCCGCCCCCTCCCCGGCCGCGGAGCGGCGCCTCCGCCGCCGCTGGCCAGCGCCGCGGCGGGTGCCTCAGGCTCGACCGAATCGGATGCCCTGGCAGTCTCGGCTGTCCTGGCCGGCGGCGCGGCGCCGGCGGTTCCGTCGATGGCAGGATCTGGTCCCGGAAAGCCAGGGCGATGTTCGTATACACGGGGCTCTGCTGCCGGCCGGCCAGGAACTCTCCGTGGCGCCGCAGGAACTCGCGCTCCGCGGTCCCCTGGCCCGGGCGCGGCCAGGCCAGGTCGTAGGAAGCCGTCAGCAGGAAGGGTACCTCCACCAGGGGAGTATCCTTCTTCCAGGCCGTGAAGCCGCTCACCCCGGACCCAGGGGCGCCGCGGGCCAGCGACTCCTCCACGCGGCGCAGCTCCTCGCCCACGGAGGCGGCCAGCTGGAGCACCTCCGCGCCCAGGCCGGCGGCCATCTGTTTCTCGATGAAGGCCTCTTCGCGCCGAATCGCCCGCACGGCCAGGCCCGCCAGCAGCGCGCTGGGCAGAATGACAGCCAGCGCGAACAGCCAACCCAGGCGACGGTTCAACCGAACTCCTCGCACCGCCCATCTTCCCACGCCCGGGGGGCCTGCGCAAGGCGCCCGCCCTACTGCTCTCCCCCGTGCTCCCGGTCCTCCTGCGGGAAGGCGGCCAGGTGCAGGAGGGTTCCCTCGAATACCAGGGCGCCCGCCTCCCAGCGCCCATCACGGAAATACAGGCCGCTGCCCAGGTCCGCGGTCGCGCCGACCAGGTATTCCGCGCGGGACA
The DNA here is from genome assembly GCA_963736785.1 of uncultured Spirochaetota bacterium. Classification (GTDB taxonomy): domain Bacteria; phylum Spirochaetota; class Spirochaetia; order SZUA-6; family DRHE01; genus MIBK01. Next base: position 21,773 of record CAVTQG010000036.1, on the reverse strand, counting down.
GCCGGGCCAGCAGCTCGGCGGCCTGCCCGCGTGTCACCCGGGCCTGCTGTCCATCGGCGGCCAGCGCCGTGGACTTGAGAATCTTGGGCCAGAGCTCCCGAAACAGCGAGGGGTCGCTGAACAAGTCCAGGCTCACGATGGCATCCCCGATGCCGACCACCGCCCCCACGGCCAGCGGCTGGCGCCGCGCCAGATCCGCCAGGCTGCGCTCCAGCTTCCCGACCCGCCGCGCCACCCGGCCATCCCGGTAGGCGTCCTGGTAGGCGCCGGTGGAGGAACGCACCCCCGCCTGGTCATTGGCCTTGGACACCTCCGCCCAGACCTCGGACTGCCCTTCCGGGCCGCCGGCCTGGGCCTTGGCGCGCAGCTTGTAAGTGCCCAGGTTCTTCTCGCTGCCGAAGCTGCCGGTGGTGAAGTGCCAGCGCCCCTGTTCCACGCAGTACACCGGGATCGCCAGCTTCTTCCGCCGGGGGCCCACCAGCACGTCCTGGCGCACAATCCGGTCCTGGCGGGCGCCCGAGAGGATTTCCCCGCCCAGGAGGAAGACGGTCTGGTCGGAGCGGTTGGTGACCCACACCTCCGGCACCGAGCCGCCGTCCTTCTCCACGATATCCAGCCACCCCCGCTCCAGCGCCTGCTCCAGCGTGACGTACTGTCCCGCCGCGGAAGACGGCCTTGCCAGCAGCGGGATCACGGTCAACCCTTCGAAGTGCTGCGGCTCGCCGAGACTCAGGCCCCCGATGGCCCTGGCGATGAGGTCCGGCGTTTCCGCCGCCAGCGGCAGCGCCAGCCCCAGCATGGCCAACGCGACCAGCCCGCCGATTTTTCGTCCTCGACTTCATCGTACCCTCCTCGGTCCTCGGACCTGCCTCCAGCGTAGGGCGCTTCCCGGGAAGAGTTGTCAGAGGGAAGTAAAAGAGCTGAAAAAAGAGTGTAAGGTCGAACGGGGCGGGCGCTGCAGCCCGGCCCTCAGCGCCCCGGGCGCGCGGCCAGCCTCACCAGCTCGTCGGCCTGTTCCCGGCTGGGCACCGTGGCCCAGAAGAACAGGCGCCGCCGGTCCAGCTCCCGGCAGAGCGCGGCCAGCTCCTCGGCCAGGTCCGCGTCGTCGCCGTGGCTCGGCCCGTAGTACACCTGCACGGACTTGCCCGCCGCCTGCACTTTCCGGAGCATGTCCAGCCACCGCGAGGGCGGCGGATTCCCCGCGCCCTGTATCCATTGAACGCAGTTCAGCTCCGGGATGGCCAGGAGGCGGTCCAGGTGGCGCAGGGCGCCGGGGCCGTCCAGGTGGTAGATCGTGCGCTCCACGTGGCGGCAGCTGGCGACGGTGTCGGGCAGGCAGAACTCCTCGAACATCCGCGGCCCGATCATGCAGGTGACGTCGTTCTGGCCGATGCACAGGAAACGCTCGCGGCTCCAGCCCATGGTCCAGTTGCTGGTGCCCTGCCCCGCGGGCAGGATCACCTCGCTCACCCGGTCCACGACCCACTTCAGCAGCCCGGTCATGTCGCTCATGGCCCGGCGGATCGCTTCCGGCTGTTCCACCAGGTCCAGGAGCAGCCGCTCCGGGCCGCGCAGTGCCGCCAGGCCGTCGATGCCGGTGTGCAGATCGGGGTAGGCGGTGACCCACTTGTCCCGGCCCCGCTCCACCGACCCGCGCAGGAGCGCCAGGTAGAGCTTCCACCAGCGGTTGGCCGGATCGATGGCCAGGCGCGGGTGCTCGTCCCAGTCCTTCACCAGCGGAGCGACCCAGGAGGTGTTCAGGCGCGGCGCCAGGGTGAGCTCCGCGCCCAACCAGGCGGCCACCTGGTCCGGGCCAAGCCACGGGTTGTGCACCGGCAGGGCGTCGCCGGCGAAGTAGGTGTGCGCCAGCTGGTACTCCGCGCTGTCCAGCACGTAGTCCACGTCCGTCCAGAGGGCCTCTTCGGTCGAAGGCTCCGGCGGTGGGGAGCCCGGCAGGGCATTGGGCGCCGTGATCCAGGCCAGCGGGCCGTCTTCCAGGTTTCCGGACCAAAAGGCCTCGTTGCGGGCCAGCGCCCGTTCCAGTCGCCCGGGCTCGATCCAGGGAGTTTGCATGGCCCTACCTGCGGCGCCGCAGCGGCTCCGAGCGGAACGCCCAGGCCACCCCGGCGGCCAGAAGCAGCAGCAGGAGCACCCGGACCCAGAGAGACGGCTGCCCGAAGGTCAGCCACAGCAGGACCAACGAAGCGCCCAGGCCGACGGCCAGTCCCCTCCACCAGGCCCGGCGGCCCACGTAGGCCACCGCGGCGGCCACCCCCAGGCCGAAGGTGGCCAGCCACAGGGCGATCTCGGCTGCCTGGTACCAGGGCGCCTGGATGCGGCCCTCGGCGCGGTCCTTGATGCCCTGCATCATCCTGCGCTCCATCACGAAGCCGCCGTAGTTGACGAAAAAGCCGGCCACGCCCATCAGCAGTCCCGGCGCCTCCAGCTCCGAGTGCCCGCGCAGGCGCACCACCAGGCGCGTGCGGCCGCCCTCCAGCGGGTACAGGGCCCAGAGCCAGCTCATCCGCACCTCCGGCAGCTCGAAAGCGGCCAACAGGTGTCGGTTGGGCTGGATCTCGCGCATCCGCAGGATTTCCCCGATCATGGCGGTCCCCGGGGCGGGGTCCTGAAGCTCTGCGATGATCCTGTCGGCGTTGCGATACTCCTCCGGGGCAATAAAGTTCTCGATGAAGGTGTAGCTGTAGAAACCGCCGCGCACGTCGCCCATTTGGACGATCCAGGGCCAAACCGCCTCCGGCGTAGTGCGGACCGTGATGCCGTGCGTCCAGGAGACGATCAGCGGGGGCGCGACCAGCTCGTCGCCCGGCATGGCCCGCTCCCGCTCTTCCTCCGTGGAGCCCCAGGCCGGCACCCAGGGGCGCAGGTAGGAAAAACCGGCGACTAACACAACGATCAGGGCGAGCCAGCCCGACCAGGACGCGGAAACCTTTGGAGCGGTTCATCCGCTCACCCTCCCACCCGTTCCAAGCGGTAAGTCCGGGAGCCCAGACCGATTCTTCTCCCCGTGCTCCAGCTGCACGGTGGCGTCGACGCCCGGCCAGCCGGCCTCGGCCAGGCTGGCCCCGAAGCGCTCGCGCGTCAGGTCCAGCACGGCCTGGTCGGCGGCCACCGGGTCCCGGCAGGCCAGCACACCCAGGTCCGGCTGCAGGCGTTCCTGGGCCCGGGCCATGCAATCGCAGTCCTTGGTCATGTCCGTCAGGTAGCTCAGGACCAGCAGCTTGTCGCGCTTGTCCTGGATCACCCCCAAGGCGTGCTCGGCCTCGCGGCGCTGCAGCTGTCCCAGGTCGGAGCTCCAGTCGTGGCGCACCGCGTCGAAACGGCACACGGCCAGGCACTCCCCGCAGCCGATGCAGACCTCGCTCACGATGAAGGCCTTGCCGCCGCGCTCCACGATGGCCTCCGCCGGGCACCACTTCAGGCACTTGGCGCAGAAGGTGCAGGCCTGGGGGTCCACCGTGGGCTTCAGCGAAGCGTGCTGGCGCAGCTTGCCCATGCGGCTGGCCAGGCCCATGCCCAGGTTCTTGATCGCGGCGCCCAGGCCGTTGCCCAGGTGACCGGTGGCATGGGTGACGGCCACCAGCGAGTCGGCGAGCAGCAACCTCGCGGGCGATGGCCACCTTGTCGAACAGCAGGCCCTTGATCGGCACCTCCACCTCGGAGTTGCCCGTGAGGCCGTCGGCCATGATGAACGGCGCGCCAGTCGCCTCGATAGTGAAGCCGTGGGCAAAAGCGTGGCGCAGGTGGTCGATGGCATTGGAGCGCTCGCCCTTGTACAAGGTAGAGGTCTCGGTAAGGAAAGGGCTGCCCCCGGCCCGCTTCACGCCCTCCACCACCGCCCGCACGATCTGCGGCGCCACATGGGTGGTGTTGTGCTTTTCCCCCACGTGAATCTTCACGGCCGTGCGGTCCCGAGGGGCGATCACCCCGGGCAGGCCGCAGGCCTCCAGGATGCGCTCCGTAGCGGCCAGCCGCTGTTCCAGCGTGCTGGCGGGTGGAAGCTCGGCGAAATAGACGATCGGGGAGCTCATGATCGCTTGAGGGTAGCGTCAGGCTCGCCGGCGTGTCAACGCGCGGAAGACCCGCCCGCGCGGTGTAGCGGATGGGCCCCGATTGGGCTATGATGTGCCCTCCGTGGGCGACTCGCTTTGGCTGCTTTCCTGGAACGTCAACGGCCTGCGGGCCGTGCTGCGCAAGAAGGCATTCGACTTCCTGCGCCGGCAGGACGCGGACATCCTCTGCCTGCAGGAGACCCGGGCAACGGCGAACCAGGTCCTGGAGGATCCGGCCAAGGCTCTTTTCCCCGAGCTCCCGCACCAGTACTTCAACCCTGCGGAAAGACCGGGCTACTCCGGGACGGCGGTGTTCTGCGCGCCCCGGCCGCTTGAGGTCCGCTGCGGCATGGGCCGGCGGGAGCATGACCGCGAGGGCCGCCTGCTCACCCTGGAGTTCGAGCGCTTCTACCTGGTGAACCTCTACGTCCCGAACTCCCAGCGCGGCCTGCCGCGGCTGGAGTACCGGATGCGCTGGGATCGCGACCTGCGCCTGTACCTGAAGCGCCTGGACCGCCTCAAGCCCGTGGTGTTCTGCGGCGACCTGAATGTGGCCCACCAGGAGATCGACCTGGCCCACCCCGAGTCCAACCACGAGAACGCCGGCTTCACGGACCAGGAGCGTGAGGGCTTCGGGCGCATCCTGCAGGCCGGCTTTCTGGACAGCTTCCGGGAGCTGCATTCCGAGGGCGGGCATTACACCTGGTGGAGCATGCCCACCCGTGCCCGGGAGCGCAACGTCGGGTGGCGCATCGACTACTTCTGCCTGTCCCGCCGCCTCGCCCCGGCGCTGAAGGAATCCTTCATCCTGCCCTCCGTGGAGGGTTCGGACCACTGTCCCGTGGGCATTCGCCTGGAACTGTGGGCTTTCACCCGCCAGCCCCGACGGCGAGCTCCAGCGTTGCGGCGCGTCGGGCAGTCGTACTACACTGCAGCTCAGGACGGGGGTGAGAGTGGAGCGCTACGAAGGGCTGTTCGACGTGCTGGGCTGGCTGGGGCTGGCCCTCCTGGTCCCGCTGGGGTTCTACGTGTTCGACTACGGGCCCGGAGTGCAGTTCATGCGGAGCCGGCTGGGAGCGGTCGGACTGCCGAGCACGATCACCCTGGTGGCCTTCGCGCTGATCGCGCTGCGCATCGTGTTCGGCGGGGGGGAGCTGGTGTCGCCCATGCTGGTCAGCTTCGTGGTCGGCTTCTTCCTGCTGGCCACCGTGGTGCCCTTCGGCTTCATGAAGTGGTTCTCGGAGCTCGCCGTCAAGGTATTCTTCCTGGACAGCAAGGGTCTGAGCTTTCTGGCCGCCTGTTTCGTGCTGTTCTTCGGAAACCTGCTGAGCTACGCGCGGCGGGCCAGCATCTGGCTGCAGCTGTTCCTTTTCCTGGTGCTGCCGGTGATCTTCCTGCTGGTGGCCAACGCCTTCGATCTGTTCCGTTTCCCTGCCCCCGCCCTGTAGAGGGCGGCAAGGCCGGCCTGAGCTACCTCTTCGAACCCAGCCACAGATAGCGCGACAGGTCCACCCTGCCGTGCAGGCCGAACTGCACGCCCTCGCGCTCCAGCAGGCTGCGCTGCCGCTCGCCGGCCTCGGCCCGCAGCGAGATCGCACCGCGCGAGTTGATCACCCGCTGCCAGGGCAGCTTCTCCTTGTCGGACAGCGAGTGCAGGAGCCGGGCCACCTGGCGGGAGGCGTAAGCATTGCCGGCCAGCACCGCGATCTGCCCGTAGGTGGCGACCTTGCCCCGCGGAATGCGGCGCACCAGCCTCACGACCCTTTCGGTGAACGGGGCCCGCACCGGGCTCGAGCGACGGCTAGCCGGCGAAGGAACCGTTGAACAGGTTCAGGATCCACATCCCGCCCGATGGTACGGTCCCCGTCCTTATCCACTGGCTTCTCCCCCGGTTCTTCCGCAGGCTTGTCCCCGGGATCTTCCTGAGGGTCATCCGGGGGATTCGGAGGGATCATCCGCCGGTACGCCGTCCGGCGCGTGGCTCGGCGCCTTGCCCCAACCGCGATAGCCGTGAAAGGCCGGATGGGTGGCGGAACCATGCCAACGCTGCGGGTTGTCCTTCCGGAATCGGCCGTGGTCGCTCCCGCTGGCCCGCGCGCGAACAGGGGCAAGCCGGCAGCGATGAGCAGGAAGCACACCAGGATAATGATTATTTTTCTCATGTTCCCTCCTCGGCGCCTGTCTCGAGGCAACCATTTGAGTATATCGCGCGCCTCGAAAAAAACAGGGTCGAGGGAGGAAAATCGGCCCCGGCGCTAGCCGCGCTTCGGCGGCTGCCAGCCGCCGAACAGGTCATTCCAGCAATGCTCAACCGCCTGGACCTGCTCCGGGGGGATCCCCGCGGGAAAGGGCAAGGACTCGGCCTGGGCCAGCTCCACCAGCGCCTCCAGGGAGGCGTCCAGCACGCGGGCCATCAGGCCGGAGGAAACCCGGCTCAGGTCGTCGTCCGGGCGGTGGTGGAAGAATCGCCCCGCAGTGCAGTTGCTGCGCAGCAGGCTGGCCGCCGGCATGCCGGCAGCCACGAAGGGGAAGTGGTCGGCGTAGGGCACGACCTGCGTGGTGACGGACAGGTACAGGTCGTGGCGCTGGAAAACGCCTGCCAGGTAGTCGGGCATTTCTTGAAAGCCGCCGGCGATCAGCTCCAGCCAGCCCAGGTGGGAACCGAAGGAATCGAAGTTCAGCAGGAACCTGCCCCGCTCGGCCAGCTCGGCGCGGTGCCGGCGCACGTACTGCGCGCTGCCCACGGACAGCTGCTCCTCGGCCCCGAAGCTCACCAGGCGCACGGTGCGCCGCAGCGGCGCCAGGCCGCCCAGCAGGCGGGCCAGCTCGAGCACGGCCACGGTCCCTGTGCCATTGTCGTCCGCCCCGACGCTGGCCGCCTGGGTGTCGTGATGCCCTCCCACCAGCAGGATGTCCGGGTCGCTTCCCGGAAACTCCGCGACCAGGTTCTGCGACTCGGCCTCCCGCATGCCCCCGCGCACCCGCAGGCGGGCGGCGAGGGCCCCCTCTTTCTTCCATTGCCAGGCGTCCATGTAGGCCACGTTCAACGTGGGCACCGCCCCCAGTGCGTCGGTGTAGGCCGGGAACATCCCGTCGGCCAGCGGGACCGTGCCGGGGTAGCGCACGTCCACGAACAGGAGGAAGGCAGGAGCCGCCTCCATCAGCCGGCGGTACTGCTCCCGGGATTCGATGTGGCTGCCCAGGTGCACCACCGCCTTGTTCCGCAAATGTGCCAGCGTGGGGCGGCGGTATTCCGCCGGGGCCTCGAAGAACACCAGGGGAGCCTCGCGCCGCTGCCCGTCGGTGCCGGGCGTGTTGCTGAACAGCGAGCAGGGGAAGGGGCGCCAACCCCCGGGCAGCTGGATCTCCAGCTCCTCGGACTCCACGCGCCGCTCCCGCACGGGGAAGCGCTCCTCCCGGACCCGGGCCCCGGTTTCCGCCAATTTCTCCGACACGAAGCGCGCCGCGGCCTGCTCTCCCGGGCTTCCGGCCAGCCGCACCCCGATGTCCTCGACCAACACGCGCAGGTCCGCCTCCAGCCGGGCGGCCGAAGCCTGCGGCAGCGGTTTTCTCTTTCCGTCCATGGGGGGAATATACCATAGGAGCCTCCGACTCTGGTAAATTCCCCGCAATTGGCCCTATAGTATAGACTCTCAAGTCCTAAGTCATTTTGGAGAAAGGAGAAAGCATGAAGAGAACTCTCGCGATTCTGGTGGCGCTTCTGTCGTTGGATCCTACCCTGGGATTCGCCGGGGCCAAGCCGGAAGCCAAGGTCCGCGAGGTGGCCGTCTGCTTCCCTGGCACGGTGGAGTTCTTCAGCGCCGAGAAGGTCGGCATGGACAAGGCCGCCGCCGCAGTACGGGCTGAAGCTCACCTACGCCGATGCGGAGTGGGACGCAGGCAAGCAGCTCTCGCAGGTGGAGAACTTCGTGGCCAAGAAGGTGGACCTGATCCTGCTGTGCTCGGCGGACAACCAGGCCCTGATCCCGGCCGTGAAGGCCTGCAACGACGCCAAGATCCCGCTGATCACCTTCACCAACGTGGTCGGGCCGAACCCGGACGGCGACCTTGACGGGGTGATCTCCTTCGTCGGAACCAACGAAATCACCGTGGGGCGCCTGCTGGGCGAGATGGCCGAGAAGCTGCTCGACGGCAAGCCGGCGAACATCGTGCTGATCGAAGGCACGCCCGGCACTCCGCCGCAGCGCATGCGCACCCAGGGCTTCAAGGAAGTGATGGACAAGCACGCCAACTGGAAGATCGTCTACTCCCAGGCCATCACCGGCTGGACCAAGGACGGCGCGCTGGCCGCCATGGAGGCTTTCCTGCAGACCGGCCAGAAGGTGGACCTGGTGGCTTCTCACTGGTACAACGGATCCGTGGCGGCGGCCACCGCCCTGAAGGAAAAGGGATATCCCGGCAAGGTCTACAACATCGGGCTTGAGTTCTCCAAAGAGGTCCCACCCCTCATCAAGGAGGGCACGATGGACATGACCACCAACTACGGCATCGCCGACACGGGCTTCAAGGCCGTCGAGGCGGCCGCCAAATACCTGAAGGGCGAGAAGATCCCGCGCTCGATCGAGATCAAGCCGTACCCGGTGTCCAAGGACAATGTTGACTCGATAGTGCCGGAGATGTAGACTTTCGCTGCAGTCCTCTGCCCCTAGCGGCCGGGGACTGCGACTTCATGACGGATTTGCCGTTGTTCAGCAGCTTCACGTCGGGTAAGCGGGTCAGGCTCAGGTGCTGCCGCAGGAGATCGGCCGGGTCATCCAGCGGGCCCGGGAGATCGCCGGCATCGACGGCCTAATGATCTGGACCGATCATGACCTGCCCTGTATCAGAGCCTGGTGGAGGCCTGCCGGGAGTGCGGCATGGCCCCTTACCTCTGGTTCCCGGTGCTGGCCGACGTGCAGGGAACGAGCTTCGCTCGAGACGACCTGCATCTGCACTACGACGGCAGCCCGGGATACGGCACGCATCGGCGCCTGGAAGGGCCTCGGTACCGGCGGCGAGGACTTCCTGTTCCTCTGCCCGAACCGCGAAGAGCCCCTCCACGGGTATACCGGACGTACCGACGCTGCTGGACCGCCTCGACTTCGCCGGTGTGCTGCTGGACCGCATCCGTTTCCCCTCGGCGGTAAACGGCTTCGAAACGCTGTTCGGTTGTTTCTGCGATGCCTGCGAGCGGGAGTACTCCGCCCGGTGCGGCGCCCCGCGTCGGAAAAGCGGGAAGCCGCCGCCGCCTTCCTGTCGCGGCTGGCCGGGTATCCGCTCGGGGCGAGGCCGCCCGGTGGCGACACCTTCGAGCGGCTGTGGAAGGCAGCGGGCCTGGCGAAGCTGTTCGACTTCAAGAAGCACTCGATTGCCCGGATGGTCCGAGCGCTTTGCCGGAGGCCGCGCGCCCGCTGGTCTGAAGGTCGGTCTGGACCTGTACAGCTATTCCCTTGTCGCCCCTGGTAGCGCAGGACTATGGAGCTGGCCGGGCTGCCGATTGGATCAAGCCCATGAGCTACTGCCACGCCGTAGGGCCGGCCGGGCTGCCCCTGGAGCTGGCCTGCCTGCAGGAGGCTTCCGGCAGCTCTCTGCCCGCGCCTGGCGCCAGGGCGGGGTGCAGTCAGCTCGTGCAGGACCTCCTGGGCTGGCAGTGGCCGGAGGAGGACGAGCGCCTTCTCCGCGAGGGCCTGAGCGAAGAAACACTGGCATCGAGCTGGAGACGATCGCCGCGGACCCGGCTCTCGGCGGGACGCGCGATCCTCGCCGGCATCGAGGCCGTGCGACTGCCCGAGTTCGGCATCGACATCACCCCCGAGACGCTCGACCGTTACCTGGCCCAGGCCGACTCCCGCGCCGCCGGCGTGGTCGCTTCCTGGAACCTGCTCGATATCCCGGAAGAAAATCTGCGGGCTCTCGGCCGGCGGAAGAGGCTGGCCTGACGTGGAAACCCTCCTCAAGCTGGAAGGCATCACCAAGGCCTTCCCGGGAGTGCAGGCCCTGGCCGGCGTGCGACCTGGAGCTGGAGCGCGGCGAGGTGCACGCCCTGCTCGGGGAAAACGGCGCGGGCAAGTCGACCCTGGTGAAGATCATCGCCGGCGTGTACTCCCTGCGACCAGGGCGGCCTGTACTTCGAAGGCCGGCGCGTGATGCTTCAGCTCCCCGGCCAGCGGCCTTGAACGCCGGCATCGCCGTGATCCACCAGGAAACCAGCCTGGTCGCGACGCTGACCGTAATCCAGAACATCTTCCTGGGCATCGAGCAGCGCGGGTCCTGCGGCATCCTCGATGAGCGCGGCATCCGTCGGGATTTCGCAGCAGGCCTGCGCAGCGTTCGGCTTCCGCCTGCCGGCCGACCAGCAGGCCCGGGACCTGACCATCGCCGAGCAGAAGATGACCGAGATCCTGAAGGCCATGGTGCGCCAGGCCCGCTTCCTGATCATGGACGAGCCCACCGACGCCCTGTCCGGAGCGGAGATCGAGCACCTCTTCCGGATCATCCGCGAGCTGCAAGTCCGGCGGGGTCACCGTGCTGTACATCACCCACTACCTGGACGAGGTGTTCGAGATCACCGACCGGCTGACCGTGTTGCGCGACGGGCGCCGGGTGGCCACGGTGCCGACCGCCTCGGTGAGCCAGGAACAGGTCGTGCGGCTGATGATCGGCAGGAAGCAGACGCCGCTGCCGTTGCCGACCGCCGGTCGACCCCGCGGCCCGGAGGCGATCCGGGCGGAAGGGCTCGGCCGGCACGGGGCCGTAGCCGGCGTCAGCTTCGCGGCCTACCAGGGCGAGATTCTGGGCATTACGGGGGCACTCGGCTCCGGCAAGACCGAGCTGGCCCGCCTGCTGTTCGGGGCGGACCAGGCCGGACGCCGGCAGGTTGTTCGTGGCCGGCAAGCCTGCTCGTCCTGCGCTCTCCCCGCGACGCGGTGCGGCACGGGATCGGCATGCTCCCCGAGGACCGCAAGCGCCTGCGGCCTGATCCTGGAGCACGAGGTGTACAAGAACCTGAGCCTCACGGCCTTGAACGGTACACGGGGGGTCCGGTGCTGCTCCGCGCCCGGGAGCTGGAGGCCGGCCGGCGGATCGTGGAGCAGCTGGACGATCAAGATCACCGGCTTCAACCAGCGCGACCCGAAACCTGAGCGGCGGCAACCAGCAGAAGGTGGTGGTCGGCAAGTGGCTGGCCGCGCGACCCCGCATCCTGATCATGGACGAGCCGACCCGCGGGATCGACGTGGGCTCCAAGGCCGAGATCCACCGCATCATGCGGGAGCTGGCCGACCAGGGTACCTGCATCCTGTTCATCTCCTCGGAGGTCCCGGAGATCCTCAAGAGTCTGCGGACCGGATCCTGGTCATGAGCGGCGGCAGGATCGTGGCCGGAATACGGCCGGGGAGCCAGCCAGGAACAGGTGCTGCGACGCGATCCTGCAAGGAGAAGCATCATGAGCAGCGGTGCCGGAAGGCGATCTGGGCGAAAACGAGGGGGCTTCAACCTGAAGAAGTACGGGCTGATGATCGGCTTCGTGTTCATCAGCGTCATCATTTCCATCGTGACCCCCAACTTCCTGTCCTCCACCAACCTCCTGAACATCCTGCGGCAGAGCTCGATCGTCGGGGTGATGGCCATCGGCACGACCTTCGTGATCATCGGCGGCGGCTTCGACATCTCGGTGGGCTCCCTGCTGGCGCTCACCGCGGCCATGAGCCTCAAGCTCCAGCAGGTCCTGCCCTGGTACGTGGTGGTCGGCCTGGTTCTCGCTGGCAGGGGCCTTCTTCGGGCTGGTGAACGGCGTGCTGACCGCCAAGCTGCACATCGTGGCCATCATCACCACCCTGGGCACCATGACCATCCTGCGCGGCCTCACCTACCTGTACACGGGCGGCTATCCGGTCATGGGCAGCTCGGAAGAGTTCAAGTTCATCGGCGTCGGCTACCTGGGTCCGATCCCCTTCCCCATCCTGATCTTCCTCAGCATGGTCGCTGCTGTGGCAGTTCATCCTCAGCAAGACCACCCTGGGCAGGTACAGCCTGCGCGGTGGGCGGCAACAAGGAGACCTCCCGCCTTTCCGGAGTGGCAGTCGACTTTTACCATATCATGACCTTCGTGATCGGCGGGCTCATGGCAGCGATGGCAGGAATCATCTACGCCTCGCGCCTCAACGCCGCCACCCCCCTGGCCGGGCAGGGCTACGAGCTGGACGCCATCGCCTCCTGCGTCATCGGCGGCACGAGCGTCTCCGGCGGGGAGGGCAGCATCGTCGGCACGATGATCGGCGTGCTGCTGCTCAACGTGGTCAGCAACATGTTCAATCTGCTGGGCATCCAGGTCTACGTGCAGTACCTGATCAAGGGAGTCATCATCCTGACCGTGGTAGGTTTCGACTCCTACGCCCGCTACAAGCAGTAAGCGAGCAGAGAAGTCCCGGGGGACAATTTCGCTCCCGGGGTTGTTGCATTCTTGCATGCCAGAAAAAAGGGCGCAATAGCGCGCTGGAGCCGGCAGTAGCCGGAAGGTCAGTCCTCATCATCGGCGCCGGCGTGTCCGGGCTCTCCGTCGGCTGCTACCTGCAGATGAACGGCTTCGACACCGAGATCTTCGAGATGCACAACCTGCCCGGCGGCGTGTGCACCGCGTGGAAGCGCGGGGGCTACACCTTCGACGGCTGCATCCACTGGCTGATGGGCTCCGGCCCCTGCCTCGAACATGCACCAGATGTGGCGGGAGCTGCACGCCGTGCAGGGCCGGCGCTTCGTGGAGTGGGACGAGTACATGCGCGTGCGCACCTCAAGCGGCGAGACCTTCACGTCTACACCGACCCGCGCCCGGCTGCGCGAAGAGATGCTGCGCCTCGCCCCGCGAGGACGGAAAGCTCATCGGGCAGCTCTGCGGCGCGATCCGCAGGTTCTCCACGATCGACATGCCGGTCACCACCGAGAAGATGGGCCTGCTCGAGCAGCCTGGGCTACATCCTGCCCTGGCTCGCCGCTGGGGCCGGCCATGAAAACCTGGGGGACCATGAACGTGCAGACCTTCTGCTCCCGGCTGAAGAGCCGCGCCCTGGCGGAGGCCCTGGGTACGCTGTTCGGCGGCGAGGGCAGCATGCCCGATTTCCCGGTGGCGGGCTTGATCATGATGCTGGCCTTCATGCACAAGAAGTCCAACGGCTACCCCATCGGCGGCTCGCTGGAGTTCGCCCGGGCCATCGAGCGGCGCTACCGGGAGCTGGGCGGGCGCATCCGCTACAACGCGCGCGTGGAGAGGATCCTGGTGGAGGAGGACCGGGCCGTGGGCGTCCTCTGCGGCGGGGCAGGAGCACCGGGCCGAGGAGGTCATCTCCTGCGCCGACGGGCACGCCACCCTGTACGACATGCTCGAAGGCCGCTACCTGAGCCCCGCGCTGCGCACGGCCTACGAAACCTACCCCGTATTCCCTTCCCTGATCTATGTGGGCCTGGGCATCGGCCGAGGACCTGCACGACAAGCCGGCGGCCTCGGTGTTCCCCCTGAAAAAACCGATCGTGCTGGAGGACGGGGCCCTGACCTTGAACCGGCTGGGCGTGCGCCTGTTCAACTTTCGACCCGACCATGGCGCCGGAAGGCAAGACCTCGGCGATCGTGATGATCGAGTCGCGCAACCTGGCCTTCTGGAGCGGGCTGCGCGACACGGACCCCGCGCGATACCGGGAGGAAAAACGAAAAGTCGGGGAGCTGGTGGTGGAGGCCCTGGAGGCGGAGCTGGGCGGAATCCAGCCCTTCGTCGAGGTGGTGGACGTGGCCACCCCGGCCACCTGGCACCGCTACACCGGCAACTGGCAGGGCAGCTACGAAGGGTTCCTGCCCACCCGCAAGACCATGATGAAAACTCTGGGCTTCACCCTGCCGGGCCTGGCGCAACTTCTACATGCACGGCCAGTGGGTGGCCGTGGGCGGTGGCCTGCCCCCCGCGGGCATGAACGGCCGGGCACTGGCCAGGATCCTCTGCAAGAAGTACGGGAAGAGGTTCACCGCTACCGAGTGATCCGCGGCCGTCGGGTCGCGGATCGTTTGACACCTCCGTCACGATAAGCTAATATCACCTGAAAGCGCCGGCAAAGGCAGAATGATGACGACGAGCGCGTCCTAGTTCGCGGAATAAATCCATCGAATCTGAATCCAGAAACAAGGGGGAGCGGGGATGTTCAAGTTCGGTGTCGATTCGTTCATTTGGGCCGAGGTCTTCGGGGAAAAGGACCTCTGGATCATCCGCAAGGCCAAAGAGCTGGGCTTTGAAGTGCTGGATCTGGCCATCGCGTATCCTGAAAGGTTTCCCCTGAAAGCGGTGAAGGAAGAGCTGAAGAAGGTCGACATCGAGGTGGTCACGACGACCACTCTCGAGCCGAAGGGCAACATCATCTCCCCCGACCCGAAGATCAGGAAGGCCGGGGTGGAGCTGCTGAAAAAGCAGGTCCAGATCGACAACGAGCTGAACTCCAAAATCCTGGGCGGCGTGAACTACGCCGCGTGGGGCTACATCACGAAGAAGCCGCGCACCGAACAGGAGTGGGAATGGTCGGTCAAGGCGATGCGGGAGGTGGCCCAGTTCGCCCGGGACACGGGGGAGGTCAACATCTGCGTCGAGCCCGTGAACCGCTTCGAGAGCCACTTCCTCAACATCGCGGAAGACGCGGTGAAATACTGCAAGGATGTCGGCACCGGGAACCTGAAGGTGCACCTCGACACCTTCCACATGAACATCGAGGAGACGGATTTCGTGCAGGCGGTGAAGACCTGCGGCAAGGACTACCTCGGCTACGTCCACACTTGCGAGAACAACCGGGGGATCCCGGGAACCGGGCACGTGCCTTGGAAGCAGTTCTTTCTCGCCCTGAAGGGAATCGGTTTCCGCGGCCCGCTGGTCATCGAGTCCTTCGACCCGAGCTTCGAGGAGCTGATCGCCACCTGCGCGATCTGGAGACATTTCGCCGAGACCGGTGAGAAGCTCGCGGTGGAGGGTGTCCGCAACCTCAGGCGCATCGCCGCCGAGATCGGCGAGTAGGAGCGCAAGCTATGAAGAAATTCATCAACGCCTACGGCAACATGATCGACGAAATGCTCACCGGCTTTGCCGCTGCCAACCGCGACAAGGTCATCCGGAAGGCGGAAAGGGTCATTGCCCGCCAGGAGGCTCCCATCAAGGGAAAGGTGGGATTGGTCACCGGGGGCGGTTCCGGGCACAAGCCGGCGCTGATCGGGTACATCGGCAAAGGCCTCATGGACGCGGTGGCGGTAGGCAACATCTTCGCCGCTCCGGGTGTCCAGATCTGTCATGACACCATCAAGGCGGCCGACGGGGGCAAGGGCGTGCTGGTCTGCATCGGCAACTACTCTGGTGACATCATGAACTTCGGCATGGCCGTCGACATGCTCCGCGAGGAGGGCGTCGAGGTCGAGACGGTAATCGTCAACGACGACGTGGCCTCCTCCCCGGTGACCAAGATGGAGAACCGACGAGGGGTGGCCGGCGAAATCATCCTCTGGAAAGTCATGGGCGCGATGGCTGATGCAGGCGCCGACCTGAAGACTATGAAGAAAGCCGGCGACAAGGTTGTTTTCAACACCCGCAGCCTGGGAGTTGCGCATTCGCCCTGCATTATGCCCTCTTCCGGGAAGCCGAGCTTCGAGATCGGCGCCGACGAGATGGAGATCGGCGTCGGGCACCACGGGGAGCCTGGCATCGAACGCGTGAAAATGACATCGGCGAATGAAATCACTGACATTATCATGGAAAAGATCCTGGCCGACCTGCCGTTCGCCAGGAATGACGAGGTTTCCGTCATACTCAACGGCCTCGGCTCCACCTCGTTGCTGGAGATGTACATCATCTACAACCGGATCGACAGCATCCTGCGCGACCGGGGGATCAGAGTCTACAAGGCGTGGGTGGGTGAGTACTTCACCTCGATGGAAATGGGCGGTTTTTCCATCACCCTGACCCGCCTTGACGACAACATCAAGAAATGCATCGACTACCCGGTCGGCGCCGTGCATTTCACGACCGCGTAACCTCGGGATAGAGCCGTGGAGAAGGAAATCGGTTTCGCTCGGGTCCGAGACGCGATTATCGCCGTCGCGGAGGAGTTGGAGAGGCATCGGCAATACTTCAATGATCTCGACAGTCCCATCGGGGACTCCGATCACGGCGACAGCGTCTGCGAGGCCTTCAAGATGGCGAAGGACGTCGCCGTCAAGGGGAGCGGGCCTGAGGATGACGTCGGTGCCCTGCTCAAGGCCGTCGGGCGGGCGATCACCTTCTCGGGTGGGGCCGCGATGGGACCGCTTTACGGGACGGCTTTCACGGAAGCCGGCAAGGCCGTCGCCGGGAAGAGCGGGATATCATATGAAGACCTCATCAAGATGTGGTCCGCCTTCGTTGAGGGGATCGCCCACCGGGGCGGCGCAAAGCTTGGCGAGAAGACCATGTATGACACCATCCGGCCGGCGATCGATGCCCTGCAAGACGCGTTCGCCGGAGGGAAGACGATGGCAGAAGCCTGCGGCCTCACGATCAAGGCGGCAGAGGCCGGCATGAACTCGACGAAGGACATGCTCTCGCAGCGGGGCCGTTCCAGCCGCTTGGGGATAGAAGCCGCGGCCATCTCGACCCAGGTTCGGCATCCATGTATTCTGTCATTTCGGCTTTTTTCAAAGCTATCCTCTGAATACCAGGAAAGGAGGAACTGAAGGACAGCAGAGAGTCTAGCGCGCGATTTCGCACCTGTACTTTGGGATGGGCTCAGCCGCAATCAGGCGGTGAAGACGGGCCCATGGCAACCGAATCGGAAGACACCTGAAAGAGTTTCCGGTTCAAAAGCGAAGCTTTAGGAGGATTTGGTGAAGAAGATTGTAGTAGTGTTGTTAGCCCTCACCATGATGGTCGCCATCGTGGGCAGCGGCTGGACGCAGGCCAAGAAGGGGCCGGTCCAGATCAAGAAAGAGTATCGGTTCGTGATGATCCCCATCCTCGTGCAAGCCTGGTTCGACATCGTACGCGACGCATCCATCGATGCGGCCGATAAGCTGGGCAAGGCGATGGGTACGAAAATCACGATCGACTATCAGGCGCCCGCGCAGGCCGACCTGGTCGAGCAGAACAGGCTTCTGGAGAGGGCCATTGCCACGAAACCTGACGGGATTGCCATCGACTGCAACGACGTGAATGCGAGTCTCCCGATCCTCAGGGAAGCGCAGAAGCGTGGCATCCCGATCGTCCTCTACGTGTCCACCTCCCCGGAAGGGTCGCAGATCCCTTACATCTCCAATAACTTCTACGACCAGGGGATCATCGAGGGCAAGGAACTGCTTAAGAGGCTCGGCAACAAGGGCAACATCGCCATCATGCACGGTGTCCCGACCAACTCCGCGCACGCGGACCGCTTCAAGGCGCTGAATGACCTGTTCAAGGATTACCCGAACGTGAAGATCGTGGCGACCGGTTTCGATTACGATGACGTCGAGAAGGCCCAGACCGAGGCCGCCCGCATCCTCTCCGCCAACCCGAATCTTGACGGGTTCGCGGTTGTTGACGCCGCGGGACCGGTCGGAGTCGGCCTGGCGATCAAGGAAGCGAAAAAGATCGGCAAGGTGAAATACGTGGGCATCGATGACGTGCCGCAGCTGCAGGAGCTGATGAGGGCTGGCCTCCTTGACCTCTCCATCGCGACCCGCCCGCACACCATCGGCCGGACGATCACCGTGGCCTTGATGATGCAGAACCTGGGGATCGAGTCCCCGATCTGGTACAACACCGGCATCGGGTATCTCACTCCCGACATGGTGAAGGACGGCAACATCGAAGGGTTCTAGGATCAAATCCAGAGAGAGGCGCATCCGCTGACGCGCCTCTCTCCGTTTCGGCCGAGAGTGAAGGGAGTCCGATGGTTCTATTGCAGGCTAAGGGGATCACGAAGAGATTCCCCGGTGTAGTCGCGCTGGACAAGGTGGACTTGACGGTCAACAGCGGCGAAGTCCACTGCGTGGTCGGCGAAAACGGGGCCGGCAAGAGCACGCTGGTCAAGGTGCTCACCGGTCTGTACCGGGCGGATGAAGGGTCCCTGTTCATCGACGGCAAGGAAGTGGACCTGCGCGAGAGCCACTCCTTCAAGGCGGTCTCGTATGTACCGCAGGAATTGAACCTCTTCGGGTACCTGACCGTCGCGGAGAATCTGTTCGTTCCTTTCGACAAGGCAGGCCTCAATCCTGTGATTTTCGAGAGGAAGAAATGCGAGAAATTGGCGCAAACCTATCTGGAAAAGCTGCAAATGAAGGTCCGCCCAGGTGACCTGGTCAAGGACATCCCTGTAGCAGATCAGCAGTTGCTGCAGGTCGCCCGGGCGCTGTCCAACGACAGGTTCCGGGTGCTCATCCTGGACGAGCCTACAGCCTCGCTGACCAAGCCTGAAATCGAAAGGCTGTTCTCGGTAATCGACATCCTGCGGAGCGAAGGCAAAGGCATCATCTTCATCACCCACAAGCTGGATGAGGTCTTCAGATGAAGGACACCGTGACCGTACTGCGCAACGGCCTGCTCGCGGGGCATGCCAGGGTGCAGGACGTGTCGGTGGATTGGGTCATCAAGCAGATGACCGGGAGGAAATCGAGCTGAACAAGCTGTATCGCCCGGCAAAACCTTTCGGGGCGAAGCTGCTCGAAGTGAGCGACCTCGCCGGACCCGGCTTCGAGGGAGTCTCGTTCGAGCTGCGGGAGGGCGAGATCCTCGGGATTCGCGGGCCTGGTCGGCGCGGGCAGGTACGGAAATCATGCAGACCATCTTCGGCTACCTGGTGGAGAAGCATGGCCAAGTCCGCTGCCAGGGACGGGATTGGAAGTTCCGGGACCCGGCTTACTCAATCCAGCGGGGGATGATCTACCTCTCGGAGGAGAGAAAGACGCACGGGATCCTGCCCCATCTCAGCATCAGGGAAAATGTCGGGGTGCTGCTGAAGAAGAAGGTCTCCGTGGGCGGAGTGCTGAACAGGCGAATGGAAAACGCCGTTACCCGGAAGGTGATGGAGGCCTACAACATCAAGGCGGCGACCGCGGATATGGAGATCATGTACCTGAGCGGCGGCAACCAGCAGAAAGTGCTGATCGGCCGCTCGATGGAAGCTTCCCCGCGAATCCTGATCTTCGACGAACCCACCCGCGGCGTCGACGTCAAGACGAAGGAAGAGATTTACGGCCTGATGAAGCGCATCGCGGAAGAAGAGCGGGCGGGAATCATCCTGATCTCCTCCGAGCTGGAGGAATTGATCAAGTGCGCGAACCGGGTGATCACGATCTACAACGGGCGCATGCTCGGCGAGTTCCAGGAGAATCAGCTGAACCTGGCAGACGTACTCACCTCGGTGATCGGAGTCGCAGACTCGTCCAAGAAATCGGAGGAGGCGAGGTTGGCTAAGATGAAGACAATCGGAATTGCCGGGCTTTTCAGGAACAGAAGGATGGGCCAGCTGACCGGGGTCATAGGGGCCTTCCTGCTGATCTTCATCGCCTCCAGTTTCATCTCCTCCAACTTCCTGACCGGTTACAACCTGACGATCATGGCCCGGGACCTGGCCTTCATCGGGATAGTGGCGATCGCTCAGGGCCTGCTGCTGCTGCTGGGAGACATAGACGCATCCATCGGAGCCATCGCCGGTCTGTGTGCCGTGGTATGCGCGGTGTTGCTGGTCGACTTCGGCCTGAACCCGGTCCTGGCCATGGTAGTGGGCGTACTGGCGGGGGCGGTGCTCGGGCTGGTGAACGGTTTCCTGATCACCACCTTCAACCTGAATCCGCTGGTGCTGACGATCGGTACGCAAACCGCCTTCACCGGGCTCAACCTGGTCATCACCAGGGGAAGGACAATCACGGGTATTCCGGAATACGTCTCCTTCTGGGGCTCCGGCACCGTTTTCGAGATACCGATCCCGGTCCTCTTCCTGCTCGGGGTATTCCTGATCGCCCTGTTTCTGACGACCAAGACGGTGTTCGGACGCCAGCTCTACGCGATTGGCAACAACCGGGAGGCGGCGCGGATCGTCGGGATCAAGGAGAAGAAGGTTCGCATAATCGCCTACGCGATCACAGGCACCTTTGCCGGATTGGCGGGCATCCTCATGGCTTTCCGGCTGCTGTCCGCCCAGACGGCCATCGGGC
The DNA here is from genome assembly GCA_963736785.1 of uncultured Spirochaetota bacterium. GTDB lineage: Bacteria > Spirochaetota > Spirochaetia > SZUA-6 > DRHE01 > MIBK01. The sequence continues at coordinate 1,523 of CAVTQG010000036.1, read as the reverse complement.
AGACCTGGCTGCTGCCATCCATCGCTGCGCCGGTAATCGGGGGCATCGCCACGACCGGCGGAATCGGCAGCATCGCCGGCGCGCTTATCGGCGGAGCGATCATGGGTGTGATCGGCAACATCATCGTCCTGGGCGGCGTTGACGTGTACTGGCAGCAGGTCTTCAACGGCATGATTGTCGTCCTGGCCATCACCCTGGATTCTCTGACCAGGCGGATCGGCAAGAAGTGATGCAGAGCGGAGCGGTCCTCCCATTGCTTCCCTTCCTCGGCAAGGGCGTCACCCAGGTCGCCTGGGTGGTGGAGGATTTGGACAAGGCAGTGGAGGAGCAGTACCGGCTATTCGGCACGGGTCCCTGGCACTTCTATCGTTATGGCCGTCCGCTGCTGTCGATGATGCGGCGGAACGGGAAGGATGCCGAATACGCAATGGAGGTCGCAGTAACCAACGCCGGCGCGACCCGGCTGGAGCTCATACAGCCGCTATCGGGTGACACGGTATTCCACGAGTTCGCCTCGCATAACGGGTACGGAAAGGTGCACCACTTCGGCCTGGCCGTAGACAACATGCAGGAAGCGCTGGCCATCGTGCGAAAGGCCGGCATCCGGGTGACTATGGAGGGGGGCGGCTATGGCCCGGACGGCGACGGGCACTTTGCCTTCCTGGAAACCGAGAGCCTGGTCGGGATTACGCTGGAGCTCATGGAACGGCCCAAGCGGCGACATCCGCCGCGTAAAATCTACCCGCAGCCTGGCCCATAGGATCCCGGGACCCTCACTCACCAGACGCGTCTGCATCCTCCCGACCAGACCAACAACCTCAAGGTGTCACATTGGGCCGGCCGCGGGGTTGCATTGGCATGAACCTTCGAAAAATGCGTGTGCCGGCGCTCGCCGCGCTGGCACTGGCCTTGCTGCTGCTGGTCGGCTGCGGTCCCCAGGGCGAGGACGGCACCTCGTACCTGGCCCTGGACTGGACCTACACGCCGCTCACCATCGACCTTCCCGCAGCTCCCCGCGGTCGTAGTCCCCGGCACCTACTACTGGCACCCCGAGGGCCTGTACCACGGCGAATACGTCGCCTGGCACGGCAGCTGGTGGTTATTCAACTACCGGATCGAGGTGGACGAGGGCGACTGGGGTATCGGCGGGTTCACCGGCGCGAGGGCGCGGACCGCTTCGACACCATGAACCTGTACTCCTGGGGCCCGGGCTGAGCTACGTGGAGCTGTCGCTCGTCCTTGAGCCTCGTCGAGCCGCACCCCACCGGCGACGACCCGGCCGCCCGGGAGCAGGCCCGGGCCGCCGCGCTGGGCGTACAGCCCTCCTCGGCGCGCAGGCTGGCCGCCGGAGGCGATCGACACCGCCCGCTTCGACCTGGACCACCCGGAGCCCTACCGCTTCGAGCGCACCGGCCCCGGGTATCGGCTGCTGATCGAGGGCCAGCGCTACACCCCGCTGAAGTGAGGCCGCCGGGCGGGCGTGGGCGCGGCGGGCCGCCCGCCCGCGCAGCCGTCCGTCCCGG
>CAVTQG010000035.1:0-58189 GCA_963736785.1 uncultured Spirochaetota bacterium | reverse complement strand
TCCGGCGAGCCGTCGGCACGGTGGATCACACTCACGCGGCTGCTGGACCGGGATGGCGCCGACGCCGAAGCGAGGCTTGCGAAGGAGGCTCTCCTCGCTAATCCCGGCACCCGGGAGCTGATCGGACGGCTCCCCGACTGGAAGAAGGGGATCACCGCCTCGGGCCATAACAGCCCGGACTACGCGCCGAACATCCTGCACCTGCTCGCCGACATGGGGCTCGGCGCCGGGGACCACCCGCGGATCGAACGTTTCCTGGATCAGCTGCTCGCCCGTCAGGACGAGGAGGGCCGGTTCCAGGCCAGGTCGAAGTGGAGGGGGCAGGAGCGGCCGCATTGGGGTGCGCTGCTCTGCGACGCCCACATCATCGCGGAAGCCCTCATCCGCTTCGGTCGGGCCGACGATCCGCGAATCCGCCGGGCGCTCGATCGCATGACAGCCGATTGCGCCGGCACCTCGCAGGGATTTGGCTGGCCGTGCAGGCCCGATCCGGTGACGAAGTTCCGGGGACCGGGCCGGCGGTCGGACTTCTGTCCCCAGGTCACCCTGGAGGCGTTGCGCGCCTTCGCGCGCCTCCCTGCTACGCTCCGGCCGCCCCGAATCCTCGATGCCGCACGGACCGCGCTGCGCGCGTGGCGCGTGCGCGGCGCGGAAAAGCCCTACCTCTTCGGCCACGGCAGGCAGTTCAAGACGGTGAAGTGGCCGGTGTTCTGGTACGGGGCGTACTGGGTCCTGGACACCCTGTCGAGGTATCCCGGCTTGTGGCGCGGCCGCGGCGCCAGACCCGAGGACCGCCGGGCGATCGCCGAGGTGGCCGCGTGCCTTGTCGCCTACAATGTCGGGCCCGACGGGCGCGTCGTGCCCCGTTCCTGCTTCCAGGGCTTCGATGGGTTCTCGTTCGGGCAGAAGAAAACGCCGTCGGCGTTCGCCACCGCCCGGCTGTGCGTCATCCTGCGCCGCCTGGGCGCGCTCGCGGGCGACATCGCCGCGGTGTACGTTCGCGTTCTGGCGAGCTCCAAGGGCGGCAAGGGCACCGCGCTCCCCCCGAGGGATTGAGCGTGCTAGACGCGCAGCATCTGGCCCAGGTAGACCTTCAGAATGGTGTTGGGATCGCCCTCACCATCGTAGACCACGCTCACCACCGGGACTCCGGTGTCGCTCTGCACCTTCTGCAGCAGGGCGCTGGCGATGGTTCCGGGCATGCACCCGAAGGGGGCGCAGTTGACCACGAGCTGGGCGCCGGCCTTGATGAACTCCACGGCCCTGCCCACGGTAAGGATGGCTTCCCCCTCGAAGTCCAAAGGAAGCAGCTTCAGGCCTGAGCCGACGATGTCCTCGATGTCCGGCTCCCGCCGGTCGCGCATCCAGGGCCCGGCAAGCCGATACATCCTGTTCTCCACGCTGCGCATGTAGCCATTCTTCAGCTCCGCCACCGCCCGATGCAATAAACCGTCGCGCACCTTCCTGCGCTTCTGTAAATATGCGGTGTAGAGGAACCACTCCGACAGGGGAGCGAGCCACGCCTCGCCCCCGTATTCCTCCACCGCCTCGATGACCGCGGAGTTGGCGAAAGGATTGCTTCGCACATAGATCTCCCCGACGATGCCCACCAGGGGTTTTGCAGCTCCTGAAACTTCCACGGCGCCCAGTCTCTCCAGCGAGCGCAGGAAGGCCTTCTCGAAATCTTCCCTGCCTTCGATGACCCGCGCGAGGCGGGCGATCTCTTCATCGAAGAGGGCGCGCAGGCGGGCGCCGTCACGGGCGTAGGGCGCCTTCCGGCACCTGAGCTTCAGCAGGATGTCCGACGCCACGACATACTTGAACAGCCTCCTGCGCAGCTTCTGCGAGAGGCCCTGGTAGGAGTTGGCGGCGCTGGGGGAGAGAATCGGGATGTCGGAGTAGCCCAGCTCGTTCAGGATCATGCGCTGCTTGAGGGCGTACTGCCCCTGCCGGCAGGGCCCCCGCGTGGTGGGCATGAACAGGGCGTGCTCCCCGGGCCTGGCCCCGACGTCGGCGAGCTTCTTCACGAACGCTCCAAATGGTCGCCACCATCGGCAGGCATTCGCTCCCGGCCACCAGGCTCCTGCCGATCTCGAAGGACTCGGCGGTCTCCAGGGGCAGGACCTCCGCCCTGTATCCGAAGGAGCGGAATCCGGCGGCAAACAGCGGGGCCCCGACAGGATGCATGTTGGGCATCCAGAGGGTCCGGCTGCGCATATCCCTCGGCGCCGAGCCGGGGAAGTGCATTTTCGGCGCGGCCCCTGGCACAGAGCAGGCCTTGACTACCTCCAGAAACGCTTCCACGAGGGTGAGGTAACCCGCGTCGGCCTCGTGCTCGTCCAGGGCCAGCACGAGCATGGGTTTGTCGCCCAGAAGATACCGCACGTAGGATTCCACGAAGCTGTCCGGACCACAGTTGAAGTTCGTGAAGTACAACGGAAAGATGCGGCTGCTGCCGCGGATGCGCTTCACCGCCTGGAGGATCCTTTGGGCATAACTCCAGTACATGTTTTGCAGGCCCGCTTCCCCCAACTCGGAGGGCTGGAAAGGGATCAGGTCCAGGGGCAGGACGGTGAAGCCGAGCTCCGCGATCTTTCTGACCAGGCCCAGATTGACTCCCGAGTCCCAGGTGTTGTATGGCCTCCCGAGGATCAGGATCGCCGGCTGTCCCTCGCGTTCTATGGCCTGCAGGGCCTCCTCCCCCTCGCGCCGCAGGGTTTCCTCGAACTGCCTCTGGGCGGCGCACCCCGCCTCCCAGGCTCTCCCGATGCTCTGCCTGTCTTTCCCCAGGGCGGGCCCGAGCTTTTCGAACAGCTCGGGGACTTGCGTCTCGGGCTTCCAGCGGAAGTCCACCACCGGGGTAATGAGCTTCGCGGTTCCGATCCCGTACAGGCCGAGGGAAGCCCTCACCAGGGAGGGGAAGGACTGGACGTACGGGCAGAAATAGGAGTTGGTGGTATAGCCGTTGGGGGGTGCGGCCACCATATGAGGGACGAAAAGGAACGCCGCCCGGCCCTGCTCCACCAGGAAACGGGCATGCCCGAGGGCCGCCTTCACGGGGAAGCAGAACTCGCCCGCGGAGGCTTCGGCCCCGAGCTTCCGGATCTCCCCGTTGGTCTGCGGGGAGCTCCACACCCTGCATCCCAGCTCTCCGAAGAACCTCCGCCACATGGGGAGGTAGGTGTGGGAGGTCAAGGCCGACGGTATGGCGACCACCGGTGCGTCCTCGGGGAGGACATCCGTGAGGCCGGCGGTCCGGAAGAGCATTTCTCGCCGTCGGAAGAACCTGAAATGAGGATTGTCCCGGGCCCTGGTTTCCTCCGGCTCCCTCCCGCACAGGTAACCCCAGGATGTCTCCTCATCCCGGCCGCCGACCCGGCTGTAGGTGATCTCGCAGCTGTTGGCGCACAGGCCGCAGCGCTCGGCGCGCACCGACACATCCGTCCTGGACAGATCCAATCCCCTGAAGCGGGTGGCCTTGCCTTCCCCATGGGATTGCCGGGCAATCAGCGCCGCGCCCCAGGCCCCGTTGACGTGGGCGTAGGCGGAAACGACCATCTCCACACCCAGCAGGTTCTCGAAGGCGGCCACCAGCCCGGGGTTGCGCGCCGTGGCCCCTTGAAAGAATATCTTCCGCGAGGAGTACCCGCGGTTGCCGACCACCTTATAGAGGTAGTTCTGCACTACGGAGTACAGGACGGCGGCAAGCACCTCCTGCTTGCTGGATCCGGAGCGCAGGAGGTGGTTGACATCCTGCTCCATGAACACCGTACAGCGATCCGAGGTGTGCGGCGCGGCGATGCCCATCACGGCGGGCCCCACCTCCTGCACCGCGTAGCCGAGCTTTCGGGCCAGCTCCTCGACGAAGGAACCCGTGCCCGCCGCGCACACGTAGTTCATGGCGGCATCGAGTATCCTGCCGTCCCTGGTGCGCACGTACTTGGAATCCTGGCCGCCGATCTCGAAGATGGTGTCGATCTCGGGATCGACCCGCGCGGCGCCGGTCACGTGGCAGGTGATCTCGTTCACGATGCGGTCGGCGCCCACGATCATACCCACCATCTTCCTGCCGGAACCGGTGGTCACGCAGGCCAGCACCTCATAGGCGAAGCCCTTCCTGAGCCCCAATTCCTGCAAGGCGGCAAAGAGCAGCTTGGTGGCCTCCAGAGGGTCGCCCGCGGTCTTGCGGTAGGCGTCGCAGACCACCTCACCTTCCCGATCCGTGACCACGAGCTTGGTGCTCGTGGAGCCGATGTCGATGCCGAGGTAGCACGCCAGGACCCCTTCCGGGACCCGGCTGACTCTCACTTCGCTCCCGTGCCCGTCGCTGTAGGACTCCAGCGCGGCCCAGGCCGGGTATTGGGAGCGCTTCAAGGTGAGAGGGGGGCGTGTGGCCAGCCCGGGCCGATTTCGGGGGCCGTCCTGGGGCCGGCAGGCCTGCAGCCGGGCGGGGTTCAACAGGTCCTGCCCCAGCAGGGCAGCACCATGGGCGGCCATGAGGTGGCCGTCTTCAACTTGGAGCAGTTCCTCGCCGTAGAGGCTCTTGAGGCGGCGGAGGATCTCCCGGTTCCGGGAGACCCCGCCCACGATGGCCGTCGGGCCCTGAAGCCGCCGGCCGCCGAGCAGGACGTTGAGCAGGGTCCGCACCATGCCCTGGCAGAGGCCGCTCCAGCACTCGGCCCGGCTCCTGCCTTTCTGCTGGTGGTGGATGAGGTCCGACTTGGCGAATACCGCGCACCGGGTGGCAATCACCGGCGGGTCCTCCACGGGCAGGATGGGAGCGTCGTAGGGGATGCCCAGCCTGGCGGCCTGCTCATCGAGGAAAGAGCCCGTCCCCGCGGCGCACAGCGAGTTCCTGCTTATTCCTTCCAGCTCCCCGCCTGCGTTCAGGCGGATCAGGGCCAGGTTGGCGCCCCCGATGTCGATGATGTTCCTCACGCCGGGGGCTTTCTGCTTGACCGCGCGGATGAGTGAGCTCTCCGTCTCTATGGGGCGCAGGCCAAGGGTGCCGGCGACGGTGTGGGCCAGGCTGCCGGTGATCCCCGCCCGCAGCGCATCACCGTTGAGCAATCGCGGAAGGGCGCTGGCCAGCGCGGAAGCAGGCTGGCCCTGGTGCTGCTCGTAATACGAAGCGCGCACCTCGCCGTCCTCGATGCGGACGATCTTCAAATAGAGGCTGCCGATATCGATGCCCAGGGCGAGGGAACCGTGCTGAGGGTCGGCCATCATCGAATCCTGACAAAGAGAGTAGGGAACAATGCCGGAGATTTCAATAGCCCCGACACTCGACCTGATCGGCACGGCCGGTGCGGAATATGCCACCGCGACTACTGGGGTTGGGGGTTCACGGGCTCGTTCCCGTTCAAACAAATTACGTGGTATGAGGAGATCATGACCGCTGCGGCTCGACGGCTCCGCGCCGCCTCAGCGCCTTTTCCTGCGGGCCTGGCCGCTTAGCTTTCGGATTTGCTTGCGCTGTTTGCGGCTGGAGTGCGAGTGGGGCGCAGCGGCCTGACTGAAGCCCCGGGCTGCGTGCTCGGCCGCCAACCCGGCGTTGTACTGTGCAGCGAAGCTTTGCAGCTGCTGCTCGTCGCTCATGTCGAAGCCGGCCGATTGTCCCATCATGACGAACGACTTGGCCATGCCGAACTTCGAGGGGTCGTACATCATGGCCTTGAACTGCGGCTGCAAATCAAGCAGGAGCTTCAGGATGGCGGAGGCGTTGGGCAGCCGGTGTTCCCGGCCGAGGTAGCGCCAGAACGCCGAAAGCTCCGGAATGACGGAGTCGGCTTCAACGGGGGAGGACAGGGAGACCTTGCGTGGAAAAAGCTCCGTCAGGATTTCCTCGGCGTCCGCCGCGCTCATGCGCGGCACGGTCGCGCCCAGATAGTTGAAACCGAACTGAATCATCCGCGCTGCCCAGTAGCCGATTCCGGAAGGTGCTTCCGCCAGGTCCGCCGCCTCGGGTGAGCCGTAAAATTCCTGCAGCAGGGCATCCTGGTAGCGCTTCAGCTCGCCTTCCGCCCGGCTGGATGCCGGGTCCACGCCGTCGAGCCGGTGAATGTCGAAGTCGGCCATGCCTCCGTCCCCTCCTGGAGCATCTTATTCTTTCGCGGTCCGGGATGGAAGAGGGGAGCGGCCGGGCCGGATCGATGTCTTCCTGCCGGCGGATATGGTAGGCTACCGCAGGCTCGAAACGGGGGACCGCGATGAGGACCGCCTGGCGGATCAGGATCGAACTGAAAAGGCGATCCGGATCTGCGGGACGAATCTGAAGCGAGGCTGCGGAAGAACGGTTTCAGGCGGGCGCGGTCATCGATGAGGTCCAGCGTGCGCCGGAGCTGCTCTCCTACATCCAAGTGCACTCGGACAAGCGGCAAAAACCCGGCTTGTATATCCTGACCGGAAGCCAGAACCTCCTCCTGCTGGATAAGATCGCCCAGTCCCTTGCCGGCAGGACGGCGCTGGTTACTCTTCTTCCCTTCAGCATGCGCGAAGCCTATGGGAAGAGCCCTCCCGCAACCCTGGAGGAGCTCCTGTACACCGGGTTCTATCCCCGCATTTTCGATCGCCAGCTCAATCCCTCGGAAGCCTCTTCCTTCTATGTCAGCACGTACGTGGAACGGGATCTCCGGCAAGTGCTCAATGTCCGCGATCTTGCCCAATTCGAGGTGTTCCTGAAGCTCTGCGCCGGACGCACGGGGCAGCTCCTCAACCTGAGCTCCCTGGGCAACGACGCCGGGATCAGCCACAACACGGCCCGCCAGTGGCTGTCGATCCTGGAGGCCGGCTATATCGTAAAGCTGCTGCGGCCGTACTACGGGAATCTCGGTAAGCGGCTGGTCAAAGCGCCCAAGCTGTACTTCCTGGACACCGGAGTGGCGGCCTTCCTGCTGTCCATTACCAAAAGGACCCAGCTTGTGAGCCATCCTCTCACGGGAGCGCTGTTCGAGTCGTTCGTCGTTGCCGAGCTGCTGAAACGGCGTTTCAACCGCGGGCAGAACGACAACCTGTATTTCTTTCGCGACAGCAAGGGGCTGGAAGTCGACGTGGTCCTGGATTTCGGGCAGGCGATCGAGCAGGTCGAGATCAAATCCGGAAAAACCCTGAACCCGGAGTTCTTCACCCCCTTGCGAAAGCTCGCCGGTCTGCACGGAGGCGTGCGGGAGTCCTACCTGGTCTACGGTGGCAGCGAAACATTTCGCCGCGAGGGCCTGCGGGTCGTGAGCTGGACGGACGTTGCCCGTATGCCGGCATAGATGCCGCCGCTGGAAGGCGCGAACAGGATGGGTTACACTCTATCCTCATGGAAGCGGACACCGATCTGCCCCCGGACGTGTACCTGGAAGTGACGAAAAAGGACGGCGAGGTCTTCACCTTCCCGATCACGAAGAAGACCGTGACCATCGGGAGAGATCCGGCCTGCGACCTGCATCCTTACGGATGAATACGTCTCACGCAAGCACTGTCAGATCGTCTTCAGGGGCGACCATTTCACGGTCATCGATCTGGGCTCCCTGAACAAGACCGTGGTCAAAGGAAAGCAATACATCCAGAAGAACCTGATGACCGGAACCCTGCTTAATCTCGGCGAAACCCAGGCTGCGATTCGTCTGGAACAACTACCTTCAGTGGCAGCGCGAGCACGAAGCGGCCGAAGAACCGTCCCGAGGACGACCAGCCCAGTCAGGGGCCGCAAGAGCCAGGCACCAGATGAACCCGATCTCGTAATACTGCGCGGGAGGCTCCTACTCCCCGCAGCAGCCTTTCAGCTCGGTGGCATTGAACCGGAAGGTGGCCGCGGGAGGATCGGAGCCCGGGATCAACCTGGGCTGGACCACCAGTTTCATGACGTAATCGGTGACGGTCACCTGGATGTCCTCCAGCCCGCCGCTCCCCGCGGTGATGTCGATGATGTACCCGTCGGTACCGCTGACCTCGTACACTTGCTGGAAACGGGAAACCGGCCCATGCTCCACGATCGGGGTCTGCTTCAGCACGACGTTGCCCCTGGCTGGAAACCATCTCCCGTTCCCTCACTCGGAAGGTTCCCCCGGAGGGATCCTCGATCACCACGAGCACCCGCACTTCGCCCGCCGCCGAAGCGGCGCTCAAGGCGAATACCAGGATGCCCAGCAATGCGAGCGGCTTCTTCATAACGCTTGTCCCGACCTCTAACCCTTGACCGCGCCGAAGGTGAGGCCGCGCACGATGTAGCGCTGCGCGGTGATGGCCAGCACGGCCGGCGGCAGGATGGCGGCCAGCAGGCGCGTGGCCACGAACCAGAACTGGATGCCCTGGGTATGCTCCACCCCGGCGATGATGACGGTCACCGGCTGCGCGTTCTTGTAGGACAGGATCAGCCCGAAGAGGAACTCGTTCCAGGAAAAGGAAAAACAGATCACGGCCGCCACCGCCACGGCGGGCGCCGCCAGGGGCAGGGCGATGCGCAGGAAGATGGCCAGGCGCGAGGCGCCGTCCACCATGGCCGATTCATCCAGCTCCACCGGCAGCTCCCGGAAAACGTCCCGCATGATGAGCACCGCGAAGGGCAGCGTGAAGGTGGCATTGGTCATGATCAGCGCCCAGCGCGTGTCCAGCAGGTTCAGGGTCTTCATGAGAATGAAGAACGGAATGGCCGTGGCCACCGGCGGCAGGAAGCGCTGCGAGAGAAACCAGAGGGTCATGTCCTTGTTCTTCCAGCGCCGGAAGCGGAAGCGGGCCAGCCCGTATCCGGCCATGGTGCCGAGGCTGACGGCCACCAGGGTGGCGCCTCCGGCGATGATGATGCTGTTGGTCAGTGCGCTGCCGATCTCCCGGCCGCGGCTCACGTATTCGTTCTGCCAGTTGAACAGGGTCGGCTTGAATTGGAGAAAAGGAATCAACGAGGGTTTGCTCAAGATGACCCCGGGGGGTTTGAAGGAGGTGATGATGGCCCAATAAAACGGGGAAAGCGCCCAGCAGGTGACCAGGATGATCACCAGCCAGATCAGCACGCCGCGGAAGCCCTTCGGTCGTCCCATTCTACTCATATTGCCGCCTCAGGCGCCGGAAGAAGAACAGGCTGATCCCCATCATGACGATCAGGAGAATATAGGCCAGGGCGGAGGCGTAACCGGCGTTGAAATTGCGCAGCCCCGTCAGGTACACGTAGTAGGAGTAGGTCTGCGTGGCCATGCCCGGTCCTCCGGAGGTCAGGCTGAAGGGGATATCCAGGATCTTGAAGGTCTCCACCACCCGCAGGATGGTCACCGTGAACAGCACGGGACTGAGCAGGGGCAGGGTGATATAGCGAAAAGTCCCCCAGCCGGAGGAGGTGTCCAGCAGGGCCGCCTCATACACTTCGTCCGGGAGCGACTGCAGGCCCGGCCAGCAGGACCAGGAAACAGAAGGGGGTCCACTGCCAGATGTCCACCAGGGTGATGGCCAGCCGGGCCAGCCAGGCGTTGGAGAACCAGGCCGGCAGGTGCACCATGCCCAGGGCCCGCAGAACGGTGTTCACCGCCCCCACCTCCTCGTGGAAGATGGTCAGCCCCAGGTAGCCCAGGGCGATCGGGGCGGTGAAGATCGGCATGGTGAAGATGGAGCGAAAGAACGCGCTGCCCGCGCAGGGGCCGGTGGAAAAGCAGCGCCAGCCCCAGGCCCAGCAGCACCGTCAGGGCCACGTCGCACACGACGAAAAACACCGTGACCTGCAGCACGGCCCAGAAGCGGTAATCCGTGAAGGCCCTGCCGAAGTTCTCCAGCCAGATGAACTCCTGGGCCATGCCCAGGCGGGCGCGGAAGAAGCTCAAGCGCAGCGAATACAGCAGCGGGAACATGGTGAACACGAGCACCCAGACGATTCCGGGTGCCACGAACAGGTACTTGGCCCGGTCCTTTTTTGCCATGGCTTCCGTTACCCCGGATCGGGAAAGGGGGGTCCGGAGCCGGACCCCCCTTGCTTCGACGCGATTCGGCTACGGCTTGTAGCCGATGGATTCCTGGTACAGCTTCAGCAGTCTCGCCTTGCCCAGGTCGGCCACGATGCGCACCCAGTCGGCATAGGTCCTGTCCAGGGCCACCTTCGGGCTCACCTGGCCGGTGATGGCCTCGGAGAGGTGCACGTCCCACACCTCCTGCATCTCCGGCGTGCCCGGGACGCGCATGTAGTTCTGGAAGACCTTGTAGTTGAAGAAGTTGTCCTGGAAGGCGCCGATGAAGGCCTTGGCGTCGTCGGCGTTGTAGCCGCCGTCCACGTACTCCTTGAGGGTCGCCTTGCCGTAGGGAGGGAACCAGTCATACGTGGTCCCGGGGTCCACGCCCGTCCAGCCCATGTACACGTTCCAGTGGTTGATGGCCGCGGTGGCCTGCCAGGCCATGAAGTAGTAGGCCAGGTCCGGATTCTTGGCGTACTTGGAGAGGACCGGGTGCCAGGAGCAGCCCACCTGGTTGCCCACCATGTTGGGCTTGGCCAGGTTCAGGAACTTCTTCGCCTGCCGGTCGTACGGCGTCTTGGTGCCGGGGATGCCGCGCGCCCCCAGCTTGCCCGTGATCACCGACTGGGTCGGGTCCTCCGCCAGCGACCCCACGTCACCCCAGGAGAAGGTCATCACGGCCTTGCCGGACAGGAAGTCCGCCCAGGCCTCCCCCAGGCTCCAGCCCCACATGGCCGACGAGCCCGTCTTGGAGAGCTTCATGAGGGTTTCCAGCGCCCTCACGTGGCCCGGGGAGTTGATCAGCGGCTCCATGGTCACCGGATCGAACCAGTACACGTTGTTGAACTTGGTGACCTTGGTGATCGGCTCCGTCGGGTTGGGGATGACCACGTACGGGGCCGAGAGGGCCATGAAATGGAAGAAGCCCTGGCCGCCCACCCGCAGGTGCAGCGTGATGCCGTGGTCGGGCTTGCCGTCCCCGTTCCAGTCCTTGCCGTTGAAGAATTCGCAGATTTCCAGCACCTCTTCCCAGGTGTCCATCTTCACCGGCATGTCGTGGCCTTTTTCCTTCTTGAAGGCGGCCTGCCATTTGGGGGACTCGATGATGTCCTTGCGGTAGTAGAGCACCTGCGCGTCGTGGTCGTTGTTGGTGCCGTACCAGCGGTCGCCCCACTTCATGAGGTTGGCCACCGCGGGTGGCGATGGAATCCCGGTCCCATTTGGGCATCCGCGGATCGTTGAAGTACTTGTCGATCGGCAGGATCCAGTCGTTGGCGATGTAGTCGCCGTAGTAGTTGGAGCAGTTGATGATCACATCATACCTGCCGGCCCCCGTCTGCAGGTCGGTGAAGATCTTCTCCCTCAGCTCGGCGAAGGGGATCTCCACGATGTCGTAGGTGGCGCCGGTCAGCTCCTCGAACTTGTTGCGCCAGAAGTACAGCGGTCCGGAGATGGCTCCCCGCTGGCCGGCCGAGTACACGCCGATCGGTGAACTTCTGGCCCCGCCAGGCCGGGTCGGGTTTCCCCTTGTCCGCCTGCTCGAATGCCGCCTGGGCAGTGGCGGCCTCCTGCTCGTTGGCAGCCGGGAATCCGCTGATCATCTGTGCTGTGAGCATCTGAGTTGCGATCAGGGATGCAACAGCCGCCAAAATCGCGATCCATCTCAGCTTCTTCATTTTCTAGAAGCCTCCTCTGTTGAACGAATCAACCGATTCTTGAAAAGAGCTCACTCACCCGATAGTCGACCACCCCCTTTCCAGCCCCCGACTACCATTAAGTCTATGTAGGAGGTATTTCGCCGTCAAGCGCGTGCGACAGCCTCTCCGCCAGGGAGGTAATGACCTGCCCCAGCGCAATCTTCTCCCGCCAGCTTTTGGGAATGGCCTGCAAGCCGTAATAGACGCCGGCCAGCTGTCCGTACACCGCGCCGGTGGTGTCCGCATCATCGCCCAGGTTCACGGCCAGCAGGCAGCCTTCCTCGAAGTCGCGGCCGCGATGGAAGGCCCACAGGGCCGACTCCAGGCAGTCCACCACGTACCCGGTCCCCCGCAGGGCTGGCGGCTCCTTGCGCTTGAACGAGCCGGCGGCCACCGCCTCCACGGCGGGATCCAGACGGCTCTGCTTCCAGTAGCCGGGGATCGGGCAGAAGAGCTCTTCCAGAAGCCTCTCCTTGGCCTCGCCCCGGAGCGCCCCGAGGATCAGGCCGGCGAAGTAGCGGCAGGCGTCCACAGCGGCCGCGGCGCCGTGGGTGGTGCGGGAGCTTTCCGCCGCTTTCTCGATCGCCTCGCGCGGGTCGGAAGCGAAGTACAGGGGCACCGGCGCCAGGCGCATGAGGGAGCCGTTGCCCGCGGTGCGCGCCCCCGTAGGGCCGCTGAACGGCTCGCCGGTTTGCTCGAAGCGCTCCAGCGCCGCGCGCACGGTGTTGCCGATGTCGAAGCAGCGGCCCGTGCTGCTCAGGTGCCCCTGGCGCCACCAGCGCAGGTAGCGGCGCATCTGGTCGGCGGGATCGAAGCCGCGGCACTCGACCAGGCTTTCGGCCAGGCACAGGGCCATGGAGGTGTCGTCGGTCCACTGCCCGGGCTGGAGCCTGAAAGGTCCGCCGCCGCTCATGTCCCGCACCGGGGGGAAGCTTCCCGGGGACTGGAACTCCACCGCCGTGCCCACGGCATCCCCCGTGGCCAAGCCCGACAGGCAGCCGGTGAACCTCTCCAGATCGGGGATCGTCATACCCCGCCGACCAGCGCCTGGACGTTTAATGGAAGGGCGTTGAAGGTCTCCACCTTTCTGCCGAACTTCCCCAAGGTGTTTTCGATGACCAGGTAGTCGAAGCCGGGGATGCGTACATCGTCCCAGTAGTTGCCGATGCCCCGCAGCGCGACATCCAGCATGGTCACGATCCGGTTTCCCAGCGGCTCTGTGGAATCGAGGGTGATCGCGCCGTAGAACTCCTGGCATTCGGTGTACCCGGAGTTGTGGGTGCCGGTGTACGGCTTCAGGGAGGCCAGATCGATCGTCTTGCCGATGCGCCGGGAGACCTCCTCGGAGTAGCGACGCGAAATAGTCCACCAGTGCCTGTTCCTGCAGCCGGGCGGGGAGCTGCTTCTCGGCGACCTCGCGGTACTTCTGGTAGCCGACCTTGTAGGCGCCTTCGACCAGATCGAACCAGTACCTCTGCTCCTCCGTGACCTCTTTCGGCGACGGGACCGCGATGACCGACCGCCGGATGCACGAGTTCAGGCCGTCGCGCTTGGTGCCCACCCCCAGGTGCACCCAGTCCCCGTGGCGGATTTCCCGGTTCAGCGCCTTGCCGATCAGGGACCGGTTGGCCTCGTTGGCCCCGACCATGATGTCGAAACCGAGCTCTTCGGCCCCGAGCTCCTTGGCCACGAAGTAGCCCCAGGCCGCGACCTGGGTCTCCAGCATTCCGGGCTCCAGCACCGCCAGCAGAGCGCTCATCACCGCATCCCCGATGACGGACGCGTCCCGGATCAGCTCCATTTCCCGCTCGCTTTTCTCGTATTTCACGCGGGCGAAGGGTTCGAAGCAGTCGATGACGTTTTCCGCGCCGAAGAGGCGGTTCAGGTATTCGACCAGCGAGGCGGGGATCACCTGCCGCGGGGTCAGCAGCGCGATCCGGTCCGGCATGGTGCCCCCGTTGGCTTCCTGCAGGACGTCCTCGATCCTTTCCGCTGCCACCGGGTAGACCTCGTCGGCCAGCTGCAGCAGCTCAGTCTTGTGGACCTTGGCGCCCGAGCGGCCCGACAGCTGCTCGGCGACGTAGCCTCCCTCCAGGCCGGCCAGCAGGTGAAAGCCGGTCTTGCCGACGATCCCCGCGACCTGTTCCACCGTGATGTTCGTGTTGCCCCCCAGGTAGGGGACATCGCCGCAGTACTGCTCGTCCGAGAAAACCAGGCCGGCCTGCACGTCGTGCGCCGCAAGCGCTCCCTGCGTCTTGGCCACGCGGGACTTGAACTCCGCCTTCTCGATCATTTTGTTCTTGTCGATCGGCTTGGCGTTTTCCAGAATCTTCAGGACCTTGGCGAAATGCCTCTTCAGCCGCTTGGTATCCGTTGATTGAAGCTTCATTTCTGCGTCTCCTTTTTCACCCCTTCAGCGCGCCCATGGTGATGCCCGCGATGAACCACTTCTGGAAGACAATGAACACGATGAGTATCGGGATGACCGTGATCATGATGGAAGCGGAATACGTGCCGACGGGCAGGAGGAACTTGCCGCCCGCGATCTTGGCGATGGCCACGGGGATCGTCTGCAGCTTCGGGCTGTGCAGGAACACCAGGGCGAAGATGAACTCGTTCCAGGTCTCCAGGAACAGGAGGATGATGCAGGAACCGAGGGCCGGCTTCGACAGCGGCAGGACGACTTTCAGGAAGATCTTCAGGTCCGAGGCGCCGTCGATTTTCGCGGATTCCTTCAGCTCGCGCGGGTATTTCCTCGAAGAACGACCGCAGGATCAGCGTGGCGATCGGGATCAGGATGCCGACGTAGGGCAGGATGATCGCCAGGTAGGTGTCGATCAGCCCCATGGTCTTCAATATGAAGAACAGTGGGATCAGCAGCACCTGCGCCGGGATGATGAAGCTGCCGATGAGCACCGTGAACAGCAGCTCCTTGCCTCTGAAACGGAAATGGCTGAAGCTGAACGAAGCCAGGGCGGCCAGCGCGATGGCCACGGCGATGGAACTGACCGAGGCCACGAGGCTGTTGCGGAACATCTGCAGAAACGTGACGTGCAGGTTGGTCTTGGCGTAGGTCCAGGCATTGGCGTAGTTCTGGAGCGTGACCGCCTTGGGGATGAGGAACAGGTAGGCCGAAAACATCGTCTCCTTGGTCCGCAGCGAGAGGGAGAGAATGTAGAGGATGGGAAAGGCGATGCCGATGATGCCCACCGCCATGGCGACGCGGGAAAGGACGTAAAAGCCCTTGTCTCTCTTGCGCACGATGCCGTAGGCGGCTGCCTGCGATCTGCTGCGTCCCATCAGCTTCCTTCCTCTGCGCAGCAAGCTCGTCCGGATGACCCCGAAGGCCACCATGACCAGGAACAGGACCATGGCGATCGCCGAACCCACCCCCATCTTGTTCGGTCCGTTCGCCGAGAAGGAGTAGTAGTACATCAGGGTCGTCAGCACCTCCGAATTGTGCACGGGCCCTCCCCGGGTCAGCACGTAGACGATGTCGAACACCCGGAACGCGCTGATGACGTTGATGATCACGTTCAGCACGATGGTGGGCACGATCGACGGGATGACGACCCCGAAGATCTTGCGGGTCCAGCTGGCCCCGTCCATGTCCGCAGCCTCCAGCGTCTGGATGTCCAGCGACTGCAGCCCGGCGTACAGGATGAGCAGGTTGTACCCCATCCACTGCCAGATGCTGACGAAGATCACGATCCAGATGGCCAGCTGCACGCTGGAGAGCCAGGAGAAGTCGATGTTGAGGATCTGGTTGAGCACGCCGCCCTGCTCCAGGATCTTCCGCCAGGCCAGGCTGATGGAGACCGGGGCCAGCACGCCGGGGACGAAGATGATGGTCCGCAGCAGCACGCTGTTGCCTGAAGTTGCCGAAGAAGATGATGATCGCGAAGAACAGGGCGACGGCGATCTGCACGGTGGTGACCGAGGCCGTGAAGTACAGGGTGTTCCGCAGCGCGATCCAGAAGTACCGGTCCTGGAACATGGTCCGGAAGTTGTCCAGCCCCACGAACTCCTTGAAATAGTTCCGGTCATAGCCGGAGAAATTGAAGAAGCTCAGGAGCAGGGAGATGATGAGCGGGGAGATGATGATGAACAGGCACACCAGGAGCGCGGGCAGGACGTAGAAATACGGCGTGGCCCGGCTGTCCATCGTTCGCGTGACGTTCGCCTGCATGACCGCTATTGGCAGCGAGGGGAAGGGGAGTGCCCCCTCCCCTCGCCAGGTCGAAATCCTACTTCCGGTAGCCGCAGATCTGGTCCAGCTGGGCCAGCACGTCGTCCACGCTCATCTGCTTCAGCATCACGCTGATGATCCCGTCCGAGAGCACCTTCTGCGCCTCCGCGTTGGCGTAGTAGACTTCGCTCACCACCCCGGGCGCGTTGTACAGCTTGATCAGCTCGTTGAACAGGGGATTCTTGGTGACCGGCAGCTTGGCCTTGTCCACGCCGGCGGCGGGGTTGACGCCGTACTTGACGAAGATGCGGGAAGCCTCGGGGCTGTTGGTCAGCTTGGCCCAGGCGATGGCCAGGTCCTGGTGCTTGCCCTCGGCGTAGACCCCGATGTCGGTGCCGAAGTTCTTGTTGTACACCACCTTGGAGCCCGAGGTTGCCAGCGGGTACTGCATGATCCCGACGTTCGGGTTGGTCCATGTTGTTCTCCGCCGGGGTCATCGAGCCCGCGAACCAGTCGGCCTGCGCGTAGATGAAGATGCTCTCCTTGATTGAGCCACTTGCCCAGCGCCTGGACCTGGTAGTCCTGGTTCAGGGAATCCTTGTTCCAGACGCCCGCGTCGTTCAGCTTGACGAAGACGTTGATGGCGTTGCGGAAGATGTCCTGCTTCCAGGACACCTTGCCGTCGAAGGCCTGCTGCACGATGTCGACGGAATGATCCTTCTGCTGCTGGTGGACGAAGTTGTAGAAAGAGTCGTACACGCACCAGGCTCTCCACGAACCCGGCCGTGACCACGTTCAGGCCCTTGGCCTTGGCCGGCTTCACCATGTCGATGAAGTCCTGGACCGTGGGAACGCCCTTCATCTTCGCCGCGTCGACCCCGATGCTCTTGAGCATGTCCTTGTAGTACCACAGCGCCTCGGTCCACACGTCCTGGGGGACGATCAGGAGCTTGCCCTCATAGCGCAGCCCCGAGAAGTCGTAGGCGGGCCCCAGCCATTTCTTCCACTCCGGGTCGATGTCCTTGGTCAGGTCCCGCAGGGCGCCGGCCTTGCCGATGTCCGTCAGGTCGGGTCCCGGGAAGACGGCCATGAGGTCCGGGCCTTTCCCGGAGGCGATGGCGGGCTTGAGGAACTCGTTGTAGGTGGGCGCCCCGTACTGCTGGTAGTCGATTTTGACATTGGGGTGGGCCTTCTCGAAAATGGCCGCCATTTCCTGGTATGATTTCAGCAGCCCGTCGTTGCCGGCCTGAAAATCCGTGAACTTCAGCACGACCGCTCTATTGTCCTGCGCGGTGAGGGCGGTGAGCGCGACAAGCGCCAGCAGGAGAACAAGACTGATCTTCTTCACGTGTATTCCTCCTTTTTGATGTGTGGAAGCCCGTCGGGAAAACCCCGCAGGCCCCCGTTTGATCTACTCGAAGCCCTGGCCATCCTCCTTTCGGTTTCCATGCGCCATCCGTATCGGTGCGGCGCCATCATGACTCAGTGCTCGCTGCGGGTTTTCTGGAATTCGGGCGCACGATTCAAGCAATCATAGTATTACATACGCCTGCCCAGGTATCAAGCTACGGGCAGGCGTACGGATCGGGGAGTATCGCGGGAGGAGCGGGCCGATGGGACGACGGGCGGACTGCGGGTGCTTATCCTCCAGCTCGTGAGGGCGAGTGGCGCACCAGCGCTCTGTTTCCGGCAGCCCGGCGAGTCCGGCGTCTCCGATCGCGTCTGTGTTCGCCGCTGTGGAGGAGAGATTCTGAAGACAGTCCGGTCTCTGGCTCATGATGCACCAGCCGAAGGTCTCGATTTCCAGGGGGGTCGGCGAGACTCCGAGCTCAGTCCGAGCCTCGCCCGTATCCATGCTTGGGGCCGATGCATGATGTCCGCGAAGCCGGCGCGGCAGCCGGCATCCCCGGGCTATTGGAGAGTAGGCGGCCGATGCGATATCTTCTGGTCGGGAGGATATCGCATGCGGTCGGTGTCAGCGTTTCTATCGGCGCTTTTCGCTCCTGCTCCTGGTCAGCCTGCCGGTTTCCGCGCAGAATCTGAAGGTCTCCCGCAGCCCGAGAGAGCTCGGCACGGCGGTGCTGCGCGATCTCTCGATCCGGGACGGGAAGATCAGCTTCCGGGTCGATTCGAACGGCTGCACTGACGCCGGAAGCTTTAAGGTCAGGTCCAGCAGGGAAGAGGGCATCACCTCGAAGGCCGCCCACTACCAGCTCACGATCGAGAGGGTGCGGATCGACGAATGCAAGGCCATGCTCTGGGAGGGGGTAGTGATCGAGATGGACCTCGAGAAGGACCTTGGGCTCACGGGCACCTACACCATTTCGGTCAGCAACCCGGTGCTCCCGAAAGAAGGGATCGGACCGTGAGGTAGGTGCCGGCACGGACTGCTGCGCTTGTGCTGGTTCTGTGCGCGCGCGGGGCGGAGAAAAAAAACTTGACTCCGAGGCGCGCTCTGCTACAATCCTGCCGTCAGCCAAACGGTCATTCGTCAAATTCGACCGCTTTCGGAAAGTCTCGGCAGGTGCCGCGCCGGGGGGGAGGAATGCCGTGGAGCTGTGCGAGAATCCAAATATACACTGAGGAGGGAGAAGAAGCATGGCAGAAAAGAGCAACGGGGCGGTCACCTCGCTGGTGATCGGGGTCGACGACAAGCTGTCGCTCGGGGAAAACATCCTCTACGGGCTGCAGCACGTGTTCGTGCTCATGCTCGCGCCGCTGATCACGCCGATCATCTTCGCGAGCGTGTTCGAGTGGGACATCAACATCACCGCCTACCTCGTGATGATCATGATCGTCGGGGCGGGCATCGAGACCTTCGTGCAGGCGGGCATCCTGAAGCTGCCGGTGGCGCAGGCCCAGCACATCGTGTTCATCGCCGCGATGATCTCGGCCATCTTCGCCCTGGGCCCCATCCCCGTGTGGATCGGCCTGGCGATCGTCGAGGCGATCACGCTGCTCCTGGTCATCCCCTTCAAGAAGGGCGTGGTCGGCAAGCTGCTGCCCTACCTGGCCACGCCGGTGGTCATCGGGCCGCTGTTCATCGTCATGGGCGTCAGCCTCATGAAGGCGGCCTGCCTCGACCTGATCTTCCCGCCCACCCCCAACGGCGTGTTCATCGACGCCGGCAACGTCATCCTGGCCGGGATCGCGGTCGTGGTGCCCCTGCTCATCTCGCTGCTGGTTCCCAAGGGGATCGGCCGCTACGCCTGCGTCCTGTGGGGGGTGCTGGCCGCGACCATCGTCGCGATCATCATGGGCAAGGTCGATTTCGCCCGGGTCGCGGCCGCGCCCTGGTTCGTGGCGCCGAAGTTCTTCACGAAGCTGTTCGCAGGCAACATGGGAAGGCCGGTGGCCATCGGGTGGAACTTCATCCCCGCGCTGCTGATCCTGTTCGTGGCCGAGATCAGCAACGTCACCGACACGGTGGGCTGCTACCAGGCCACCGCGAAGCTGGTGGGGCAGAAGCTGACCGGCGAGCGGACGAACAAGGGCCTGTTCGTGGAGACCGCCTCCTCGCTCATCACCACCCTGTTCGGCAACATCCCCTGCACCTCCTTCAGCCAGAACCTCGGCGTGCTGTCGCTGTCGCGGGTGGGGGCGAAGTCCATCATCGTGGCCGGCGGCCTGATCATGATCGTGGTCGGGCGTGATCTACAAGGTGGCGGTGTTCTTCGCCGTGATCCCCTGGGCGATCTACGGCGGGGCCATGGTGGTGCTGCTGGCCACGATCACCTTCGTCGGCATCCAGATGATCATGGGCATGGGGATGACCGAGACCAACAAGCTCATCGCGGGCTTCGCGATGATCGTCGGCATCGCCTTCAGCTTCATGCCGGCCGGCGGTCACGCAGACCCTTCCCCAGATCCTGCAGTTCTTCATCGGCAACCCGATCGGCTCGACGGTCATCGTCGCGATCGTCCTGAACCTGATCTTCGTCGTGGGCCTGAAGAGCCCGGGGAAGTGAGCGCGATGGCAATGGATCTGGCGACCGATTTCTGCGGCATCCGGTTCAGGAACCCGATCATCGTTCCGGCGGGAACCCACGGCAGGGACGGGGAGACGATCCGGGAGGTCTCGAAGTCCGGCGTGGCCGGCATCTGCACGAAGACCATCGTGGCTCAGCCCGCCCCCGACGTGCTGCCCTGCTTCGTGAAGGTGAGCGCCGGCATGCTCAACGCCGTGTTCGGCACGGACAAGCCCATGGACTACTGGTTCTCGAAGGGGATCCAGGAGGCGAAGAAGGGCGAGGCGGTGGTGATCGCCAACCTGGCCGGCTTCTTTCCCGAGCAGGCCGGCGATCTGGCCGCGAAGGCCGAGGCTGCCGGGGCGGACATGATCGAGGTGCCGACCCACTGCCCGCACATGGGCGAGATCCTGAACGCCATGTTCCCGGGGATGAACTACCCCGAGCCGAAGCTCACCGACCTGGAGCCCATGAAGCAGTCGGTGCGGGCCATCAAGAGCCGGGTGAAGATCCCCGTGGTGGTGAAGCTCTCCGGCAGCTTCTCGAACATCGTGCCCGAGTGGGCGCGGGGCGTGAAGGAGGCGGGGGCCGACGGCATCGCCTGCTCGGACGCCCTCGGACCCGCGCTGTCGATCGACATCAAGACGGGGCAGCCCAAGCTGGGAGGCCCGCGCGGTGTCGGGGGGCTCACCGGGCCCGCGATCATGCCGATCGCGCTGCGCATGGTGCTGGACATCGCGCAGACGGTCGACCTGCCCATCATCGGCGTGGGCGGCGCTGCTTCCGCCAGCGACGTGGTGGAGTACATCATGGCGGGGGCCACCCTGGTGGGCGTGTGCACGGCGGGCCACCTGAACGGACCCGAGAGGTACACGAAGATCATCTCCGACCTGGCGAAGCTCCTGGCGAAGCTCGGGGTGAAGGACCTCTCCGAGATCCGCGGCCTCACGCTGAAGCGCATCCGCGAGCGGGCCGAGAAGGGGCAGGCGGCGGTCACGAAGCCCGTGCCCGCGGTCGTCGACCGGAAACTGTGCAACGGCTGCACCCTGTGCGAGAGGGTCTGCGTGTACGGGGCCGCGCGGATGAAGGGAAAGACGCGCGAGACGCGCAAGGCCTCGATCGACGTCGGAGACCTGCGTGGGCTGCGGCCTGTGCGTGAGCGTCTGCCCGACGGAGGCGATCCGGCAGGTGTACTATAGGTATCGCCGGCATGAAACTGCGGATGGGAGTCGACACCGGCGGGACCTTCACCGACGGGGTGGTCATCGACCAGAAGGGCACGATCCACAACTTCAAGGAGCTGTCCACGCCGAAGGACCCTTCCGTCGGCCTGTACAACGTGATCCGCACGGGCCGCGGAGCACTTCGGCCAGGACGTCAAGGGCTTCCTTGGCGAGCTGGACTTCTTCGCGCACGGCACGACCGTCGCGACGAACACCCTGCTCACGGGCACCGGGGCCCTCACCGGGCTGATCCTGACGAAGGGCTTCCGGGACACCCTGGAGATGCGGCGGGCGCACAAGGAGAACATCTGGGACCTGTACCTGCCCGTCGCCCCCCCGCTGGTGCCGCGGCGGCTGCGCATCGGCGTGCGCGAGAGGATCGATCACCGCGGCGCGGTCGTCGAGGCGCTGGTCGAGCAGGACGTGCGCGACGCCTGCGCCCTGTTCCGCAAGGAGGGAGTCACGGCCGTGGCCGTCTGCACCCTGTTTTCGTTCCTGAACGACGCGCACGAAAAGGCCATCCGGGACATCGTCCGCCAAGAGATGCCCGACGCCTTCATCTCCATCTCCTCCGAGGTGCTCTCGCAGATCCGGGAATACGAGCGGATGTCCACGACGGTGGCCAACGCCTACGTCGGGCCCAAGCTCACCGTGTACCTGTCCACCCTGGAGGGCAAGCTGAAGCGGGACGGTCTGGCGCGGGCGTTCTACGTGGTGGCCTCCAACTCCGGGGTCATGACGGCGGAGACGGCCATCCGCCACGCCTCGGCCACGCTGCTGTCGGGCCCCGCGGCGGGGGCCGTGGGTGGGGTCTTCTTCGCCGAGCTGCTGGGCCGGGGCAACCTCATCACCATGGACATGGGGGGCACCTCCTTCGACGTCACCCTGGTGAGCGAGGGCCAGGTGAGCCTGAGCACCGAGGGGTCGGTGGCCGGCTACCGGATCGCCAAGCCCATGTGCGACATTCACACCATCGGCGCGGGCGGCGGCTCCATCGCCTGGATCGACGCGGGCGGCATGCTGAAGGTGGGCCCGAGCTCGGCCGGCTCCGACCCGGGGCCGGTCTGCTACGAGCTGGGCGGCGAGAAGCCCACCGTCACCGACGCCAACCTCCTGCTGGGCTACCTGGACAAGGACTTCTTCCTGGGCGGGGAGATGAAGGTGAACGAGCCGAAGGCCCGCGCGGCCATGAAGCGCGTCATCGCCGAGCCGCTCGGGCTGTCCGAGGTGGAGGCTGCCGCGGGTATCTTCCGCGTCATCAACCAGAACATGGCCGACGCCACGAAGGTGGTCTCGGTCCAGCGCGGCCACGATCCCCGCGAGTTCGCCCTGGTGAGCGCCGGGGGCGCCTGCTCGATGCACGCCTGCAAGATCGCCGAGGAGGTCGGCTCTACGGTGGTCATCGTGCCCCGGGCGGCCAGCGTGTTCTGCGCCCTGGGCATGCTGGAGTGCGACATCCGCCTGGACAGCCTGAAGACCTATCACGCGGCTCATCCCCGGCATCGAACTGGCCGAGTTCAACGCGGTGATCGCCGAGACGGAGAAGAAGGCCCTGGCGGAGCTGCTGCAGGAGGGGGTGGAGCGCGGGCGGGCCAGCCTGGTGCGCCACCTGGACATGCGCTACGTGGGCCAGCACCACGAGGTGAGCGTCGAGATCCCCTCGGCCTGCCTCATCGAGGAGAAGCACCTGAGCCGTCATCGCCGAGGCCTTCCACAGGGCGCACGAGAAGCTGTACACCTACTCCACGCCCGAGAACTCGCTGGAGATCATGAACCTGCGCGTCACGGCGGTGGGCGCGGTGGACAAGACTGGCCTGTACGAGAAGCCGCTGGGCCAGGCGGATCCCGCCAAGGCGCGCAAGGGAAAGCGCAAGGCGCATTTCGCCGAGCTGGGCGGCCTGGTCGAGGTTCCCGTGTACAACAGGGACCTCCTGGCGCCGGGAAACGCCATCCCCGGCCCCGCCATCATCGAGGAAAGGATCACGACCATCGTCGTGCACCCCGGGTGGGACGCCCGTGTCGATGGGTTCGAGAACGTCGTCATGGAGGCGCGCGCATGAAGGATTTCGAGGGGGCCCGCGACCCCATCACCCTGGCGGTGATCTACAACCGCCTCCTGACGATCAACCAGGAGATGGGGATCACGATGATCAACACCTCCATCTCGCCCATCTTCGCCGAGGTGCACGACTTCTCCTGCGCGATCTGCGACTGGGCCAACAGGATCGTCGCCCAGATCGACGGGGTCCCCTCGCACACCGCCTCGGTCATGGAGGCGGCCAAGGCGATCAGCAGGGAGTTCGGCGAGGACATCCGCCCGGGGGACGTGTTCGTCCTGAACGACCCCTACCTGGGCGGGACGCACCTGCCGGACATCACGATCATGAAGCCGATCTTCCACGCGGGTGAGCTGCAGTTCATCGCCATCAACCGGGCGCACCACGGAGATGTGGGCGGCATCGAGCCCGGCTCCTACGCGCCCAGCGCGCGCGAGCTGTTCCACGAGGGCATCCGCATCCCCCCGCTGCGCATCTATCGTCAGGACAAGCCCATCATGGACGTGGTGAACATGATCCGGATCAACACCCGGATGCCCGACGCCCTGTGGGTGGACATGAAGGCGCAGGTCGCCTCCTGCCGGGTGGCCGAGAAGCGCATCCTCGAGCTGATCGGAAAGTACGGCGTGGAGAAGACGCGCGCCACCATCGAGGACATCCACCAGTACGCCGAGCGCCGGATGCGCAGGGAAATCGAGCGCCTGGCCGACGGCCTGTACGAGGGGGAGACTTGCCTTGATTCCGACGGGTTCAGCGACACTCCGATCCGGATCAAGGTGGCCATCCGCATCCAGGGGGAAGAGGCCTGGGTCGACTTCGCGGGCTCCGATCCCCAGGTGACCGGCTTCGTCAACTCGCCGATGGCCAACACGGCAACCTGCGTCTACGTGGCCTTCCTCACGACGGTGACCACGCCCGACATCCCCCACAACGAGGGGGTGTACCGGCCCGTGCACATCACCGCTCCCGAGGGGTCCGTGGTGAACCCCCGCTTCCCCGCGCCCGTGGCCTCCTGCACGCTGGACACGGCCTGCGCGATCCTGGAGGCCTGCTGGATGGCCCTGGCCAAGGTCCTGCCCGAGCGGGTGCCGGCCGGCTGGAACCGGTGGAACGGGCCGACGATCACCGGCGTCGACCCCCGGTCAAACGCCTTTTACGTCATGTTCGGCTTCAACGGCTTCGGGGGCGCCGGGGGGATGCCCGGCATGGACGGCCGGCACTACATCGGCGACGGCATCGATCTGGGCGGCCTCATCGCCCCGAACATAGAGACCAACGAGACGGACTACCCCCACCTCACCGAGTTCAACGAGTTCACCACGGACTCCTGCGGCGCGGGAAAGTGGCGCGGCGGCTGCGGGGCGAAGTACCGCATCACGCTGTACGACGAGAAGCCCACGCTGGTCATGTTCGGCGATGGCAAGGTCAACCCCCCGTACGGCCTGTTCGGCGGCGCCCCGGGCACCTGCAACCTCGCCTTCATCAACGAGGGGAGGCCGGGGCAGCGGGAGCTGAAGGCCAAGGAGTCGGTCCCGCTGAAGAAGGGGGACGTCTACACCTCCTACCCGTCGGGGGGCGGGGGGTGGGGCGACCCCAAGGAGAGGGATCCCGAGAGCGTGCGTGAGGATGTCCGTAACCAGATCATCTCGCGCGGCCAGGCTGAAGAAGTCTACGGCGTCGCCCTGGCGGGCGAGGAGCTCGCGGTGGACGCGGAAAAAACGCGCGCCCTGCGCGACGGCACCGTGTGAAAGGAGAAAGGATATGAACAATCTGAAGGGAAGGGACCTGAAGGGAATCGCGGACTTCACGCGCGAGGAGATCGAGTTCACCCTCGAGGTATCCCGCCTGCTGAAGCTGGAGCAGAAGATGGGCAGGCCCCACCGCCTGCTGGAGGGCAAGACCCTGGCGGGCATCTTCGAGACGCCCTCCACCCGCACGAGCATCTCCTTCGAGACGGCCATGACCCAGCTGGGCGGCCACATGATCTACTTGAGCGAACACCGCATGTGGGTCGGGCTGGCGGCCGAGGAGGACTGGCCGGACACGATCATGACCATCGACCGGTACGTGGACGCGATCGCCCACCGCGCGATCACGCGCCCGTCGCTGGAGAAGGCGGCCGAGCTGGCCACGCATCCCCCTGATCAACGCCTCCTGCCCGGTGGAGCACCCCTGCCAGGCCTTCGCGGACGTCATGACCATGCAGGAGAAGAAGGGGTCCCTGCAAGAAGGCCAAGGTCGCCTTCTGCTGGGGCTACCGCACCGCCAACCCTCCGGCCGGGCTCACCAACTCCCTGATGCTGATGGCCGGCAAGCTGGGCTTCGAGATGGTGGTCGCCTGCCCCGAGGGCTTCGACCCCGACCTGGACGATCAAGGCCAGCGCGGACAAGGAGGCGGCCTCCAGCGGCGGGAGCGTGAAGATCGTCCGCTCCTACGAAGAGGCGGTGAAGGACGCGGACTTCATCAACGTGTACTCGTGGGTGTCCCCCGCGGTCTTCGCCAAGGGCCTGGAGACGCACTTCAAGGGCGACCCCGAGTTCGTCGAGGCCAAGAAGAAGCTGAAGAAGGACTGGTGCGTCTCGAAGAAGACCATGTCCATGGCGCCGAAGGACTGCCAGGTCATGCACTGCCTGCCCGTCTCGCGCAACAACGAGGTGACCGACGAGGTTCTCGACTCGCCGCAGAGCATCATCTTCGACGAGGCGGAGAACAGGCTGCACACGGAGAAAGCCATCCTCGCGCTGCTGCATGGGCGGCTACCGGTAGGCAGCCGTGGGAAGGGTCGACCGGGCCACGGGACTGGAGACGCACCCCGCCGCCGATGAGCTGCGGGCCCGGGCGGCCCGCATGCGCGCGCTGGACCTGGTGAGCATCCACGCCGCGGGCTCGGGACATCCCGGGGGGACGCTCTCGGTGATGGACATCGCCGCCGTGCTGTTCCTGGACGAGGCGCGCTACGACCCGCAGGACCCGCGCTGGGAGGGCAGGGACCGGATCTTCTTCTCCGCAGGACACAAGGCCCCCGCCCTCTACGCGGCGCTCGTGGAGAGGGGCTACCACGGCGAGGAGGAGGCGGTCAGCCTGCGCAAGCTGGGCAGCCCCTTCCAGGGCCACCCCCACGCGCCGGCGCTGTGCGGGGTGGAGGTTTCCAGCGGCTCTCTCGGCCAGGGGCTGGGCATCGCCGTGGGCGTGCGCCCTGGCGGGCCGGATGGCCGGGGCCGAGTGGCGCGTGTACTGCATCACCGGCGACGGGGAGCACCAGGAGGGCAGCATCTGGGAGGCCGCCATGGCGGCCGGCCACTACGGCCTGGACACCCTGTGCTGCATCGTGGACAAGAACAAGCTCCAGATCGACGGGCCTGGTGAGCGCCGTGATGTCGGTGGATCCGCTGGCGGACAAGTACCGCGCCTTCGGCTGGAACGTGATCACCGTGGACGGCCACGACATCGCCGCGATCCAGGAGGCCTTCCGCGCGGCGCGAGGCACCCGGGGAAAGCCTTCGGTCATCATCGCGGACACCGTGAAGGGCAAGGGCGTTTCCTTCATGGAGAACCAGGCCGGCTGGCACGGCGTGGCCACGAAGGGCTTCGAGCAGCTGGAGAAGGCGCTGCTGGAGATCGGCTCGCCCGCCTGCACCCCCGCGCACGCCCGGGAGCTGCTGGCCCGCGCGGAGGAGTTCCAGAAGGACATCGACGAGCGGATCGCGGCGGGAAAAGCCGCAGTACTCCCGGGACTACTGGTGGAACGCAGGCGGGGACATGAAGGTCGAGATGGTGCCCACCCGGTTTGGGTTCGGCGCCTGCCTGGAGAAGCACGGCGGCGACCCGCGCCTGGTCACCGTGCACGCGGACATCTCCTCCTCCATCTCCATCGCGGATTTCGAGAAGACGCACCCCGAGCGGCAGGCCCGGGTGCGTGAGCGTGGGCATCGCGGAGCAGAACATGATCAGCGTGGCCGCGGGGCTGGCGCTGGAGGGCAGGATCCCGATCACGGGCACCTACGGCGTGTTCGCGGCGGGCCGGCCCTGGGATCAGATCCGGACCACGGTGTGCTACGACAGCCTGAACGTGAAGATCGCCGGCGCCCATGGCGGGGTTTCCGTCGGCGCGGACGGGGCGACTCACCAGGCGCTGGAGGAGATCAGCCTCATGGCCGTCCTCCCGCACATGACCGTGGTGGTGCCGGCGGACGCCGTGGAGACCGAGCGGCTCGGCCCGGCTCGGCGATCTTCGACGTGAAGGGCCCGGTCTACATCCGCTATGCCCGGGAGGCGACGCCCGTGGTCACGACGCGAGGCGACGCCGCTCGCCCTCGGCACGGCGAACATCATCCGCTACCGGGGCAGGAAGCCCTCGTTTCGCGACGCCTTCCAGACCGTGCCTCTCCAGCGGCTACGCGGCGGAGGGAGAGGACCTCTCCATCGTGGCCTGCGGCCCGATCGTGTGCGAGGCCATGCGTGCGGCCGTCATCCTGAAGGAAGAGTTCGGCCTCGAGACGCGCGTGATCAACATGCACACGGTGAAGCCGCTGGACCGGGAGGCCCTGCTGCGCGCCGCGCGGGAGACCGGGGCGGTGCTCGTCCTGCGAGGAGCACCAGAAGGGCGGGTTCGGGAACCTCGTCGCGGGGGTGCTCTGCGGGAAGCCTCTGGCCTTCGATACCCTCGGAGTGGAGGACCGCTTTGGAGAGTCCGGCAAGCCGTGGGAGCTGATGATCCGCTTCGGGCTCACCGCGGAGCACATCGCCAAACGGGCGAAGGCCCTCGCGCAGGCGCGCTAGACAACAGCTCTTTCCTAGAGCGACTGCTCCTCTATCTGCACGGGGATGATGATCCATCCGTACGGCGATCGGCACTCGATGGTGCCGCCCACGCTGAACTTGGGGTTCGGCGACTGGAGGGTGCTCAGGGCCATGCTCAGGGTCTTGCCCGGAGTTTGCTCCATCTGCAGCGTGACCGTGCCCGAGCCGTCGGGGGGCAGCTCTACTGATTGCTCGCTGTGCAGCAGGGTGTAGCGCTGCTGGTTGATCTGCAGGTACGAATCGATGGAGCTCACCGTGAGGGGGAAACTATTGGTATTCCTGACCCGCAGCCTGACCCGGAAAAGGCCGCTGAAAGGCACGCCGTCGGCTCCGGCGAAGGAGACCTCCGGGATCCTGGGCAGAGGAATGAGGATGGTCTCCTGGAAGGGCAGGGGATCGAAGCCGGAGGAGGCAGCCGGGTAGACGGTGCCACGGAAGGTGACCCGCATCCCGCCCTCGGCCAGGATCCCCACCGACTGGTCCAGGATGTCCTTCATGACGATCTGGAAGGGGAAGGTCACGGTCTGATTTCTATGCCCACTCGTGCGCTTCAGCTCGGCGAAGGAGTCCGTGAACAGCTCCGTGTCCAGCAGGTCCACGGCGTAGTCCACGCGCTGGAAGTCCAGTGGCTCTGACATGCGGTTCTCGATGACGATTTTCGCTTCGAACTTGACCAGCTCCGGCCGGATCACGGTGGAGTTGAACCAGCTTACCCTGACTTCCGGCGGACCGGAAACCGCGGGTCCCTGGCTGGCGCAGCCGGCAAGAAACAACGCCATGGCGGCCGCAGCCGCGCAGGCACGAAGAATCTTTCCCATCATCAACCTCCCTGGTCTCGATGTCCTGCCGCGCGGACGGCGGCATTCCTGATGACGCCGTGGCCCGGCGAGGCTTGCGCCAATCCTACCGCAGGCTCCGCCTGCGGTCAACGGCGTGAGCTTCGCCGTCAGGAGCATAGCCCTGGCCTCCGCACTCCTTAGCAGGCTGCGTTCCGGGAACCCCAACTGTCGCGACCCGCTGTACCTGTGGTACCAACGCCGGAACTCGGTTTCCCTGTCTTTGCGCACGGCGGGGATCAGGATGAGTTGCGAACGATTCTTCTGTCGTTTTTCTTCTATAGCGCCGCCCAGCCCCAGCCCAGGATGCGGCAGAGCTTTTCCAGGCGGCCTGCCACCGGGTCGTAACTCAAGGCAAAGTGCTGGGTCAGGCCCAGGCGCGCGGCCTTCTCGAAGAAATCTGCCAGAGGCCGCTCGATGCGCACGAAGGCGTGGGGGAACGCTTCCAGCTTCCCCTTAGTCGGCAGCACCTCGCCCTGAAACACGGTCAGTCGGCAATCCTCGGCGCCGGCGAACAGGCTCACCGCGGTCACCGGCCCCGGCTTGGCGGCGAAGGAAAGCCAGGCGCCCTCCACCTCGTCGGCGGCCGCGTACTCGGCGTCCGGGACCAGCGTGACCTCCCCGTCCCCGGCCAGGGCCGGGTCGTGGATGCCCGCGTGGCCGAACAGCAGCGCGTTCGCCTCCCGGTCGAAGGTGAAGATCTCCGTGTACATGGGGCTGGATTCCCCCAGCTGCCGGGTCAGCCAGAGGCCCAGGGCGGCGCCGATGTCCGCTTCCATGCCCACTACCGTCCCGCTTTCGCCCAGGGCCGGCACCCACAGGCAGGGTCGGGTCTTGAGCAGGCGGTGCAGCTCCGGGTTCAGGTCCTCGATGGCCACCGCGCCCAGCCCCTCCCGGGCGGCCAGAGCGGCCAGCGCCAGGGAAGCCCGCGCTGCCAGCTCCAACGACCGGTCCGACACCCCTGCCACCCGGTAGCGCGCCTTGAGGGCCCGGAGAAAGGCCTCCACCTCTTGACCGGAGAGGCCCTCCGCCTCCTGGGACAGCCGCCAGGCGGACAGCGGCACCAGGCTCACCCCGAGCCGCGCCAGCAGGCGGAACTCGTCCACGTAGCCGCCGGCCATGGCCTGGCAGCGGGGACCGAGCTGGCCGATCCGCAGGGACGGCAGCGCCGCGCGCACCGCGAACGCTCGGGCGTAGTCCGCCAGCTCGCTGACCAGCCTTGCATCTTCGGGGTGCCCGAAGACATAGGAGAAGCCGATGCCCATCCGGGCCAGGGGCGCGCTGCCCTGCAGGAATCCGACGGGTCCGCTCGCGCGGAACATCTCCTGGGTGCTGAGGTGTTCCGGCAGGCGGTCGTAGGGGCTGTAGCACCAAAGCAGAACGGGCAGGCCGGCTGATTCCCGCAGCAGGCGGACCAGGGGACCGTCCTCGCTCCACATCAGGTGCACCAGGATCAGCAGTTCCGCCCCCTCCGCCCGGAACCTCCTTCCCGCCTGGGCCGCCTGTTCGAGCGTGGTAATCGGGCCGGGGTAGATCAGCTCGAAGGAGCGCTCCAGGGTCACCAGGACCCGGCGGATGTCCTGCTCCACACGGGCGGCCAGCCCGTCCTGCAGCCCTACGCTCAGAAACCACTCCGCGGACAGCAGGGCGGCTCCCGCCCTCGGCCTGGCAGCGATCGCCATCTTTGCCTCCTTCAATACGCCCCATGGCGCCTGGCCAGCGACACAAGCAGCCGGATCCGGGCAAAATCAGTTTCCTTCAGCACCCCGTCGCCGGTAGCCAGGGTGAACCCGCCGCCCGGCGCCGCAGCCTCCAGCGACGAGCGCACCTGGGCCTCGATCTCGGCATCGCCGCCGTCGCGCAGCAGGAACGGGTCGATGCCTCCCTTCAAGGCCAGCCGGCCTCCGAAGCGCTCTTTCACCTCGCGCAGGATGAAGTCCCCCTTGGGCGGGCTTTCCAGCGGGCAGGTCAAGGTGACCCCCGCCTCCACCAGACCTTCCAGCAGCGCCCTGCCTCGACCGTGCAGGTGGTAATGCATGATCTTCCCCCGGCGCCGCGCGACGTCGGCCACGGCCTGCACCACGGGCAAGTCCCACTCCGCGAACAGCGTCGGGCTCACGATGTTGAGGCTGGCGCTGCCGCAGTTCAGGAACAGGCCCTCCACGGCGGTGCGGTGGCAGATCGCCTCGGCCACCCCCGCCAGGAAGGAGGCGTAGCGGTCCCGCACCCCTCGCAGGTAGTCCGGGTGGTCGGCCAGGTCCAGGATGGCCTGCACCGCCCCGCCTTCCCGGTGCATGGCCAGGAACTCGAAGAAGGTGTTGCCGACGATCCCCTCGCAGATGCCCGCGTCGCCGGTCTCCTCCTGCGCGGCACGGAGCGGGGAAAAATCCAGCTCGCCCGGGTCCTCGATGAACAGCTCCTCGATCACGGGCAGGTCGCGCTCCAGCTCGCGGACCGGGGCCTCCAGGTTCCAGAGATCGTAGTCGAAGCAGGACAGCTTCACCGCCGCCAGCTCCCGGTGAGCGCCGCGGTAGCGCATTTCGGTGCGGATGAGATCGCTGCCCGCGAACTGCGAGCGGGCCTCCACCTGGGCCTGCTGCCGGGCGGAGGGCCCGGGCTCCACGGGGACCCAGGCCTCGCAGTCGAAGAACCGGTAGGCCTCCAGCTGGGCCCGCCAAAGCGGGGTCCGGCCGAAGCTTGTCGCGGAAAACTCCCAGTAGGGCCGGCCGGAAACCCGGATGGGAATCACGTCCCACAATTCCGGGGACACGGGCACGCGGTCCGGCTGCTCACCGCGGAAGGCGGCCGTGATCCGGTCGCGGTAGGTCATGCCTGCCTGCGCTCCAGCCTATGCCCGGATCGGGTAGGCGCCGAAGTCTCGCACGGCGTCGTAGAAGGCCTGGATGTTCTCCGGGGGCACGTCCAGCTGCAGGTTGTGCGTCGGGGCCAGCAGGAACCCGCCCCCGGGGGCGCAGGTGCGGATGCGCTCGCGCACCTCCGCGCGCACTTCTTCCGCGGTGCCGAAAGGGAAGGTCTTCTGCGTGCTCACGGTTCCCCACAGGGCCAGGCGCCGGCCGTACCTGCGTTTGATCGCGGCCGGGTCCATGGACTCCGGCTGGATGGGGTTCAACAGGTCGACCCCCACCTCCACCAGGTCGTCGATGACCGGTGTGATGAAGCCGTCGCTGTGGAAGGCCACCTTCACGGTCCGGCTGCGGCGCTTGAGCTCTCCGATCATGTACCCCATCTTCGGCTTGACCATTTCCCGGAAGGTGGCGGGGGACATGAGCAGCGCGTGCTCCCCGCCGATGTCGTCGGCCAGCCACAGGATGTCCACCCCGCGGTCGATGAGGCGGCGCCCCAGCTCCAGGTGGTACTCCACGGACAGGTCCATGATGCGGTGGGCCAAATCCTTGTTGGCCACCACGTCGATCAGGCTCTGGGTGATCCCGCGCAGGTACTTCAGGGCTTCGAAGATCGAGCAGTCGATGATCCCGCAGATGTACTTTTCCCTCCCGTAGGCGGCGATCACGGCCTCGGCGTAGCCCATGTCCTCGCCGTCGGGGTCGGGGGGCGCGTAGCTCGCCAACCGGCTCTCGTCGGCCAGCGGAAACCCGACGATCTCCGTGTAATACCCCGGGCCGCGCGGGGTCTGGTAGGGGATCTTCTTCCAGGTGATGCCCCACGCATCCACGTAGCTCTCCTGCGGGCGTGTCGCGGTAGTAGCCGGTGGACAGGCCGTAGGTCAGCAGCAGCATGTCGTGGCCGAACAGGATGTCCAGGGCGCTCATGCCCTGGTACTTCATCTGCCCCGAGTCCCGGATGCGGGCGATCTGGCCCGAATAGCGGCGCTTGAGCTCCAGCTCCACCTCCGGCACGAAGGTGGCCATGAAGGGCACGCGGTCCGGCTCCCGGTGCTCCATGGCCGTTTGCAGGCGCTCCTTGGAGGTCATCTCATCGCCCCCGGAAGCCGGCGATGATCTCGGCCAGCCGGGCGCGGCGCCGCGGGTCGAAAGGCTGCGGCGCTTCGGCGGCCAGGCGCTTGGCCTCCTCCCGGGCCAGGGCGTAGGTGTCCTTGGCGCCTGCTTCCTTCCAGAGGCCGAAGGAGCCGGTGACCGAAAGGCGCGGCCGCACGTACTCGGATGAGCGCAGCCACTTCAGGGTGTGATCCGCGGTGAGGTAGGTCTCCCCGCGCGGGCCCCTTTCCTTGATCAGCTCGGCGGCGACGGTGTCCCGGTTCACCAGGAGGCCCTGGCTGATCCTCCGGGAGAAGGCGGAGATCGCCTCGTCCATGAGCAGCTGCTCGTGGCTGCAGGTCAGGCCGGTGGCGAACATGCCGCAGTTCACGATCAGGTCGTTGCCCGCTCCCACGGAGCAGAAGGTGCTCAGCGTCTTCTCCCAGGCGTTCTGCTCGTCGTGGGCGTGGTTGTCGGAGTTGGGCGCGGTGGTGTGCGAGGGGCACTTGTAGAAACGGGCCAGCTGGGCGCCGGCGATCCGGCAGATCGTGGTCTCCGTGGAGCCGACCAGGGCGGCGCCGTTCTGCATGTTGGAGGCCGTCCAGGAGTTGGCGTACAGCACCGGGGAGCCGGGGGAGAGCAGCTGGATCATGGCCAGCCCGGACAGGCACTCGGCGTTGTCCATGGTCAAGAGGCCCGCCAGGGTGTAGGGGGCCGAAACCCCGGCGATCGGCTCCGGCAGCACGGCGATGGGCACCCCGCTGCCGGCCATGTCCAGGAAGGCCTCCAGCACCCCTTCCTCCCAGTACAGCGGGCTGGTGGGCGAGAACTGGGCGATGCCGTAGACCCTCTCCTTGAGGTTGCCGGCGAAGGCGGCCCGCAGGAGCTCGATGATCGCGTTGTTGACCCGGGCGCTGTCCGTGGAGAAATAGACCGGCTTGGTGCTGTTCTCGATCACCGCCCGCACCCCGTACAGGAGACTCGCCGCCGGATCCGGCACGTCCTGGGGCATGACCGGAATGCCGATCATGTCGATCGCTTCCAGCTGCTGGCACAGGCGGGCGAAGGTCTCCACGTCGGCCACCCGGGAGAAGCGCGTTTCCCCCGTGTCCGAGTCGACCCAGTTCACCGCGTTGTGTCCCGCGGCGATGCGGGATTCCCCCCCTCCCAGGCTGAAGGCCGGCCGGCCTTCACGGTCGAACACCTCGAAGCGGGGCGGGATCGAGGCCAGCGCGTCCTCCACGTTCGTGGGGCTGAAGTACACCAGCTGTCCCGCGGTGTCGGTCTTCAGGCCCTTGCCTTTCAGGAACTCGAGCATCCGCGGCGAAAGGATCTTGACTCCGCAGCCGGCCAGGATGTCCAGAGACGCCTCGTGGATCTCGCGAATATCCGAAGAGGAAAGGACCTCCAGAAAACCGAGTTTCATAACTTGCCTCCCTCAGTGCAGTTCCCGGCTGGCCTGGACCATGGCCTGCAGGTTTTCCGGCGGTGTGCCCGGAGTGATCGGGCTGCCGTTGGCCACCACGAACCCGGAGGGCGCCTGGCCTCTGCTGCCGCCTGACCTCGGCGCGGACCTGCTCGGGCGTCCCGTCCTGCAGCACGGCGATCGAGTCCAGGTTGCCGAACAGCGCCAGGCGGCCTTCCAGGCGCCGCCAGATCTCCCCCACCTCCAGCCGGAAGGTCTTTTTGCCTTCCTCCACCAGCAGGCCCCGGATGCCGATTTCCGCCAGGTCGTCCAGCAGCGGGTTCACGTCGCCCAGGAAATAGCAGATGGGGATCAGGCCGCAGCTCTCGATCTCGCGGAAGTAGTCGCGGTGCAGGCCCTTGAGGAACCGGCGGTAGACCTCCGGCCCGACCAGGTCCGGGGAGAAGAAAGTCTCGGAAACCACGAAGGCGTGCGCC
Source organism: uncultured Spirochaetota bacterium (assembly GCA_963736785.1). Taxonomy (GTDB): domain Bacteria; phylum Spirochaetota; class Spirochaetia; order SZUA-6; family DRHE01; genus MIBK01. The sequence continues at coordinate 23,643 of CAVTQG010000035.1, read as the reverse complement.
CCGGCGCGGGCGTAGGCCCTGGCCCATTCCAGGTGGCTCTCGTAGCAGCGCTCCAGGAGGCGCAGCAGGCCCTCGGGGTGATCATGGATGGCCAGCAGGCCGGCTTCGAAGCCCAGGTAGCCGGTGAGCGGGTCGAAAATCTCGCAGACGGGTGACGGCAGGTTCACGATCACCAGGGCCTCATCGCCGTAGCCGGCGGCGATCCGCCGCACGTGGTCGGTGTACCCCAGCTCCTCGATGAGGCTCGCCCCCATGTGGATCTGATCCCGCACGTAGGCGTCCACAGCCGAGAGGCTCCGCAGGTCCGCCTTGGGCCGGCCGGCCCTGGACCCGAGGATCAGGTCGGCGAAGTCGACCACCCGCTCGTCATCTGCGGAGCGGAAGCAGAAGTAGCGGTCCTCCGCCTTCAGGGCGCGGAACCGGGGCTCGACGGCCAGGACCGGCCCGCCGTCCCCGGGCTCGATGCGGGCGTCGCGGAACCAGCGCGGAGTCCCGATGGCCAGGTGGAACCAGTCCGGGCGGAAGCGCTCGTAGAAGCCGGTGTAGACCGGCGCCAGCCCCTCCCCGTCGCGCCAGCAGTCCCTGTGGGGGTCCAGGCCCTGCACCTCGTACTTGTAGCTGCCCCACCAGTGCGGCGCGCAGGGAACCCGCTGCGCTGGGGTCCGGTTCAGGACGGCCAGCATGGCCTCCTTGCCGCTTTGCATCGGCCCATAATAAAGGGGGGCGGACAGGCTGTCAAACCGGGTTCGCGGAGCCGTTTGACAGCCCGCGCTTCCACGGTAAAATCGAGGGCATGAAGCCGCAGATCGCAACCGTGCTGTCCGACGAGGAGGTGGCCCGCATCCACGCCGCCTCCGTGGAGATCCTCGAGCGGACGGGGGTCCTGGTGCAGAGCGAAGAGCTGGCCGCCCGCCTGGCCAAGGGCGGCGCGCGAGTGGAAGCGGCGGGAACCGCCGCGGGTGGATCCACCGCGGGGGACCGCAGCGTGCGTTTTCCGGCGGGCCTCACGGAACGCCTGCTGGGCCGGGCGCCGGCGACCTTCCGGCTGTACTCCCGCAACGGCTCACCGCCGCTGGAGGTCGGCCGGGGGGTCACCCGTTCCGTGGCCGGCTTCGACGCCCCCTTCTTCCAGGACCTGGACGCCGGCGGGCGGCGGCCGATCCGCAAAGCCGACGTGGCGGCCTTCGCCCGGATCGCGGACAGCCTGGAGGAGGTGGACATCGTCGGAAACCAGGGCATCCCCCAGGACGTGCCGCCAGGCACCGAGGAAGCGCACGCGGTGGCCGCCCTGCTGGAAAACACGGGCAAGCACCTGATCGTGGCCCCGGACACGGCCCCGGCCGCACGGGCGATCTACAAGATGGTGGGGACGGTCACCGGCACCGAGGACCTCGGCGCCCGCCCCGTGGTCTGCTGCCACATCTCCCCCACCTCGCCCCTGCGCTGGACGCCGAAGGCCTGCCAGATACATCCTGCGACCGTCCCGCGGGGCATCCCCTTCCTGATCCTGCCCGCGCCCATGGCCGGCGCCACCGCTCCGGTCACCCTGGCCGGGCACCTGACCGTGCACAACACCGAGATCCTCTCCGGGTACCTGATCGCCCAGATCCTGCGGGAAGGCCACCCGGTGGCCTACTGCAACGCCCACACCCTGTTCAACCTGCGCGAAGGCAACCCGCTCATCGCCACCCCGGAGACGATGCTCCTGCGCATCGCCGGCGGCCAGATGGCCCGCTTCTACAAGATCCCCTGCCACTCCATCGGCTTCGACACGGACGCTCACCTCCCCGACGAGCAATGCGCCTGGGAGAAGGCGCTGACCGCCCTGGTGGGCGTACAGGCCGGCATGGACTTCCTCGTGAACCTGGGCATGTTCTCCACCGGCCTGACCGTGAGCTTCGCCCAGCTGCTCCTGGACGCCGAGGTGTTCGGCCTGCTGAAACGCTTCGCCCGCGGCATCGAGGCGGACGAGGAGCACGTGGCCAAGGAGGTGATCCGGAAGGTGGGCAGCTGGGGGGCATACCTGGAGGAGGAGCACACCTTCCGCCACTTCCGCGCGGAGAACTGGTACCCCGAGCTTTCCTGCCGCAAGCTGTTCGACCCCTGGCGGAAGGCCGGCGGCCGCGACGTGGTCCAGACCGCGCAGGAGCGGGCCCGGGAGATGCTGGCCCGCGAGCCGAAGGCCTACCTGGATGCTCATCAGAGTAAAGAGCTGGAAGGGATCATCGCCCGTGAGCTCGGCTGATCGGCGACCGGCCGCGCAGCGCCACGGACTGCAGCTGGACCCGGAGGGCTGGTTCGGGATCGCCCACCAGGAGTGGCTGGCCCCGGAACACACCGCCCTGCTGGTCATCGACATGCAGAACTACGATGCCAACCGGCAGTGGGCGCTGATCGGGACCCGCGGGACCGGCACCGCTGCTGCTTCGGCCCGGTATTACTACGACCGCATCGAGGGCACGGTAGTTCCCGCCATCCGGCGCCTGCTGGCCGGCTTCCGCGCGCGGCATGGCCTGATCGTGCACGCGCTGTTCGCCAGCCCGCATCCCGGCGCCCCCGAGATGCCCCCGCTGTGGCGGCTGCGCTTCGAGCAGCACGCCGAAGACTCCGGCAGGAACTACGTACCGGAGGTCGGCCGGCCGGAAATGCGCATTCTCGCCGCGCTGGAGCCGCTGCCCGGGGAACCGGTGCTGGCCAAGGTAACCGGCAGCGTGTTCCTCTCCACGCCCCTCCACGACCTGTTCCGCTACCGGGGCATCCGCTCGTTCGTGGCCTGCGGCGTCTGGCTCAACTCCTGCGTGGAGGACACCATCCGCACCGGCTGCGACCTGGGCTACCTGCCCACCCTGGCCGAGGACGCCGCCGCGGCCCCCGACCCGGCCTTTCACCAGGCGGCGGTGCGCGTGCTGGGCGAAATGTACTGCCAGGTGCGCGAAAGCGACTGGATCCTGCGACGGCTGGAAGCGGCTACCCCTTGAGGGCCCCCGCGGTGAGGCCGCGGATGAACACCCGCTGGAACACGATGTACAGCAGGATCATAGGCAGGGTGGTCATCAGCAGGCCGGCCATGGTGACCGGCACGTCCAGGTTGTAACGCGACTTGAACACCGTGATGCCCACCATCAGGGTGCGCAGGTTGTCCTTGGGCAGGAAGACGAGGGCCAGCAGGAGCTCGTTCCAAACCCACAGGGCGTTCACTACGATCAGGGTCGTGATGGGCGGCCCGGACAGGGGAACCACGAGCCGGGACAGGATCTGCAGGATCGAGCAGCCGTCGATGATCCCCGCCTCCATGATCCCGTCGGGCACGGTGCGGAAAAAGTTGGTCAGCAGGTACACCGAGAACGGCAGGCAGACCGCCGCGTAGATGAGGATCAACCCGTGGTAGGTGCTCATCAGCCGGGTGCGGGTGTACAGCACGAACAGGGGAACGATCAGCACGGCCACCGGGATCACCATCAGCGAGATGATCAGGTTCATGATCAGCTCGCGGCCACGGAAGGACATCTTGGCGAAGGCGAAGGCTGCCCCGAAGGCCACCAGCGTGCACAGCAGCGCCGAGCCGACGGTCATGATCGAGGAGTTGAGGAACCACAGCAGGAAGCGCCCGCCCTGCAGGGCCGCGGCCAGGTTGCCCAAATACGGGGGCCAGGAGAAGAACAGCATCTCGGCCAGGTACTGGGGCTTGCTCTTGAAGGACATGGCCACCAGCCAAACCACCGGGTACAGCGCCGCCGCAGAGGAAAGGGCCAGGAGCAGGCCGCGCAGGACCTCGCCGGAGGTCCGCCGCAGACGGCGGATGCTGCGCCCGCCGGTGCTCACTCCGACTCCTGGCGCTTGCGGAAGCGCACGCTGATCACGATGAACACCATGGTGATCAGGAACAGCAGCACCGAGGCCGCGGAAGCCAGCCCGGGGTTGGGGATCTGGCTTCTGGCCAGCTTGTTGTAGATGAAAAGCTCCATGACGATGGTGGTCCAGCCCGGCCCGCCCATGGTGATGGTGTAGGAGTAGGCGAACACCCAGCTCAACATGTTGATGATCGTGATGATGGCGAAGAACTCGATGATCGTGCCCAGCTGCGGAATGGTGATGTAGAACAGGCGCTGCCACCAGCCGGCCCCGTCGATGTGGGCGCTGTCGTACAGGGTCTCGTCCACGCTCATCAGGCGGGCCAGGAACAGCACGATGCCGAAGCCCACCTCCTTCCAGAAGATGATCAGCATCAGGGTCCAAAGCGCGTACTTGGGGTCGCCCAGCCAGTCGATGGCCAGGGCCCCCAGGCCCAGGCCGCGAAGCACCGTGTTCACCACTCCGTTGAGCGTGAACATGTAGCCGAACACGATGCCGATCACCGGGATGGCCAGGATGTACGGCAGGAACAGGGCGACCCGGTGGAAGCGCCAGCCGGTGGTCTGCTCGTACAGGAACACGGCGAACAGGATCGACACGGCGATCAGTGCCGGGATGATGATGAACAGGGTGAAGTTGTTGCCGACTGCTTTCTGAAAGGTGGGGTCCTTGAGCACGGCCGCGTAGTTGGCCAGCCCCACCCAGACACCGGTGATCCCCCGGATGCGGCGGAAGGAGAAGTCGAACACCTTGACCAGCGCGTACCCGTAGATGAAGCCCAGCAGCAGCGCCATGGGCAGGATCAGCAGGTAGGGGGTGGATTTGCGCGTCGGCAGGTGCATCGCTGCGGAATGGCAACAGGCAGGGGGCGCCTCGGCCCCCCGCCCGCAACAACCACTGGCCCTTAGGCCGCTACTTCATCCACTTCAGGTAATTCTGCACCAGGTCGGGGTTCTGCGTCTTCCACTCCTCCAGCAGGCGCTGGGCCTCCACCCCCTGGTCCTTGGGCTGCCAGGAGCCGGCGAACAGCTGCTGGACGCCGCTGTTGGCCGCCCCGTCGGTCACCGCGTACGGAATGACGTCGCTGATGTAGATGATCCCGTTCTGGATCATCTTCCACATCTCGGCGTTGAGCTCCCCCTTGATCAGCTTGGCGTCGAAGTCCTTGGTGGCCGGGAAGCCGCCCAGCTGGGTGTAGATCGCGTTCATCCGATCCTTGCGGTGCATGGTGCGGATGAAGTCGGCCGCCTCCTTCTTGACCTTGGAGGCGGAGGACATGCCGATGCCCTGCACGTCCAGGCAGGGTACCTTGGCCAGCTTGCCGCTGCCCCAGACGGGCGTGCTCATATGCCCGAGATTCCCGACGCCCAGCTCCTTCTCGATGGCCGGCATGATCGAGCCCACGGCCGCAGTGAAGGCGGCCTTGCCCTTGGTGACCATCTCCTGGGCCTGGTACAGGTCCAGGGAGTTCACGTCGTTGTTGATGTAGCCCTTGTCGAACAGGGTCTTCACCTGGGCCCAGTGCTGGTAGTACTTGGGGTTGTCCCAGCGCAGCTCCCCGGTGCACAGCTTGACCACGTCGGAGTAGGAGTCCAGCTGCTGGTACAGGAAGAAGGCCTGCAGCCAGTCGCCCAGCAGCTTGTCCTTGGAGCCCAGGGAGATCGGGATGTAGCCGGCGGCCTTGACCTTCTCGCAGGCCTTCAGCCAGTCGTCGAAGGTCTTGGGCGGGATCATCGAAGGGGAAACCCCCGCTTCCTTGAGCATCTTCTTGTTGTAGGCCCAGCCGAAGGAGAAGGCGTACCAGCCCACGCGGTAGGCATTGCCCTCGAAGCTGGTGAGCGGGATCGAGTACATCCGGTCCAGCTCCTGCTTGGAGAAGTACTTGTTGAGCGGCTCCAGGTAGCCCAGCCAGGCCCAGTCCATGCAGTAGACGCCGTTCCAGGCGTACTGGAGGTCGGGGGGGTTGCCCGCGGCCGAGGCCGTCGGGAAGTCGCTGAACACGTTCTCCGTGGCCTGCAAGGTGGTTTCCACCTTCACGTCCGGGTGTTCCTTCTCGTAAATCTTAACGGTGTCCTCGAGCCAGCCGGTGAGGCCGGTGAACTCCTGCTCGCCCCACCACCAGATCACAAGCTTTTTTCCGGCCGCCGAGGCGCTGAAGGCCAGCAGCAGCAGGCCCAATACCAGAAGCACGACCAGTACCCTCTTGCCAATACGCATAAGTACCTCCTTGATTGAGAGGGAATTGTACCCCATCCGGCCGGCAAGTCAAGGTCAGGCGAAGCTCGGGTTGGGATTCGCGCCCACCTCTTCCACCAGCGCCAGGAAGTTCTCCGGCGGGATCAGCGGGTTGATCTCGCTGGAGGTGGCCACCAGCATCCCTCCGCAGCCCAGGGCGCCGGACTCCAGGATTTGGCGGCGGACCTCGCGCCGCACCTCCTCCGGGCTGCCCCGCTCCATCAGGTTGACCCCGTCCACCCCCCCGGCCCAGACCAGCCCGGGCCAAAGCCTCTTTAGTTCCACGATGTCCATGCCGCAGCTCGGTTCCAGGCAGTAGAACCCTTCGATGCCGCAGGCCGCCAGCTCCGGAATGGCTTTGCGGTAGTTCCCATCGGAGTGGTACAGCACCTTGTACCCGTGCTCACGCCAGGCCGCGGCCAGCCGGCGGACGTAGGGGTAGTGGTAGCGGTGCAGGAACTCCGGGCTGAACAGGGGGCCTTGCTTGGTGGCGAAATCCTCCGGGATGAGGATGACCGGCGACAGGTCGGGGTCGGCCACCGCCCGCACGCGCCGGATCTCGTTCTCCAGCCCTACCTCCAGGTAGGTTTCGAGCAGCCGCGGATAGTCCAGCGAGAAGAAGGTGAAGATCTCCAGGCCCATGGCGTCGAACAGGTCGCAAAAGCCGGTGAAGCTGAAGTCGATGATCACCGTCTCCCCGACCAGGCTCTGCAGCTCTGCCATCTTCCGCCGGTACTGCTCGCGGGCCGCCGAGGCAGCGAAGCGGGCCCGCGGCCCGGCCGCATCCGAGCGCTCCACCTGGACCGCGGTGTGGTCGTTGAGCCCGCTGTCCGCCATGGCCCGCACCCGACCTTCCAGCCACTCGGCCGCGCCCCGCGGGTCGCGGAACGGGCGGTCGACCCGCCAGGTGGTCCAGTGGTCGTGCTGGAGCACGAACCCATCCGCCGTGATCTCCCGGCCGCTGCCCTTGTCCGAGAAGATCGGAAAACAGCTGTCCAGGGTACGCCGGATCGCGCCGCCCACCTCGGCGGCGGAAAAACCGAAATCCCGGATCTCCCGGCCCAGAACCCGGCCGATGACCGGCCCGTTGTAGCTCAGCTGTTCGTGGATGGCGGCTCTGTCCACCCCCTGGTGGTTCAAGGTGCGCAGGACGCGCTCCCGCTTTCCGATCCGGTCGCCGGGGAACAGTTTCTCGAACTCCATACGCCCTTCCCAGCGGCTCAGGCGCCATCGGCTATGGCCCGGATGGCCGACGCCAGTTCCTCCGGCAAAGCCGCGGGACGGTGTTCCGCGAGAATCCTCCGGGCGGCGTCGGAGGCGAGGTCCACCAGACTGGGGCTGCCCTGGTTCTGCCAGGCCGCGTTACTCTCGTAGCTGAAGGCCATGGGCGCCCACCGGCCTTCGGCCAGGTGCCGGACGGTGTGGGGGTGGGAGGCGAACTTCAGGCCCTGCAATCCCGGGTCATTGACCACCTCGTGGATCACCTCCAGGGCCAGGGAGTCCTCGTCCAGCGGCGCTTTCGAGCGCGCAGCCAGCAGGTAGCCGAGGATGTCGTGGTCGATGACGGCCTGGGCGAAGCTGGACATCATCATCTGGTCCATCATCGAGGTCGGGCCCTGCAGCAGGCCGCAGCCCGCGTCCATCGCGAGCTGGAACTGGAAGGCGTGCTCGCAGGCGGCCTGGGCGTCGGGCGCCCGGGAATCGGTGCCGGCGAAGCCGTAGACCGGGAGGCCGTAGGAGCGCCCCAGCCCCACGGTCAGCCGCTGCTGCTGCACGGACAGCGGGTCGGAGCAGACCGGGTCCAGCGTCCTGAGGTTGCCGCTGCCCGAGAAGGCGGTGAAGAAGACCGGGGCCCCGGTCCGCCTGGCCTGGACGAGCGCCAGGGCGGTCAGCTGCACGGCGTTGAGCTGGACCGCAGCGCCCGCGACGGTGCGCGGAGCCGTGATACCCATCATGTTGTAGTTGCCCAGGCTGCAGGGGATCGCCTCCGCCGCGCAGGCCAGCAGGGCGTCGGCGATATCGGCCGAGATGGACAGGGGAGGCTCCGCGTTCAGCCCGACGAAGAAGACCGGTTTGGCGGCCTGGGCCTGCCGGGAGCCGCGGAGCACGTCCCCCATGGCCAGCATGGCTTCCACGTCGCGCCGGGAAGCCGCCTGGAAGCAGACCGGCTTGGGGGTGTCGATCAGCATCTCGGCGGCCAAAGGCGGTACAGGTCGGGGCCGTGAAACTCCACGGGGTCCACCTGGTTGATCAGCATGTGCACCAGGGGCAGCGCGTCCAGGAGCCGGTTGAACTGGCGCAGGTGCGCGAGGTTCGCCGTGGCCAGACGGCCGTCGAGCTCCAGCACCCGCAGCGACGCCCCCCCGGACAGGAAATAAGTCTGTGTCCCGTCGAACTCCAGCGGCCGCTCGGTGCCGCGGCCGTAGATCCCGAAGGACTCTGGGCGCCGTGCGCAGCGCCTGCTCGACGTCCTTCGCCGCGGGATAAACCCGCCGGCTCGCACGGTCTACCCGCACGCCGGCGGACTCCAGGCACTGCAGCGCGTCACTGGAATCGACGAAGACCCCCGTGCGCTCGAGCAGGCGCAGAGTTGCTTCGTGCAGGATCTGCAGCATATCGCCGGACATGGACCCTCCCCAGGGAGGCCTGGCAGTGCCGCCGCAGCCGCCGCGTAGCCTGGGCTGCCGCCTCCCGAGCGGGGGATATTCTCTTATGGTGAGCTCAGAATGTCAAATAGGACCGCCCGGGTACAGACGGTCGGTCCGGGCCGCCATGATGAAGTCGTTGCGGTGCAGGCCCTTGATCTTGTGGGTCCACCAGGTGACCTTGACCCGCCCCCACTCGGTCAGGATGGAGGGGTGGTGGCCCTCGGCTTCCGCTTCCGCGCCGACCCGGGCCGTGAAGGCCAGGGCGCCGGCGAAGTCCCGGAAGCGGAACGTGCGCTCCAGGGTGTCCACCCCGTCGCGTTTCACCACCGCCCACTCGGGCGCTTCCGGCAGGTATTCCTTGATCTGCTCGGGGCCGAGCGCCGGCTCGCCTCCCCGGCAGGGGACGCATTTTTGTTCCACCAGGTTCATGCGGATAATGTACTATTTCCCCTGTGGAAGCGGCTGTACACCCTCTATCCTGCTCGAGGACGACGGCACCTTCCCGAACAACCGCCGGCCGCTGCTCCTCTACCCCGGGGCGGTGCCGGCCGACCCGTCGGCCATTGAAAGCCTCTTCGACCGGAACGGCTGGCCCCCCGCCTGGCGAAACGGGGTCTACCCGTACCACCATTACCACTGCACGGCACACGAGGCTCTCGGCGTCTACAGCGGGTCGGCGACCATCCAATTCGGCGGTCCCCAAGGGGTGACCCGGCGCGTGCAGGCCGGGGACGTGGCGGTGATCCCGGCCGGAGTGGCCCACCGCTGCGTGGAAGCCAGTCGCCGACTTCCGGGTGGTCGGCGCGTATCCGCGCGGCCAGCGCTGGGACATGTGCTATGGCAGGCCGGGGGAGCGGCCGGAAGCCGACCGGCGCATTGCGGCCCTGGGCGACCCGGAGCAGGACCCCGTACAGGGGGCCGGCGGCGCCCTGGGCCGGCTGTGGAATAGCTGATGAGCGCGCGGGTGACGGGATGATCGCCCCGGTTCCGGTGCCGGTGGAATGCCACGCCGGCTACAAGGGTGAGGAGTATCCCCTTGCGGTGTATGTCGAGGACGAGCGCCGGGAGGTGAGCGAGATCCTGGACCGCTGGTACCAGGGGAGCCGGGACCCAGGCTGCCCAGCGGCGGAGTACTTCAAGGTGCGCACCGCCGAGGGGGTGCTCGTTCTAAAGTACGAGCCGGCCGGCCACGCCTGGTTTTTGATGTGCGAGCTGTAGCCTTCAGCTGATGCTGCGCACCGAGCCGCGCTTCACCAGGTGCGGCGGGAAGGCCACCGACTTGCGCTCCTTCTCCTCGTGCTCGATGTTGTGCAGCAGCATCCTCAGGCTTTCCATGCCGATGCGCTTGCGCGGCTGGTGGATGGTGGTGAGCGGCGGGGAGAGCACCCCGGCGATCTCGATGTTGTCGTAGCCGACCACGCTGTAGTCGTCGGGGATGCGGAACTTCAGCTCGTTGGCCACCTTGTAGATGCCGATCGCCAGCAGGTCGCTGATGGTGACCACGGCCGTGAACTCCAGGTTGGGCGATTCCGCGCTGCCGGTGAGCAGGCGCTTGAAGGTCTGGTACCCGCTTTCGATCGACAGGTCGTCCGCGTGCACGATGAGCTCCGGCCGGACGGCGATGCCGTTGTCCTCCAGGGTCTTGCGGTAGTTGTCGATGAAGGCGCCGTGCATGCAGCGGCTGGGCGGGCCGGTGAGCAGCAGGATGTTCCGGTGTCCGCGGCTGAGCAGGTGCTCGATGGCCATGCGCGCTCCCATGCCGTGGTCCGAGTACACGTAGCTGGTAGCGCGGGAAATGGGGGATGCAGTCGATCAGCACGTACTCGATGCCGTTCTCCTCCAGCAGGCGCACGTTCTCGGTCTGGTCGTTGATCGGCGAGAGGATGATGCCGTCGACGCGCTTGGAGAGCATGGACATGATGTTCGCCCGTTCCTGGGCCGCGTCGTAGTGGGAGTAGCTGATGATCATCGAATAGCTGCCGCGGTTGAGCGTTGCCCCGATCACCCCGAGGATCTCCGAGTAAAACGGGTTGTTCAGGTCGTTGAAGATGATGCCGATGGTGTTGGTCTTGCTCTGGCGCAGGCTCTTGGCCAGCGAATCCGGGTAGTAGTTCAGGTCCCGGGCCACCTGCAGCACGCGCTCCGCCGTCTCCCGGTTGGCCCGCGGGTCTCCGCGCAGTGCGCGGGAAACCGTGGAGAGGGACACGCTTGGCCACCTCGGCGATTTCCCGGATGGTCACTTTCTTGCGTAGTTCATTGGCTCTGTGACCTTCGGCTGAAAACGTTGGCAGGCTAGCGAGTCAGCCGCCCACGATCTTGAGCCTGTCCAAGAGTATATATAAAGCCAATGCAGGGTCAATAAATCCTGCAATAACAAGCCATTAGGATCATCATCGAATCGTGCGCTTGACAGGTCCGATCTGAGTGCATGTATCCTGTTTGGCAACGATGCCACTCGAGAGGGGCGTACATGAGCGAAAGGAAATATCGCCTGGGAATCGTCGGCATGGGCAAGATGGGCGGCTTCCACGCGGATTGGATCACCAAACATCCCCGGATGGAGCTGTGGGCGATCTGTGAGAAGGACCCCATCCGCCTCGAGCAGCTGCGGAAGAAGTACGCCGTAAGGCTCTTCCAGGACTATTCCGCTTTCCTGGCCGAGGACCTGGACTTCGTGGTGGTGGTCACTACGAACGAGGCTCACGAGGAACTGACAGTGGCGGCCCTTGACCGAGGCCGGAACGTGATCGTCGAGAAGCCCATGAGCTACAGCTACGAAAGCTGCCGGCGCATGGTCCAGGCCGCCGAGAAGAACCGGCGCCACCTGTTAGTGCACCAGAGCAGCCGCTGGGACCGCGATTTTCTCCTGGTCAAGGAAGCGATCGCCTCCGGCCTGCTGGGCGAGGTGTTGGTCATCCAGTCCAAGGTCATGCTCTGTGACCAGGGCTGGCCCGCCTGGGGCATCGAGGGAATGGCCAACCCCTGGCGCATCAAGGCCAAGTATTTCGGCGGCATGCTTTTCGACTGGGGCCCGCATCTGGTGGACCAGCTGCTATTGCTGATGAACCGGCCGCTGTTGGGCGTGTTCGGCCAGCTGCAAAGCGGGGTATGGAGCACCGAGGTGGACGATCACTTCTTCGCGGTGCTGAATTTCGAAGGTAAAACCCTATGCCAGATCGAGGTGAGCAACAACGGGCGCATCGCACTGCCGCGTTGGTACGTGATCGGCACCCGCGGCACCCTGGAGGTGAAGGGCTACAAGGAGCCCTTCTGGGACCAGGCCGAGATGGCCTACCTGCGCGACGACGGCAAGAAGGAAACCCGGATGGTGAAGCTGCACGACGTCTGCGAATCCGGCGCCGAGGGGGGCTTTTACGAGGACCTGATCCCCTTCATCGAAGGCCAGAAGAAGGCTTTCGTGTCCATGCAGGAAGCCGCGCAGGTCGTGAGAGTGCTCGAGCTCATCAAGCGCTCCAGCAGGGAGTGCCGCTTTGTTGGGCTGGAAGAACTTGGAGGCTCGCCGTGAGGGTCATCACCGCGAAGAAAATCAGACAGCGGACCGTCCCGCATCCTTACGATACCAATCCTGGGTATGAAGCCCGCCTGCACTCCTTCCATATTTCGGAGGATGAAAAGCTGGTGGCGGGCTATTGGGAAGCTCCGAAGGGATGGTTCCTGGCGGATATCGGCACGCAGACCGAGGTGAACTTCGTGATCGAGGGAGAGATCCAGCTCGTAGTGGGGGAACAGGTCAATTACCGCCCGCAGAGGCGACTGCTTCGTAGTGGAGCCTGGCGACAAGCTCAAGTGGGTCGTCCGCAAGCCGATCCGCACGATTTACTTCATATACCCTTCGAACCCCGAGCTGACCCGCTTTTTCAAGGACTTGGAGCAACCTGCGTCTGGAGGACTAGGCCCGGGCCTGTTCCTACTGGCCCGCGAGCGACCCGGCAATCAGTCCCTTGATCAGGTAGCGCTGGCAAAGGAAGTATAGAATCAGCATGGGCGCGGTGGCTACCGCCATGCCGGCCATGATCAGCGGGGTATTGATGCTGAACCTGCCCTGGAACAACGCCAGCCCGACCATGAGGGTTCGCAGCTCTTCGCGCTGCAGGAAGATCAGCGAGATCAGAAGCTCGTTCCAAACGTATAAGGAGCAGACTACGAACATGGAAAGCAGGATGGGCCTGGAAAGAGATGTTAGGGCTGAGCTCCGGGCGGCCATAACGGAAAGACGATGTCGATGTTAGGGAGGCGGTCCGCCAGCCTGACCATGGCCCTCATTGTTGAAAGGCTGTGCGGTTGCGGGGAGTGGCTTCCTGGAGGCAGGATGTACTGGGGGTAGAGCACTCGAAGGCGAGGGAAAAATCTTCCTCCACCCGCTGGCTTTCCTGCAGGAAGCGTTCCATCCAAGAGCGAGGGAAGAACACCACCTGGTCCTCGGAGCCTGCTCCGGCCTCCAGGAACGCGCGCACAAGCTCCTCATGCTCGACCCGCACCCCGACCTCCGAAAGCAGCCTGAAAGCCTCTGTTTCGATGGCGTCGATTTCGGAATGGGTCAGGATCTCTGCGCTGCCCCAAACAGTCATGCTGCAGCCTGGCGGCAAAACGTTACGCGCGGGAGGTTTACGGCGCGATGCTGGGGCTGGCTGAGAACGTTAGCAATCCTCCCCATTGCCGGGAATTGTAAGAGAGAAAATCCCTCTTGTCAACAATTATCTACATTGTAAAAAATTAAATTCATTTAACCGATAGATTTTCTTCCTTGATAAATCAATGGCTGTGAAGAATAATGAGAACGTTCTCAAGATAGCGCTGCGGCTGGGCGTGAGAGGAGGTAGTGAGGCTACGGATTTATACAAGGAGGAGCTCAAGCACCTGCTGCCTCCGGCTCGGCGCGCCTTTCCTGGGAGGCCACACCTGGCTGGCACCCCTGTATGTGGACATTGGGCAGATGGCCTGCAACAAGGAGGAGGCTCTGGCCGTGCTGGCTCCGCAGCTCCGCCGTGAAGACGCAGGCGACTGCCGTTCCCGTGTCGCTTGCGCCTTCGGCCGCGCGGGTATCGGTTTTCTGGGTGCGGCCGGCCGCCTTGCAGCCGATGTGCTGCTGCAGTCTGTCCGGAGACTCGCACCTAACGGTGCGCACCGGGGCGGATTGGGCCTTGGGCCAGATCGCCCCATGAGTCCTTCCAGCTCATCCAGTGCATGGCTGCTTGACAACCGGCCTTGTGTCGGCAATGATGGGAACGTTGTCAGCATAGAGGCTCTTTTTCAGCGTTTCCTGGCACTCTATTGAGAATGTTGCCACTGCGATCACGAGAGAGGCGGCAGGCATGAAACCACGAAGCGCAATCTGGCTGCAAGAAGCCCGATTCGTCTCCCGGGTCTTGAGCAAGGCCCCGGCAATGGACAAGGCCCGGCGCATCGAACAGCCTGAGTTCCAGGAGCGCCAGCGCAAGCTCATCGCCGCCCTGGCCGACGCCCAGATCGACGCCGCCTTCGTGTATTCCGACGAGCACTACGACGGCGACGTTCCCTACCTGGCTGGCAACACGAACATCTCCATCGAGCCGGTGGCCGGGGTGATCGGCAGGAACGGCTTCCACGTGCTGGCCGGGCTGGAGGGCGGCTACGTGGCCGAGCAGCTGGCTGGCCGTTCCGGCGCCCCGGTGCACAAGGTGGAGATGCTCAAGCTGGCCGACGAAGACTACCCCATCGAGGCCGAGCGGGTGGAGGACGTCATCGAGCAGGCCGCGGGCGGCAAGCCGAGGACCGTCGGCCTCTTGACCCCGCGGGCCGTCTTCCCCCTGGGCATCTACGAGTTCCTGGTTCGCTATCTGGGCCCGGCAGGGCGCATCGTGGACGCCCAGGAGCTCTACTACCGGATCAAGTACGAGAAGTCCCTCCGCGAAATGGAGCTGATCGCCGAGGCCGGCAGGATCTGCGACCTGATGCTGGAGGGCATGCTGGGTGTGCTGCGCCCCGGGCTGCTGGAGACGCAGGTGGCCGCCTGGGGCTACGCCATCGCCGAGGAGCTGGGCGCCGAGGAGATGGGTTTCGACGTCATGGTCACCACGGGCGAGGCCAACCGCACCCTGATCGGCAAGGCCCTGAACCGCCCGATCGGCGAGGGCGAGGTGGTGCACCTGGGCGTCGCGCCCAAGCGTGACGGGCTGAACGCCTGCGAGCGGGTGAGCGTGGTCTGCGCCCGCCGCCCGGCGGGGGTGAGTGCGGAGCAGCGCTTCTGGTTCGAGTTTGTAGAAGAGGCTTACCGCGTCGGCCTGGAGGCCTACCGCAAAGTGGCCCGGGAGAGCCTGCCGGCCCGCCTTCAGGAGCAGGCCCTGGTGGACTACTTCCAGTCCCGCGAGGCGGAGGTGTCCGCCCGCGTCGGCCGGAAGGTGGACCTGGCGCGCCAGAAGCCCTACACCGGGACGCACAACTCCGGCTATACGGAGTGCCAGGAGTTCTACGGGGCCATCACCCTGGACTCGCACGAGCCTTTGGGCCGGCGCATCGTGACCATGCTGGACGTGGCCATCCGCGGCGTGGGCAACCGCTGGGACGAGGTGATCATCCCGGGGCTGGACTACGTGGTGGTGGAGAGGACCCTGGGCAAGGACGGTCCGGAGGTGGAGGTGCTCACGAAGCTTCCCGAAAACGTGCAGCACCTGGTGTGGAAAGTGTAGGGGGCAAGGAGGAGGGATGGAATCGCTCAAGAAACTGGACAAGGGCCTGGTCGAGCGCATGTATGAAGGCCTGCTGCGCATCCGGCTTTTCGAGGAAACCCAATCGCGCGTGTTCAAAGCCGGGGAGCAGGAGGGCTTCACTCACCTGTACTTGGGGGAAGAGGCGATCGCCGTTGGCGCCTGCCTGAACCTGAATCCGGATGACTTCATCACCAGCACGCACCGGGGACACGGGCACATGATCGCCAAGGGCGGGGATTTCAAGAAGATGTTCGCCGAGCTGTACGGGCGCAGCCCGGGCGCCTGCCTGGGCCGCAGCGGCTCGCTGCACATCGCCGACCGCGGCATCGGCATGCTCGGGGCCAACGGCATCGTGGGCGACGGCAATCCCATCGCGGTCGGGGCCGGCTACTCCATCCGCCTGCGAGGCACCAAGCAGGTGGTGGTGTCCTTCTTCGGCGACGGGGCCAGCAACCAGGGCACCTTCCACGAATCGCTGAACATGGCCGCCTCCTTCGACCTGCCGGTGATCTTCGTGCTGGAGAACAACGGCCTGAGCTGCGGGACGCTCACCGCCTCGGTGTGCAAGGTGCTGCAGAACCTGGGCGACCGAGCCGTGGCCTACGGCATCCCGGGGGAGAACATCGACGGCATGGACGTGGTGGAAGTCTGGCGGACCGTGGGCAAGGCGGTGGAGCGGGCCCGGGCCGGAAAGGGGCCCACCCTGGTGAACTGCCAGACCTTCCGTCACCACGGCCATTTCGAGGGGGACATCGACGTGCGCACCCCGCAGCAGATCAAGGAGGCCCAGAGCCACGACGCGGTGGCCGACTTCGAGCGGCGCCTGCTTAAAGAAGGCCTGATCAGCGAAAAAGCCATTCAGGGCGAGCGGCGGCGGATTCAGGCTCTGGTGGACGAGGCCGTGGATTTCGCTCGCGGCGCCCCCCAGGCGCCGGCCGAGGACGCCATGAAGTTCGTCTACGCCCAGTAGAGACGGAGGCTATCGAATGCGCGAGATAATGTACAGGGACGCCCTGCGGGAGGCCATGACCGCGGAGATGAAGAAGGATCCGCACCTGTTCCTCATGGCCTACGACGTGGGCAAGTACGGCGGGGAGCACCGCATCAGCGGCAACCTGTACGAGATGTTCGGCGACCTGCGGGTCAAGGACGCGCCGATCTCCGAACAGACCATCGTGGGCTGCGGCATCGGCGCGGCGGTGACCGGCTGCCGCTCCATCGTCGAGATCCCCTTCATGGACTTTTTGCCCATGTGCATGGACATGATCGCCAACCAGGCCGCCAAGTTCTACCACATGTTCGGCGGCCAGATGAACGTGCCCATGGTGGTGCTCACCTCCATGGGCGGCTACATCCGCGCGGCCCAGCAGCACTCCCAGTGCCTGGAGGCCTGGGTGGCCCACATACCGGGCCTGAAGACCGTCATGCCCTCCACGCCCTACGACGCCAAGGGGCTCATGCACACCGCCATCCAGGACCCCAATCCCGTGATCTTCATCGAGCACAAGCGCCTCCTGCCGATGAAGGGCCCGGTGCCCGAGGAGGAGTACAGCATCCCCTTCGGGCAGGCGGACATCAAGAAGGAAGGAAAGGACGTGACGGTGGTGGCCACTTCCTACACGGTCCACCTGTGCCTGAACGTGGCCCAGAAGCTGGAAAAAGAGGGCATCGGCGTGGAGGTGATCGACCCGCGCACCCTGGTGCCCCTGGACAAGCAGACGATCCTGGCCTCGGTGAAAAAGACCTCCCGCGCCGTGATCGTGCACGAGGCGCACGTCACCGGAGGCTTCGGCGGGGAGATCGCCGCCATCCTGGCGGACGAGGCCTTCGGCTACCTGGATGCCCCGATCAAGCGGGTGGGGGCCAAGTGGTCGCCGATTCCTTTCCCCTCCCAGCAGGAAGACGCGGTGCTGCCCCAGGAGGCGGACATCGAAAAGGCCATCCGGGAGGTGCTGTAGGATGCCGGAGGGGATGAAGTTCCAGACCTTCGACCTGGCCCCGGACAAGCGGCGGATCCTCGGGGCTTTGAAGGGCGAGAAAACCGACCGGGTGCCGTACTTCGAGAACTATATCGGGACCCGGCTCGTGGAGCACATCCTCGGCTACCCGGCCGGCAACACCGCGGCCGCGGTGGGCGACCCCTACCGCGGGGACCAGCGGGCGATCGTCGACGGCGGCCGCTGCATCCCCATGCACCCCCAGGACTGGCTGCGCATCTGCAAGCTCATCGGGCAGGACGTGATCATGATGGAGACCTCCTTCGCCCCCTACCGGGTGCTGGACGTCAACGGGCGGCGCACGATCGTCAACGACGGCAGGATCAAGAACCGGAAAGACTGGGAGCAGAAGGTGATTCGTCCGACAGAGGCGGACATCGACGAGAGCCTGCGCTACCTGGAGGAGTACATCCGGCAGGCCAGGCAGCAGAACATCGCCGTGGCCCTGGGCACCGGCAACATGTTCATCACCCACTACGTGAACCTGAACGGCTTCGACTTCTTCACCCTGGTCTACGACGATCCGGAGCTGGTCGAGGAGATGCTCACCGTCACCGCGGACTGGTTCACCCGGCTGATCCAGAAGTCGGTGGAGGCGGGCCTGGACATCCTGTTCTCGGGCGACGACGTGGCCTACAAGTCCGGCACCTACATGGAGCCGAAGCTGTTCAAGAAGATCTACTCCCGCCATGCCAGGAAGATGTACGCTCCTGCCCTGCGCGCGGGGGTTCCCATCATCTTCGACTGCGACGGGGATCCCTCCCAGATCATGGACATGATCGTGGAGCTGGGCTGCTCGGCCCACTTCCCCGTGGACGCCGCCGGGCTGGACTACCGCGAACACAAGAAGCGCTGGGGCAGCCGCCTGACCATGGTCGGGGCGCTGGACCTGGACCCCCTGATCCGCCTGGATCCTGCCCAGGTCGAAGCCTACGTCCGGGAGGTGGTCCTGGCCATGAAACAGGGCGGGCGCTACGTGGCCGGCACCATCACCGCGATCGACGAGATCCCTGTGGAGAACTACGTGACCATGGTGAACGCCATTCACCGTTACGGCAGGTACGACGCATGATCCGCAAGGTGAAGCTGGCCAAGATCAATCTCACCATGCAGACCGGCACGATCGTGCGCTGGCTCAAGAAGGAAGGCGAGCGGGTCGAGCAGGACGAGCCGCTGCTGGAGGTAGAAACCGACAAGGCGGTGAACACCGTGGAGTCGTTCTACAGCGGCTATCTGAAGAAGATCCTGGTGCCTGAAGGGCAGGAAGTACCCATAGACACCCTGATCGCCTACATCGGCGAGAAGGAAGACGAGGTGCCGGCGGCCGCCGCCCGAAAGCCGAGGCCTGCCGTCGGACAGCAGGTTCAGGCAGCGGCAGCGCCTGGGCGACCGGCTCCGGCCGGTGCGGCGGGTGCGCACGCGGCGGGGGCGCCGGCGGCGCGGCAGGCACAGGGGCGCGATCCTGAACGCCTCGCCCCTGGCGCGGCGGCTGGCCACCGAGCTGGGCGTGGACCTGGCCGCGGTGGCCGGCAGTGGGCCCGACGGCCGCATCAGCAAGGAAGACGTACTGGCAGCCGCGCGAGGGGCGGGAGCCTCCCAGCACGGGGCCGCCGCGGCAGCCGCGCCGGCAGCACTGGCCGCCGGCGCTTCCTCCGCCCCCGTCACCTCCCCGGAGGGGCGCTGGCTTCCCCTGTCCAGCCTGAAGAAGCTCACCGGCGAGCGCATGAAATCCAGCTACCTGGAGGCGCCGCACATCTACCTGGACGTGTCGGTCCAAGCCGGTCCCCTGGAGGCCCTGCGTGCCCGGCTGAATGCCGGAGCCGGGGAAGCGCGACGCGAACGACGCTATACCCTGACTGACCTGGTGACCCGGGCGGTCAGCCTGGCGCTGAAGGAAAACCCGCTGCTCAATGCCGACGCTGCGGGACGGCCGGCTCCTGGTCTTCGACGAGCAGGGCATCGGCCTGGCCGTGTCCAGTGCCGCTGAAGGCGGGCTCCGCCCGGGCGGGCTGGTCGTGCCGGTCATCCGGGGCTGCCAGAGCCTGAGCCTACGACAAATCCGCGACCGTCGCAGGGAGCTGGTGGCCCGCGCCCGGGAAGGCCGCCAGACGCACGAGGACCTCGGCGGGGGCACCTTCACGATTACCAACCTGGGTATGTTCGGGGTGGACGCCTTCCGGCCCATTCTCTACCCCGGACAGGCGGCGATCCTGGCGGTAGGGGCGGTGCGCCGGCAGGCGGTGGCGGACGAGGCGGGCGCCCTCTCGGCGCAGCCGGTGCTGCAGCTCACCCTGGGCTGCGACCACCGCATCATCGACGGCGCGGAAGGGGCCGTGTTCCTCGGCCGGCTGAAGAAGCTGCTGGAGCAACCCGGCGTGCTGGAAGGAGGAACAAATCGATGCTTGCCGTGAGGAAGATGCGCAAGGGCAAGGGCAATGTCGAGCTGGTGGAAGTGCCGATGCCGAAGATCGGTCCGGGCGACGTGCTGATGAAGGTCTGGGCGGCGGGAGTCTGCGGCAGCGACCTGAACATCGAGGCCGACACGCACTTCTACCGGGCCCCCGTGACCCTGGGGCACGAGTACTCCGGGGTGGTGGTGGAGGTGGGCAAGGAAGTGCGCAAGGTCAAGGTGGGCGACAAGATCGTCTCTGACATCGAGGCCCCCGGAGGCTGGCTGGGCGTGGAGCTGGATGGCTCCTACGCCAGCCACATGCGCATTCCCGAGAGCGTGGTGCACGTCTGCCCGCCGGAGATGAGCCTGGATGCGGCCGCCCTGGTAGAGCCGGCCACCGGAGGGATGCTGCACTGCCTGCAGGAGCGCAACACCATCAACGCGGGGGACTTCGTGCTGGTGATCGGCCCGGGCCCCATGGGCATCCTGGCCGTGCAGTTCGCCAGGATCCGCGGAGCGCGGGCCGTGGCTCTGGTAGGCCTGCGCGACGACACGGAGCGCCTGGCAGTCGGCCGGAAGGTGGGCGCCGACCACGTCTTCGTGTACGAGGAGGATCCCCTGGAGCGGATCCGGGAGCTTTCTGGCGGAGGGGCGGATTTTGTGGCCGACTGCGCGGGCACCCAGTCCGGCACCCAGCTGGCCATCGACGCGGCCCGGCCCGCCTCCACCGGGCGGGGAGGCAAAGGGCGCATCGCCCTGATCGCCATGTGGGGCAAGCCGATCACCCTGAACTTCGACAAGGTGGCCATGGGGCAGTTGGACCTGCACGGCGGCTGGAGCTGGAACGGGCCGGAGACCTGGGCCTTGGCGGTGCAGTTCCTGGCCCGTGGGGCCATCGACTACAAGGCGATGATCACCCGGCGCTACAAGCTGGAGGAATGGCAGACGGCTTTCGCCAACCTGAGGGCGAAGAAGGACGTCAAGGCTTTCCTGCATCCCAACGGGACGGATTGGGGGGACTGATGAACACGGCCGACAAGCAGGAGTTCGCGGTCAAAGTGAAGCGCCTGAGGGGCTTCCTGAAGAAGCACGGTTACGTCGGGGCGCTCATGGGGACGGCCGCCAACTTTTCCTGGCTGAGCTGTGGCGGGAAGAACAAGGTCCTCCTCAATACCGATTACGGCAGTTCGGTGCTGCTGGTGACGGGTGATCGACTGGTTTGCGTGGCCAACACCATGGATGCCAGGCGCCTGGCCGAGCAGGAGCTGGCCGGGCTGGGATTCGAGATGGTGTCCCTGAAGTGGTACGCGGAATCCGTGGCGGCGCAGGCCCAGAAAATCGCCGGCCAGGGCCAGCTGCTGGCGGACATGAGCCTGCCGGGGGCGGATTTCAACTTCCAGAAATTCTACGCCGTGCACTACCCATTGACCGACCAGGAAATCCTCCGCTACCGAGCGGTGGGCCGCGACGCCGAGGACGTCATGCGCCGGGTTGCCGACCAGACCAAACCCGGCATGAGCGGGTACGACGTGGAGACCCTGCTGATCGCGGAGTTTGCGGCGAAAAAGTTGAACGTCGCCTGCCTGATCGTCGGCTCGGATGAGGAGATCTGGAACTACCGGCATCCGCTTCCCTCGCCCAAGAAAATCGAAAGGCAGCTGATGCTCGTCCTGGCGGTCGAACGGCACGGACTGAACGTCCCAATAACCCGGATGGTCTGCTTCGGAGGAGAGCCGCCCGCGGAGACCGCCCGGAGATTCCAGGCGGTCTGCAATATCGAGGCTCGCACGATTGCCGCCTGCCGGCCCGGCGTCCGCTTCGCCGACATCCTGGCCAGGCAGAAGGGCTGGTACGGCGCGGAGGGCTTCGCGGAGGAGACAGAAAACCACTTCATGGGCGGCATTACCGGCTATATTCCAAACGATTCCTCCCTGTGCCTGGATGATTCCGCGGTCGTGCAGGAGCGCCAGGCGTTCAACTGGTTCATCACCATAACCGGGGTGAATGTCGAGGACACGATGATCACGACGGAGGCCGGACCACAGCTGCTGACCTGCACGGGACGCTGGCCGGTGAAGCCGGTCGCGGTGGAAGGGCTGACACTGGAGCTGCCGCGGATACTGGTAAAATGAGGGAGAAGGTTGGATGAAGCTGGAGCAGTACAGCCTGACGGGTGGCCTGGCGGCCAAACAGATCGCTCTCATGATGCGCAAGTCCATCGAGCTGGTGGAGCAGGTGGGCCTCACCGTGCCGCACGAGGGGATCTTGGGCCTCCTGCGGCAGCACGACGGGGTGAAGGTCGAAGGCCAGATCGTGAAGTTCCGCCCCGAGTTGGTGGAGAAGGCGCTGCGGGAGGCCCGCTACCCGCTACCGGAGTACTACGGCAAGGAGTGGGTGATCTCCGCCGGCGCGCACCAACCCAAGATGCACGACCTGGACAGCGGGGTCTTGAGGGACACGACCCTGAAGGACTTGAAGGACCTGATCAAGATCGGTGACGCGCTGGACACGGTGGGCTCCGCCCCCTGCGTGCCGCTGGACGTGCCCATCCACCTGCAGGAGATCCTGATGCACAAGGTGGCCTGGGAGAACTCCCGCCGGCGGGCCAACGACATGTTCGAGCACGATCCCAAACCCAACCTGCGTATCGCCGAGTACATCTACGAGATGTCCCAGGCCGCCGGGCGCTGGTTTTCCCTGGGCCTGTACATGGTCAGCCCGCGCTCCTTCGACCCGCCGGAACTGGAGATCATCTACCGCTTCCGGGAATTGGGGGTGCCCATGTGGGCCGGCACCATGCCCATCACCGGGGTCAACGCCCCGATCCTAGAAAAGGCGGGGATCCTGCAGGCCATGTTCGAGACCCTGGCCTGTCTGACCATGCTCAACACCATCAACCGCAAGGGCTACAACTACATCCAGGTCATCGACAGCTTCATCGTCCACCCCTTCGACATGAAGTACTCGACCTTCGTGTACGGCTCGGCGGAGGACGCGCGCGGCACTTTGGACAAGCTGGCGATCCACAAGGAGCTGGGCCTGCCCCTGGTGGCCAAGAGCCTGCTCACCGGGGCCAAACAATTGGACGCCCAGAGCGCGCACGAAGTGGGAGTTTACACCATGATGGCGGCCCTGGCCGGCTGCCGCACCTTCCGCTGCGCGGCGCCTGCTGTCCAGCGCCGAGCTGTACTCCGCCGAGAAGCTGGTGGTGGACTACGAGATCGTGCAGTACATCCGCAAGACCCTGGAGCCGGAGGAGTACAGCGAGGAGACCCTGCTCTCCGAGGAGATCGCGGCGGTGAAGCCCGGGGAAAGCTTCCTGGAACACCCCAGCACCTTCAAGTTCTACAAGAGCCACTACTGGGACCCCGCGTTGTTCACCCACTCCAACCTGGGGCAGTGGCAGGAGATCGGCTCCAAGAGCCTGTACCTCTACGCCAACGAGCGGGCCAAGAAGCTGCTCAAGGAGCACACCTACCAGATCGAGCCGGAGAAGAAGCGCGAGCTGGACCGGATTTTCGAGACGGCCCGCCGGGACGAAGAGCTGGCCCGCAGCCGGGAGGTCGGGATATGAAGCTGGCGGACTACGGCCTGAAGGGTGGATTGAACCCGCAGCAGATCCGGACCATGCACGAGAAGGCCATGTGGCTGATCGAGACCTCGGGCATCCGGGTGCCGCACGAAGGCGTGCGTAAGCTGTTGGCCGGGCAGGATGGGGTGCGCCTCGAGGCGGACATGGTGCGCTTCAAGCCCGAGGTCGTGCTGCGGGCGCTGAAAGCGGCCAAGTACGACGTGCCGGAGTATGCCCAGAG
>CAVTQG010000034.1:0-17242 GCA_963736785.1 uncultured Spirochaetota bacterium | reverse complement strand
GCGGGCCTGCCGATTCGGGCCTGCGAGTTGCTCAATACGCTGGAAGCCCCGGTGTTCATCGAGCGCTGCGCCGTGAACAACGTGAAGAACGTGCTGCGTACCAAGAAGGCCATCCGCAAGGCGCTGGAGAACCAGATCGGCGGTCGGGGATACTCCTTCGTGGAGGTGCTTTCCATGTGCCCCACCAACTGGAGCATGGACCCGGTGGAAGCCGCGGCCTGGGTGGAGACGGATATGGTGCCGTACTACCCCCTGGGTAATTTCCGGGACCGGTAAGGGAGAGCGATGCGCGAGGGGATCGTTTTCGCGGGCTTCGGCGGGCAGGGGATCATCCTGTCAGGCCTGATCCTTTGCCACGCGGCCATGGAGGAGGGCAAGCAGGTGTCCCACATCCCCTCCTATGGAGCGGAGATGCGCGGTGGCACGGCCAACTGCTCCGTGGTGGTTTCGGACCTGGGCATCGGCTCGCCCCTGGTGCCCCGGCCCGAGAGCTGCGTGGTGATGAACAAGCCCTCGCTGCTGAAGTACGAGCCTTTGATCGCAGCCGAAGGGCTCCTGCTGTGGAACTCCTCGCTGATCGACGTACGCCCTGCCCGCGCCGACCTGCGGGCAGTGGCCGTGCCCGCTAACGAGATCGCCGAAAAGGAAGGCAGCGTCCGGGCGGCCAACATGGTCATGCTGGGCGCGCTGGTCCGGATGAAACCGGAGCTGGCTTCCCTGGAGGCCCTGATCCACGGCCTGGGCGAGGCGGTTTCCGCGCGCAACAAGCAGCTCAATGCCATCAACGTAGCCTGCCTGCACAAGGGCTACGGCCTGTTCTAAAGAGCACCGGATACCGGCAATGAATCCTTACCCCCTCTTGAGGCCGCTTTTATTCGTCCGACAGCCGACTAGTCAGCTGCCTGTTTGAGACTACGAGATAGGAGGATACGATGAAGAGGTTTCTCATGGCGGGGATGGCGATCCTGATCGTCCTGTCCTACGCCGCCTGCTCCAAGAAAGAGGGCGGAGAGGCCGCACAAGCCGCCGGTCGCTACGCCGACCAGCTGTACGTCCTGGTCAGCGCCCTGAACAGCCTCGAGTATTTCTACGATCACAAGGAAGGCCTGCGCCTGGTGGGTGAGGAGTTGGGGGTGAGGACCGAGTATGCCGGCCCTGCCGACTATGATATGAACGCGGTCGCCGCGGCGATCGACCAGGCTGTGGCCCAAAGGCCGCCGGCATCATGGTGGTCGGCTGGGAGGAGTTCCTGAACGGCGCCATCAACAAGGCCATCGAGGCCGGCATCCCGGTCGTCACGGTGGACGCGGACCTGCCCACCTCCAACCGCCTGGCCTTCGTCGGTACCTCCAACTACAACGCCGGCTTGGAGCTCGGCAAGTGGATGATCATGAAGCTCAAGAACAAGGGCAACGTGGCCATGATCGGCAGGCCCACCCTGCCCAACGTCCGCGACCGCATGAACGGCGTGAAGGCCGCTTTCGCCTCCGGCGGCGTGACGATCGTGCAGATCGGCGACTCCGAGGCCGATGCGGTGCGGCTCGGCCCAGACCGCGGCCGCCATCCTCCAGAAGTTTCCGAACCTGGACGCCATGATGGGCATCGACTCCCACTCCGGCCAGGCATCGGTAGCGCGATCAAGGAGGCCGGCAAGGTCGGCAAGGTCCTGGCCACCGGCTTTGACCGCGACAACAGCCTGCTGGAGCTCATCGACGAGGGCGTGGTCACCGCCACGGTGGTGCAGCGCACCGCCCTGATGCCCTACTACGCCACCCTGATCCTTTGGCAGCTGCACAACTCCAATGTCGCCCTGACTGAGAACGACCAGGCCGCCAAGGTCCGGAATATCCCCAGCTTCGTGGATACCGGGGTCATGATCGTCGAGCAGGAGCAGGCCAAGGCGTTTCTGCGGAAGAAATAGCCGCGGACCCTTCTCAGTTCTTTTCAGCAGGGATATCGAATAGAGGCACAATGCATGGGCGAGAAGGAGGAGCAGAGTTGAAACGATCGTTGGCGGAATATTTCTCGGTGGAGGGCCGGGTCGGGGTGATCACCGGCGCCGGCGGCGGCCTGTGCGGGGAGATGGCCCGCAGCCTGGCGGCGCTGGGCGCCCGGATCGCCGTGCTGGACCTGAACGCGGACAACGCCCGCAAGGGCGCAGGAGGAAATCCGCCGGTCCGGCGGGCAGGCGGAGGCCTATCCCTGCAGCGTGCTGGACCGGGGCAGCTGGCCGAGGTGGAGGCGGCGATCGCGCCGGCGCTGGGGCGTGCCGGATTTCCTGATGAACGGTGCCGGCGGCAACGACCCGCGGGGCAGCACCACGTGGAGATCCTGGAGCGCGCGGAGCTGGCCGCGGGTCCGGCTTTTTCGACCTCCAGCCGGAGGGGATCGAAGCCACCTTCGCCCTGAACTTCCTGGGCACGATCCTGCCCACCCAGGTGTTCGGCCGGGGAATGGTGGAGCGGGGCTCGGGGGCCGTGCTCAACATCTCCTCCATGAACGCCTTCACCCCGCTGACCAAGATTCCGGCCTACGCGGCGGCCAAGGCCGCTGTGGCCAACTTCACGCGCTGGCTGGCCGTGCACTTCGCCCACACCGGGCGTGCGAGTCAACGCCCTGGCGCCCGGCTTCTTCCTGACCGAGCAGCTGCGCTACCTGCACTTCGACCGGGCCACCGGGGAGCCGAGCGCCGCGGGCCAAGAAGGTGATCGCCCACACGCCCATGGGCCGCTACGGGGAGCCGGAGGACCTGCTGGGGGCGGTGATCTGGCTGCTGTCGGATTCCTCTGCATTCGTCACCGGCAGCCTCGTGGCCATCGACGGCGGGTTCTCCGCCTACAGCATCTAGGAGGCTAGGGATGAGCGAGAAAGCGGGCGAGATCGGCCAGCGCGGCGGTTTCTGGCAGCGGCTGTCCGAGAAGAGCGAGCTGGGCATCGCGGTACCTTTTGTGCTGCTGATCGTCATCGTGGGAATCGTCAACCCGGCGTTCTTCGACCTGGACAACATCTTCAACTTGCTGCGCCAGTCCTCCTTCACCTTCATCATCGGGCTGGCCATGACCTTCGTGCTGGTGGGCGGTGGCCTGGACCTCTCGGTGGGCTCGGTGCTGGCCCTGGGCGGGGTCATCTCGGGCCTGGCCCGCTGGCCGGAGTGCCGATCTGGATTTCCGTGCTCCTGGGCGTCCTGGCCGGGGTGGCCGTCGGCCTGTTCAACGGCATCGTGATCGCCGTGTTCAAGATCCCCTCGCTCATCGTGACCCTGGGCATGATGTATTTCGCCCGCGGGGTCGTGCAGGTGCTCACCCGCGGCAACCCGGTCTACCCGCTGCCCGAGGCTTTCAACTTCCTGGGCCAGGGCTTTTGGGCGGGGGTGCCGGTGGTGGTCATCTGGCCGCGCTGCTGGGGATCTTCGCCCACGTGGTGCTCACCCAGACCGCCTACGGCCGGGTCAGTGTTCGCCCTGGGCGGCAACCGGGAGACCGCGCGGCTTTCGGGCATCAACGTGCAGCGGATCACCATCTGGATTCTACGTCATCTGCGGGGCGGCCTCCGGGCTCACCGGCGTGCTCACCGCCGCCGCCCGCGACGGCTACCTCAAGTACATGGCTTCCTACCCCGACTTCAAGATGGTGGTCAACGAGTTCTGCAACTCCGACATGCACGATCAGCGGAATGAGGATGCCGCTCTCCCGTATGTTGATGATACTGCGCAGAGCCCTCCACGGGCGGCCTGCGGCCGCCCGGCCTCATTCGCCCGAATCGAGGTTGCGCAACCGCCGCTGGCGTGGTAGGAGTTCGTAATGGACCGTCGTGAAATCGTGCAACGGGCGATCGAGTTCAAGAAGCCCCCGCGGCTGCCATTCTGGCAGTCGTTTATCCCCGAAATTCCCAACGACATCCGGGACTGCTGGGAGATGGACCGCCAGAAGAACGGCTGGTTCTTCGATCCCAACCAGTGGCCCGACCGGCACAAGGCGCTGGACGACTGGGGCTGCGGCTGGGAGGCCTCCGATGTGGAGAACATGGGCCAGGTGACGATGCACCCCCTGGAGGACTGGTCCAGGCTGAACAGCTATCGCCCGCCCAATCCGCGCGACCCCTACTATTTCGAAAGGCTGGAGAGGGAAATGGCCGATGCCGGCGACCGCTACGTCGTGGTGACCAGCCATTTCAATCTGTTCGAGCGGCTGGACATGCTGCACGGCTTCAAGAGCACCTTGGAGGACCTGTACCTGGAGCCGGAGAAATGCGAGCGGGTGCTCGACCTCGTCACATCGTGGAAACTGGAGCACTGGGACGAGCTGCACCGCCGCTTCGGCTCCCGGGTGCACGGGCTGTTCTGCACCGACGACTGGGGCAGCCAGGAGTCGACCTTTATCAGCAGCCCGATGTTCGAGACCTTCTTCATGCCTCGCTACCGGAAGCTGGTCGACGCGGTTCATTCCAAGGGGTGGCATTTCATGCTGCACAGCTGCGGAAAAATCAACGACTTCGTGCCCCACTTCATCCGGCTGGGCATCGAGGTGGTGAACATGGGGCAGCCCCAGACCTACGGCATCCGCGAGCTGGGCAGCCGCTTCGCCGGGAAGATCTGTTTTCTGTCCACCGCCGACATCCAGAAGACGCTCCCCAGCGGGGATCTGGAGAAGATCCGCGCCGAGGTGCGCGAGCTGGTGGCCAACTGGTCCATCGCCGACGGCGGCTTCATCGTGTTCAACTACGGCATGGGCGGGGCGATCGGCGTTTCGGAAGCCATTACCCGCGAGATGTTCCTGGAGTTCGGCCGGCAAATGCGCTACTGGCCCAAGGGTCCTTGACTCGGCGGATCGGGTTTGCGGCCGCCGTTGCGCGCGCTATACTGAGCGCATGTCCCTGAACCGTCGCTGGCTGCCCGCCGTGTTCCTGCTGCTGCTGGCCGCCTTGGCATCCGCGCAGGACCCGACCGCCGCCAGGCGCGAAGCCATGGTGCGCGAGCAGATCCAGGAGCGGGGCGTCAGCGACCCGCGGGTGCTGGAAGCGATGCGCACCGTGCCGCGCCACCGCTTCGTCCCGGAGGAACTGGCCCGGGCCGCATACGACGACTCGCCCCTGCCCATCGGCGAGGGGCAGACCATCTCCCAGCCCTACATCGTGGCCCTGATGACCGAGCTGCTGGGTACTTCACCCGAGCAGCGCGTGCTGGAGATCGGCACCGGTTCCGGCTACCAGGCCGCCGTGCTCTCGGGCCTGGTCCGGGAAGTGTTCAGCATCGAGATCAAGGAGCCCTTGTACCGGCGCGCCGCCGACACGCTGCGGCGCCTGGGGTATGCCAACGTGCGCACCCGCCTGGCCGACGGGTATTTCGGCTGGCCGGGAGAGCCGCCTTTCGACGGCATCCTCGTCACCGCGGCCGTGGACCATGTGCCCCCGCCCCTGCTGGCCCAGCTCAAGGAGGGCGGCCGCCTGGTCCTGCCCCTGGGCAACCCATACGGCGTGCAGAGCCTGGTCGTGGTGACCCGGGAAGGCGGCAAGTACCAGGTGCGCCACGTGCTGGGGGTGCTGTTCGTGCCCCTGACCGGCAAGGCCCTGGGCGGCTGAGCCTCCAGCCGTGATTTACGCGGCCGTCTTCCTGCTCTCGCTGGCCTCCCTGGCCTACGAGGTGCTGCTGCCCCGCATCTTCGCCTTCACCCAGTGGCACCACCTGGCCTTCCTGGTCATCAGCGTCGCCGTGTTCGGCTTTGGGGCCGGAGGCGCTGCGGTCAGCCTGGCGGAAACCCGCCGCGGCGGGCTCGCCTCCCGGCTGGCGGATCCCGCCCGGGCGGCAGGGCTCGGGGTGCTGGTGCTGCTGTTTTGCCTGTTGGCCTACGGCTCGCTGATTTTCCTGCTGGCGGTTCCGCTGGACTATTTTCGCCTGCCGGTGGAGGCTCGCCAGGCAGGTTACCTGGCGCTCACCTGGCTGCTGCTGCTCCTGCCTTTCCTGCTGGCCGGGGCTGTGCAGGCCCTGGCCTTCGCCGCGCTGCCCGGGCGCTCCGGCTGGTTGTACGCCGCCGGGATGGCCGGCGGGGCTTGTGGAGCCCTCCTGCCCATGGCCCTCCTGGGTCGGTTGGGAGAAGTGCATCTGGCCCTGGGCTGCCTGGCCCTGCCGGCGCTTCCCTGGATCCTGCTCCCGCTGCAGAAGGGGGTGCGCCGGCGCTCCGCTTACCTGCTGGCCTGCGCGGCCCTGGCCGTGGCGGCCGCGCCCTTGTCGTGGCCGGCGGCCCCACGCCTGCGGCCTTCGCCGTACAAGCTGCTGGCGCAGGCGCTGCAGCTGGCGGGCACCCGCCACCTGGGCACCGAAAACGGGCTGTCCGGCAGGGTCGACTGGCTGGACAGCCCGGCCCTGCGCTTCGTCCCGGGCTTGAGCCTTGCCTTCCCGGGCGGCCTGCCCCAGCCTGAGCAGGCGGTGATCGATGGCGACGCCCTGCTCCAGCTCTTCCGATCGGACTCCCGGCTGGATTTCAGCCGCTTCACCACCGCCTATGCCGCCTATGCGCTGCGGGAGGATTGGGCCGCGGGCCGGGCGCTGCTGCTGCTGGAGTCCGGGGGCCTGGCCCTGCCGTGCGCGGTCTCGGCCGGCGCAGGTTCGATCACCGCGGTGGTGCGCCAGCCGGCGGTGGCCCGGCGTCTGCGGGAGCTGGAACCAGGCCTGCGCGTGATCACCGGCAGCCCACGCTCCTTCCTGGCCAGCTCAGGCGAGAGCTACGACCTGGTGCAGGTGGAGAGCTGGGGCCCCTCGGCGCCCGGGGCCGCCAGCCTGGACCAGGACCACCTGCTCACACAGGAGTCGCTGGCCGCCTGCCTGCGGCGCCTGCAGCCCGGCGGCCTGTTCACGGTTTCCCGGCGCATCCAGCTGCCCCCGTCGGACTGCCTGCGCCTGCTGGCCGCGGCCTTCGAGGCCCTGCGCAGCCTGGGGATCCGGGAACCGGCCCGGAACATCGCCATGCTGCGCAGCTGGGACACCTACACCCTGATCACGGGCCGGCAGCCGTTCAACCCGGGACAACTCGCCCGGCTCGCCCGCTTCTGCGAGGAGCGCAGCTTCGACCTGCTCTTCCTGGAGGGCCTGCAGGAAGAGCAGGCCAACCGTTTCGTCCGCTACGATCGGCCGTACCACTTCCTGGAGCTCCGGCGCCTCGGCCGCGCGCTGGCGGCAGGCCGGGCGGCCGCATACTTCCGCGGCTACCTCCTGGACGTGCGTCCGGCCACGGACGAGAAACCCTTCCCGAACCGCTTCCTGAAGCTCACGCGCGCGGGGGAGCTGTACCGGGCCACCGGTAGCCGGCCCTTTTCCCTCCTGCTGTCCGGGGAGACGGTGCTGCTGGCCACTCTGGTCCTGGCCCTGGCCATCGGCCTGCCGCTGCTTCTGGTGCCCCGGCCGACTCGTCGGGCCGCGCCGCCGGGCACCTCCTGGATTGGGCTACTTCCTGGCCTGCGGCGCCGGGTACATGTGGGTGGAGATGGGGGCGATCCAGGACCTTACTTTCCTGTTCGGCGAACCGGGTACGGCGGTGGCCGTCGCGCTGGCCGCACTGCTGGTCTTCTCGGGAGCGGGCGCGGCCGCCTCCGCGGGGTGGCAGGCTCGCGGCCAGCGCCGGGCGCTCGCGGTCCTGCTCGGGACGCTGGCCGCGCTGCTGGTCTTCCGCCGGCCGGCGCTGGGTTTCGCTTTGGGCCTGGCTCCCGCCTGGCGCCTGGCCGCTGTCGCACTGGCGCTGGGTCCGGTGGGCTTCCTGATGGGGGTTCCGCTTCCGGTGGGCCTGCGCCGGCTGGGCGGCGGCGGCCAGCGGCTGGCCTATGCCTGGGCGGCCAACGGCATCGCCGGGGTGCTGGCGTCGGTGCTGGCCTTGCCGCTGGCCATGGCCGCCGGGATCCGCGCCGTATACGCGGCGGGGGCCGCCGCCTACCTGGCGGCGCTGCTGGCCGTGCTGCTGGCCGGCCTCGGCGCGCTTTCAGCGTCTCCAGCTCCCCGTCGCGCATCAGGGTGACGGAATCCCCCTCGGCAAGGGTGAGCTCGATCGTGGGCCGGCGCACCAGGCAGTCCAGGTGCAGCAGGGTGGGGGCGTCCTCGTCGTAGTTGCGTCCGATGGCCAGGTGGCAGGTGCCGTAGACCTTCTCGTCGTTGAGCATGTTGCCCAGGATGCGGGTCGAGCGGTTCAGGCCGATGCCCAGCTCGCCCAGGTTGCGGGTGTTGCGGGCGTACGTCTGCGCCGCGCCCGGCGGGCAGCTTCCCCTCCCGCTCCAGGGCCAGCGCCTGTTCGGCCGCCTCCTCCAGCGCGGCCTCCAGCAGCCTGCCTCCGGGCCGCCGTGGATGTCCTGCACCAGCCGTCCCGGACCTCCACCACGACGGGCTGCCTCGGGGCCACCACCCGGTCGGGGAGGGCCAGGCTGCCGTCGAAGGCGATCGCGGCCCCGGGCCGTGCCCAGCTGCGGGGAGATGTACACTTCCCCGGCGGGAAGATTCCCGCCGCTGCCGGGGCGGCGGAAGTCCCCGTCGTCCGCGGAGGCCAGCCTGCCCGGCCAGTCCCAGCTCCAGCTCCGTGCCCGCCGGGAGCGGTGATGCGTGCCCGTACGGCGCGGTCCAAGCAAGGGCTTGACCCGCGCGCAGTCCGCCGCCAGGCGGGCGTAGTCGATGGGCACCGCGGCGGTGAAGATGCGGCGATCGACCTCCGGCGACCAGAAAGCCCGCACGGCCTTCTCCCCGTACAGCAGGGCGTGAAACAGGCTGTCGTAGCTCGCCCCTCCGGCGGCGTAGGGCGCGGCGATCCCCTTGGCGTCCTGCCCCAGCTTGAGGCGGCTCACGGAGATGAACACCGGCGGGCGGGAGGCCAGGGCGGCGTACACCGCCTCGTCGGCGAACTCGAGCTGGGAGCGAACGGGCTGGTAGAGCAGGGTCGGCCGCCCGCCCGCCTCAAGCGTCGCGTCGTACAGGGCCTGGGAGATGCGGGAAGTGTCGGACACGGGGTTGGTGACGATGAGCACCCGCTCCCCCGGCTGCACGCCCAGGCAACCGGCCACGGCCACGCGGGCAGCGCGGGCCAGCGCGCGGTCCTTGACGGCGAAGGCACCGGTGGGCCGGACGGGAACGCATGGGCTTGCTCCTCCGCTGCTACAGCTTCAACAGGGTGATCAGGCCTGTAGACAGCCAGGGCACGTAGGTGATCAGCAGCACCACGGCCAGCAGGGCCAGGAAGAAGGGCCACACGTCCTTCACGATCTTCGCCACCGGCTTGTTGAACAGGTAGGCCGCCAGGAACAGGTTCAGGCCCACCGGCGGGGTCAGGTAGCCCAGCCCCAGGTTGGCCAGGAAGATGACCCCCAGGTGCACCGGGTGGATTCCGAAGAGCTGCGCCCACCGGGAGGATCAACGGCACGACCACCAGGATGGCCGAGAAGATG
This sequence comes from uncultured Spirochaetota bacterium, assembly GCA_963736785.1. Taxonomy (GTDB): domain Bacteria; phylum Spirochaetota; class Spirochaetia; order SZUA-6; family DRHE01; genus MIBK01. The sequence goes on along the minus strand of CAVTQG010000034.1, from coordinate 7,831 downwards.
TCCATCAGGCAGCCCACGATCAAGAGCACCAGGTTCAGGGCCAGCAGGAACACGAACTTCGAGCTCACATTGGCCTGGACCCAGGCGCTCAAGGCCGCCGGCACCTCGGCGTCCACGATGTAGTAGGACAGGCCCTTGGCCGCGGCCAGGATGACCAGCACCCCGCCGATGATGGGCACGCATTTCAGGACGATCCGGCGCAGCGCGGCGAAGTCCAGGTCGCGGTGGATGGCCACCTCCACGATCAAGGAGTACAGGACGGCAATCGCGCCGGTCTCCACCAGGGTGGTCAGGCCCAGGAAGTACATGACCAGGATCACCACCGGCAGCAGGATCTCCCAGAAGGACTCCCTCACCGCGCCCCAAGCCTCGGCCAGGCGGAAGGGTACGCGCTCCACCCGCCGGCGCAGGGCGATCACTACGCCGTACACGCACAGGCACAGGACCATCAGCACCCCGGGGAGGATGCCGCCGGCGAACATGTGCTTGATGTTGATCTGGGCGGTGACCCCGTAGATGATGATCGGCAGGCTGGGGGGGATCAGCAGACCGATGGACCCCGAGGAGGTCACCAGCCCTTCACTGAAGCCGGGCCGGTAGCCGCCGCTCTGCAGGGCGAAGACCAGCAGGGCGCCCAGCGCCAGGATGGTCACCCCGGTGGCCCCGGTGAAGGTGGTGAAGAAGGTGGAGACCAGCACGGCCATGATGACCAGGCCTCCCGGCAGCCAGCCCACGAAGGCCTTGAACAGGCGCACCAGGCGCTTGCCCGCCTGGCTCTCCGAGAGGATGAAGCCGGCGAAGGTGAACAGGGGAATGGCCGGCAGGCTGTAGCCGGTGAGCATGCCGTAGGCTTCGCTGGGGATCGTCTCCGGCGCCCCGCCGGAGCGCACGAACAGCAGGAAGGCCACCCCGCCCAGGCCGATGAAGATCGGGGTGCCGAACAGCACCGAAACGCTCAACAGCAGGATGGCCGGCACGGCCAGGCGGGCGGAGCCGGCGGCCAGGGCGTCCGCCAGGCGATAAAAGATATCCGGCAGCGCCGGAAACAGCGACGACAGGACGTTCAGCACCGAGCCGAATGCCAGGATGGTGCCCGCGGCTACCCCCAGCACGGCTATAACGGCCTTGCCCCAGCCGCGGGCGTTTTTGCCCTCCGGGCCCTCATGGGCCTCGCCGTCCCGGCCCACCGGGGCGTGGGCCACGAAGCGCGCGGTCATCAGGGCGAAGCCCAGGGGCAATACCGCGGCGGCCAGCTGCACGGGCACGAAGGCGATGCGCTTGGCCGGGTCGAAACCTTTCAGCACCAGGGACAGCGAGCTCCAGGTCATGGCCGCGGCTACGGACGTGGAGATGAAGGCGGCCAGCGCGCCGATCCAGGTGCGCAGGGGCTGGCGGATCCGGTCCGCGCCGGCCGAGAGGGTGATGTGCCGGTTCTCCCGCGAGGTCATGGCCCCGCCCAGGCAGGTCAGCCAGAGGACCAGGTGATGGGTCAGGTCCGAGGAGCTTGTCAGGCCCGTGCGGAACAGCCAGCGGGCGAAAATCTCGACGGTGGGCAGAACGGCGATAGCCAGCAGCACGGCGCCGCTGACTCCGTTCTCCAGATGCCAGAGCCAGCCGTGGCGGGCCTCCGTGCTGCCGGCCTCAGCCGCCATGGCTCTTGCGGTACTCTTCCAGGTAGCCCCTGGCTTCCCGGTATATGTCGCTGGAGATCGGGTTGTCCAACAGGATCTTCAGCGCCGTCTCCACCAGCTTTTCCCACTGTTTCATCTGCTCCGGGGAGGGCTTGTTTACCTTCAGGCCGTTCTGCTTCATGATCTGCATGGCCTGGGCTTCGACCTTCTCCACCTCGGCGGAGAGGCCCTCGAGGGCCGCCTCCGCGGCGCGGGCCAGCTCGGGGCGCAGCTCCGCCGGGATGCGCCTCCAGGCCTGGCTGGAGATGACCAGCCCGCCGGTGAAAGGCGACCAGTTGAAGTCGGTCATGTTGGGGGCCAGGGCGAACCACTGCATGGCCGCGGCGGAAAGCGGGGAGGCGGTGAACACATCCACCATGCCGCTCTGCAGGCCGGCGAAGGCGTCGTTGGCGGGAAGAGGCACGATATGGAAGCCCATCTCCTTCCAGGCCTGGTCCACCTCGGGGCTGCCCTCCATGACGAAGAATTTCAACTTCTCCATGTCCGCCGGGACGAGCAGCTTGGTCTTGGAGAAGAAGCGCAGCCAGCCGGAGCGGTTGAAGGCCAGGAAGGTGAAACCCTTCTCCTCGGCCAGCTTCTCCAGCCGGGGGCGCAGGCGGCCGAACAGGTACTCCAGCTCCTCGTCGTTGCGGGCCATGAAGGGCAGCTGGTACACCAGGAAATCCGGGTGGATCTTGCCCAGCCCGGAGCCGGATACGGCCGCGGCCTGCAGCTGGCCGATGCGCATCTTGCGCAGCATGTCCGGCTCGTCCCCGGCGATGCCCCCGCTGTAGACCTTGACCGTCACCCTGCCCTTGGACAGGCGTCTGCCAGTCCAGAGCCATCTTGAGCAGGGCCTTGTCCCAGGGGGAGTCGGCCGGGGCCAGGCTGCCCAGCTTGATCACGGTTTGGGCCGAGAGGCTCCCGGCCAGCAGCAAGAGCAGCGGCCAGGCGAGGGCCAGGCGTTTCATGGTGCCTCCTCCAGCAGGAAATAGTCTTCGATGTGTTCCAGCAACCAGCGGGCCTTGCGCTGGGAGAGCAGGTTTACCAGGCGGTTCTCCGGGCTGGCCTGCAGATCGATGGCCAGCGCCCGGCCCAGCAGTTCCCGGAACTCGCTCGCGTTCTGCGCGGGGATCGAGACGCTGGTGGCCAGGGCCACGTACGGCCCGGCGGTGAGTCCGCCCGCATACTCCACCGCCTTGGCGAAATGGTAGCGGGCCTTTTCCTGGCTGCCCCCCAACGAGGCGGGCAGCGAGCCGTAAACGGAGATGTAGAACTCGTGGATGGCCCCCTTGTTGTACCCCTCCTCAAGCTGGAAGGCCCGGGCCATCAGGGCCAGGGGGCGGGCGAGGGTGAGCAGCAGCTCCATGTCGAAGGGCTCGGCGGAAAAGGCGCCCATCCAGGAGGCGGCGGCCCAGTACAGGTAGGGCAGGTCCTCGGCCCCGGTCTTCTCCAGCGCCGCGGGATCCCCCGCTTCCAGCCGCGCCCTCAGCCCGGGGTGACGCAGCTCCAGGGCTTTCAGGCAGTAGTCCCGCCCGCGCAGGTACAGGTGCTTGGCCCGCGCCAGCGCCTCCAGGCGCTGCGGGTACTCGGTTTCCGGCAGCATCCCGGCCGGGGTCTGGACGAAGGCGTTGGCGTACATGGCGAACATGGAGCCGGTGGCCAGGAGCAGCTCGGTGTTTTCCGGGGTTTCCGCCAGCAGCGATTCGTATAATTTCATGGCGAAGGGCAAGGCATCGGCGACCAGCTGCGGGTCGTCCTCGCCCGTGAACACCGTGCTGCTGCCCGAGGAGGACAGCATCCCGGCCACGGCATTGACCGCCAGGCGCTGGAGCGAGCAGCCGCCGGCCGCCAACAGGACCAGGGCGGCGGCGGGGAAGGCAAGGCGGGCGCTCATGGGGCCAATATGCCACGGATGCGGCGCCGGTGCAAGCAAGCGGGGTACTGCCGCAGCGGGCCCCGATGCCCACCAGCCTCTTTTCCTTGACGCGCGCGGAGGGAGGGGCTATACAAGAAGCAAGGATGGAGACCCCGGCCGGCGCGCTGTTCACCCAGTCCCCGATGGGCATGGCTCTGCTCGAGCTGGACGGGCGCCTGCGGCGGGCTAACGGCGCGCTGCAGGACACGCTCGGCTACTCGGAGCAGGAGCTGGCCGGGCAGCATCTGTCCCTGTACCTGCACCCGCAGGACGCTTCGGGTTTCGTGCAGGAGCTGCAGGGCCTGACCGAGGGCCGGGCCGGCGTGCTGGAGCAGGACCTGCGCTTCATCCGCAAGGACGGGGCCGGCGGCTGGCTGCGGCTCACCGCCTCCCTGCTGCGGGACACCGCGGGCCGGCCGCGCTTCGTTTTCGCCCTGGGCAAGGACGTCACCCGCTGGAAGCACAGCGAGCGCCAGATGCGCCTGGCCGTGCGCCAGGCCCAGGAGACCACCCGCACCAAGAGCCAGTTCCTGGCCAACATGAGCCACGAGATCCGCACGCCCATTCACACGATCACCGGGATGACCGAGCTGCTGCAGGAGACCTCCCTGGACGCGGAGCAGAAGGAGTACGCGGGGCAGATCCGTTTCGCCGCGGAGGTGCTGCTGAGCCTGGTCAACGACGTGCTGGACTTCTCCAAGATCGAGGCCGGCCGCCTGATGCTGGAGAAAGCGGATTTCGACCTGCGCTCGGTGGTGGAGGAGTCCGTGGACCTGGTCAGCCTGGAGGCCCACCGCAAGGGCCTGGAGCTGGCGGTGTTCGTGGATCCCCGCGTGCCGGCCCTGCTGCGCGGCGACCCGGTGCGCCTGCGCCAGATCATGGTGAACCTGCTGGCCAACGCCGTGAAGTTCACCACCGCGGGGGAGATCGAGCTTGACTTCCGGCCCGGGCAAGCGGGGGAGCTGGCCTGCCGGGTGCGCGACACGGGCATCGGGATGAGCGCGCAGCAGCGGGCCAGCCTTTTCCGCCCTTTCCGGCAGGCCGACGCCTCCACCACCCGCAGGTACGGCGGCACCGGCCTGGGCCTGGTGATCGCCCGCAGCCTGGTCGAGCTGATGGGCGGGCAGATCGGGGCGGAAAGCGAGCCCGGACAGGGCTCCACCTTCTGGTTCACCTGCCGGCTGGAGAGGCAGCCCAGCGCGGAGCTCTGGCCTGACGCACCGGGGGAGTTCCTGACGGGGACCACGGTGCTGGTGGTGGACGACAATGCCGCCGCCCGCCGCGCCGCGCGCGGCTACCTGGAGGCCTGGGGCTGCCAGGTGGCCGAGGCGGGGGAGGCGGCCGGCGCCCTGGAGGCGATGCGCGCGGCCGCGGCCGCGGGCGCCCCCTTCCGGGTGGCGCTGCTGGACCAGCGCCTGCCCGGGGCCGACGGCTGGCAGCTGGCCGGGGAAATCAACCGCGACACGGCGATCAACGCCGCCAGCCTGGTGCTGCTGACCCCGGCAGGCCTGGGCGGGGTGGAGGCCAAGATGCGCCTCCTGGGCTGGGTGGACGCCTACCTCACCAAGCCTCTGAAGCCCCGCGAGCTGGCGGCCGTGCTGCTGCGCTGCGTGGGTGCCGTCACCGAGCTGGAGGCCGTGGAGGAGAGGCCCCGAGCGCGAGACCCCGCCGGCCGCCGTGGCCAGGGTCCTGGTCGCCGAGGATCACGAGGTGAACCGGGAGCTGGCCCGCGTGCTGCTGGAGCGCTGCGGCTGCGAGGTGGTCACCACGGCGGACGGCGCCGAGGCCCTGGTGGCCGCCACCGCCGGCGCCTTCGACCTGATCTTCCTCGACCTGCAAATGCCCGTGCTCAACGGGCTGGAGGCCGCGCGCCGCATGCGCAGGGCGGGTGTGCGGGCGCCGCTGGTGGCCATGTCGGCCAGCGTGCTGTCGCAGGAGCGCGAGCAGTGCCGGAAGGCCGGCATGGTCGACTTCCTGCCCAAACCTTTCCGCAAGGGCGACTTGCAGGGGCTGCTCGCCCGGCACCTGGGGGGACGGGTCCGATCGGAGGAGGGCGCAGCCAGCGGACCGGCGGCCGGCGGCGCGGATAGCCCGGCTCCTGCCGGCGCCGCCCGGCGCGGAGCCCGGGCTACCGTCCGGCGCCGCGGTGAAGGCCCCCAGCGTGTTCGAATCGGCACAGGCCCTGGCCGCCTGCCTGGGCGACCGCGAGATGCTGGAGCGCCTGCTGACGGCCTTCCTGTCCGGGCTCGACCAGCAGCTGCCGGCCATCCGCCGGGCTGCCGTCTCGGGGGACGCGCAGCGGGTTTGCCGGGAGGCCCACGCGGTCAAGGGCGCCGCTTTGAATCTGCACGCCGCGGAGCTGGCCGAACGGGCGGCGGAGCTGGAGGCGGCGGGCAAGGCCGGCCGCCTGGCGGACATATCGGCTCTGCTGCCCGAGCTGGAGGCGGCCGCGTGTCGTTTCCGCGCCACCGCACAGGTGGGCTGAAGGAGGCTGTCATGCACAAAGGAAGCGGATGGTCGGCGGTTCTGGCGCTGCCGCTGCTGCTGTCCGGATGCCTGCTCACCCTTGGGGGTCCGCTTTCCCGGCGGGTGGAACCGGGACGCTGGCGGCTGGAGGCGGCGGCGGGCCCGAGCCTGGCCAACGAGTATGGCTCCCTGAATGCCCTGGCCTACGGGTACGCCGGCCACGCGCTGGGCAGGCATTGGGAGGTAGGCGCGCTGCCTTACCTTTATTCCTGGGGAGGGCAGGGCGTGCTGGCCGCCGCCGTGCCCGTGCGCTGGGATCCTTTTCCGTACTCCTGGCCGATGCACCTGGTGCCCTTCGCCGGCCCCGTGTTTTTCTGGGTACCGGGCTCGATAATCGGAGCCGGGGGGATGACCGGGCTGGGCCTTTCCCTGCGCGTGGGTGAGCTGGCCGAGTTCTACGCCTCCGGCAGCGCCTTCCTGCCCCGCACCCAATTTCTCACCTCCGCGGTAGGCGCCCGCTTCGACCTGGCCAACGGCTTCGAGCTGGGCGTGGGCGCGGTGTTCGTGGGCGGGGGCGAGGACTCCAGCGGGGACTCCAGCAGAGTCGTGCTGGCCAGCATCACGGTGAGCACGCTCCTGGGGCCCAGGTAGCCCGGCGGGCCTCCCGTGATCCGTTTTTGCATTCCCGGCCGGTTTCTTCTATGATTATTCTAGAATCAGGAAGAGGGAGGAGGACCTATGCCGGCCACCAAGCTAAAGGATTTCCTGGACCAGCACCGCGTCAAGTACGTCAGCGTGCGGCACTCCACGGCCTACACCTCGCAGGAGATCGCCGCCTCGGCGCACGTCAAGGGCAGGAACATGGCCAAGACCGTAGTGGTCAAGCTGAGCGGCAAGCTGGCCCTGGCCGTGCTCCCGGCCAAGTACAACGTGGACCTGCCGCGCCTGGCCCAGGCCGCGGGGGCGGGTTCCGCCGAGCTGGCCTCTGAACAGGAATTCGAGACGCACTTCCCGGGATGCGAGACCGGCGCCATGCCGCCGTTCGGCAACCTCTATGGCCTGCCGGTGTACGTGGACGAGGCGCTGACCCACGACGAGCAGATCGACTTCAATGCCTGCTCGCACACGGAGCTGCTGCAGCTGACCTACGCGGACTTCGACCGGCTGGTCAAGCCGAAGATCGCCAGCTTCGGTGTGCTGCGGCACTAACCTGCCGCTACCGCGGCCCCTAGCGCGGCTATTTGCCGCCCGAGGCACCGGCCTAGGTCCCGCGCCCGCCGGTGGCTACCGCGCTGGCCTTGACTCCGCCTCCGACGGCCTGCGCTGCCGCAGTAGCCGAGCCTCCCGCCGCAATAGCGGGGTCGGCGAGCCCGGCGCTGCGGGAGTCGGCAAGCCTCCCCCTTGCCAAGAAAAGGCCTTCCCCTATATAGTATGCGCACCTTTTCCTACGAGGCCGGTCGTGTTTGCTTCCAACCGTACGGCACCGGCAAAAACCTTTTAGCCCTGGAGGGTACCGTGAACTATTTCCTGACGGAAGAGCAGCAGATGATCAAGGATCTGGCGGCCCAGATCGCCAGGGAAAAGATCGCCCCCATAGCGCTGGAGTACGACGAGGCCGGAAAGTTCCCCTGGGACATCGTGAAGGTGCTGGCCAAGGCCGACCTGTTCCGGGTGTTCATTCCCAAGGAATACGACGGCCTGGGCGGCGGCATCATGGAGATGGCCCTGGTGGTGGAGGAGCTGTCCAAGGCCTGCGGCGGCATCTCCCTGGCGTATG
>CAVTQG010000033.1:0-26249 GCA_963736785.1 uncultured Spirochaetota bacterium | reverse complement strand
CCGAAAACCTGGGGCTGCCGCATATCACGGACGTGCGCAAGATCGAGGGCATCGCGGAGGACGGCACGATCGTCCTGGAGCGCCTTCTGGAGGAAGGCTACCTGCGGCTCAAGACGAAGCTGCCCATGATCATGACCGTGGTCAAGGAGATCAACGAGCCGCGCCTGCCTTCCCTGAGGGGCAAGATGGCGGCCAAGAAGGCAGCCATCACGGTCTGGACCGCCAAGGACGTGGAGCTGGACACGGTGCGCATCGGCCTGAACGGATCACCCACCCAGGTGATGAAGATCTTCACCCCGCCCAAGCCCGCGGGGGGCAAGCTGTTCCAGGGAGAGGTCCCAGCAGGCCGTGGCCCAGCTCCTGGAAGAGCTGAAGAAGGCCGGCCTCCCGCTGGGCCGGGCGGAAGGCGAGCATGGCTGAGCCCATCCAGGTCATCCTGGACAAGTGCATCGGCTGCAAGCTGTGCGTCAAGGCCTGCATGTACGACGCGGTCGCGGTGGTCGACAAGAAGGCCATCATCAACGAGAAGTGCACCCTCTGCGGGGCCTGCGTCAACGCCTGCAAGTACGACGCCATCGTGATCCGCAAGGCCACCTTCAAGGGCCAGGAGGTGGAGGCCTACTCGGGGATCTGCCTGTTCGCCGAGCACCGGCACGGGAAGCTGGCGTCGGTGGTGCCGGAGATCATCGGCGCCGCGCGCGAGCTGAAAAAAGCCCACGACCGGCCGATCGCGCGATCCTGTTGGGCGACGAGGTGCGCCACCTGGCGGACGAGCTGATCGCCTACGGGGTGGACGAGGTCTGGATGGTGGAGAACCCGGCGATCGGCGACTTCGCCGAGGACGTGCAGACGATCGCTGGTGGCCCGCATCCTGCAGGACCAGAAAGCCGGAGATCTTCCTGGGCGGCGGCACGATCATGGGCCGCTCCCTGCTGCCGCGCGTCGCGGCCAAGATCCGGACCGGCCTGACCGCCGACTGCACCGAGCTGGACGATCGACCCGGACAGCAAGCTCCTCCAGCAGACCCGCCCGGCCTTCGGCGGCAACATCATGGCCACGATCCTCTGCCGGAACCACCGGCCGCAGATGGCCACGGTACGCCACAAGGTCATGAAGGCCGCCGAAAAAGTCGACCGGGCACTCCGGGAAGATCGTGGAGATGTCCTACCCAGGTGCCCAGGCGCCAAGATCGAGGTGCTGGAGTTCGTCGAGGAAAAGACCGAGACCGTCAACCTCGCCGACGCGGACTTCATCGTCTCCGGCGGCCGCGGCACTGAAGGACCCCAAGAACTTCGCCCTGATCGAGGAGCTGGCCAAGGAGCTCGGCGGCGCGGTGGGCGCCTCGCGCGCCGCGGTGGACGCGGGCTGGATCCCCTACTCCCACCAGGTGGGCCAGACCGGCAAGACCGTGAATCCGACGATCTACATCGCCTGCGGCATCTCGGGCGCCATCCAGCACCTGGCGGGCATGAAGTGCTCGGACATCATCGTGGCCATCAACTCCGATGCCGGCGCCCCGATCTTCGAGGTGGCGCACTTCGGCATCGTGGGCGACCTCTTCGAGGTGATCCCGGAGATCGTCAAGCAGCTGAAGGGCTGAGGCGCGCAATCCGGCGGCCGCGGCCGGCGGGCCTCAGGTGAGCAGCTTGCCCAGCTCCTTCAGCTCGGGCAGGTGCTCGAACACGGGCTTCTCCTTGGTGTGCTCGGCGCGATCCAGCGCCACCGCCCGCACGTACAGCTCGTTGACCAGGTCGGAGAACACTCCCAGGTTGGCGGGGAAGTTGTTGATGGCCATCTCCAGCAGGACCTTGTCCTTGGGCTCCTCGGCGGCCTTGGGGCGGGAGAACACCGTCTCGGCTCCCCCGGAAAGCAGGCCCTTCAGGCGCGGCAGCACCTCGGTGCGGGCGTGGTACACGAAGGTGGCCGCGGCGTGGATCTGCTCGTACAGCTCCTTGTACTGGTAGCCCTGGATCTTGTAGTAGTCGCTCTTCTCGGTGAGCCGCCCGATGGCGTTCCAGGTGCCCGTGGGCACTTTCATCAGCAGCAGCGCCTTGCGGATGTAACGGTTGTTCAGGTTGTTCTGGTAATGGCCCTGCAGCTTCTCGACGATCTTGAAAAGCTGTTCGTCTCGGACTGACATAAGGCCCTTATTATAGGGGCTGGCGGGCGCCGGGGCAAGCCTGCCGGCAGCCGGTTTTCAGGCCGGCCCGGGGATTTCCCCCACGCCCGACAATATGAGGGTGGGGGAGTAGGGGAAGGCCACCAGGTCCTCCCGCTGGCTCACGCCGCTCAACACCAGCACCGAATCGATCTCGGCCTCGATCCCCGAGAGGATATCCGTGTCCATGCGGTCGCCGATGATGACCGTTTCCTCCCGGCGGCAATCCAACCGCTTCAGGGCGTGGCGCATCATCAACGGGTTGGGCTTGCCCACGAAGTAGGCCTTCCGGCCCGTGGCTCGCTCGATGGGGGCGATCAGGGCTCCGGTGGATGGCACCAGGCCCCGTTCCACCGGCCCGGTCAGGTCGGGGTTGGTGCCGATCAGGCGCGCCCCCTGGCGCACCAGCTCCACGGCCCGCTCGATGAGCTCGATGTTGTAGGAGCGGGTGTCCCCCATCACCACGTAATCCGGGCTCACGTCATTCATCGAAAAACCGGCTGCGTAGAGGGCGTTGGTCAGCCCAGTCTCGCCGATGACGTAGGCGCTGCCGTGCGGGTGCTGGCTGGCCAGGAAGCTGGCCGTGGCCAGGGCGCTGGTGTAGAAATGCTCCTCGCCGACCTGGATCTGCAGGCGGGCCAGCTTCTGCTGCAGCTCCGCGGGGGAACGTTCGCTGGAGTTGGTGAGAAACAGGAACTTCTTGGAGGCGGCGCCCAGCCAGGCCACGAACTCCCCGGCCCCCGGCAGGAGGCGGTTGCCGTGGTACAGCACCCCGTCCATGTCGCAGATGTACGCCCGCTTGGCCCGAATCCGGTCCAGGATCCCGCTTTCGAGGCTGGTCATCGGTAGGCTGCAGTATAGAATAAAGCGCCGGATTCCGCTACATTCGCTTGAACTCACCATGGTGTTGGCGATCGGCACCGCAGCCTACGACCTGTTTTTCCCCCTTTCCGGCTGGCTGGAAGAGAACCGCAAGTACGAAATCCCCGCCTCTCAGGAGTCCGGGGGCGGTCCGGCGGCCAACGCCGCCTACCTGCTCAGCCTCTGGGGGGTGCGCGCCGCGCTGGCCTGCGTGTTGGGCGACGACCTGTATGGCCGGCGCATCCTGGAGGAGTTCCGCCAGGCGGGAACCGACCTGGGCCTGACGGAGGTCCGCGCCGGGGCCGCCACCCCCCTGTCCGTGATCCTGGTCAACACGACCAACGGCAGCCGGACCCTGGTGAATCGCCTGCCTCCCGCGGAGCCCTTGCGCTTCGGGCCGGAGGCCCTGGCTGAGGCTGGCCGAGCTGCGCCCCCAGGTCCTGCTTTTCGACGGCCACCAGCCGGAGGCCGCGCTCCAGGCCATGGCCCTGTTTCCTCAGGCCCGCACGATCCTGGACGCCGGGTCCCGCCGGCGGGGCACCGAGCTGCTGGCCCCGCGCGTGGAGTTCCTGGTGCCTTCGGAGCGCTTCGCCCGGTCCATGACCGGGGAGAGCGACCTGGATTCGGAGGACGGGGGCCGGCGCTGCCTGGCCGCCTTGAGCAGGCTCAACGGACGGGAGGTGGTGGTCACCCTTGGTGAGCGCGGCGTGCTCTACTTGGAGAAGGGCGAGGTGCGGCGCCTGCCGGCCTTCCCCGTACGCGCCGTGGATACCACCGGCGCCGGGGACATCTTCCACGGGGCTTTCGCCTACGGGGTCCTGCAGGGCTGGGCCCTGTCCCGGACCGTGCGCTTCGCGGCCATGGCCGCGGCGCTGTCCGTGGCCCGGCCGGGAGGGCGCGCTTCCATTCCCGCGCTGGCCGAGGTGCAGACGGCGCTGGGCGCATAGGGCGCGGCAGCTACTTTCTCCAAATCAGCTTTTCGGGGGTGACCTCGTTCACGAAGATGTTCTCGTAGCGGCCCGAAGGCTGGTGCGGGTTTTTTCCGGCGAAGTAAGTGTCGCCCAGAAAAAACAGAACGTCCTGGATGTCGGGGTGCGAGTTGCTCATGCAGTAGCGGTAGTAGCAGGGGTGGTCATTGAGGATTTTCCGCCGCCCCGGGTCGGTCTCCACGGTGGGATCGGTGGCGCCCCGGATCCAGCTGCGCAGCCCCCCGTACCAGGCGTTGCCCAGGAGGAAGAGGTTCAAGCCGCCGGACTTGTCCTGGTAGTACAGCTCGAACAGGCCGGCCACCGCGGGCACGCTGCCGATGATCTGGTGCCGGTCGGCCTTGAGGATGGGCGACCAGCGCACCGTGAAGTAGGCGTTGCCTTCGTTCACCTCCTTGTTGAGCGATGCTTCCATCAGGGGCATGGTACGTCGGAAGGTCAGGCTTGGCAAGGCTCCCCTTTCCATGGAACAATCCCCCCCGTGACCGCGAAGACCGGCTCGCGTCTGCTGCCCACGCTGGCCGTGCTGGCCAGCATGCTGCTGTGGGGGCTGTCTTTCGTCAGCTCCAAGGCCGTGCTCAACACCGGCTTCCCCCCGCGACCATGGTCACCCTGCGCTTCCTCATCGCCACGGCCCTGCTCCTGCCGCTGCGCCGGCGCCTGGAGCCGAACGTCCGCCTGGCCAACTTGAGCCGGCGGCAGCGCTGGCTGCTGTTCTGGAGCGGCTTCATCGGAGTGACCGTGTACTTTTTTTTCGAGTCCCGGGGCATCAAGCTGACCTCCGCCTCCAACGCCGCCCTGATCATCGCCGCCATACCGATCCTCACGGTGCTCGCCGAGTGGCTGGTCTTCCGCACCACCATCCGCTGGCTGCAGATCGCCGGCATCCTGCTGTCCATCGTCGGGGTGTACTTCATCGTGCGCCGGTCCCCCACGCACTTCCCGCGGGCGCTGGCGGGGAACCTCTTCATGCTGGGGGCCTGCCTGTCCTGGGTGGCCTACGTGGTGCTCAGCCGCGACCTGCACCAGCCGCTGGCCGGGCTGAGCCTGACCGCCTACCAGGAGGCCGTCGGGGCGGTGACCCTGCTGCCCTTCGCCCTGAGCGAGATCCGCTCCTGGAGCATGCCCGGGCTCGGAGCGTGGCTGAACATCCTGTACCTGGGGATTTTCTGTTCGGGGTGCGCTTACTTCTTCTACATGTATGCGTTGGCCCGCCTCGGACCGGTGCGGACTTCCTCCTTCACCAACCTCATCCCCTTCATCGGCGCCGTGGGCGGCCTGGTCCTGCTGGGCGAGAAGCTCTCTTGGATCCAGGTTGCCGGAGGCCTGGCGGTGATCGGCGGGGTGTTTCTGGTGAACCGCCGCCCGCGCGCGGGGTAGGGCGGTGGGGCGGATTCTTTTCGTGCTCGGCGGCGCCCGCAGCGGCAAGAGCCGCTACGCCCAGGCCAGGGCTTCCGAGGAGGCCGGGCCGGGCGGGACGGTGATCTTCATTGCCACGGCCGAGGCTCGGGACCCGGAGATGCGCGAGCGCATCCGCCGGCACCGGCAGGACCGGCCATCCGGATGGGTCACCCTGGAGGCCCCGCGGGATGCAGGCCGGGCGGTGCGGGGCGTGGGGCCGGAGGCGGGCGCGGTCCTGGTGGACTGCCTTACTCTGCTGGTGTCCAACCTGCTCCTGCTCCGAGCCTGACGCGCAGGATGCGGAGCAGGCGGCGCTGGAGGAGGTGCGGGGCCTCCTGGCCGCGGCCCGGGCGGCGCCGGTGCCGGTGATCCTGGTTTCCAACGAGGTGGGGCAGGGCGTCGTGCCCCCGAGCGAGCTGGGAAGGGCCTTCCGGGACATCGCCGGCCGGGTCCATCAGCTCGTGGCCGCGGAGGCCGACGAGGTGGTGTTCCTGACCGCCGGCCTCCCGCAGAGGTTGAAATAGTGGACACGCTGGAGCAGGTTTTGCGCTCGATACGAAAGCCGGACGAGGAGGCCCGCCGTAAGGCGCGGGAGCGGCAGGGCCTGCTCACCAAGCCGCCGGGCAGCCTGGGCCGCCTGGAGGAGCTGTCCGTGCAGCTGGCCGGCATCCGGCGCACGCCGCGCCCGAAGCTGCGGCACAAGGCCATCCTGACCATGGCCGGGGACCACGGCGTGGTGGCCGAAGGGGTGAGCGCCTATCCCCAGGAGGTCACGGCGCAGATGGTGCGCAACTTCCTGGCCGGCGGCGCGGCGGTGAACGTGCTGGCCGCGCACGCGGGGGCCCGGGTGGTGGTGGCCGACCTGGGGGTGGCCGCGGACCTGTCCGCGCTGGCCGGCCTGCCCGCCGCCGCCGGCTCGCGCCTCGTGCTGCGCAAGGTGGGTCCCGGAACCCGCAACCTGGCGCGGGGGCCGGCCATGAGCCGGGAGGAGGCGCGCCAATCGCTGGAGGCCGGGATCGCCATCCTGGAGGAAGAGGCCGCTGGAGGGCTGGACATCGTGGGCATCGGGGAGATGGGCATCGGCAACACCACCCCGGCGGCGGCCATCACGGCGGTGATCACCGGCACCCCGGTGCGCGAGATCACCGGGCGGGGCACGGGCCTGGACGACCAGGCTCTCCTGCGCAAGGTCCGGGTCATCGAGGCGGCTCTGGCGGTCAACCATCCGGATCCGCGGGACGCCCTGGGCGTGCTGGCCGCCGTTGGCGGCTTCGAGATCGGGGGCATGGCGGGGGCCATGCTGGCCGCGGCGGCCCGCTCGATCCCCGTGGTGGTGGACGGATTCATCTGTGCGGCGGCCGCGCTGATCGCCTGCGGCCTGCAGGCGGGGGTCCGGGAGTACCTGATCGCCTCGCACCAGTCCGTGGAAGTGGGACACCAGGCGATCCTGCGGCACCTGGGCCTCAAGGCGATCTTCAACCTGGACCTGCGCCTGGGGGAGGGCACCGGGGCGGCGCTGGGCATCGGCCTGGTGGAAGCCGCGGCCCGCATTCTCGACGAGATGGCCACCTTCGGCGAAGCCGGCGTCTCCAATGCCTGAAGCCGACCGCGCGGGGTTGAGTACCGCCCTGCGCTTCCTCACGATCCTGCCGCTGCCGGGCAGGGCTGAGGTGCCGGTGGAGGTGCTGGGGCGCTCCACCGCCTGGTTCTCCCTGGCCGGGGCGCTGATCGGGGCCATCCTGGCCGGCGCCGGCGCGCTGGCCGGCCTGCTGTGGGGCCCGCCCACCGTGCGGGTGCTGGTGGTCGTCGGGTGGGCGGCGCTGACCCGGGGGCTGCACCTGGACGGCCTGGCGGATTCCGCGGACGGCCTGCTCGGGGGCGCGAGCCGGGAAAAGAGGCTGGCCATCATGAAGGACAGCCGCATCGGCACCTTCGGCCTGCTGGCCGTGGTTGGCCTGCTCGCCCTCAAGCTGGCCTTCCTGGCCGAGCTGGAAGACATGGCCCTCTGGCGTGTGCTGGTGCCGGCCTGCGCCCTGGCCCGTTGGGCCATGCTGCTGGCCATCTACGCCTTCCCCACCGCCGTGCCGGGCGGGCTGGCCGGGCGCTTCAAGCGCCGCTGCGGTTGGCCCCAGCTCGGAATCGGGACCCTGGTGGCCGCGGCCGTGAGCTTCTTCTTCCTCGGGGTCTGGGGCCTGAGCCTGCTGGCCCTCCTGGGCCTGGCCACCCTGCTGTGGTCCCTGGGAGTCCGCCGCGCCCTCGGGGGGCACACCGGTGACACCTACGGGGCGCTCTGCGAAGGCGGCGAAGTGCTGGCTCTGGCCGCGCTTTCCGTCCTCGGGCGCTTCGGGCTGATATGAGCCGGGAACCGTTCGCGCCCTGGACCCTTTCGGTCCCCTCCTACATCGTGCCCGGCACATATCTAGAGAACGTTCTGTACCTGGAGGGTCTTCCGGAGGTCCGGGCCGTGGAGCTGCTGTTCTATTATTACGATTCGGGCTCCCGCGAGCTTTTGATTCGAGAAAGCAAAGGCCTCGCGGCTCAGCGCGGGCGCTTCTCCTTTTCGGTGCATATGCCCGACGACCTGAAGCCGGAACATGCCGAGCTCCTGCAGCTGACCCGGGGCCTGGCCGAGCGCTACATCCTGCACCCCCCGCCCTCCGGTGACGGCGAGTTCCTGCGCCTGGTGGACGGGTGGCGGGCGGAGTACGGCGAGCTCTTCCTGCTGGAGAACCTGGTCGGCCGCTCTTTCGAGGCCCTGGCTGCCGGGCTGCCGGACCTGCCCTTGTGCCTGGACACGGGGCACCTGCTCCTGAATGGCGGCGGGATCGGCGACTTCCTGGACCGCCACGGCTCGCGTATCGGAGAGATCCACCTGCACGGCGTGCAGGGGGGGGTGGACCACCGGCCCTTCGGCGGCGCGGAACCCTGGCTCCGGGAGCTGGAGCCCTTTCTGAGGCGCTTCTCCGGGGTGGTCAACCTGGAGGTCTTCTCGCGCTCCGACCTGGACGGCTGTCTGCGCGCGCTGCGTACCGCCGGCTATTGACAGGCCTTATACCTCGGCTTACGATGTACTGAGGCTGTCGATAGCTTCGGGGGGTGTCAGCAGCATGGAGCAGTATGAGGTCATCGTCGTCGGGGCAGGGTGCGCCGGGCCGGCGGCAGCGAAGAAGGCGGCGGAGCTGGGCCTGCGGACGCTCCTGATCGAGAAGGCCCCCGTGCCGGGGGAGAAGAACGTCTCCGGCACCTGCCTTCAAGGGGCAGCTCTGATCGACCCGGATCTGCGTTATCTTCTGGCCGGACCGGTGGAGCGGGAGATACGCTCCATGCGCACCTACCACATCACTCCCGCGCGGACCAGCGTTTTTCACGAAATCCCGAGCGAGGGCATCCTGCTGCTGTCCATACGCCGCGACCACTTCGACGCCTGGCACACCGCGCAGGCGGGCAAGGCCGGCAGCGAGGTGCGCCTGGGAACCTCGGTGGTGGACATCCTCACGGAGGGCGGCCGGGTGTGCGGCGTGGTCACCGACCGCGGGGAGCGCCTCGAGGCCAAGGTGGTGATCGACGCAGGCGGGGTCAACTCGGTGGTTGGCCGCCGCGCGGGGCTCATCCCCAAGCGTTCGGGCACGGACATGATTCTGTACGTGACCGCGGCCGTGCAGCTGGGCCGCAAGCGCATCGACTGAGCGCTTCGGGGACGCCATCGAGTATTACCTGGGGCCCGGCCTGCAGCACAAGACCTGGCCCTGGATCTTTCCCAAGCGCGACGTGGTCACCCTGGGCACCGGCGGCTACATGGACTCCAACCTGCTGGGCGACGGCTACCCTTCGGTCGAAACCTACATGCGCAACTTCATGGAGCAGCCGGTTGTGGCCAAGAAGCTGGAGGGGGGAAAGATCGTGGCCTGGGGCCTGCACCTGGAGTTCGACAGCACCCTGGAAAAGACGGCCGGCGACGGGCTGATCCTCACCGGGGAGGCCGGCGGGTTCGTGGCCCCCTTCCTGGGCCAGGGCATGCCGGAGGCCTTCTTCACCGGCATCTACGCCGCCGAGGCCGCGGCCAAGGCCATCGCCGCCGGCGACCTGTCCGGCGCGGCGCTGGAGGCCCCCTACCGCGAGCGCCTGGAGGCCAACACCTTCCTGCAGGTCTTCCACTACGTGGCGGCGCAGAACAAGGCCTCGATCCTCACCAAGAGCGACGAGGAGATCGCCGCCATGATGCAGAACGTGGCCATGGGCGGCGGGTTCATCACCAACGTAGTGCACAACAAATGGATGAAGGGCGCCGCCGAGGAGGACCTCGGGCCGGTGAAGGAGGCCCTGGACTTCATGGGCATCCTGGGACCCTACCGCCAGATCGGAAGCGAGTTCGAGCAGATCTACCGGGAGAGGAGCACCCGATGAAGGCGGAGCTGGAGCTGAACTATTACCCGGGACAGACCGGGGAGTTCATCAAGGTGCGGGCGGAGAAGTGCACGGGCTGCGGGCTGTGCGCCAGGTTCTGCCCCCGCGGGGTGTGGGTGAAGCAGGGCGCCGTCTACCGACCGGAGCGGCTGGCCCGGTGCGCGGAGTGCGGCGCCTGCTGGAACGTGTGCGCGGCGGACGCGGTGGACTTCGGCGAGCCGCGCGGGGGAACGGGAGTGAGGTTCAGTCATGGCTGATGTGCAAGTTGAGGGACAGGTTCTCGAGCAGGGCGTCGAGCAGTGTCTGGAAACCTTTCGATCCAAGATCCTTGACCCGCGGGTGGCCAAGGACTACAAGGCTTGGTCGGGCAAGGTCATGCAGTACCACTTCACCGACACCGACCGGTATTACCACATCCGCTTCCAGGACGGGGTGCCGCAGCCGGCGGTGAAAGGCAAGCCGGAAAAGGCCGACGTCCAATACGAGATGAGCTCGGCGATCTTTCTGGCCATGAGCCGCAAGGAGATCTCCGGCCTGAAGGCCTACGCTCAGGGCAAGGTGAAGGTCCGGGCGTCCATGCCCGATTTGCTGAAACTGCAGAAGCTGGACTCCCTGTAGACCGGCGGCGCCGCACCCCCCATACTGGGGGCATGGATTTCTACGAGAGCATCAGCGCTTATTACGATCACATATTCCCCGTAGATCCGCAAACCGTGCGCTACCTGGCCGGGCTCGCCCGCCCGGGTTCCCGCGTCCTGGACCTGGCCTGCGGGACCGGGGGGCACGCGGTGGCGCTGGCGCGCCTCGGGCACCGGGTCACGGGCGTGGACCTGGACGCGGCCATGGTCCGCCTGGCGCAAGCCAAGGCCGCCGAGGGCGGAGTCCAGGGGAGAGCAGGGCCGGAGTTCCGGGTGCTGGACATGCGGGAGGCCGCGCGGCGCCTGGAGCCGGGCTTCGGCCTGGTCTATTGCATCGGCAACTCGCTGGTGCACCTGGAAAGCGAGCAGGCCATCGCCGCGGTGCTGGCCGGCTGCCGGGGCCTTCTGGAGCCGGGCGGGGCGCTGGTAGTGCAGATCCTCAACTACGACCGGATCCTCTCCCTGCGGATCCTGGAGCTGCCCACCCTGGTGAGCGAGAACCCTCCCCTGAAGTTCGTGCGCCGGTACGACTATGCCCCGGCCGACAGGGTGGTGCAGTTCCGCACCGAGCTTACGGTGCGCGAGCCGGGGGGGGAACGCACCGTGGCCAACACCGTCCCGCTGTGGATATTGAGGAAGGAGGCGCTGGAGAGGCTCACCCGCGCCGCCGGCTTCTCCCGCTTGCGGCTCCACGGCGGGTTCGGCGGGGAACCGCTGGGAGCGGACAGCTTGCCGCTGATCCTGTGCGCCGTCCGGGAATAGGAGGAGCGCCCATGGAAAACTACGTCGAGCTGGCCCGGCCTGCCGGACGGATGCGCGGGATGCTGCACTTGCCGCAGCGGCGGGACTTCCGCCCCCCGTGGCCGGCGGTGGCGCTCTTTCACGGGTTCACCGGGAGCCGGACGGAGGCACGTTTTCTATTCGTGAGCTTTTCGCGCCTGCTCGCCAGGCATGGCATCGCCAGCACGCGCTTCGACTTCATGGGCAGCGGGGAGAGCGACGGGGAGTTCCAGGACATGACCTTGTCGGGGGAGATCGCGGACGCCGGGGCCATCCTGGACTGGCTTGGCCGGGTCCGCGGGGTGGACCGGCGGCGTATCATGCTGCTGGGTCTGAGCGCGGGAGGCACCGTCGCCGGGTGCCTGGCCGGGGATCGCAGGGCCCAGGTGCGCGGCCTGGTGCTGTGGGCGCCGGCCGGGGAGATCAGCGAGCGGATCCGGAACGGGGCGAAGCCCCGCGAGCGCGAGGCCCTGCGGCAGGCGGCCGCCTCCTCCGGCCCCTCGGCCCGGGACCCCTTGGATTACGGCGGGCTGCGCGTCGGCCAGGGGTACCTCAGCGATGCCGCGCAGGTGCAGGTGCTCCGGCGCAGCTCCGCGTACGCCGGGCCGGTCCTGGTGGCCTTCGGCACCTCCGACCCGGTCGTCCCGCCGGAGGTTGCCCGTCGCTACGGGGAGCTGTACGGCCCGCGGGCCCGCCTGGTGCCGATCCAGGAGGCAGGCCACGTTTTCGAAAGCGCCGCCTGGCGCGAGGAGCTGTTCCGAAACAGCCTGGAGTTCATCCGGGAAGCGTCGCGGCCCTGAAGGGTTTCTTGCAGCCCGGGGGGGCTGGGCGTTACAATAGATATGGAAGCGCAAGGGGGTAAGATGATGGGTACCGCGGAAAAGAAGAACGAAAGCCCGCTCCAGGAGAACGCCAAGGTCGTGGTCCAGGACATCAAGGTGGCGGCTGATGACGTCTTGAAGACCGTCAAGGAGGCACTCCGGCAGGGCAACGTGCGCCGCATCACGGTCAAGGACCGGGACGGCAAGGTCGTGGCCACCTTCCCGCTGGCCGTCGGGGTGGTCGGGGTGGTGCTGGCCCCCGTGCTGGCGGCCATCGGGGCGCTCACGGCGATCCTGACCGACTGCACCTTGTCCATCGAGAAGAGCGCCTAGACCCTCTCACCGCCGCATGCTTTTCGCCCGCACCCGACAGCGCCTGCGGAAGCTGAAGCGCTACCGGCAGATCCTCTCCCGGCTGGTGTTCTATGGCTTCTCGGAGCTGGGTGAGGCGCTGCTGCCCCGGCGCCGGATCGGCCAGCCTGCGCCGCGCCGGCTGCGGCGCCTGGGCTCCGGGGCCCGCCTGCGCCTGCTGTTCGAGGAGCTGGGGCCCACCTTCATCAAGCTCGGCCAGTTCCTGAGCCTGCGCTCCGACCTGCTGCCCGACGAAGTCACCTCGGAGCTGCAGCTGCTGCAGTACGGGGCGGCCCCCCTGGCTTTCGATCACCTGGAGCCGGTGCTGATCCGGGAGCTGGGCCCCGACTGGCGCGGGCGTTTCGCCAGCTTCGATCCCGAGCCCATCGCCAGCGCCTCCATCGCCCAGGTTCATCGCGCGGTGAGCCGCCGGGGCGAGCAGCTGGCGCTCAAGATTCAGCGCCCGGGCATCGAGGAGCTGATCCAGGCGGACCTGGCCATCCTGATGGACCTGGCGCTCCTGCTGGAGCGGGCCCTGCCGCGGCTGCGCTCCTTCCGGCTGGTCCCCCTGATCGACCACTTCGCCAGGGTGCTCGCCCTGGAGCTGGATTTCCAGTACGAAGCGCGGACCATGGAGCTGTTCCGCCGCAACTTCCGGGGCGACCGTGCGCTGGCCATCCCCGCCGTGCACGCCGAGCTGAGCACGGCCCGGGTGCTGGCCATGGAGTACGTGGAGGGGGTCCGCCTCTCGGACCCCGAGGGATTCCAGGAGGCCGGAGTGGACACCCGGCGCATCGCCGCCGTGGGGGCCCGCTACGTGCTGGCCCAGATCTTCCAGCACGGGGTGTACAACGCGGACCCCCACCCGGCCAACTTCATCGTGCGTCCCGATGGGGTGCTGGCCGCGCTGGACTTCGGCATGGTGGGAGTGCTGGCCGAGGAGCACAAACAGGCGCTGGTGAACCTGCTGTTGGCCTTCGTGAACAAGGACCCCGGCCGCCTGCTGCGGGTTTTCAGCGAGTTGGAGCTGCTGGGCGAGGACCAGGCCCGCGGCGAGCTGAGTGGGGACCTGGGGCGCCTGGTCAACTACTACCACCACATGCCGGTGTCCCAGCTGGCCGTCTCCCGGGTATTTGCGGACCTGTACGCGCTGGTCCGGCGCTACGGGATCGCCCTGCCCGTGGACCTGGCCTTGACGCTGAAGGTCCTGGTCACCCTGGAAAGCCTGGGCAAGCGCCTGGACCCGGGCTTCGATTTCGTCGGCGCGGCCCGGCCGTTCGTCATGAAGGTGCGGACCCGGCGCCTGCGGGGCTGGCTGGACCGCGAGGGCCTGCTGGAGCTGGCCGAGGACACCGGGCGCCTGGCTCGCGCGCTGCCCGCGGAAGCTTATGATCTATTGAAGAAAGCAGGCTCCGGCAGGCTCAAGCTGCGCCTGGACCTGGAGGAGCTGGGTGACGTGGCGCGGGAAATCGACCGTTCGGTGAACCGCCTCTCCTTCGCGGTGGTCATAGCCGGAATCCTGGTGGGCTCCGCTTTCGTCGCCCGCGAGGGGGTGGGCCCCTCCTTCCTGGGCCTGCCCATCCTCGGCTTGGCCGGATTCTCCGTGGCCGTGGTGATGGGAATCTGGTTCCTGGTGGGCACTTTACGCTCCGGCCGGCTGTGACCGGCGGGTGCCCGGGCGGCTTTCGTTGACTCGTGCCCTCCGGGCGGATTATGCTTGACGTCGTGAAGGAGGTGCTGCGAGGGGGCAACCCTCAAGTCGGCGCGCATGCGACCGATCAGTCCACGCGGCAGGAGGTGCACGGGCGGCGAAGAAAGCGATAGGTTACCGCGAAAACGTCATCGGTATCAGATTCTTGGAGGAGGGAAAGATGGTCAAAAGAACCGCAAGTACCTTCATCATAGCTGTACTTCTGATCCTGTCAGTCGGGTCCGCGTTCGCCCAGGCCAAGCGCTGGCAGCGGCCCATCGTGATCGGTTGGACTCCCCCGGACATCACCGGCGTGTTCAAAACCGCCACGAACTTCTTCGAGGCCGCGGCCAAGGATGGCAACAGCCGCGGCTTCAAGATCCAGGTAATATCCCAATCCCCAGCCACGCACGTCGCCTTCGCCGACCAGGTGGCGATCATCGAGGACTACATCCAGCGGGAAGTGGACGTCATCGCCATCTCGCCCATCGAGGTGGAGGTGGTCAAGCCGGCGATCGCGAAGGCCAACCGCAAGGGCATCCCGGTGATCATCGTCAACCTGCTGGAGCCCATCGCCGGGGTGGAGGTGGCCTCCTACATCGGGTTCGACAACACCGTCGGCGGCGAAGGTGACCGCCTATGCCGTGCTGGACTATCTTCGGGGGTCCCGGTGTGCTGGGCACCGGGCGAGAAGGTGACCGTCACCCGCGACCAGTACCTGGACCTGGCCTTCTGGGAGAAGCTCTACAAGAGCCTGCCGCGGCGGAAAAGGCGGCCATCAAGGCCACGGGGGCCATCATCGAGGGGGTGGCCGGCGGATTCTTCTCCACGGCGCGGCTGAACGGCTTTCACGAGGTAGTCGACCAGTACTCGGGCATCAAGATCGTCGGAGTCCCCTGCGCCGGCGGACTGGAACCGGGAGAAGGGCATCAAGTGCGCCGAGGACATCCTGCAGGCCAATCCCACGGGCCTGGACTTCATCTGGGCCGCTTCCAACGAGATGGGCCTGGGGGCGATGCTGGCCAGCGAATCGGCCGGACGGCTGCAGCTGGCCACCGCGCCGCACGCGCTGGGGGGCAAGAAGGTGGCCGTGTTCACCAACGACGTGACGCCGGAGTCCGTCGCGCGGATCGGCGAAGGCAAGATGATCGCCGAGACCACCCACGGTTTCGCCGACTGGGGCTGGTTCGGCACGGAGTTCGCCGTACGCCTGGCCTGCGGGCTGGAGGTCCCCAAGACCTTCGACATCCGTCCGCGCATCGCCTACCAGGCCAACGCGACGCTGTTCTATCCCAACCCCGCGCTGCCGCCCATCGACTGGGAAGGGCATCAAGAAGAACAGCCAGTAGAGGGCCGCGCAGATCGACGGGCCTGGGAGCCGGGCCGGCTTCCAAGCCTCTTCTTGCGGAAGAGGGGCAGCGATGCGCTTCAAGGACAAGACGGTGATCGTGACGGGCGGCTCTTCGGGGATCGGGCGCGCGGCGGCCCTGGCCTTCGCCCGGGAAGGGGCCGCGGTGGCCGTCGCCGACACGGACACTATCGCCGGTGACCAGGTCGCCGCCGAGGCACGGCGCTCCGGGGGCAAGGCGGAGGCGGTCCGCACCGACGTGTCCCGGGAGGCGGAAGTGCGGGCGTTGATCGAGGCGGTCCTCAAACGCTGGGGAGGGCTGGACGTGCTGGTGAACAACGCCGGCATCTACTACCAGGCGGACGCGGTGGGCACGCCGGAATCGGTCTGGAACAGGGTGCTGGCGGTGAACCTGACCGGCGCCTTTCTCTGCATCAAGTACGCCGTCCCGGCGATGCTGCGAAGGGAGGGGTCATCGTCAACGTGGCCTCCGAGGCCGGCCTGGTGGGGATACGCAACCAGGTGGCCTACAACGTCTCCAAGGGCGGGATGATCTGCCCTCACCAGGAGCTGCGCCGTGGATTTCGCCTCCCAGGGGATACGGGTGAACTGCGTCTGCCCGGGCACGACGGACACCCCGCTGGTGCAGGCGGCGGTCGGACGGGCGCCAGAGCCCCGCGCCGCCCGGCGCGCCCTGGAGGAGGTCCGGCCGCTCAACCGCCTGGGCGAGCCGCAGGAAATCGCCGACGCGATCCTCTATCTGGCCGCCGCCGGCTACGCCACGGGCGCCGTGCTCAGCGTGGACGGCGGCTACACGGCGCAATAGGCGAGCCCATGGCGGACAGGCAGCCGGTCCTGCGGATGGTCCAGATCGAAAAGAGGTTCCCCGGGGTCCACGCCCTGGATCGGGTGGACTTCGATCTGCAGGCGGCGGAGGTGCATGTGCTGCTGGGGGAGAACGGGGCGGGGAAGTCTACGCTGATGAAGGTCTTGAGCGGCTCGCTGCCGCCCGACGGCGGCCAGATCTTCGTCAACGGGAAGGAGGTCCACGCCCTCAGCCCCGAGCGCGCCCGGCAGCTGGGCATCGGCATGGTGTACCAGGAGCTGAGCCTGGTGCCCGCCTTGAGCGTGGCGGAGAACATCTTCCTGGGCAAGCCGCAGCGCAGCAGGCTGGGCACGGTCGACTGGCCGAGATCTACCGGGAGGCCGAGAAGAGCCTGGCCGACCTGGGAGTGGAGATCGACCCGCGGACCGAGGTCCGCCGGCTGGACGTGGCCGAGCAGCAGCTGACCGAGATCGCCCGGGTGCTCACCGCCCAGCCCAAGATCGTGCTGCTGGACGAGCCGACCTCGGCGCTTTCCGACTCGGAGCGGGAACGACTGTTCGCCATCATCCGGCGGCTGCGCGCACCGCGGGGTGGGCCTCGTCTACATCTCCCACCGCCTGGCCGAGGTGCCCCTGATCGGCCAGCGGGTCACCGTCATGCGCGACGGCAAGGTCGTCGGTAGCCTGCCGGTGGCCCAGGCCGACGAGCCGACCCTGGTGAACCTGATGGTGGGCCGCCGCCTGACCGAGCAGTACCCCAAGAACAGTCGCCAGCCCGGCAGGCGCGTGCTGCGCGCTGGAGAGCTCGCAGTGCGAGGTGAGCTGCACGGCGTCTCCCTGGAGCTGCGGGAGGGGGAAATCCTGGGGATCTTCGGGCTGATGGGCGCCGGCCAGCCGGAGCTGGCCCGCGCGATTTTCGGCCTGGAGCGCCTCGAGCTCCGGGCGACTGCTGGATCGACGAGGAGCAGGTGCGCCTGCGCAGCCCTGCCGAGGCCATCCGCCACGGCATCGGGCTGCTGACCCGGGACCGGCGCCAGGCCCTGGTGCCGGTCCTGCCGATGGCCCCCAACGTCAGCCTGGCCAACATCAGCCAGCTGCCGATGCCCAGCCGCTGAAGCTGCGCTCCGAGAGCCGGGTGGCGGCGGAATACATCCGCAGCCTGCGCATCCAGTGCCCGCGACCCAAGCGCCCGGTGATGTTCCTGAGCGGGGGCAACCAGCAGAAGGTCGTGCTGGCGCGCTGGCTGTTCAGCCAGGCCAGGATCCTGATGTTCGACGAACCGACCCGCGGCATCGACGTCGGGTCCAAGGCGGAAGTGTTCGCCCTGATGAACAAGCTGACCGAGAGGCGGGTGGCGATCCTGATGATCTCCTCCGAGATGCCGGAGATCCTGGCCATGGCCGACCGGATCCTGGTCATGCGCGGCGGGCAGGTCACCGCCGAGTTTTCAGCGGGCGAGGCGACGCAGGAAAAGCTGCTGCGGAGCGCGAGCTGACGAGGAGGACGGCATGAGTCGGAACACGGGACGGCAGGAACAGGCCGGGCGAGCGCCGGCCGCCGCCTTTTCGGCGTGGGGCACGAGCTGATCGGCCGGTTGGGGCCGGTTTTCGCCCTGGTCCTGCTGGGCGCCTACCTGTCCATCGCCAGCCCGCACTTCCTGAAGCCCGACAACCTGGTGAACATCACCCGGCAGTCCGCGATCACCGCGATCCTCGCCGTGGGGCAGACCCTGGTCATCCTCACCTCGGGCATCGACCTGTCGGTCGGCGCGATCGCCGCGATTTCCGCCTCGGCGGCGGCCGTGCTCATGACCCAGCGGTTCGCCTTCCTGGGGATGGTCATCGGCCCGGCTAGCTTCGGCGCTGGGCCTCGTGGCTCGCGTTGGTCATCGGCGCCCTGGCCGGGGCGCTCAACGGCCTGATCATCACCCGGGGCCGCATCCCGGACTTCATCGCCACCCTGGGCACCCTGACCATCTTCCAGGGCATTGCCCTCATCATCACGGGCGGGCTGCCCGTGCCGTCGCACATCGACCGCCACGGAATTGAAGGGGTACCTGCCCGAGCAGATGATCTGGATGGGGCGGGGGATTCCGGGGCGTCCCCGTCGCGGGCCTGATCGCCCTGCTGATCGTCGTGCTGGGCTGGCTGCTGCTGCGCTACACGGTGCTCGGGCAGAACCGTGTTCGCGGTGGGCGGAAACCGGGAGGCCGCCCGGGTGTCGGGGATAAACATCGAGAGGACGAAGGTCGCCGTTTACCTGCTCTCGGGGCTGATCGCGGCGCTCGCCGGTTTCGTGCTGGCGGGGCGGATGAACTCCGTCGAACGCCCTGATGGCCGGCGAGGAGAACCTGCGCTCCATCGCGGCGGTGGTCATCGGCGGCAGCAACCTGTTCGGCGGGGAGGGCGGGGTCATCGGTTCGCTGATCGGCGCCATCATCATGGGGGAGCTGGCCAACGGCCTGAACCTGCTCAACGTCAGCGCCTTCTGGCAGCGCATCGTCCAGGGCCTGGTGATCATCCTGGTGGTCATCTTCGACCAGTGGCGCCGCCGGCGCTTCATCACCTGAGGCTGAGCTACACGAAGCGGGCCCGGATCTCGGCGCTCACGTAGTCCAGCACGGCCACCGTCACGGCGATGAACCAGACGGCGATGCCCGCCGCCCGGTAGTCCAGCAGGCGGATGTACTGCACCAGCAGGAAGCCGATGCCCCCGCCGCCCACTAGTCCGATGACCGTGGACATGCGCACGTTGATGTCCCAGCGGTAGATCGAGAAGCTCACGAAGGGGGCGATCATCTGCGGGACCACCGCGTACATGATGGTCTGCAGGCGCGTGGCCCCCGTGGCCTCCACCGCCTCGATGGGCCCGGCGTCGATCCCCTCGATGGCCTCGGAGTACAGCTTGCCCAGGGAGGCCACGGAATGCACCGTCAGGGCGATGATGCCGGCGAAGGGGCCCAGCCCCACCCAGACCACCGCGATCAACGCCCAGATCAGCGGCTCGATGGCCCGGATGATGTTCATGATCGTGCGCACGGCGTAGTAGACGCCCATGGTGAGCCAGGAGGCGGACATGAGGTTGCGCGCGGCCAGGAAGCTCACCGGGATGGCGAGCAGGATGCCGAACAGGGTGGCCATCATGCCCATGAAGATCGTTTCCACCATGCGCTCGATGGTCAGAAGCAGGGGCTCGACTGGCTCTCAGCCTGCCCAGGGAGGCGGTCTCGCGGGCCACCACCTGATGGCGCGAGCTCTCCCCCGGGTTTCCGGGGAACAGGCGGTAGGGCATGATCACCTGAGTGCGGAACGCCCCGTCGGAGTCGGTCTGCACGCTGAGGTACCTGCCCTCCTGGCGAAGCTGGAACTCGTTGCCCAGCGGGTCGACCCAATACAGCATGACCTCGCTGTCAGGGGCGAAGCCGCGGCCGGTCAGGGTCAGGGTGGAGCCCGGGATCAGGTTGCCGTCCTGGTCCAGCTGGGAAAGCTCTCCACAGGTAGGGTCGGCCAGGAGGAAGGGCTGGCCCGGCTTCTCCACGGCGGGAGGGGGCGCGTTGTCCGTGCAGGGGGTGTCGATTTCGGCCGTGGCCTGCCGGTCGACCTTCTCCCGGACCACCGCCGCCCGCCACGGCCACACCACGCGCCCCAGGGGGGTCAGGGCTTTGGGGAACTCCGTGACCATGCGCACCGGGTCCACCTGGCTGACCTGCCAGCCCAGGGCGAAGAAGGTGAACAGCACCAGCACGAAGATGCCGAAGCCGCCTCGCTGCTGCCGGCCGCGGGCGGTCGTGGCGGGGCGCGCCAGGCGGGCCGCGTCCGCGACGATCCAGGCCCAAAGCCCCGCCAGGCAGGCCAGGATCAGGCCGATGAAGATGGGCCGCCGGGCGATGGCCTTGCCCAGCATGGCCCAGGCCGTGGGCTCGCGGTGGGCCAGCACGTTGATCCGCCAGCCGAGCATGAGCAGGATCGTGACCACCGAGCCGAACAGCAGCAGGCCGCGCTGGACCAGGCGATCCAGGACCTGTCCCAGCCCGGGCACGAGCAGGGAGGCCACCGCCGCCACCGCCGGCCGGACCAGGGGCGGGGGAGGCTCCCGGCGGGCAGCGTTCCGCTTCTTCTTCCCGGGCACCCTCAGGCCCCCTGTTCCCGGAGCCCGGCGCTGGTCCGGACGGCCTCTTCGCCGTAGATCTCCTTGAATTGGGCGTCGGTCATCCGGCGGATGTCCTCCTTGGTGCCGCGGTACACCAGGCGCCCCTCGCGCAGGCCGATGACGCGCGTGGCGTAGCGCTGCACCAGGTCCAGGTAGTGCAGGCTGCAGAGCACCGTGATGCCGTCCTGGCGGTTGAGCTCCTCCAGGTAGCCCAGGATGGAGTGGGCCAACACCGGGTCCAGGCTGGCCACCGGCTCGTCGGCCAGGATCATCCTCGGCTGCTGCATCAGGGCGCGGGCGATGCCCACCCGCTGCTGCTGGCCGCCGGAAAGCTCCCGGGCCTGCTTGGCGGCCTGTTCGGTGAGGCCCACCCGCTCCAGTGCCTTCCAGGCCAGCTCCCGATCCGCGGCCGGGAAGCTGTGCACCAGGGAGGAAAGCGGGCGCACGTAACCCAGGCGGCCGGCCAGCACGTTGCTGAGCACGCTGGAGCGGCGCACCAGGTTGAACTGCTGGAAGATCATGCCGATCTGCCGGCGGATGCGCCGCAGCTCGGCGGGCTCCGCTGCGGTCACCTCCACGCCGTCCCAGCGGATCGTGCCTTCGCTGGGGTCGATCAGGCGGTTGATGCAGCGCAGCAGGGTGGACTTGCCCGAACCGCTCAGGCCGATGATCACCAGGAACTCGCCCGGCTCCACGGTGAAGCTCACCTGGCGCAGCGCCACCGTTCCGTCCGGGTAGATCTTGGTAAGGTTTTGGATTTCCAGCATGCGGATGCGCAAGAGGGGGGCGGCGGCGCAGCCCGCTTCAGCGGCGCGAAGCCCGCCTTCAAGCGGCGTGAAGCCCGCCTTCAGGCGGCGAGCACCCCCGCCCCTGCGCCGCCCCTTCTACTTCTTCAGCAGATCCCCGGCCTTCATGCCGGCGGCCTGCAGCACCTGGCGGAAGGGATCGTAGAAGGTGTCGTCCTTTTCGGTCAGGTCGGTCCACTGGTAGGCGACGTTGATGGCCTTCTTGCCCTCCTCCGTCTTCACCAGCTCGAGGATGGCCTGCACGATCTTGACCCGCATGTCCTTGGGCACCGCCGGGCTGAACTGCACCCCGTCGTTGGGGATCGGGGCGGAGACCTGCAGCACGACCACCTTCTCCATGACGTCGGGCTTGTCCTTCTCGATGCGGGTGCGGGCGTCCACGTAGCAGGCCCCGGCCTGTACGTCGCCGTTGTACACGGCGGCCACCACCGCGTCGTGGCTGCCCGCGTCCACGATCGACAAGTCGCGCTCCGGCACGATGCCGGCGGCCCTCATGGTCAGCATGGGAATGATCCAGCCGCTGGTGGAAAGCGGATCCACCCGGGCGAAGGTCTTGCCCTTCAGGTCGGCCAGTTTGGTGATGCCGCTTCCGGCCCGGGCGATGATCTCGCCGTTATAGAAGGGACTCTTGTTGCGCACCGAAACCAGGGCGGCCTGGGCCACGCCCATGTCCGCGGCCATGATGTAGGCGAAGGTGGCCAGGGAGGTCATGTGCGCCGTCGGGGGGTTGGCCCGCAGCGCCTCGATGACCCCGGCGTACTCGGTGGCTACCAGGGTCTTGAAAAAATAACCGGTCTTGTCATGCAGCAGGTCCGCCACCTGCTGAGCGCCGGCGGACACCCGCTCCATTTCCCCGGAAGGAACGAAAGCCCAGACGATGGGATTCTCCTCGGAACCCAGGGCCTTTTTCTGGGCCACGGCCAGGCCCGCGGCCAGAAGCAGAACGAGAAGCACGAGCGTCAGTTTCCTGAACATGGCGATCCTCCTCTTTAACTATTCGATTCTGGGAAAAGAATAGAGCAGGGCCCGCAGGTCCGTCAAGCAAAGTCCGCCGGCGCGCCGGCGTGCCGCGCTAGAAATGCGTGCCCAGGCCCAGCTCCCAGGACAGCCGGCGCTCATTCAGGAAGTAGGTGCCGTAGAAGATGAAGTCGAAGCCCAGGGCGTACAGCCCCACGCCCAGCCCGGTGGTGCAGTACACGGCATCCAACTGCAGGGTGCCGGTCATCTTGTCGTAGAGTCCCGCGTCGAAGTAGGCCACCGCCACCGGGGTGGCCAGCCGGAAGAGGGTCAGGGCCGGGAAGTGCAGGCGCAGGTCGAAGTTGTTGGTCAGCTTGACCAGGCCGTCGTAGCGGCTGCCGTAGATCCCGCGCAGGGTCCCGCCCAGTGCCCGCCGGGGGTTGGCTCCGATGGGGAACTTTTTCAGGACGCCGATCGAGCCCAGGGCGCTGATCGGCACCTGGTCCCCGAAGAGGCGATCGAGCAGCACCCTCTCGGCCAGGTAGATGCTGACCACGGTGTGTCCAGAATGGGCTGGTAGCCGGTGACTCCCAGGGAGAGGCGCCAGAAGTCGCTGCGGCCCAGTACGTCGTTGCCCAGCCACTCGGGGGCGAACTCCGCGGAGAGCACGGCGTAGATGCCCCGCGAGTTCAGCGACGGCCTTTCCACGGAGACGTTGTCGAAAAGCAGGCCCGCGGTGAACGAGTGCTGCAGAAGGCCGTTTTCCTCCGGCAGGCCGGTGAGCACGCCGTTGTCGTCGAAGTAGTCGTGGTACTTGCCGCGGTACAGAAGCAGGAACTCCAGCAGGTTGCGGTCCTGGGCCGGGTTGAACAGGATGCCCTGGGCCACACCGAGGCGCCAGTCCACGTTCAGGTTGTCGTAGCGCGCGGCGTCCGGGTCGGCCGGCACCAGGGTGTCGTCGTCGCTGGCGAAGTAGCGGTTGCCCTGCCAGCCTCCGCCCGCCGAAGCCCAGAGGACCGTGTCCACCCCGCGAAAGAGGTCCCAGCCCTTCCAGCCGAAGGCCACGTCGCCGCCCCAAATGCGCTGGTCCCACTTGAAGAGCAGGTCCTCGGGCAGGTCGGGCAGCGCCCACCCGGCGGCTCCGGCCAGGCTGAATACACCGCTCAGGGCGAGCCGCAGGAACAGCCTGTTGCGCATGTTTCCTCGCTTTCAGTCGTCGAGCACCAGCACGGACTCGGGGTAGTAGCGGACCATGTTGTGTTCCAGGCACCAGTTCAGGCGGGCCTGGAGGAGGCGGTTCTTCGTTTCCAGGTCGATTTCTTCCTTCAATAGTATGAAATCGATGTCGACGCGCAGCGGCCGCATCGGGAACAGGTGCCGCGTGCTCTTGCGCGGCAGGATCTTGCCCTCGATCGTGCGCTTCACCACTTCCTCCTTGGTAAAAAAGGGGCGCTTGAACAGGGTGAAGGCGTTCTCGTGCTGCCGGAAGGTTTTGGCCGACTGCTCGTCGGCGATGTAGACGATGCGCAGGCTGCGCCGGTCCAGGTCCGCCTCGAAGTCCTTGAGCGCCCGGATCAGGGTGTCCAGGTTGTGGCCTTCCTCCGCGATGCGCAGCTCGAACACTTCCTCCTCGCGGGTGAGGATGCCGAAGCAGGAGCGGTGGCGCTGGATGTTCTTCACCGCCTCGGCGTAATCGCGGTGGCGGGCCAGCTCCAGGTTTTCCCGGCGGGCGAAGCCCTCCAGGATCTCCTTCAGGGGGCAGCGGTCCAGGATGAGCGCGTCCCAGCCGTACAGGCCGATGGACGGGTCGTCGTACTCCACCTCGTACACGACGATGTCGCGGCAGCCCAGCGCCTTCAGCGCCGTGACCCGGTGCATGCCGTCCAGGGCGATGTAGCGCCCCTGGTACTGGGTCACGATGATCGGGTTTTTGACCACCCCGTCGTGATCGATGTGCGAGGACAACTTCTGCGTCCAGTCCGCGACCACGCCTTCGTGCAGCAGGATCTTGGAGATCGGGATGATCTTGATTTTGTTGAAGATCTCCTTCATGGCCGCTACACTACACCGCGGCCGGGGTGCTGGCAAGCGGCGGAATTTAGTCTACAGTGGCGCATGCTGTTGGCTGTGGCCCTGAGCGGGGGGGTGGACTCCAGCGTGGCCGCCCTGCGCTTGAACGATGGCTCCCGGGCCGCAAGAGCGGGTTCCGCTCCGCTCTACCGCCTGGTGGGGGCAACTCACCTGATCTGGCCCGGCTCCCGCTGCTGCTCCGCGGAGGTGCTGCGCCGGGCCGCGCAGGTCTGCGGCCGCCTGGGCATCCCCTACCTTCAAGTAGACCAGGAGGAGGAGTTCCGCCGCCGGGTGGTGGACGACTTCGTGGAGACCTACTTGAGCGGGCGTACTCCCAACCCCTGCGTGCGCTGCAACCGTTTCGTGCGTTTCGGCAGCTTCCTGCCCGCGCTGCGGGCGCGCCTGGAGGCAGAGGGGCTGCTGGCCGCCGGGGAGGAGCTCTGTCTGGCCACCGGGCACTACGCCCGCACCGTGCGCACCTCCGATGGCTGGTTTCTGGCCAAGGGCCGTGACCCGGCCAAGGAGCAGAGCTACATGCTGCACCAGGTGCCGGCCGGCGTGCTGCCCAGTCTGGTCCTGCCGCTGGGGGAGAGCCTGAAGAGCGAGGTGGTGCGGGAGGCGGAGGCGGCGGGTCTGGAAGCCGCCCGGGTGAGCGAGAGCCAGGACGCCTGCTTCGTGGAGGGGGACTACGCGGAGTTCCTCCTTGCCCGCAGCGGCCGGGAGGATCTGGCTGCTCCCGGAGACATCGTGGACCCATCCGGCCGCCTGCTGGGCAGGCATCGGGGGGTCTTAAGCTACACGGTCGGCCAGAGGAGCGGCCTGGGGCTGGCCGACGGACCCTGGTACGTGGCGCGCATCGAGGCGCAGGCCAACCGCCTGGTCGTGGCGCGGCGCGCGGAGGCGGAGACTGCGGCGTTCGAGGTCGACGGCCTGAACTGGTTCGGCCCGGCTGCGGAGCGGCCTCTGGAGTGCGCGGTCAAGCTGCGCTACCACGGCGGGGAGGTCCCCTGCACCGTGCAGCCGGGCCCTGGCCCGGGGCTCCTGCGGGTGAGCCTCCGCCGGGCGCAGATCGTGACTCCGGGACAGTCAGCCGTATTCTACCGGGGTGAGCTGGTGCTGGGCGGAGGGGTGATCCGCCCGTGACCCCCTGGCCCGCAGCCAATCCCTGGTCCGCGCCGGTGCTGTTCGTGGAATCCACCCTCTCCACCATGGAGGACGCCCAGCGACTCGACGAGCAGGGGTACCCCAGCGGGACGGTGGTCGTCGCCGGCTTCCAGGAGCGCGGGCGGGGGAGGCTTCCGGAGCGGGTTTGGGCCGCGGAGCCGGGGAAGAACCTGCTGTTCACCCTGTCGCTTCACCTATCGAAGGGGTTCCCGCCGCAGCGCCTGCCCCTGCTGGCGGGGCTGGCCCTGGCCCAGGCGGTGGAAGAGCGCTTCGGCCTGGCCACCCTGGTGAAGTGGCCCGATGACCGCTGAACCGGGACCGGAAGCTGGCCGGCGCGCTTTGCCTGGCCCGCACCCGGCCCCCGCAGCCCGCGCGGGCGCTGGTCGGCATGGGCGTGAACTGCAACCAGCGCTACTTCCCGCCGGAGCTGGCCGGCAAGGCCTGTTCCCTGGCCGGGCTGTTGGACCGGGAGGTGGCGCTTCCGGAGCTGCTGGCGGACGTACTGGCCGCCCTGAAGCAGGCCTTGAGCGACGGGATGGCGAGCCCGGCTGCAGTGCCGGCTCTACGGGGTGGGGCGGGAAGCCTCGATAGTGCAGGACCTGGAGCCGCCGCTGGCCGGCAGGATGCTCGGTGTGGCGGAGGACGGCGCGCTGCTGCTGGAGAGCGCGGGGCAAATCCAACCCGTCTACAGCGGGGAGCTATTCTTCATCCGAGCCGTAGCGAGAAGGAGAGAGTTTGGCCGCTGTACAGCCGGGCGGGGGCGGTGAAGCGCGCCCGAATGGGCTGGCCAGCAGGTGCAGGCCCCTGCGGAAACGAATCACCCGCACCCCCAGGACCAGC
>CAVTQG010000032.1:0-134765 GCA_963736785.1 uncultured Spirochaetota bacterium | reverse complement strand
ACGCTGGACATCTCGGAAAAAAACCTGGCCGGTCACGCCGATCTGTTCGAGACTTCCCTGATGCTGTACTACGAAAAGGAGGTCTACGGCGGCCGGAAACTCGTGGACCTGTCCGCGCTCCCGCCGCGGAAGGTGCCGATCCACTACAAGGACTTCTCGATCGTGGACGGCCCGGGCTTCAGCGGCAAGCCCAGCCCGGACAAGGTCACCGCCACCGACCCGCGGGACGCCACGGCGGAGAAGGGCCGGCAGGTCTTCGAGGAGACCGTGAAGATGTACGTGGGGCTGGCCGAGGAGGCGCTGAAGCAGAAAAAACTTGCCAAGTAGATCGGCGGCGGGGTAGGATTCCCTGCCGGTGAGAAGGCAACCGGGCGGCCGTCGGCCGCCATAGACGGCGGGTCGGGAAGGCTTCCCGCCCCCGATAGTTCTCAAGGAGGACGTATGGCGAAAAAGATTCTGCTGATCGCCCTGGTGGTCCTGCTGGCGGTGAGCTTCACCGTGGCGGCACAGGCGAAGAAGAAGATCGTCCACTACCACTGGACCGAGACGCTCTACGACCCGATCAACAAGAAGGCCGCGGACCTGTTCATGGCCCAGAACCCGAACGTGGAAGTGGTCGTCCTGTACCTGCCGGACTCCGACCGGCGCAACATCATCCGCACCGTGCTGGCGGGCGGGGGCTCCATCGACTCCTTCGCCCTGAACAACGGCGAGACGGCCGAGTTCCTGGGCGCGGGCATGATGCTGCCGATCGTCCCGAAGAGCTTCGGCAAGAGCTCGATCAAGGACGTGGTGAACATGTGGACCCCGGGCGCCATCGAGACCTGCGGCGGCACCTGGGACGGCCAGTACTACGGCATCCCCTTCGAGCTGTCCGACTACGTGGCCTGGATCAACGTCGCCTTCATGAAGGAAGCGGGCCTGAACCCGGCCACGGACAAGCCCAAGACCTGGGACGACTTCGTCGCCGTGGGCAAGAAGCTGATCAAGGTCGAAGGGCGGCACCACCGTCCGCAACGGCTTCATGTGCAACTCCAAGGCAGGCGTCTTCAGCTACCTCGTCCTGCTGAACATGATGGAGCAGCTGGGCCTGGACTGGGGCACCGAGAAGGGCCTGGTGGCCTCCATGGACAACCCGAAGGCCCTGGCCCGCGGCCTGCAGACCTACACCGACTTCGTGGTGAAGGACAAGATCTGGGACCCGGCGCTGGCGGACAACGACCGCGAAGGCTTCGGCAACGGCAAGTCCGCCATGTTCCTGACCGGCGGCACCTGGTACTGGGGCGTGCTGGACACCTACTCCGTGCCGCGCAAGGACGTGAACCCTTCCCCTATCCGCGCTTCAAGGACGGCAAGGACATCGGCGGGGTGGGCTACGGCTACTGCCTGTACGTCTCCAAGTTCGCCAAGGACCCGGAGCTGACCTTCAAGTTCCTGGACACCATGGCCAGCCAGCCCAACGAGTTCATCAAGCAGGGCTACCACCAGCCGCGCGTGAAGCTGTCCAACGGCGCGCAGGCCCTGGACCCGGCGCTGGCCACCAAGTCCATCCCCTTCTACAACGAGGTGTTCAAGGGCGAGCTGGCCAAGACCGCCGTGTGGCTCTCCTCGACGAAGGGCGCCCAGGTTGAGGACGCAGTCTGGGCCGCCATCTCCCGCGTGATCTACGAAGGGGCCAGCGTCGAGGATTCCGTGGCCACCTTCCAGGACGACATCCGGGCCATCGAGTTCAGTCAGGAGTGATTTCGGACGTCTCCGGCGAGCCGAGCCGGAGACGTCCCTCTTTCGCGGGGGGCCGCATGCGCAAGGCCAGCTATTCGGTAACCCGGCTTCAGAACCACGGGTACGTGTTCATTCTGCCCACCCTGGTATTCTTCTCCATCTTCCTGATCTACCCGATGGCGAGCGCGTTCCGCCTTTCCTTCTTCGACTGGAACCTGCTCAAGCCGAAGTTGTTCGTGGGCCTGAAGAACTTCGTCAGAATGGCATCGGACGCCCGGGTCATCAACTCCTACGTGCGCACGCTGCACTTCAGCGGCATCAGCGTGGCCGCGATCAACGTGCTGGCCTTCGTGTTCGCGCTGATGTTCGGCAGCCGCCTGATCCGCTTCAAGAACTTCTGGCAGTCCCTGGTGTTCCTGCCCGTGGTGCTGTCGATCGTGGCCGTGGGCGTGGTCTGGGAGTTCATGTTCCAGTCCACCGGGCTGATCCCGATCATGCTGCGGAAGCTCGTCGGGGTGAGCCCTGCCTGGCTCACCAACACCCGGGCGGCGCCCTATGCCATGATCATGGTCTACGTCTGGAAATCGGTCGGCTACTACATGGTCATCTACATCGCCGGCCTGCTGGACGTGCCGGTGAGCTTCTACGAGGCGGCCCGCATCGACGGGGCCGGTTTCTGGGGGCAGCTGTGGTACATCACGCTGCCCAGCCTGAAGAACACCATTGCCCTGGCCGTGGTCTCGTGCGTGATCTTCACCTTCGGGCAGTTCTCGATCCAGTACGTGATCACCAAGGGCGGGCCCAGCCGCTCCACCGAGATCCTCTCGCTGCTGATCTTCCGGCAGGGCTTCGAATTGACCAAGTTCGGCTACGCGTCCGCCATTTCCGTGCTGTTCTTCCTGACCATGCTGGTCTTCTCGCTGCTCCAGCTGCGGCTGTTCAAGTCCGGGACGGTGGGGGCCTGAGGCGATGAGCTATCGGAGCTCGGCGAACATCGCGCGGGTGGTCCTGTACCTGCTGATCGTCGTGCTGGGGCTGGCCTTCGTCTTCCCCTTCTTCTGGATGATCATCTCCTCGGTGAAGATGAACAAGGACGTGCTGGCCATCCCGGTGCGCTTTTTCCCGGTGGAATGGAACTGGAAGAGC
The DNA here is from genome assembly GCA_963736785.1 of uncultured Spirochaetota bacterium. Lineage (GTDB taxonomy): Bacteria > Spirochaetota > Spirochaetia > SZUA-6 > DRHE01 > MIBK01. Next base: position 131,897 of record CAVTQG010000032.1, on the reverse strand, counting down.
TACGTGAACGTGTTCACGGCCTTCCCGGATTTCGACTTCCCGCGCTTCATTTTCAACAGCGTGCTGGTGACGACGGCGGCCGTGCTGCTGTGCCTGTTCTTCTCGGCCACCGCCGGCTACGGTTTCGCCAAGTTCCGCTTCAAGGGCAACAACCTCCTGTTCACGATCGTGCTGGCCACGATCATGATCACCTTCGAGGCCATCGTGGTGCCCCTGTACATCCTGGTGCGCCAGCTGGGCATCTCCAACACCTACTGGGGCCTGATCATCCCGGAGAGCCTCACCGCCTTCGGGGTGTTCATGATGCGCCAGTTCTTCTACTCCCTGCCCGACGATTTCCTGGAGAGCGCCCGCATCGACGGGGCCAACGAGTACGTGATCTTCGCCCGCATCGGGCATGCCCATGGCCAAGACCGCCCTGCTGGCCCTGGTGATCTTCCACGCCCAGTGGGTCTGGAACCTGCTGCTGTGGCCGATGATCCTGATCTCCAATCCGAGCCTGCGCGTGCTGCCCCAGGGCATCGCCCTGTTCAAGGGCGGCTACAACACCCCCTATCCGGAGCAGCTGGCCGTGAGCGTGATCGCCTGCCTGCCGCTGGTGCTGCTGTACATCTTCCTGTCCAAGTACTTCGTGCAGGGCATCACCATGACGGGGCTCAAGGGCTGAGGCGTACGGCGGAGCCCTTCAGGCGCGGCGCAGGCCGCGGCGCAGCCTGCGCCGCAGGGCCGGCAGCGCGGCGCGCATGGCCAGCTCCCCCCGCTCGACCATTTCCTTGAGCCGTCCCAGGTTGCGATAGCTGAAACCCGCCAGGTCGGGCACGACCGGCACGTCGGCGGCCGCGGTGCCGCGCTGCCCCTGGCCGTAGATCAGGACTTCCAGGCTGTAGAGCAACACGTCCAGGATGTTATCCGGCGGCCGGCTCTTCACCCGCTCGCCGCTCAGGTTCACGGCCAGAACCACGTCCGCCCCCATGTCCCGGACCACGTCGGAGGGCACGTTGTTCAGCAGGCCGCCGTCCACCAGCAGACGCCCCTCCCAGCGCACCGGCTCGAAGATCCCCGGGATGCTGGCCGAGGCGCGCACGGCCTGGGACACCGAACCCTGGGCGAGCACCACCTCCTCGCCGGCGGTGATGTCCACCGCCACCGCGCGGAAGGGAATGGGCAGCTGCTCGAGGGTCCGGCCGCCGGCGAGGCGATCCACCAGATGTTCCAGCTTGCGGGCGTTCACCAGGCCCAGGCGCGGCACCGTGAAGGTCACCAGGTCGGACCAGTCCGTGGTGCGGGCCAGCTCGTGGAGCTGGCGCCAGCCGTAGCCGCAGCAGTACAGCGCGCCGATCAGGCTGCCCACGCTGGTGCCGGCCACGAACTCCGCCGCCAGGCCCTCTTCCTCCAGGACCTTCAGCACCCCGATATGGGCCAGGCCGCGCGCCCCGCCGCCGCCCAGGGCCAGGCCGAGTCTACGTCCCATAACGGATCTCGATTTCCACCGCTTGCCCGTCGCTTTCGCCCGGGGCCAGGCGGGGCGCCGGAGCGTGGCACTCCAGCTCGCAGAAGGCTTCCCTGCCGGACAGGGGGCTGTTGTAGGCCTGCAGCGCGTCGCCGGACCCGGGCTTCGCGCCGGGCTCGGCCAGGGGTCCGTCCAGGTAGAGGCCTTCGCGGGAACAGGGGCAGCGCATCAAGACCAGCGTTTCCCCGGCAGCCTCCCGCCGCCGGTGGGCCAGGCGGGCTTCCGGTCCGGAGGGTCGCTGGCCTACCTTGTATCGCCGGCCCGGGGCCGTGCGCAGCTCCAGGCGACCGGCCTGGCGGCTCATCCAGGCTGCCGGCAGATCCCCGAAGTAAGACCGGTAGGGGAGGTCGGGCAGCAGCAGCGTGCCCTCGGGCGAACAGGGCAGCTGCACGATGCTCCAGAGCCCGGCGCAGGCCGCGATCGCCGTCCTGCCGGTATTGCGCAGGGAATGCCGGATGCGCAGCAGCACCGCCCCCCCGGGTGGCTTACTGGGCAGGTCGCTGATTTCCACCTGGCGGGTGATCTCCAGCCGGTACTCTGCTCCGTCCGCGGAGGCGATCCGGCAGTCGCCGCGGCAGCGGGCGCTGGAGGATCGCGTCTCCTCCAGCCGAAAGGCCCCGGGGTCCAGCGCCGGGGGGACAGCCCAGTCGCTTTCCCCCGCGCCGAAGAACCCCCGCGGGCCCAGCTCCGGCGCGAGCCAGGTGCGCTGGCCGCCGGCATTCCAGTCCAGCCCTTCCAGGCAGCGCTCCAGCGACGGGGACACCCAGAAGGCATTGCGCTCGTCCAGGCCGGCGGCCAGCACGCGCGCGGCCAGCCGGGGCACCACCAGGGCCCATCCTCCCGCGGGGGTGGCCAGCAGGCAATGCTCGACGCGCCTTCCCTGGAGCAGTCCGATCAGCCCGGCGCGGGAGCTCACGGGCGGCCTCAGGGCAGGAGCTTGAAGTTCGGGCATGAAGCCGTGGATGCGAAAGGCTCGAAAGCCCTCAGCGAACCGGCAGCCGGCCTGCAGTCCGCGCATCTCGGACATGATCCGGACGTGGTCGGCGAAATTGTGGATCTGGAAGGTGTCCATCCAGGCGTACTGGCTCTGGTGGCAGGCCAGGGCCTTGAGCTTGGCCTGCATCTCGTCGCTGATGTCCACGTAGGCCTCCGGCTGGAAGCCGAGGCCCGCGGCGGTGTCCCAGTAGAACAGCGAGGGTTTGCGTTCGATGGGCGCCTGGTCGGCAGGCACGTTTTTTCCGGGCAGGCTGAGCATGACCCGGCCCACCACGGTGCCGGTCACGTTGTGGTCCGTGCTCCGGTCTCCCGGATAGTTGGTGAAGATCACCTGGGCGTCGGCCCAGCGGATGGCGTTGATCAGCTCGCGGCGCAGCTGCGGGCTGTCCAGCAGGCCCTCGTCGTCGTGGCGCAGGAAGCGCACCGGGGCATCGTAGTAGCTTCGCCGCCTCCAGCTGTTCGGCCTCGCGGGTGCGGGCGATGTTCTCGCGCCCCTCGATCAGGTTGGAGCCGATGTTGCCGCTGGTGGTCAGGGCCAGGAAGACGCGGTGCCCGGCCTCGGCGGTACTTCAGCAGGGTGCCGGCGCAGAACACCTCGATGTCGTCCGGGTGCGAGCCGATGGCCAGCACGTTCATGCCCGGCTCCTTTCCCACAGCTTCCGCCGCTCGTCCCAGCTCCAGGGCGCCTGCAGGAAGTCCAGCTTTCTGGCCGCCAGGCGGCGGGCAGACCTCCTGAAGCTCCTCCCAGGAGGGCAGCCCGGAGAGGCTGTCGTAAGCGCGCAGATTCATGGCTCCGGCGGCGTTGGCCAGCTTCAGGCACTCTTCTATCGGGTGCCCCTTCAAGCAGGCCGGTCAAGGAACCCGGCGATCGAGCAGTCCCCCGAGCCGGTGGCGCTGGCGATCTTCTCCACGACGAAGGCCGGGCACCACAGCTCCCGGTCCGCCCAGGCCGCCGGATCCCGCGGAGCGGCCCGGCCCAGGCCCGCGATCCTGTCTCGGGGGCCGGTTCGCACGTACCAGCCGTTGTGTCCCGCCTTGATGACCGCGACGGCGCAGCCCAGCTCCAGGTACTCCGCCGCGAAGCGGCGGTACTCCTCCGGCCGGATGTGATCGATGAGCTCCTGGCCCCCGGCCTGCTCCTTGCGCCGCAGGTACTCCTGGGGGTGCAGGGTGTAGAAGGTCTCTTCGATGCTGGGCAAGAACAGGTCCACGTAGGGCAAGGCCTTTTCGGTAGATACGCCGCCAGTCCGCCTTGCCGGCGGGGGAGGTGGGGTCCGGCAGGGAGGTGTCCAGGGACACCGTCAGCCCGGCGCCGCGGGCCTGCCGCAGGATGCGGGCCAGCTCCTCGCCCCCGTCGGCGAACATGGAGCGCATCAGGGTCGGGTAGCCGAAGTGGAACAGGCGCGAGCGCGCTCCAGCACCGTCCTGGTTCAGGTCGGCGGCGGTGAACTGGTCGTTGGCCCCCGGGCAGTGCAGGAAGATGCGGTCGATGCTCGGCGGTGCCAGGATCGACCGAGTAGGAGCTGTCCGAGCCGGGGGTGACCGACAGGCCCTCGGTGCTGCCGTGCCGCTCGATCACCTCGCGGGTGATCCGGGCCAGCGGGTCCTCGCCGACCTTGGCCATGAAGGCCACCCGGCAGCCGAAGATCTTCATGGCGATGCCCGCGTTGGACACCGACCCGCCGGTGGCGAAGGCCATGCCGCCCATGTTGACCAGGGTGCCCGGGCGCAGCAGCTCGTCGATCCGTCCGGAGGCGATGGCCGTCTCGAAGCGGGGGAACAGGTCCAGGCACAGGTGGCCTGCGGTCACCACGTCGAACTCGCTCGCACTTTCATGGCTTGATCACCTGGTGCTCGAGCAGCCACTCCACGGACTCGGCAACCGCCTCCAGGGAGGTGTAGCGGGGCTGGTAGCCCAGGAGCCGGCGGGCCTTTTCGATCGAGCAGCTGGGGCTGTGGGCGATATGGTCCAGGTCTCTCCGGCGTCCTCCTCGCTCACGGTCCGCCGCCACTCCTCCCACGGCAGGTAGGCCAGGGCCGGCCGGCGGCCGAACCAGGCGAACATCCGTTCGGCGTAGCCGCGCAGGGTGAGCGCCGCTGGGGAGACCAGGTGGAAGCTCTCCCCCACGCTGGCCTGGCGGTGGCAAGAGCGCGCACAAAACCCTGGGCCACGTCGTCGGCGTGCACGTGGTGCACCGTCTCCAGCCCGAGGTTGGGCAGGCAGAGCGTCTGCCCGCGGGCGATGGCGGCGAACACTTCCGGGTTGAAGTTGCCGGCCGGGTTGAGCGGCGCCCAGCCCCGGCCGACGATGTGCCCCGGGTGCAGCACGGTGGCCGGAAAGCCGTGGCGCCGGGCGCGGTCCAGAAGATAGGCCTCCATGGCCGCCTTGCGCACCCCGTACTCCCCGAAAGGCGCGCGCGGGGCCTCTTCGGTGGTGGGCACCTCCACGCTGGGCCCGTGCACCCAGATGGTGCCGCAGGACAAAAAGTGCTGGACCCGGCCGTGCAGGCCTTCGGCCAGCTGAGCGGCGCTTTCCGGGGTGAAGCAGATCATGTCGATGACGGCGTCCGGCGTCCAGGGCGGCGATTTCGGCGGCGAAACGCCCCTTCGCCTCCAGGGCCTCCCGGTCCAGGCTCACCTTGCGCACGGAGCTGCCAGGCGGCGTGCGCCAGGTAGGGCGCGCGCCCGCCGCGGGTCACGCAGGTCACCTCGTGTCCGAGCTCCACCAGCCGGGGCACCAGGTAGGTGCCCACGTGCCCGGTGCCGCCAATGATCGCGATCTTCATGGTTGCTCCTATCGCATGAACAGTCCGCCGTTGACGTCGATGGTCTCGCCGGTGACGAAGTCGCTGTCGATCAGGAAGCGGATGGCCTCGGCAATCTGCGCCGCTTCGCCCAGCTGTTTCAGTGGGGTGTTCTGGCGGGAGGTCTCCATGAACTGCGGCGTGGAGACCTTGTCGTGGAACGGGGTGCGGATGACGCCCGGGGCCACCGCGTTGACCCGGATGGCCGGGGCCAGCTCGCGGGCCAGGCCACGGGTGAAGACGTCCACCGCCCCCTTGGCCGCCCCGTAGATGGTGGCCGAGGGCGCTCCGGTGCGCACGGCGATCGAGGAGATGTTGACGATCGAGGGGTTGGTTCCTTTTTCCAGCAGCGGGATGGCCAGGCGGCTTACCAGCATCGCGGAGAAGGAGTTCAAGGCGAAGGTCTGCAGCATCAGCGCCCATTCCAGCTCCCGCGCCGGTACGCGCCGGATCAGGCCGCCGGCATTGTTCACCAGGGCGTCCAGGCGGTCGGAGCGGGCGGACACCTCGCTCATGAGCTCGCGGCAGCCCTTCTCGGTCGACAGGTCCGCCTGCAGCAGCACGGCCTCGCCGCCCAGTTCGGCCACGGCACCGGCGGTGCGCCCGGCCTCGGCCGTCGAGGAGTGGTAATGCACGAAGATCAGGTTTCCGGCGGCCAGCAGGCGCGCGGTGGCGGCGCCGATCCCCGTGCTGGCGCCTGTGACCAGAATGGTCTTTTTCATGGCAGCATGTTCCCCCGGTTCAGGCGCCGGCCCGGATTGAACAGCTCGATCAGCCGGCCCATCGCGGCGATGCTATCCGAACCATACATCTTGCGCAAGAGTTCGCTTTTCAGCTTGCCGAGGCCGTGCTCGGCGGAAACTGTGCCGCCCCAGGCCACGGCCCGCTCCGCCCAGGCGGAGGCCAGCTCCCGGCCGGCCTCGTATTCCGCCCGGGAGCGCGGCATCATGTTCACGTGCACGTGGTTGTCCCCGATGTGCCCGGCGATCACGTAGTCCAGGCCGCAGGAATCCAGGCCCCTGCGGTACATGGCCATCGCCTCGGGGAAGGCGGCGGCAGGGACGGCCAGGTCGGTGCCCAGCTTGGTGATGCCGGGGGCTTCCCGCCGCAGGCGGTCGATGGTCAGGTTGACCGCTTCCGGCAGGGCGTGGCGGAAGGCCTTCATCGGCTCCAGCCCGCGCGCGCCCTCCCCGCTCCAGGCCAGCGCCGGGTCCCCGCCGCAGGCCTGCAGGACATCTGCAGCGGCCTCCAGGGTTCGTGCTGCCTCCTCCGCGGACCGGGAGTGGAACTCCGCATACAGCGATGCCGCCGCCGGGGGCGGATCGGGCAGGCCGGAGAAGGTCGGATTGGAGCGCCGCTCGCCGCCCAGCAGGCGCAGGGCATTGCGGTCGAAGAACTCCAGGGCGACGGGTCCCAGGGAGCCGCGCAGTTGGACCGCGAAGCGCAGGGCGCCGGCCTCTTCGGGGAAGAAGCCCTGCAAGGCCCAGATATTCGGCGGAAGGGGCGACAGGCGCAGCTCCAGTTCGGTGATCACCCCCAGCGTCCCTTCGCTGCCGATCACCAGGTCCAGCAGGTCCATGTCCGGCTGTACGAAAAGGCCGGCCGCATTTTTCACGGCCGGCGGGCGGTAGCCCGGCAGCTCTCCTGCCAGAAGACGCCCGGAATCCGTCACCAGCCGGAAGCTTCGGCCCTGGGCCCGTTCCCGCCCCCGGCGCAGCTCCAGAACCGAGCCGTCGGTCAGCGCCAGCCGCAGGGCTTCCACGTGCTTCCGGGTGGGACCGTAGGCCAGGGACCGGGCGCCAGAGGCATTGGTGCAAGCCATGCCTCCCAGGGTGGCGGTGCTCTCCGTTGGGTCGGGGGGAAAAAACAAAAGAACGGAGCCGCCGGCGCCATCCAGGGCGGCGTTGAGCGTGGCCAGCGGCAGGCCGGGCTGCACGCGCGCCAACCCCGCGGCACCGCAGCGCAGCTCCAGGATCCGGTCCATCCGGCTCAGGTTCAGCACGTGCCCGCCGTGCGGGACCGCCCCTCCGGTGATGCCCGTCCTGCCGCCCTGGGCCGTGACCGGGATGCCGGCTTCGGCAGTGGCGCGCAGCACCTCGCGCACTTCCGCTTCGCTGGCCGGGAAGGAGATCGATTCCGCCCGGCCGATCAGTCGCGACTCGTCGCGCAGGTAGTCCGCGTCCTCCGGGCCGAGAGCCCGGATCAGCGGGGAAAGCGGAGTGTTCACCAGAGGCGCAGGGAGGCGCGGAACACCCCGGCCAGGTCCTCTGCGGTGAAGGGGCGGGGGCAGAGGCGGGTGACGCGGTGCTGGGGCAGGGTGCCCTGGACCAGCGCTGCGATGTCCTTTTCGCCGTAGCCCACGGCGGCCAGGCCGTTGGGCATGCCGGTGCGGCGCATCAGGCCGCAGCAGGATCGAGGCCAGGATCTCGCCGGCTCTGCGCCGGATCGGCTCGCGAGGGTGCTTTGCCGCCCAGCAGGCGAGCCGCCTCCAGGTGCCTGGCTGGATCCGCGGAGGCGGTGAAGCGGAAGGCGGCAGGGGCGTTCAGCACCACGGCCATGCCGTGGGGCACCAGAGGCCGCCCCGGCGGGTAGCCCGGCGGCGGGTAGCCCTTGACCATCCCGGAAACCGGGTAGGACATGCCGTGCGGCAGGTGCAGGCCGGCGTTGCCGAAGCCGATGCCGGCGTAGGTGGCGCAGAGGATCATCACGCTGCGGGCTTCCAGGTCGTCGGGGTCCTCCACCGCGCGCACCAGGTGGGCGCCGGCCAGCTCGATGGCCTTGGCCGCCCACACGTCGCTCACCGGGTTGGCCCCCTGGTAGGCGGGCCGCTCCAGGGGGCTGGACGGCGCCTCGCGACGGTGGAAGGGCAGGGCGGTGTAGGACTCCAGGGCGTGCACCAGCACGTCGAAGCCGGTGCAGGCCGCGACCATCCTGGGCATGGTGCGGGTATTCAGCGGGTCCACGATGCCCAGGGCGGGCCGCACGAAGCGGTGGGCGATGCCGGTCTTGGCGTGCATCTTCTCGTAGTCGAAGATGATCACCCCGGTGGTCTCGCTGCCGGTGCCGGCGGTGGTGGGGATGCCGACCATGGGGCGCAGGGGCCCGGGCACCGGCCGCCCGCGCCCGATGGGCGCGTTCACGTATTCCAGGAAATCCGCCGGCCAGGTGGTGTACAGGTTGGCGGCCTTGGCCGTGTCCATGCTGGAGCCGCCGCCCACCCCGACGAAGCCGTCGAAGCCCCCGCCGGCGGCCGCGCGCACCGCCTCCTGCAGGGAGCCGTCGGTGGGCTCCACCCGGGATTCGGCGTACAGGACCGCCTCCAGGCCGTGGTTTCTCATGGACTCCAGGGTCACGGCCACGGGTTCCGAGGAGGCCAGCTGCGGGTCGGTCACCACCAGCACCCGGTGGGCGCCAAGTTCCTTCAGGTCGAAGCCGACCTCCCGCGTGGCCCCGGGCCCATACTTGAGAGCCGCGGAGCTCACGGTGAGCACGCTTTCCAGGGGCATGAAACCTCCTTGCGGGGCGGCTACCCCTCCAGGTATTTCTTCGTGCGTTTCAGGCTGGCGGCGTGGTCCAGGGTCGGCCAGTATTCCAGGCCCACGCAGCCCTGGTAGCCCAGGCGATCCAGCTCCGTCAAGATGAACGGGTAATCGAGCTCGCAGGCGTAGGGTTCGTGCCGGCCGGGCACACCCGCTGCGTGGAAATGGCCGATGTGGGCGATGTTCTCCCGGATGAAGGAGGTCACGTCCCCGGCCATGATCTGCATGTGGTAGATGTCGTACAGCAGCTTGACCGCCGGGCTGCCGACTTTTTTCAGCACTTCCACGGACAGGCGCGGGTCGTCCAGGAAGTTGTCGGGGTGGTCCACCCTCGTGTTCCAGGGCTCCAGAAGCAGGGTCGCCCCGTGCTTGTCCAGCACCGGCACGCAGGCCTTCAGGCCCTCGACCATGTTTTCCACGGCCTCCGTCGCGGCCGCAGGCCGGGACCTTGTTGCCGGAGCCGCTGATGAAGGAGCGCACGCCGAGCTTGCGGCCCTGCTCGATGACCCCCTCCAGGCTGTCCAGGAGCTTGGCGCGGTCGCGCTTGTCGATCAGGGAGGCCACCACCCCGCCGTCCGGGTGGTTGAACACGAAATCCGTGCAGGTCAGGCCCAGGCGCGCGTTGCACTCGGCCAGCTCCTCCAGGTTCTTGCGCTCGTCGTGCAGCCCCTTGCCGTCGAAGCGCTTGTCGAGGAACCAGAACTCGTAGTGCCGGAAGCCCAGCTTGCGGATCCGGGCCAGGCGTTCGGCGTACGGCAGGTCCGGGAAAAAAGGCTCGATGCAGACTGCGATCTTGGCCATGGTCTCCTCCTGTCCCGGCGGCTACAGCAGCACCGAGGCGACCTTGCGGATGCCCTCGGCGATCTCGTCGCACTCCCGGTCCTCCATCCGGGGCGGGATGTCCAGGTGCACCGAACGGCCCAGCCACTCGCGGGTGTTCGGGCAGTCGTCCGGTTTGTACTCGGGAGCGGGCCCGCACAGCGGGCAGTTGAACGGGCAGCCCTTCTTGGAGGGCATCATCTTCTCGTGCAGCATCTTCCAGTGATGGTACATGTGCCAGTCGGGCACGCCCTGGTTGTAGATGCCGCCGGCCTCCACGCCCTCCGCGCGCAGGGCCTTGACGAACTCCTCCACCTGGCTCGGCGCGGGGCAGGAAGAACACCAGGCACACGGCCGTGTCGCCGGCCTCGTCCGTGACCTCCCGGAACTCGATGCCCTCGCAGGCCGGCGAGCAGGCTCTTGATGCGCTGCTTGTTGTGCTTCATGCGCCCCACGATGGTGTCCATCTTGCCGAACTGGGCCAGGGCCACCGCCCCGGTGAGCTCGCTCATGCGGAAGTTCACCCCGAAGAAGATCTCCCCGGCGAACTCCGGCGGGGCGAAGCGGTCCTTGCGCCAGCAGGCGGCCACGTCGTGGTAGGCCTGGGCGCGGGTGTAGACCAGGTCCTGGCTGGTGGCCACCACTCCGCCCTCCCCGGAGGTGATGGTCTTGTGGTACTGCAGGCTGAAGGCCCCCGCGTCCCCGAAGGAGCCCAGCTTGCGGCCCTGGAAGCTGCCGCCGTTGGCCTGGGCCACGTCCTCCACGACCTTCAGGTTGTGCCGCCGGGCCATCTCCATGATCTTGTCCATCTTCGCGGGCATGCCGCGCATGTGCACCGGGAGGATCGCCTTGGTGCGCTTGGTGATCTTGCGCTCCAGGTCCAGCGGGTCCATGGTCAGGGAACGGTCGACCTCGGCCACGATGGGAATGGCCCGTGCGGCGACCACCGCGGCGCAAGAGGCGAAGAAAGTGTAGGCCGGCACGATGACCTCATCCCCGGGCTCCACCCCCACGGCGATCAGGCTGGCGATCAGGGCCGAGGTGCAGGAGTTCACCGCCAGGCAGTGCTTCACCCCCAGGTAGCCGGCATACCGCTCCTCCAGCGCCTTGACCTTGGAGGGCATCTCCTTGGGGCCGTAGTAGCGGAACAGGTACCGGCTCTTGAGCACCTCCAGGACCTGCTTCTTTCTCCTCCTTGCCGATCTCCATTCCGCCGGGGAACATGGGTCGGTTCTTGCTTTTTTTCGCCTTGGGGCCGCCGTTGACGGCCAGGTCGCTGCTCGTGTAGCTCATCGCGAAGTCCTCCTCGGGTTTCCAAGTATAGTCGAGCGCGGGGAGTCTGTCATCGGCTTGACGATTTCCCCTGCAGAGTATACTCAGGCTCAATCATGACCTCCAGAGAGCGAATTCTGGCAGCCTGGACCGGGTCGCGGCTACGATCACCCCCCGATGAGCGCCTGGTGCTTCGGCTTCCGGGCACCGCCGCACCTGCGCTGGCGCAGGGGAGGCCGGGAGGTGAGCCGCTGGTACACGCAGCGCCTGGAGCACATCCACACCCTGCCCGTGCCCTGGGACCTGGAGGACGACTTCCGCCGGGTCCGGGCCTGGCAGTCCCTCGGCCTGGACGACCTGCTGGACGTGTCCGTCCCGTGGGGCTCGGACCCGGAGGTGCGCTGGCGGGACTCAGAGCTCCCGCCGAGGGGCGGGGAGGCCTGCCCGGTCCTGGTCCGGGAGTACGAAACCCCCTCCGGGCCGCTGCGCCATGCGGTCCGGCGGACCGGGGAGGACCCCGGAGAGGGCTGGGTGGTGCAGCCCGATCACGTGCCGCTGTTCGAGGACTTCAACATCCCCCGCGCGGTCCAGCACCTGGTGCGCGAACCCGCGCAGGTGCCCGCCGTCGCCCACCTGTACCGGGAGCCGGGACCGAAGCAGCAGCGGGCGCTTCCTCGAGCGCCTGCGTAACGTGGGCGCCTTTGCCCGCGAGCAGGGCGTGGCGGTCCAGGCCTGGTCGGCGTTCGGCATGGACGCCGTGGTCTGGCTGATGGGCGTGGAGGGGGCGATCTTCCTGGCCATGGACCAGCCCGCGGCCTTCGCCGAGCTGCTGCGCATCGTGGCCCTTGCGGATGCCGGGCGCACGGAGCTGGCGGCCGGCGACCCGGCCGTGGACCTGGTCGTGGAGCGCGGCTGGTACTCCTCAACGGACCTGTGGTCACCCGCGCTGCTGGACCGGTTCCTGTTCCCCTACATCGCGGAGCTCTCGGCCATCGCCCATCGCCACGGGAAGAAGTTCGGCTACGTGATGACCACCGGGGTGGAGGCGCTCGGGCGAGCGTCTGGTCGGCGCCGGGGTTGACGTGCTGTACTTCGTGGATCCCGTGCAGGACGGGCTGGCGCCGGCCAGGGCCCGCGACCTGTTCGGGGGCCGGATCACCCTGGCCGGGGGCCTGAACTCCACCACCCTGCAGGCCAGCGCCCCGGCGCAGATCCGGGACAGCGTCCGGCAGGCCCTGGACGCGCTGGCCGTCACCGGCCGCTTCATCCTGCAGCCGGTGGACGCCCTGCACCCCGACACGCCCTGGGAGGGCCTGGAGGCGGCGATCGAGGCCTGGAGGCAGTGGGGCTAGGCCGGGGTTGACGGGCGGCCTGGGCGGCGGGCTTCAGCCCTTGATCGCGCCGGTGATCAGCCCCCCGATCAGGTAGCGGCTCAGGAAGATGAAGATGAGCACCACCGGCACGGCGGTCACCACCGAGGCGGCCATCATCTCCCCCCACTTGATCGAGAACTCCCCCACGAAGGACTGGATCATGCCCACCGGCAGGGTGCGCATGGCGTTCTTGTCCATGACCGTCAGGGCGATGATGAACTCGTCCCAGGCCATGATGAAGGTCACGATGGCCGTGGCCGTCAGGCCCGGCTTGACGTTGGGCAGGATCACCCGCAGCATGGCCTGCAGCTTCGTGCAGCCGTCCACCTTGGCCGCCTCGTCCAGCTCCCGGGGGATGGAGTCGAAGTAGCCCTTCAGCATCCAGATGGAGAAGGGCAGGGTGAGCATCAGGTACGGCAGGATCAGCCCCGGGTAGGTGCTCAGGAGGCGCAGCCGTTGCAGGGAGCGGTATAGGGGGATCAGGATCAGCACCACCGGAAGCATCTGGGAGACCAGCACCATATAGATCAGGCGGCGCTTGCCCCGGAAGGGCACGCGCGAGAAGGCGTAGGCGGCCGGCGCGGCCAGCACCAGGGTGACTAGCACGGTGCCCAGGGCCACCACCAGGCTGTTGCGGAAGTAGGCCAGGAAGGGGATAGCCGAGGCCAGCGTGCCCCGCAGGATGGCGGAGTAGTTGTCCAGGCTGGGCTGGAGGGGCACCAGGCTGGGCGGCATCCGGAAGATCTCCGGCTGGTGCTTGAAGGAAGTGGAGACCATCCAGTACAGGGGCGAGAGGTACAGGGCCAGCAGGGCCAGGATGAGGGCGAAGCGCAGGGCCCGGAGCGTCCTGCGCCGCAGGCGGGCGGGGGATGCGGGGCTCATTTCTCCCGCCTCCCGACCAGGCGCACGTACAGCACGCTGAAGGCCAGCAGGAACAGCAGCCAGAACACCCCCAGCGTCGAAGCGTAGCCCATGTTCAGGCTGCCCATGAAGGAGACCCGGTAGATCAGCAGCGGCAGGGTGAGGGTGCGGTCGATGGGCCCTCCCTTGGTGGTGGTGAAGATGATGGTCAGGTACTGGAACTGCCAGACGAACTCCAGGATCGTGGCCAGGGTGATGATCTCGCGCAGGTTGGGCAGGGTCACGTGGCGGAAGCGCCGCCAGGCCCCGGCCCCGTCGATAGTGGCCGCCTCGATCTCCTCCGCCGGGATGGCCTGCAGGCCGGCGTACAGGATCACGAACATGAAGGGCAGCATCTTCCAGGTGGTGGCGGCGATGACCGTGGGCATGGCCAGGGCCGGATCCTTCAGCCAGCCCACGAACTCCCCGATGAGCCCCAGGCTTTTCAGCACCACGTTGACGATGCCGTGGAACGGGTCGAAGAACAGGAAGCGGGCGATGAAGGCCACCACCACCGAGGGGATGATCCAGGGCATGAAGAACAGGCTGTTGACCGCGTTCTTGGCCGGAAAGCGGGTGTTGACCAGCAGGGCCAGGGCGAAGCCCAGGAGGAACTCCCCCAGGACCGTGCCCCCCACGTAGACCAGGGTGTTGGCGAAGGCCCGCCAGAACTCCATGCTTCCCAGCATGCGGGCGTAGTTGTCCAGGCCCAGGAAGCTCATGCCCCGGCCGTCGGTGAGAAAATAGCGGAAGAAGCTGGTGTAGATCGCGGTGGCCAGCGGGTAGACGATCACCAGCAGGATGGCCAGCAGGGCGGGCAGGAGCAGCAGGAAGGCGAACAGCCGGTCGCTCAGCTCGCCTCGAGGGTTCGGGTTTTCCGGGCGCACCGGCGCCTCCAACCGTGAAGAGTCCGGGCGCCGCCGGCAGGCGGCACCCGGTTGGGGGATTGGCGGATCCTGCTACTCCGCCAGAAGCTGGGCGAACTTGGCGTCCACCTCTTGGAGGGTCGCCTCCACCGCCCCCTGGTTCAACAGGATCTTCTGCAGGCCTTCCATGAAGGCGGTCTCGATCTCGAATTTCTTCTGGGAGGCCCAAACGTTCGGGTTGCGCATCCTGGACATAGCGGTCAGGAAGCTCTTCACGTAGCGGCTGCCGTACTGGGGGTCCTCGTACTGCTTGGCCACCAGAGGCAGCAGGCCGGTGCGCTTGAAGTACTCCTTGGTGGTCGTCTCATCGGTGACGATGAACTTCATCAGGTCCCAGGCCAGGTCCTGGTGCTTGGACTGCTCCGCCAGGCAGAGGATGTGGGAGGCGGGCTGCACGTCCCCCGGCCAGGGGGAGACCTCCCAGGCGTCGCGCGACATGCCCTCTCCGTCCAGCACCCCGGCGATCCAGGGCCCTTCGAAGAAGAAGCCGATGCGGTCCTGGGCGAACAGGGTGCGCAGGTTGCGCACCTCCTCGCCGAAGGGCACCACTCCCTGGTCCACCAGGCTCTTCACCAGCTTGACCGTCTTGACCGTTCCCGGCGTGGAGGCAGCCGGTTTCATCTTGGCGTCCAGCAGGTCGCCGCCGTCGGGCCAGGTCAGGATGTGGAAGGTGTCGGCGGCGTACTCGTCGATGCTCAGCTGAATGCCAAGCCCGAACGGGCCGGTCTTCTTGATGGCCTGGGCCTGGGCGTAGACCTCCGCCGCGGTCTTGGGCGCCCCGTCCACTCCCGCGCGCGCGGCCAGCTCCTTGTTGAACACCAGCACCCACGGGTTGGGATTCCACACCAGGCCGGCCATCTTGCCGTCCATCTCCCCGCCCTTGTAGGCCGGCACCAGCTGAGCTGGTGAAGGCCGAGTCCATGTACTTCTTCAAGTCCACGGTGGCCTTGGGCATCTTGGCGAACTTGCCCAGCCAGAGGGACTCGATCGTGAACACGTCGGGAGCCGTACCTCCCTGGATCTGCAGCGTGTACTTGGTGGGCGTGTCCTCCCAGGCCACGGGGATGACTTCCACCTTCACGTTGGGGTGGTTCTGCTCCCAGGCCGTGATGCGCTCGGGAATCCAGACCTCACCGCCGGATGCCTCGGCCACCATCCAGCTGGCGAACTGCAGCTTGACCGCCTCCTCCGCTTCCCCGCCGGCGAACAGCAGGCCGCCGCAGACCGGCAGGATCAAGAGGACAATCCAGGTAAGCCTTTTCATGGGTACCTCCTTGCCTTGGTTACAATCCTAACACAGCAGCACCGGCCGTCAATGGCAAAGACACGGCCTTTCCGCTATGATGGGTGGTGCGGAGGAACGGATGTCAGGCCTTCTGCTGGGCTACGACGTAGGCAGCTCCTCGATCAAGGCGGCGGCGTTGGACGCCGACAGCGGGGCCTGTCTGGCCTCGGCGGCCTCCCCCGAGCGGGAGCTGGCGATCGATTCGCCGCAGCCGGGCTGGGCCGAGCAGGACCCGGCGGTCTGGTGGGAGCACCTGGTTCGGGCCACGCGCCTGCTCGCCGGGCAGGTGGCGCTGTCGGGGGTCCGGGCGATCGGGATCTCCTACCAGATGCACGGCCTGGTCGTGCCTGGACAAGGCCGGCCGGGTGCTGCGCCCGGCCATCATCTGGTGCGACAGCCGGGCGGTGGAGATCGGGGAGCGCGCCTTCAAGGCGATCGGGCCAGGAAGCGCTGCCTCGAGCGCCTGCTCAACTCGCCCGGCAACTTCACCGCCTCCAAGCTGGCCTGGGTCAAGGAGAACGAGCCGGAGGTCTTCAGCCGATCCACAGGATCATGCTGCCCGGCGACTACGTCGCCTTGCGGATGACCGGCGAGATCCGCACCACCCCCTCCGGCCTGTCCGAGGGGATCCTGTGGGACTTCCAGGACGGAGGCAGTGGCCGACTTCCTGCTCGACCACTACGGCATCCCGCCGGCCATGCTGCCCTCCCGCGGTGCCCACCTTCTCGGACGCAGGGCGGGCTTGACCGCCGCGGCGGCCGCCGAGCTGGGGCTGCCCGCCGGGGCGCCGGTGACCTACCGGGCCGGCGACCAGCCGAACAATGCCCTGTCGCTGAACGTGCTGGAGCCCGGCGAGATCGCCGCCACGGCCGGCACCTCCGGCGTGGTCTACGGGGTCGGCGACCGCGCCACCTACGACCCGGCCTCCCGCGTGAACACCTTCGTGCACGTGAACCACTCGCCCGGAGCGGCCGCGCTACGGCATCCTGCTGTGCGTCAACGGCACGGGCATCCTCAATAGCTGGCTGCGGCACAACGTCTGGCGGGCAAGGGGGAGAGCTATCCTACGAGCAGATGAACGCGCTGGCCGCCGAGGCCCCGGCCGGCTCCGACGGCCTGGTGATCCTGCCCTTCGGCAACGGGGCGGAGCGGACGCTGGAGAACCGGAACCCGGGCGCTTCGATCCACGGCTTGAGCTTCACCCGCCACACGCCGAGCCCACCTGCTGCGCGCGGCCCAGGAGGGCATCGTCTTCGCCCTACGGCACGGCCTGGAGATCATGGCCGGCATGGGCCTGAGCTCCGGCCCGGGTGCGGGCGGGCAATGCCAACATGTTCCTCAGCCCGCTGTTCGCGGAGGCCTTCGCCACGGTCAGCGGCGCGACGGTGGAGCTGTACAACACCGACGGGTCCCAGGGGGCGGCCCGCGGCGCGGGCATCGGGGCCGGCCTGCACACGGCGCGCTCGGCATTCGCCGGGCCTGGACAGGGTGCGGGTGGTGGAGCCCAGTCCCCGGCTGCAAGGGGCCTACGAGGAGGCCTACGGCCGCTGGCAGGCCGCCCTGCGCGGGGTGCTGGCCGGGTAGGGGCGATGAGCCGAGCCGGAAGGCCCGCCGCCCCTGCCGGGCTGGCGGTGCTGTACGCCGACGAGCAGCTGATCGCCGTCGACAAGCCCGCCGGCCTGCACACCGCCCCTCTGGGGCGGGCAGGGGAGGACACCCTCCTGGGTCGGCTCCTCGAGCGCTTTCCGGAAATCGCGGCGCTTCCGGGTCGCAAGCCCGCCGAGCCCGGGCTGCTGCACCGGCTGGACCGCGGCACCTCGGGCATCGTGCTGGTGGCCCGCACGGCCGAGGCCTTTCATCGATTGTCGGCCGACTTCGCCGCCGGCCGCGTGCGCAAGGAGTACCTGGCCCTCTGCGCGCCGCCGGACTTCGCGCCGGTGCGGGCGCGCCCGGGGCAGCGCTTTGTCCTGGAAAGCCGGTTCGCGCCCTTCGGGCCCGGGCGGCGGAAGGTGCGGGTGGTGCCTGCCGGCGGGCAGGACGCGCGCCCGGCCGCCGGCGCGCGAAGCGCGAGGTCTCGCCGGAGATTTACCGCACCGAGGCGGAGGTGGTGCAGGCCCGCGCGGGCCTGGCCCTGGTCCGAGTCGGGATCCTCCGGGGTTTCCGGCACCAGGTGCGGGCCCACTTGAGCCATCTGGGGCTGCCGATCGTCGGGGACCCGCTCTACGGGCCTCCCGTCCCCCGGGGGGCAGCCCAGCGGCTGTACCTGCACGCCTGCTGCGGTCGACCTGGCCCATCCTGGCAGCGGCGCGAAGCTCCGGATCGACTCGCCGCTTCCGCCCGATTTCGCCCTGTGCTATGGTGAGGACCTCGGAGGGACATGATGATCGAGCAGAAGCTGGAGCCGATCCGGCTATCCGTGCCGGAAGAGGAGGTTCAGGACCACCTCGGACGCTACGAACGCCTGGCCCTGGAGGCGGGGGCCACCCACGCCTCCAGGCTCCCGGCGGCCGGCGTTCCCGTGGACGATAGGGTCAGCCTCAAGTGTTCAGATCCCCAAGTGCTTCGGTTACGGAACCTGCGCCAACTGCCCGCCGCACAGCCCCAAGCCGGAGCGAGATGCGCAGGATCGTGGAGCTTTACCGCTGGGCCGTGGTATTCGGCCTGCAGATCCCTCCCGCGGTCGTCGTGCGGGACAAGGCCACGATCCAGCCCAGGGTCGAGGCCTACAAGAAGATCTTCGAGATTGCCAGCGCCGTGGAAAGCGCGGCCTTCTACGACGGGCACTATCTGTCCGTCGGCTTCGCGGCGGGAAGCTGCAAGAGCACCTACTGCTTCGACAAGCCCTGCGCCGTGCTGGCCGGCGAGAAGTGCCGGCTCCAGCTGCGCTCCCGGCCCTCGATGGAAGCGGTGGGGATCGACTGCTACCGCATCGCCACGCAGCTGGGCTGGGAGATCTATCCGATCGGCAGCAACGCCGGCCCCGGCTGCATCCCGCACGGGCTGCTGATGGGGCTGGTGCTGGTGGCCTGAAAGCCGGGTATTACCGGCTGACGCGGCGCGTGCGGCCGATCAGCGCCGCCGCCATCACGGCCAGCGGCAGCAGCGCCAGGACCAGGGCCACGATCCCCGCGCGGGCGGGTCCCACGACCCGGATTTGTCGTTCCCCTCCGGGAAGCGCGGTGCCGTTCTTGTCCAACGTGGCCAGACGCACGACGGGCTGCCCCCGAGCGATGGGGATATGGAAGGCCTGCAGGCTGGGGTCCCGGTCCTTGTGCGCCCCCTGCGGGTCGTAAGGCACGATGCGGTAGCCCAGCGAAGCTCCCTTGACCTGCTCCACGTAGAACGGCTCCTCCCGGATGATCCGCGCCTCCCCCCCTGACCCGGCCAGCCGGATCCCGGCCTGCGGGACCTGCTGGATGCGCACCCACTTCATGACGTTGGGGTTCCCGCTGGCGTCGTTGCGCTGCATCTTCTCGTAATACAGGTCGTTGTACTCCTGCTCGAAGAACGGCCGCAGGTAGAGGTCGGCCGAGCCGTCCACGTAAAGGACCGAGGAAGGGGTGGTGGATTCCACCGGGCGGGTCCACTTGTCCCCCGGAATGACCTCCAGCCCGATGCCCTCGGCGCGGCGCTTGCGGAAGCTCACCACTTTGCGCTCTGAAGCCTTCCATCACGGAGCCGTCCTCCGCGAAGAAGCGGATGACGTACTCGCCCACGGGCAGGTTGAGCACGAAGGCCTCCTCTACCGGACGGGGCGGGACGATGTAGTCCTTGGGGAACTCCGGCTCCTTGGGGGAGCTCAGGTTCTGCAGCACCTCCACCAGCCTGCTCACGTCCTGCCCCTGGTCGCGCATCCGGGTGATGCGCAGGGTCAACTCATTGAGCATGGCTTCGTATATACCCCGGGCCTGCTGATACTTCTGCACGCGGGCGTAGTAGTCCTCCATCAATTGCTGGTACTTCTGCCAGGCCTGGTCGGCCTCCTCACCTGTGGCCACCCGCCAGTTCAGCTCGTACTCCCCGCGGGTGTTGTAGTAGGTGTAGCGCACGGGGGTCAGGATCCGCGGCTCCTTGAGCCTTCCGCCGGTAAGCTCCAGGGTGCCGGTGAAAGGGAGGTTCAGCACCGAGGTGTCCGTCTTCCACTCCTGGGTGATGGGCCAGAAGTAGACGAAGGCGTTGCGGACGGTGAGGAAGTTGTCCACCTCGGCCACCAGGTACAGGCTGTCCGCCCCGGAGCGGGCGAAGGTGGCGGCGTAATCCTTGCCGTTGAAGGCCAGGATCGAGTAGATGAACTGCTCCCGGCGCACGGGCGCCTGGGCGCTGCTCACGACGGCGGCGGCCAGAAGGGTGGCGGCCAGGATGCTGCGTCGGGCGTTCACGCTCGGACTCCTCTCGCTCTCAGGACGAAGTGGCTGGCGGCCAGCACCGCCGCGCCCACGGCGAGCAGGAGGGCCAGGTTCAGGGCGTACAGCGGCCAGCGGGCCACTTCCGCGGCGCGCAGCGCCTGGTCCCAGTAGTACAGCGGGGAGACCCAGCGCACGATCCAGGCCAGCACCGTGGACAGGCTGGCCACGTAGCCGCTGGCGATGGTGAAGGAACCAATAAACACAAGGAGGAAGAAGACCATCAGCGCCAGGAACACGGCCAGCGCCGAGGCGGAGTTGTCGGTGAGGGTGGAGGCGAAGACCCCCCAGGCGTAAACCGCGACGGAGACGAAGGGCAGCAAGGCGAGACATTGGAAGAAGGTGGGTCCCAGGACCAGGTTGTGCAGCGCCGCGGTCACGGCCAGGAAGCCGGTGAGCGCCGCCAGGTACAGCAGGGTGGCCAGCAGGTCCTTGATCAGGAAGGCCAGGAAGTAGGAAGTGCCGTCGGCGGGCCCGTACGCCAGCAGCTCCACCGCGCCGACTTTGCGCTCCAGCCCGAAGCGATACACGCTGGAGGCCGCCAGGAACAGCAGCACGGGCAGGAAGGCCACGTAGAGCACCAGCTGGAACGGCCCTTCGGCGAACAGCTTCTGCACGACCGTGCCGCCGAAGGCCCCCTGCAGCGACCGGCCGATCAGGTCGTAGACCGGCTGCAGGCGGAAATCGAAGCCGCTGGAGTCCATCGCCCGGGTGAAGCCGGACACCAGCAGGTAGGCCAGCAGCAGGCCCAGCGAGGCGGCCACGTAGTAGCCGGGGCTGAGCAGCAGCTCCTGGACCCTGCGCCGGGCGATGACCCGGGTGGCGTGGAGGCGATAGTTCATGGGCGGCCTCCGATCCCGGCGAACATCTGGACGTTCTCCTGGGTGATGGTCACGAAGGCCTCCTCCAGCGATAGGGACTTCTCCTGGATGGCCAGGGGTACCAGGCCGCGGCCGATCAGGAAGGCGGACAGCTCCTTGCGGTAATCGCCCTTCTTGGGGACCTTGACCACCAGGGTGTTGCCGGCTCCGTTAGCCTCCAGCACGAAAGGCAGGGCGCGCATCGCGGCGGGCAGCTCCTCCGGCAGGCTTTCCAGGTCCACGTGGATTTCCCGGTCCTTGGTCAGGCCGGCCAGCAGGCTGCCCATCTGGTCCTCGGCCAGCAGGCGCCCCCGGTAGATGATGGCCACCCGGTGGCAGATCTTCTCCACCTCCGAGAGGATGTGCGAGGAAATGAAGATCGTGCGCCCCTCGCGGTTCTCCTCCAGGATCAGGTCGCGGGTCTGCTTGACCCCGAAGGGGTCCAGGCCCGAGATGGGCTCGTCCAGGAACAGGATGTCCGGGTCGGGCAGCAAGGCCCGGATGATGGACAGCTTCTGCATCATGCCGTGCGAGAACTCGGCCATGCGCTTGCGGCGCACGCCGCTGAGGCCTACCCGCTCCAACAGGTGCTCGATGCGCTCATCCGGGTCCGGCACCTGAAAGAGCTCGGCGAACAAGGCCTAAGTATTCCTCGGCGGTCATCCAGCTCCACATGCCCAGGGGCTGCTTTTCCGGGACCACACCGATTCGCTTGCGCAAGTCCAGGCGCCCGGGGCGGTACTCCTCGCCGAACAGGCGGATGGAGCCGGAGGTGGGCTTGAGGATGCCCAGCAGCATCATGATCGTGGAGGTCTTCCCCGCGCCGTTGGGGCCCAGAAAGCCGTAAATCTGCCCTGCGGGGATGTTCAGGCTCACGCCGTCCACCGCCGTGAACCTGCCGTAGCGCTTGGTCAGCCCGGTAGTCTGAATCATTCGGCTGCTCCCTTCACGTTCCAGGAGGTGAAGACTTCCACCCGCAGCTTTCCCTGTTCCTGGTAGGGTCGCAGGTACTCCTCCACCGCCTCAGGTTTCAGGCTCCAGGCTTTTTCCATTATCTCTTCCAGCTCCTGTCTGGTGACGGCCAGCGGGCTGGGCAGCACTACCAGGTAGTCCACGACCCGGTACGGGGCCTTGCTGGGTTTGATCTTGGCGCCGGGGATGACCGCGCTGTAGCGGAAGACGGTCTCCGGGTAGGGGTCGAACTTCCAGTCGATGCGGCCGCGGAAAAGCTCCTCCCCGCGCACCGAGCCCGCCTCGGTCTCCTCCTGAACGGGCAGGCCGTTCCTGAGCTGCACCGTCATCCGGGCCCCGATCCACAGGTCCAGGCAGGGGTGGTTGAGCACCGCCGGGCCGGCGTTGCTCACCGGGCGGATCTCCACCTGCACGTCGCTGCCGGCCAGGTCCTCGAACATGATGAAGCTCTTGAGCTCGGGGATCTCCAGGCCCACCAGCTCGATGGGCTCCGGCAGGCGGTTGGCCCCGCGCTTCAGGGTGAGCTCGCGGGAAACCGGCTGGTAGGAAGGGGCGCTGATCTGCAGGGTAGCAGGCCCGGGCAACAGGTGCGTGAAGCGCTGCGGCTCGGGGCCCTGGTCGGACTGAAACTGGCTGCGGATCAGGCGGCCCTCCAGGCGGAAGGAGGCGTCGTACACCCAGGCCTTGCTGACCGCGTCGCGCACCACGAACTCCAGGGTGGTGTCCACCGGGTTCATGACCAGGTAGACGGCGACGGCCACGACGGCCAGAACGATCACAACGGCGAGCGGAACCAGTGCCTTCTTCCACTTCATGCTCGCCATAATCGCCGATCCGGCAGGGTTGTTCAAGGGCCGTCGGGCAAAGGCCGGTTGACTTGCGCGCGCGCAAGGCGCTACACCTGATAGCACCTTTTTCAAGCTGGGGAGGCGGTCATGGCCGGCGTATCCGAGAGGATCCAGGACCTGGAACGGCGTCGCGCCCAGGTGGCGCGCATGGGCGGGGAAGAACCGCTGGCCAGGCAGCACGAGAAGGGCAAGCTAAGCGCGCGCGAGCGGGTGACCGCCTTCTTCGACCCCGGCAGCTTCCGGGAGCTGGACGCGCTGGTGGAGCACCGCGCCACGCGCTTCGGCATGGAGTCCCAGGTGATCCCGGCCGACGGGGTGATCACCGGCCACGGGCGGGTGGGCGGGCGGACCGTGTTCGCCTTCTTCCAGGACTTCACCGCGCGGGGCGGGTCGCTGGGGGAGATGCACGCCGGCAAGATCTGCAAGGTGCAGGACCTGGCCCTGAAGGCCGGCTGCCCGCTGGTGGGCTTCAATGACTCCGGCGGGGCGCGCATTCAGGAAGGCATCGACGCGCTGTGCGGGTACGGCAACATCTTCTTCCGCAATGCCCGGGCCTCCGGGGTGATCCCCCAGCTTTCGGTGATCCTGGGTCCCTGCGCCGGCGGGGCGGTGTACTCCCCGGCGATGACCGACTGGGTTTTCATGGTGCGGGGCTCCAGCTTCATGTACATCACCGGGCCCGACGTGATCCGGGCGGTTACCGGCGAGCAGACCAGCCACGAGGAGCTGGGCGGGGCGCTGGCCCACAACCGGCGGACGGGCAATGCCCACTTCCTGTGCGCCGACGAAGCGGAGGCCTTCGCCCAGGTGCGCCGCCTGCTGGGCCTGCTGCCGGCCAACAACCAGGAGGATCCCCCGCGGGCCGCCGTCGCCGACCCGCCCGACCGCCCTTGCCCGGAGCTGGACGGGCTGGTCCCCGACCAGGCCCGCCTGGGCTACGACATGCGGGCGCTGATCGGCTCGGTGATGGACCAGGGCACCTGCCTTGAAGCCCAGGCGCTGTACGCCGAAAACCTGCTGACCTGCTTCGCCCGGTTGGGCGGCCGGACCGTGGGGGTGATCGCCAACCAGCCGCAGGTGCTGGCCGGCTGCCTGGACATCAACGCCTCGGACAAGGCCAGCCGCTTCATCCGTTTCTGCGACGCCTTCAACATCCCCCTGGTGACCTTCGCCGACGTGCCCGGCTACCTGCCGGGGACCGACCAGGAGTGGGGCGGGGTGATCCGGCACGGGGCCAAGCTGCTTTGGAGCTACGCGGAGGCCACCGTGCCCAAGCTCACCGTAATCGTGCGCAAAGCCTACGGCGGGGCCTACATCGCCATGTGCTCGCGGCACCTGGGGGCCGACCAGGTGTTCGCCTGGCCCACGGCCGAAATCGCGGTGATGGGCGCGGAGGGGGCGGTGAACGTCCTGTATCGGAACGAGGCGCCCGAAGAGCGCCGGAAAAAGGCGCAGGCCTACGAGCAGGAGCTGTACAACCCCTACATCGCCGCCCAGCGGGGGTACGTGGACGAGGTGATCCGGCCGGCGGAAACGCGGGAGCGGCTGGCCACGGCCCTGGAGGCGCTGGCGGGCAAGAGCGAGAGCCTGCCGCCCAAGAAGCACGGGAATATTCCGCTGTAGGAGGGATCATGGGGGAAACCAGGGAAGGGACCTTGGAAGCAAAGCGGGCTGCGGCGGTGGCCGCGGTGTACAGCTACCTGGCCCTGCGGGCCGGCGGGCCGCCGGAGGCGGCGGTGCAAACCGGCGGGCAGCCTAGCGGCGCCGGCGCCGGCGAAGCCGGGTTTCACGCCGGAAATACCGGGTTTCACCCGAGCCTCTGGGCTTTGTACGGCCGGCAGGCCCTCATGAACCAGCGCGTTCGAATGCAGGCCAGGAGGAGAGCATGAAGAGCCACAGCCACGGGGCGGTGAAGATGACCGCGATGCGTTACGATGCCCAGCGGCCCAGGGCGGCCAACCCGGTGAGGGTGCAGGACCTCTCCCTGCGCGACGGCCACCAGTCGCTGTTCGCCACGCGCGGGCGCACCGAGGACCTGCTGGCCGTGGCCGCGGCCATGGACCAGGTGGGCTTCCACTCCATGGAGGTGTGGGGCGGGGCCACCTTCGACACCAGCCACCGCTTCCTGAACGAGGACCCCTGGGA
Source organism: uncultured Spirochaetota bacterium (assembly GCA_963736785.1). Lineage (GTDB taxonomy): Bacteria > Spirochaetota > Spirochaetia > SZUA-6 > DRHE01 > MIBK01. Next base: position 107,245 of record CAVTQG010000032.1, on the reverse strand, counting down.
GCGCCTGCGCCTGCTGCGCAGGCGCATCACGGGCACGCCCCTGTCCATGCTGCTGCGGGGGCAGAACCTGGTGGGCTACCGCAACTACGCCGATGACGTGGCCGAGGCCTTCGTGCAGCGGGCTTGCGACCACGGCATGGACATCTTCCGGGTGTTCGACGCGCTGAACGATTTCCGGAACTTTTCGACCGTGGTGAAGGTCATCCGGAAAAACAAGAAGCACTTCCAGGGCACCGTCTGTTATTCGCTGACCGAGCCGCGCATGGGCGGGGAGGTGTACAACCTGGAGTACTACCTGGCCAAGGCCCGGGAGCTGGAGGCCCTGGGCGCGGACTCCATCTGCATCAAGGACATGGCCGGCATCGTGGCCCCCTACGACGCCTACGCCCTGGTGGCCGCGCTGAAAGACGCGGTGAAACTGCCCATCCACCTGCACACCCACTTCACCTCCGGCATGGGCGACCTGGCGCTGCTGAAGGCGGTGGAGGCGGGGGTGGACGTCATCGATACCTGCCTGGCCCCCTACGCCTACCGCAGCTCCCACCCGGCGGTGGAACCGCTGGTGGCCAGCCTGCTGGGCACCAACCGGGACACGGGGCTGGACTTGTCGAAGCTGGCCGAGATCGGCCGCGAAATGGAGAAGCACATCCCCAAGTACGTGCATCTGGCCGACGCCACGCGCTTCGCCATCATCGACATCGACGTGCTCCTGCACCAGACCCCGGGCGGGATGCTTTCCAACCTGGTCAACCAGCTCAAGGAGATGAAGGAGCTGGACAAGCTGGAGCAGGTGTTCCAGGCCCTGCCCGAGGTGCGCCGGGAGCTGGGCCAGGTGCCGCTGGTCACTCCGACCAGCCAGATCGTAGGCACTCAGACCGTGAACAACGTGCTGTTCGACAAGCCCGACCACCGCTATACGCGCATCACCGAGCAGGTCAAGGACCTGTGCTACGGCCTGTACGGGGCCACTCCGCGGCCCATCGACCCGCAGGTGCAGGCCAGGGCGCTGGCCGATTACCCGCGCGGACAGAAACCCATTACCGTGCGGCCGGGAGAGATCCTGGAGCCGGAGCTGGAAACCGCCCGCAAGCACGCCGGGGAGCTGGCCCGCGACCTGGACGAACTGTTGATCTACGCGCTGTTCCCGGTCACCGGCAAGCGCTTCCTGCTGTGGAAGCACGGGCTGGAGAAGCCGCCCGCGGAGGTCGCCCCCCGAACCCTGGAGGACGTGCAGCGCGAGAGGGACCTGGTGACCCGGGCGCTGCAGCAGGCGCGGGTGGCCAGCCCGCATGCGGCGCAACGCCCGCCTGAGGCTTCCACGCCGCAAGCGGGTCGCACCGCGCAGCCGCAAGCGGCGCAAAGGCCGCAGGTGGGCGCTACCCCGCTTGCGGGATTGCAGGCCTTCGAGGTGTACGTGAATGGAGAGTACTTCCGCGTGGAGGTGGGCGCCGAGGGCCAGCCGGCAATCGCGCCGGCCGCGGCCTCCGGGTCGCCGCCGGCCGGGCCGCGGCCGCCGCAGGCGGGCTACGCCGCGGCGCCGCAAGCCGATTCGCCGCAAGGAGGCCTCGGCGCGCTGCAGACTCCGCAGGCGGGTTCCGCCTTGTCCGCGCCCCAAGCGCCGCAGGCGGGGTTCGCGCCGATGGCAGCGCCTCCGGCGGGCACCGTGGTCGCCGCCCCCCTGCCCGGCATGGTGGTGGGCTACAAGAAAAGGGCCGGCGACGCCGTGCGCACCGGGGAGACCGTGGTGGTGCTGGAGGCCATGAAGATGCACAACAACATCGAAGCCCCCTGCGACGGGACGCTGGCCGAGCTGCACTGCCGGGAAGGGGACTCCGTACCCAAGGGCCAGCCCCTGTTCCGCATCGTTTAGCTTTCCGCCGCCCGCCCGCCCGGCCGTTCTTGTTGACAGGTCGGGGAGCCACCGGTATTCTGGTTTCTCATGAAATTCCGCACAGGAGCGGGCATCGGCGGCCCTGCGGGCCAGCCGCTGCGGAGGTTGAGATGAGGAAGATCCGAAAAATCGCGGTGCTGGGTGCCGGCAGCGGCGGGCTGATGTGCGCCGCGGACATGGGCACCCAGGGCTACGAGGTGGCCCTGTTCTCCCGGGAGGAGGAGAAGCTCACCGAGGTGCGGGCCAAGGGCGGCATCGACGTGCTGGATATCCAATCCCGGCCCACGGGGATGTTCGGCAAGGTGGCTCTGGCCACCTCCGATATCCGAGCGGCCCTGAAAGGGGCCCAGCTGGTATTGAACCCCGTGCCCTACTTCGTGTGCGAGGAGTACGCCCGCTTGAGCGCCCCATATCTGGAAGAGGAGGCGGTGGTCCTGTACCTGGGCAAGGGCGGGGCCTCGCTCACCTGGGCCAAGGTGCTGCGCGAGCTGGCGGTCAATCGCAAGGTGTACCTGGCGGACTGCAACACCCTGCCGTATGGGGCCTCCAAGAAGGGCGGCGCCCAGGTACGCCTGGAGAACCGCACCCGGAACCTGATCGTGGCCACCTTCCCGGGCAGGGACATCGAGCTGGTGGCCGAGGCGGCGGAAACCGTCTTTCCGAAGAAGAACGGGTACACGATCCGCCGCGGGCAGAATGCCATCGACTCCATCCTGGTGGACTACAACGCCATCACCCACACCCCGCCCATGATCTGCAACGCCGCCCGTATCGAGAGCGGCGACCGCGGCTTCTGCCTGTTCGGCAAGAAGGAGAACACCCCGGCAGTCGTGCGGCTGATCGAGCGCATCGACCGGGAGAGGATGGCCATCGGCGCGAAGCTGGGCTTGAAGCAGTACCCGCTGGAGGAGGAGATCCTGATGGTCAAGTGGAACCCCCACGGGGAGGACCGCGTGCTTCCGCTGTACGAAGCCATCCACACGCCCTTCCTGGAGGTGTGCGAGGGGCCTTTCAAGCTGGATACCCGCCACCTGACCGAAGACATCCCCTACGGCCTGGTGACCTTCTCGTCGCTGGGAAGGATGCTGGGCGTGCCCACGCCCGTCACCGACGCGGTCATCACCCTGGCCGAAGGCCTGCTGGACCGCGACTTCCGCTCCATCGGCCGCACCGTGGAATCCATGGGCCTCAGCCCCAAATGGTCGCTGGCCCAGCTGCAGCGTTATCTGGAAAGCGGCTCAACCGCGAACAAGAAGAGTTGAACGTGGCGAGCTTGGGCGCGCCGGTCTTCGCCATCGACCCTGAAAAGTGCACGGAGTGCGAGCGCTGCATGGGCGCCTGCGCGCTGGTGAAGACCGGGGTCGTTCGTCTGGCTGACGCGCGCATCACCATCGAGCGGCGGTGGCCCGAGGTTCCGGGCCTCCACGTCTGCCGCTTCGGGGACTGCGCGGGGCAGCCCTGCATCCCCTCCTGCCCGGTGGAGGCCATCCGCAATCAGGACGGCTACGTGCTCATCGACCGGGAGGCCTGCACCGGCTGCGGGGCCTGCATGGAGGCCTGCCCCTATCAGGCCATCCGCCTGGACGGGGAGGAGCGGGCCTTCAAGTGCGACTTCTGCGGCGGACAGCCGGCCTGCGTGCCGGAGTGCGCCACCCTGGCGCTGCGCGGCCGGTTGGAAGTCGGAGCAAGGCCGTGAGCGGCAGCATGTGGGGCACCCTGCTGCGGGTGGACCTGGCGGGCAGGCGCGCCCAGGCCTGGCCGGTGCCGGAGGACCTGGCCGAGTACCTGGGAGGCATGGGCTACGGGGTGAAGCTCCTGGCCGACGAGGTGCCGCCGCGCACGGATGCCCTGTCCCCGGCCAACAAGCTGATCCTGACCGTGGGCCCGCTGACCGGGACCCTGGCCCCCATGCACCCGCAGAGCTGCGTCGTGACCAAAAGCCCGCTCACCGACGGCATCCTGAACTGCTACGCGGGGGGGTTCCTGGGCGCGGAGCTGAAGTTCGCCGGCCTGGACGGCATCGTGCTGGAAGGCCGTTCGGCGGACTGGGTGCTGCTGCTCGTGGAGGACGGCCGGGTGAGCTTCCATGACGCCTCCCCGGTGCTGGGTAAGGGCACCGCCGAAACCGAAGCCTGGATGAAGGCGCGCTTCGGCCCGGGGCTGCGCACCCTATCCATCGGGCCGGCCGGCGAGAAGGAGGTGGCCTTCGCGGGCATCTTCAGCGAGACGCGCACCTTCGGCCGCGGCGGGGCCGGGGCGGTGCTGGGCTCCAAGCGCGTAAAGGGCCTGGCCGTGCGCGGCAGCCGGGGGGTCGGCACGGCGAATCCGGAGGAGTTCGCCCGCCTGGTGGCCGAGAACATGGCCCAACTGGCCAAGGCCTGCGCCGAGGAGTACAACCTGGTCGGCATGTTCTCGCGGGTCGGCACCGGGGCCGGCATGGGCCTGGTGAACGGCCGCGGAGGCCTGGCCACGCGCAACCACGAGTACGGGCAGTTCGAGATGTTCGCCGAGATCGACGGCTTCGCCTACGCAAGCAAGTTCTACACCCGGGCCGTGGCCTGCTACGGCTGCCCGGTGCACTGCGGCATGCTGCACAAGTTCCGCAAGGCCGACGGCAGCCAGAGCTGGCTGCGCGGGCCGGAGTACGAGACCATGTACTCCCTGGGCTCCGAGCTGTGCAACGGGGACCCGGTCACCCTGGCCGAGGCCAACCAGCTTTGCGAGGAATACGGCATGGATACCCTCACGGCCGGGGTCACGGTGGCCTGGGCCCTGGAGATGGGGGAGAGGGGCCTCGCCCGCGAGCCGGGGCTCGCCTTGCGCTTCGGGCAGCGGGAGGCCATTCTGGGCCTTCTGCACCGCATCGGCCGGCGGGAGGGCATCGGCGACCTCTTGGCCCGCGGGCCCCTGCGCGCGGCCCGGGAACTGGGCGGCCTGGAGGCCGCCATGCAGATCAAGAATTCCGGATTCGCCGCCTGGATGCCCCGGCGCATGAAGGGCACGGCCCTGGCCTTCGCCACCTCCAACCGCGGCGCCTGCCACAAGCGGGCCCCGATCGGGGCGGAGATAACCGGGCAGATCGACATGAACGCCTACGAGGGCAAGGCCCCGCTGGTGAAGGGCATCCAGGACCGGGTGAACGCCATCTTCACCCTGGTGAGCTGCCGATTCCACGAGTTCGTGACTCCGCCCGAGCTGTACCCGCGCTTCGTGCAGGCGGCCACGGGCCGTTCGATTGGCTTGCAGGATTTCGACCGTCTGGGGGAGCGCATCTGGAATCTGGAGAAGCTGTACAACCTGGGCGCCGGCCACACCCGGGCGGACGACGCTCTGCCCGAGCGCTGCTTCCAGCCGATCAAGGGACCGGCCTCGGAAGGGGCGGTGATCGACCGGGCCAGGTTCGAGGCCATGCTGGACGAGTACTACGCGGTGCGCGGCTGGGACCCAGACGGGGTGCCGACCGCGGGCAGGCTGGGCGAGCTGGGCCTGGAGCGCTACGCGGCGCTGGCCGGCAGCCCCGCCGGTTCCGCCGGCCAGGGGCCCCGGTGAAAGTGGCCTTCGAGCTGCTCGCCCTGTTCCGTCAGAAAGCCGGAACGGGCCGGCTGGAGGTGGAAGTGCCCGCGGGCTTGAGCGCGGAGGTTCCCTTCGGCACGGCCCCCTGCAAAGCCCCCCAAGCGGCGGCGGGCCCGTCCGTGCTGGAAGCCCTGCGGGCCGCGGAAGCCCGGCTCGGCGGGCAGGCTCTGCTGGACGGGGAGAAGCTGCGCCAGGGGGTGCTGGTATTTCTAAGAGACGCCGGGGGCGGGACGCGCCGGATTTTTCGTCCCGCCGAGGAAAGGCTGGGGCGCGGGCAGGAGCTGGTCCTGTCCACGGCAATGGGGGGCGGCTGAGCAGCCTATGGAGTACCTGGTAGCCGGCAGCGTGGAAGAAGCCCTCCGGCTGATGAGCGGCCTGGCGGCCGAAGGCCGGCGCGCGCGCTACGTGGCCGGGGGCACCGACCTGGCCGTGCAGTTGCCGGCGCGCGGCCGCCGGCGGCGGGCAGTCCTGACGCCCTGGTGGACGTGAGCGGCATCCCGGAGCTCCTGCGGCTGGAGCGCGAGACCAGCGGCGGCCGGCTGCGCGTCGGGGCCGCGGTGCGCCTGGAAACCCTGGCCCGTCAGGAGGGCTTGCCGTCCTGCCTGGTCCAGGGGGCCCGCGCCATCGGCTCGCCGCAGATCCGCGCGCTGGGCACTCTGGGGGGCAACCTCTGCAACGCCTCTCCCTGCGGCGATACGCTGGCGCCGGTGATCGCGCTGGGCGGCCGTCTGATGCTGGCTTCCCCGGAAGGCCGGCGCGAGGTGCCGGCCGAGGAGTTCTTCACCGGGCCCAAGGCCACGGTGCTCCGGCCCGGAGAGCTGCTCGTGGAAGTCCTGTTCGACTCCGAGGCCCTGGCCGGACGCTCCGCCTTCCGCATGATCGGGCAGCGCGAGGGCCAGGCCATCTCGCAGGTGAACGTGGCCGTCTGGGTGCGCACCGGCTCAGGTCGGGTGGCGGAAATCCGGGCTGCGGCCGGCTCCGTGGCGCCCACCCCCGTGCGCCTGGCGGCGGCCGAGAAGCTCACCCGCGGCAGAGCCTGGAGCGCCGAGCTGGGGCGGGAAGCCGGGCGGGCGGCGGCCGCGGAGGTGCGCCCGATCGACGATGTGCGCGCCCCGGCCGCCTACCGCCGCCTGCTCACCGCGGCCTTGCTGCGCGAGGCCCTGGCCGAGGCCTGCGGGGAGGGCCGCTGATGCTGCTGGAGTTCACCTGCAACGGCCGGCCCGTGCGCCTGGAGGCCGACGGATCCATGCGCGCCCTGGACCTGCTTCGCGACCTGCTGGGCCTGACCGGCACCAAGGAAGGCTGCGGGCGAGGGGAGTGCGGCGCCTGCACGATCCTGCTGGACGGCCGTCCGGTGAACGCCTGTCTGCTGTACGCGGCCAAGCTGCATGGGCGCGACGTGCTGACCGTGGAGGGGCTTGCCGCCGCGGGGGCCGCCGGGGCAGGGCACGGGCCCGCCGCAGTCACCGCCGGCGCCTCGGGAGCGCTGCACCCCCTGCAGGAGGCCTTCCTGGAGGAAGGGGCGGTGCAGTGCGGGTACTGCAGCCCGGGCATGCTGCTCAGCGCCAAAGCTCTGCTGGACCGGGTGCCGCGCCCAGCGGTTTCGGAAATCGAGGAGGCCCTGAGCGGCAACCTATGCCGCTGCACCGGCTACGCCAAGATCGTGAAGGCGGTCCAGCGGGCGGCGGAAGCTCTGGACAGCGATGACCGGGGGGCCGGCCAATGAGCGCCGAAAAACTGAGCGTGGTCGGCGCGCGGGTGCGCAAGGTCGACGGGTACGAACTGGTGACCGGCCAGGCGCGTTTCACCGCCGACCTGCGCTTTCCCGGCCTGCTCTACGGGTATGCGCGGCGCGCGGGGGTGCCGGCGGGGAAGCTGCGGGAGGTGGACCCTTCGCCCGCCCTGGCGGTGCCAGGGGTGGCCGCGGTGCTCCTGGCCCGGGACATCCCTGGGCCCAACCGGATCGGCATCCTGCCGCCCTTCGATCAGCCGCTGCTGGCCACCGAGGAAGTGCGCTACGAGGGGGAGTCCCTGGCGCTGGTGGTGGGCTCCAGCCGCGAGGCGGCCCGCCGCGGGGCCGCGGCCGTTCGCGCCAGGATCGAGCCCTGGGAGCCGATCCTCACCGTGGAGCAGGCGCTGGCCCCCGGGGCCCGCAAGATCCATCCCGGCGGGAACATCACCTACTCCAAGAAGCTGGTGAAAGGCGACGTGCAGAAAGGTTTCGCCGAGGCCGAGGTGGTGGTCGAGAACACCTACGAGACCTCCTTCCAGGAGCACGCATATCTAGAGCCCGAGGCGGTCGTGGCCGTGCCCGGGGGCGACGGGCGGATCACCGTGTACGCCTCCTGCCAGTCCCCCTTCCACCTGCGCGGGCACATCGCCGCCAACCTGGGCCTGCCTGCCGGCCGGGTGCGGGTGGTGCAGGCCTACACGGGCGGCTCCTTCGGGGGAAAAGACGACGTGGCCACCGAGATCGGCTCCCTGGCGGCCATCGCGGCCGTGCGCCTGGGGGCCCCGGTGATGATCGCCCACGAGCGGGAGGAGTCCATCGTCGGCTCCAACCTGCGCCACGCCGCGCGCATCCACTACCGGACCGGGGCCCGCCGCGACGGCACCCTGGTGGCCCGCGAGGCCCGCGTGCTCCTGGACGGGGGGGCGTACGCCTCGGAGAGTCCCTTCGTGACCATGAAGGCCCTGATCCACGCCGCCGGGCCCTATCGCGTGCCCAACGTGCGCGTGGAGAGCACCTCCGTCTACACGAACAAGACCTATTGCGGGGCCTTCCGCGGCTTCGGCGTACCCCAGGTGACCTTCGCCTCGGAGAGCCAGATGGACGAGCTGGCCGCGGCCCTGGGCCTGGACCCCCTGGAGCTGCGCCGCCGCAACGCCCTGCGCCCGGGAGAGGGCACCGCCACCGGGCAGGTCTTCGCCCAGTCCGTGGGCATCGGCCAGACCATCGAGCGCATTGCCGAGCGGGCGAAGCCCGCCAAGGATGGCGGCGCCGGCGCGAGGGCCGGCCTCCAGCCGGCATCCGCATCGGGCTTCGCCGCCGGCGCGAAGCTCGGCGCGGCCCCGCGACCGGCAGAGGATGAGGCTGGCCGCTACCTGTACGGCAGGGGCGTGGCCTGCCTTCTGCAGGGCATCTCCAACGGCGCGGAGGGCGTCGACGTGGTGGGCGCCTCCGTGCAGGTGGCCCAGGACGGCAGCGCCCTGGTCGGCGTGGGGCTCACCGAGCTGGGCCAGGGTTTCCGCACCGTCTGCGCCCAGGTGGCGAGCGAGGCGCTGGGGCTCCCGCTGGAACGGATCACCGTGCGGCAGGTGGACACCGACGCGGTGCACGACTCCGGCCCGACCGTGGCCTCCCGCTCGACTACGGTTGGAGGCCTGGCCGTGCTGAAGGCCGCGCGCGAGGTGGCCGGATCCCTGCGCTCCATGGCCGGCCTGATGTTCAAGTGTCCGCCGGAAGGGGTGCGCCTGGAGAGGGGCTTCGCGGTGCTGGATGCCGATCCCCAGGCGCGCATCCCGCTCTCCGAGGTGGCCACCGCCGCCTACTGGTCGGGCTTCCCCCTCATGCACCTGGCCTTCTCCCGGGCCCCGGATGCGAACTTCGACCACGAGACCCACCAGGGCGACGTCTACATCGCCTACAACTTCGGCACCCATCTGATGGACGTGCGGGTGGACCGCTGGACCGGCCGGGTCCGGGTGCTGCGGCACCTGGCCGCGCACGACGTGGGCCGGGTGGTCAACCCGCTGGGCCTGGAGGGGCAGGTGGAGGGCGGTTCCCTGATCGGCTTCGCCCTGGCCCATCTGGAGAAGATCGACACCGAGGGCGGCCGCATCCGCAACGCCAATTTCGCCGACTACGCCGTGCCGTCGATCCTGGACCGGCTGCCCACCGAGACCCTGGTGGTGGAGGAGCCGAGCCCCGCCGGGCCCTTCGGGGCCAAGGGGGTGGGCGAGCCTCCGGTGGCCGGGGCGGCGGCGGCCTTCGCCAACGCGGTGGCCGACGCCACCGGCCGGCGTTTCACCCGGCTGCCCATCACCCGCGCGGACATCGCCGCCGCGCTTTCCGAGGAGGTCTGAACATGCCTCGCGAGCTGCTGATCAAAAACGGCCTGGTGCTTACCTGCGAGCCGGACGTGCTGCGCGGGCAGATTCTCCCCGGCGGCGCGGTGGCGGTGCGCGACGGCGCGATCGTGGAGGTCGGGGAAACCGCGGCGCTGGCGGCCAAGTACCCCGGCGCCGAGGCGCTGGACGCGGCGGGCCGCGTCGTGATGCCCGGCTTCATCGTCACCCACACCCATATGCCCTACGTGCTGGGGCACAACATGCCCGTGGACTTCAGCCAGTTGAAGAGTTTCTGGGACATGCTGCAGAAGATGGGCTGGGAGTGGCTGGAGGACCTCACCACCCGGGAGGGCATCTACGCGGCCACCCGCTACGCGGCGGCCAAGATGCTCAAATCCGGGACCACCACCGTCTGCGAGCTGGTGGAGGGGCCCAACGCCCTGCCGGGCGCGCTGGAGCAAAGCGCGCGAGCCATCCAGGAGGTGGGCCTGCGCGCCCAGGTGGGCTTCGAGGTCACGGAGCGCGTGCCCGGGGTGAGTATCCTCGAGCGCCTGGACCGGGCCATGGCCGAGAAGGCCTTCCAGGAGAACCTGGATTTCCTGGCCCGCTACCCGGCCGGGGCGAAGCCCGCGATTGGCGGCGCGAAGCCCGCTGGCGGCGGCGAGGGCCTCATCCAGGGCCGCCTGGGGGTGCACACGGCTTTCACCAACTCCCCGGAAACCCTGCGGCAGGCCCGCGAGATCGCCGACCGGCACAAGTGCGGCATCCAGATCCACATCGCCGAGATCCCCAGGGCCTTTTTGATCGAAAAGTACGGCAAGTCCGCCCCGCAGGTGCTGGAGGAAACCGGCCTGCTGGGCCCGGACGTGGTGGCCGCGCACTGCGTGGACCTCACGGACGAGGACCTGGAGATCCTGGCCCGCAACCGGGTGAACGTGGCCCACACCCCCATGACCAACTCCCTGGGCGGCAACGGCGTGGCCCGCGTGCCGGAGATGCTGGAGCGGGGCATGAACGTCAGCCTGGGGCACGACTGCTTCTTCACCCTGGACACCTCGGAGTACATCCGCTACGCCTACCTGCTGCACAAGGCGCACCGGGCCAACCCGGCGCTGCTGCCCCCGTTCCAGGCGCTGGACCTGGCGCTGGGCAACGCCGCCCGGGCCCTGGGCTGGGGCGAGCGCATCGGCAGCCTGGCCGCGGGCAAGCGGGCCGATCTTCTGATCCTGCGGCCGGACTCCCCGAGCCCGGTCACGCCGGCCTCGGTGGTGGGCTGGCTGCTCATGAGCTTCCGCGGCTGGGACGTGGAGAGCGTGCTGGTGGACGGCCGCCTGGTGGTGGAGGAGGGAGTCATGACCACGATCAACGAGGAGGAGGCGCGCCTGGCCTGCCAGGAGGAGGCGCGCAAGATGTGGAGGAAGAACGGGATCGAGGCGTGAGCCGGCGGGGCGTATAAAAAGAACGGCCCGCCGTGCTAAGCTTGGAATCGGCATATCGTGGCTTCGTCGAAGCTGTGAGTGTTTGCAAGCAAAAGGAGTGTTTAATGAAGCGAACTTGGACGATTGCGCTGGTGCTGGCTCTGAGCGTGCTCCTGCCCTTCGCGGCCTTCGCCCAGTCTTTCAAGCTGGCCGTCTACGTCCCGGGGGTCGTGGCCGGAAGCCCGCTGTACGAGCAGATGGTCGCGGGCACCGAAAGGGCGGCCAAGGAGGCCAATGCTTCGGTGAAGGTCATCGAGGCCGGTTTCAACCAGGGAGAGTGGGCGGAGAAGATGACCGCCCTGGCGGCTACGGGGGAGTATGACGTGATCGTCACCTCCAACCCGGCCATGCCGTTCATCACCTCCGAGGTGGCCAAGGCCTTCCCGAACCAGAAGTTTCTGCACCTGGACGCCTACTTCGCCGGCAACCCGCAGATCTACAGCCTGCTGTACAACCAGGTGGAGCAGGCCTACCTCGCCGGCTACCTGGGCGGTCTGGTGACCACCAGCAAGATGAAGGGCGCCAACGCGGACCTGAAGGCGGGCATGATCGTGGCCCAGGAGTACCCGGCCCTGACCAAGATGATGAAGCCCGGCTACGAGCAGGGGCTGCAGGCCGTGAACCCGAAGATCACCCTCGACTACCGGGTGGTCGGCAACTGGTACGACGCCAACAAGGCGGCGGACCTGGCCAACAGCATGATCGACGCCGGGGTGGACGTGATCCTCTCGATCACCGGCGGAGCGGCCCAGGGCATCATCAAGGCGGCCAAGGAGAAGAGCAAGTACGTGCTGTTCTTCGACTCCAACGAGTACAAGCAGGCCCCGGGAACCATCATCGGCTGCGCGGTGCTCAACCAGGAGAAAGCCGCCTACGAGCGGGTGAAGATGGCGATCCAGGGCACGCTCCCCTGGGGCAAGGCGGAGATCGTGAGCGCCAAGGACGGCTACGTGGATTTCGCCGACGCCGACCCCTTGTACACGAACAACGTGCCGGCAGACGTGCGCAGCAAGATGGCCGCGGTGGTCAAGAAGATCCGCGCCGGCCAGCTCGTCCTGCAGGTGCCTCAGCTGTAGAGCTGCAGCGCCTGCGCGACCGGGGGGGCTTCGAGCCCCCCCTCCATTGCAAGCCATGCAGATCAGACAACCGCGGGGGTTCCCGCCAGGGTACACCCCCATCACCGCCATCGGCGGGCGCGCATCCCGACATGCTGATGGACTTCGGCATCCTGAAACTGGCCCCCGGCGGCCGCCATGCTTCAGGATCGAATCTGGAGCGCGCGTATCTGCTGCTGGACGGGGAGGTCGAGCTGGAGTGGGAGAGCGGCTCCCGGCGCATCCGGCGCGGCTCCCTGTTCGACGAATCCCCCTGGTGCCTGCACCTGCCCGCCGGGGTCGCGCCTGACCGTGACTGCGGGGGCGGGGGGCGCGGAACTGGCCTGCCAGGCCGCCGCCAACCCGGTCCGCTTCCCGGCCAGGCTGTACACCCCGGAGGAGTGCGCCAGCGAGGAGCGCGGCAAGGGCACGCTGCGGGAGACCTCCACGCGCATCGTGCGCACGATCTTCGACGATCACAACGCCCCGCAGTCCAACCTGGTGCTCGGGGAGGTGATCACCTTCCCGGGCAAGTGGTCCAGCTACCCGCCCCACCACCACCCGCAGCCGGAGATCTACCACTACCGTTTCCTGCCGGCGGGGGGCTTCGGCCTCACCGCCATCGGCGAGCGGGCCTACCTGCTGGCCGACGGGGACACGATCCTGATCCGGGAGGGGGAGGTGCATCCCCAGGCCGCGGCTCCGGGCTACGCCATGTACTACCTCTGGGTGATCCGCCACCTGGAAGGCCGCCGCTACATGACCCCGACCTTCGTGCCGGAGCACGCCTGGACCATGAAACCGGAGGCAAAGATATGGCCCTGAAAACCGTCCGCCTGACCATGGCCCAGGCCCTGCTGCGCTTCCTGGACAACCAGTACCTGGAGAGCGACGGGGTGGAGCACAAGTTCGTCCGGGGGGTGTTCGGCATTTTCGGCCACGGCAACGTGGTGGGGCTGGGAGAGGCGCTGGCCGAGGAACGCACCGGCCTGACCTACTACCAGGGTCACAACGAACAGGGCATGGCCCACGCCGCCATCGGCTTCGCCAAGCAGTCCAACCGCAAGCGCATCTTCGCGGTGACCAGCTCCATCGGGCCGGGGGCCCTGAACATGGTGACCGCCGCGGGCACCGCCACCGTGAACCGCATCCCCGTGCTCTTCCTGCCCGGGGACGTTTTTCGCCTGCCGGCAGCCCGACCCGGTGCTGCAGCAGGTGGAGCAGTTCCACGACCTGAACCTCACCGCCAACGACGCCTTCAAGCCGGTGAGCCGCTTCTGGGACCGCATCAACCGCCCGGAGCAGCTCATGAGTTCGGCGCTGAACGCCATGCGGGTGCTCACCGACCCGGCGGACGCCGGAGCGGTGACCCTGGCCCTGCCCCAGGACGTGCAGGGCGAGGCCTACGACTACCCGGCCGAGTTCCTTGAAAGGCGCGTCCACCACCTGGAACGCCGGGCGCCCACCGAGGGGGAGCTGTCCCGGGCGGTGGCGCTGATCCGCTCGGCGAAAAGGCCCCTGCTGATCTGCGGCGGCGGGGTGCGCTACTCCGAGGCGGCCCGGGAGCTGAAATCGTTCTGTACCAGGTTCCGGGTGCCCTTCGCCGAGACCCAGGCGGGCAAGGGGGTGCTGCCCTGGGACAACCCCTGGAACCTGGGCGGCATCGGGGTGACCGGGGGGCTGGCGGCCAATCGCATCGCCCGGGAGGCCGACCTGCTGATCGCCGTGGGCACGCGCCTGGGGGACTTCACCACCGCCTCCAAATGGCTGTTCCGCAGCGCGGACTTGCGCGTGCTGGGGGTGAACGTGGCGCCCTTCGACGCCGGCAAGCTGAACGCGCTGCCCGTGGTGGCTGACGCCAGGGCCGCCCTGGCCGCCCTGAGCCGGGCGCTGGGCCGAACGGGCTACGCTTGCGCTTACGCCGGGGAAGTGGACAAGGCCCGGGAGGAGTGGTCCGCCGAGGTGGACCGCCTGTACGCGGCCGAGGACCCCGCCGGCCTGTCCCAGACCCGCTGCCTGGGCGAGCTGAACATGAGCCTGCTGCCCAAGGACGCCATCGTGGTCGGGGCCTCCGGCAGCCTGCCCGGGGACCTGCAGCGCGTCTGGCGCCCGCGCCGGCCCGGCGGCTACCACATGGAGTACGGCTTTTCCTGCATGGGCTACGAGATCGCCGGCGCGCTGGGCGCCAAGCTGGCCGAACCGGAGCGGGAAGTGTTCGCCCTGGTGGGCGACGGCAGCTACGTCATGCTGCACAGCGAGCTGCTCACCAGCCTGCAGGAGGGCCTGAAGATCAACGTGGTGGTCTTCGACAACCAGGGCTTCCAGTGCATCGACAACCTGCAGACGAGCCAGGGCATCACCCGCTTCGGCAACGATCGGCGCTCGCGCAGCCCGCAGAGCGGCCGGCTCACCGGCGAGGTCCTGGGCCTGGACTTCGCCCGCAACGCGGAGAGCTACGGGGCGCGGGGGCTTCGCGCGGGCAGCCTGGAGGAGTTCCGCCGGGCGGTCAGGAAAGCCCTCAAGGAGAGCCGCTCCACGGTGATCGACGTGAAGGTCACCCCCAAGTCCATGACCGGTGACTACGATTCCTGGTGGCGGGTAGGCACCGCGGAGGTGTCCCGCAACCAGCAGGTGGTGGAGGCCGCCGCCCGGCTGAAAAAGGAAATCCAGCGGGCCAGGAAGTACTGACATGACACCGAAGGAGCGCATTCTGGCGGGCATCCGCGGGCGGGAGGTGGACCGCCTGCCCTGGTGCCCCTTTTTCACCTACTGGTGGGACGCGCAGCCCGAGCCGCGCCAGAAGGCGGGGCAGCCGGCATTCTATCGGGAGATCGGGGCCGACGCCCTGCTGCGCGGCCCCACGACCGCCTTCACCGCCTCGGACCTCCTCGGCCTGGCCGAGGTCCCTCTGGGGGCCAGTTACAACCTGAAGGACGACCTGCCCGGCTGCGCCGTTTCACGGACCGCCGACCGCGGGCACAAGTACGTGTCCTGGCAAACGCCGGTAGGCAGGCTCGAGGCGACCCTGACCTATTCCCCGCAGGGCGGGACCTGGTTCGTGACCGGGCACCCGATACGGAAGAAAGAGGACTACAAGACCCTGCAGTGGCTGGTCGAGCGCATGCAGATCCGCCCCTTCTACGAGGAGGTGCACGCCCAGATCGACGAACTGGGCAGCGACGGCCTGGTCGTGCCGCTGGTATCCCCTTTCCTGAAGAGTCCCTTCCAATCGCTGCTCGAACATTTCGTGGGGACCGAAAAACTGTGCTACGACCTGTACGACTTCCCCGAGACGGTCGAGGAGACCGTCGCGGCGATGGGCCGGAAAGCCCGGGAGGCGATCCGGATCTCCGCCCAGTCGCGCGCCGAAGCCTTCATCAGCTGGGAGGATTCCTCCACGACCAACCTCTCGCCGCTGATGTTCCTGAAGTACGTGGCGCCGGAAATCGACGCCTGGGGGCGGATCCTGCACGAGGCGGGGAAGATGCTCATCCACCACGCCTGCGGGCACGTGAGGGACCTGCTGCCGATCATCGCCGGGGAGCAGATCGATGCCGTCGAGTCGGTCAGCCCGCCGCCGACGGGCAACATCGAGATCTGGGATGCCCAGGTGATCCTGAAGGACCGGATAGGGCTGATCGGCGGGGTGGAGCCGGTGAAGCTGCAGACCTACGCAGGGCGGCGCTTCGAGGACTACATCCGGGAGATCCTGGAGCGGACGGCCGGAACGCATTTCATCCTGGCCAACAGCGACAGCTGCCCCCCGGCCGTGACCGAGGAGAGCTTCCGCACGATCAGCAGGCTGGTCAGGGAACACCCGGTTCGTTGACGGGTGGGCCGGGATAGGCGCATAATGAACGCACTTTAGAGGAGGTAATTGAATGAAGAAGAGAACCCTCAGGGCACTGGCGCTGCTGCTGGTGCTGGCCCTGCTGCCCGCGACCTTCCTGGCCGCGCAGGCTGGCAAGAAGCTGAAGTTCGTGGTCATCACCCACGCCACCGCGGTGCCGTTCTTCGTGCCCGTGCGCAACGGGGCCCTGGACGCCGGGAAACTGCTCGGGGTGGACGTGACCTACACGGGCCCGGCCGGCTTCGACATCCAGAAGCAGGTCGAGTTCATGAAATCGGCGATCGCCCAGAAGGTGGACGGGATCGCCTGCACCCTGCCGAACCCCACCGCCTTCAACGACGTGGTGGCCGAGGCCATGTCCAAGGGCATCCCGGTCATCGCCATCAACGCGGACGCCCCCGGCTCCGGCCGCCTGGCCTACATCGGGCAGGGCAACTACGAGGCCGGCCGCTCCATGGGCGAGCAGATCGCCAAGCTTCTGCCGGGCGGCGGGTCCATCATCATCGGCATCCACACCGCGGGCGCCGACCAGCTGGCCATCCGGGTGAAGGGCATCAAGGACGTGCTGGACGCCAAGGGCGGGTTCAAGTACCGCGTCGTGGAGACCGGCACCGACCTGGTCAAGGCGGAGAGCCTGCTGGCCAGCGCGCTGCAGGCCGACCCGAGCGTCAAGGGCATGTTCGGCGTGGAGGAAGTCAGCGGAATCTCCATCGGCCACATCATCGAGCGCCAGAAGCTGAAGGGCAAGGTGTTCGGCGGCGGTTTCGACCTGGTTACCGAGGAGCTGGATGCCATCGAGAAGGGCAACATGCAGTTCACGATCGACCAGCAGCCCTACCTGCAGGGCTTCCAGGGCGTGATGGAGCTGTATCTGAACAAGATGTACTCCATCACCCCGTGCGACATCAACACGGGCATCGCCCCGGTCACCGCGGAAAACGTCAAGATGGTCAAGGACCTGGCGGCGAAGGGCTACCGCTGAGGCGCCCACCGCCGAAGTCTTCCGGCTGCCGGTCTCCGGCAGCCGGAATTTTATTGAAGCCATGCAGCCGCCGTTCCTGGCAGTAGAAAGCATCTCCAAGAGCTTCGGGTCGACGAAAGCGCTGCAGGAGGTGTCCCTGGAGATCCAGCGGGGCCAGGTGTTCGGCCTGGCAGGGGAGAACGGGGCGGGCAAGTCCACCCTGATCAAGCTCCTGTGCGGGGTGCACCACCCGGATTCCGGCCGCATCCTGTTCGAAGGTCGGCCGCACCATCCCCGGGACCCGGCGGAGGCCGAGCGGGCCGGCATCAGCGTTTTTCACCAGGAAATCCCGATCTGCCCGCACCTCTCCATCGCCGCCAACGTGTTCCTCGGCCCGGTCATGCCCAGGCGCGGCTTGAGCCCCGACTGGCGGACCATGAACCGGCAGACCGAGGAGCTGTACCGCAACCTGCTGGGCGAGGAAATCGACGCCCGCCGGCTCATCCGGGACTGCACCGCGGCCGAGAAGCAGCTGGCCCTGCTGGTGCGGGTGCTCTCCCGTCACGCCCGCCTGGTGATCCTGGACGAGCCGACGACGGCTCTCACTCCCCCCGAAGTGGCCAAGCTGTTCGGCATCATCCGGCGCCTCTCCGCCCAGGGCATCACCTTCATTTTCATCAGCCACATGCTGGAGGAGCTCACCGAGCTGTCGGATGTCATCACCGTGCTGCGGGACGGCAGGAACGAGGGCAGCCTCGCCAAGAGCGAGTTCGACCGCCGGAGGCTCTCGTCGATGATCGCCGGCCGGACCCTCGCGGAGCGCTCACGGAAGGCCGCCCCGGCGGCGGGGGACCCCTTCCTGGAGGCCAGGGACTTGAGCCTGCCCGGCGAGTTCGAGGAGGTTTCCTTCGCCCTGCGCCGGGGCGAGGTATTGGGGCTGGCCGGCCTCGCGGGCTCCGGGCGCTCCGCGCTGGCTCGGGCCCTGTTCGGCGCCCCGCCAGCGCGGTCCGGCCAGGTCCTGATCGACGGGCTGCCGCGGCGGATCGGCCGGCCAGCGGCGGCCGTGGCGGCGGGCATCGGCTACATCCCGGAGGATCGCAATGCGCCTGGGGATCTTCGACGACCTGGACGTCAAGTACAACCTGTGCATGGCCGGGATCGACCGTTTCTCCCGCCGGGGCATGCTGGACAAGCGGACCCTGCGCCGGGTCACCGCCGGCATGCGGGACAGCCTGTCCATCAAGATGCAGAACGCCGACGCCCCCATCCGCAGCCTTTCCGGGGGAAACCAGCAGAAAGTCCTGATTTCCCGCTGGCTGGCCCTGAAACCCAGCATCCTGGTCATGAACGAACCCACGCGGGGCGTGGACGTGGGGGCCAAGCAGGAGATCACCGAGCTGGTCCTCAAGCTGGCCGGGGAAGGGTACACCTTCGTGATCTCCTCCTCCGAGCTGGAGGAGCTGCTGGCCTTGAGCGACCGCATCCTGGTTTTCAACCGCGGCCGGGTGGCCCGCGAGTTCACGGGGGCTGAGGCGACCAAGGATCAGCTCATCCTGGCCGCCACCAGCTGAAAGCGCGGATTATGGAAGCAACGACCAAGTCGAAAACGACGGTGCTGCAACGAATCCTCGGCCTGCGGGATTTCGGGGTGTTTGTGGCCGCCCTGCTCATCGCGGCCTTCTTCTCCATTGCGACGCCGGTTTTCCTGACCTCCTACAACCTCTTCAACCTGCTGCGCCAGACGGCCCAGCTGGGGATCATCAGTATGGCGATGACCGTCCTGATCGTGTCGGGGGAGTTCGACCTGTCGGTGGGGGCCATCTACGCGGTGACCGGGGTGGTCACCGGCCTGCTGGTGACCAAGGCGGGGGTAAGCATTTGGCCTGCGGCGCTGGCCGGGGTGGTCGCCGGCCTGATCCTCGGCTTTCTCAACGGCCTGCTGATCGCCACCACGCGCATCAACTCCTTCATCGCCACGCTGTCCACCATGATGGTCTTCCGGGGCATCGCGCTGGTGCTGTCGCAGGCGCAGCCCTTCTCGCTGCCCCTGTCCTTCTTCATGGACATGTTCGGCCGGGCGGAGCTGTTCGGGGTGGTGCCGGTGCCGATCGTCTGGCTTCTGGGCTGGGGAGTGCTCATCTATCTGGTCCTGCACCGCACGGCTTTCGGAGTGAAGGTTTTCGCCACCGGCGACAACCGGGAAGCGGCCGACCTGGCCGGGATCAAGACCATGCGCGTCAAGCAGGTCGGCTTCCTGATCACCGCGCTGGCCGCCGGACTGTCGGCGATCATCTCCCTTTCCTTCCTGAAGACCGTCACTCCGACCCAGGGCACGGGCCTGGAGCTGGAGGCCATCGCCGCCTCGGTCATCGGCGGCACCGCCATGTCCGGCGGGGTGGGCTCGATCCTGGGGACCTTCCTCGGCACCCTGATCATGGCCGAAGTGCGCACCGGGCTGGTGCTGCTGGGCACCGACGCCTACGTGCAGGACGCCTTCGTGGGGCTGGTGATCGCTCTGGCGGTGATCATCAACGTGCGCCTGAGCACGAAAAAGAAATAGGCCAAGCCCGCAAAGCGATGGTCTACCTCCGGATGCGGGGCATCACCAAGCTGTACCCCGAGAACAACGTGTTGGCCAACGCCGAGGTGGATCTGGAGGTTCAGCAAAACGAAATCCATGCCCTGGTCGGGGAGAACGGGGCCGGCAAGTCCACCCTGATGAAGATCCTCTACGGCCTGGAGCGCGCCGACCGGGGCAGCATCGAGCTGCAGGACCGCCCGGTGCATATCGCCAGCCCCCTGGACGCCAACCGCCTGGGCATCGGCCTGGTGCACCAGCACTTCCGGCTCATCCCTGACTTCACCATCGCCGAGAACGTGGTGCTGGGCATCGAGCCGGTCCGCCGCGGCCTGTTCCTGGACCGCGAAGGGGCCCAAGCTTCAGTGCGGGCGGTGATCGAGGAGTACGGTTTCTCCATCGACCCGTCCTTGAGGGTGCGGGAGCTGACCGTGGGGCAGATGCAGGTGGTGGAGATCATCAAGATCCTCTACCGCCGGGCGGAGCTGCTCATCCTGGACGAGCCCACCTCGGTGCTCACCGAGCAGCAGATCCAGCGCCTGTTCCGGACCCTGCGCAACCTGCGCGACATCGGCAAGACCGTGATCATCATCACCCACAAGCTGGGCGAGGTGAAGGAAATCTCCGAGCGGGTCACCGTGATGCGCGCCGGGCGGGTGGTGGCCGTGCGCCAAACCGCGGAGGTGGACGAGCGGGAGCTCTCGCGCCTGATGGTGGGCAAGAACGCCAGCCTGCTGGTGCGGCGCGAGCCGAGCTCCCCCGGCCGGCCGGTCCTGGAACTGGAGCAGGCGAGCCTGCTGGCCCGAGGCCAGGACCGCCCGCTGCTGGACCGGGTGGACTTGAGCGTCCACGCCGGCGAGCTGGTGGGCGTGGCCGGGGTGAGCGGCAACGGTTTGGGGGAGCTGGAGGACGTAGTAAGCGGCCTGCGCCGCATCTCCAGCGGGCGCATCCTGCACGACGGGCAGGAGATCACCCGCCTGGACGCCCTCCAATTGCGCCGGCGAGGCCTCGCCTACGTGCCGGCCGACCGCCTGCACCGCGGCTCCAGCCTGAGCTCATCGGTCATGGAGAACATGATCATCGCCAGCCACCACCGTTTCCTGCGGGGCGGGGTGCTGCGCCGCCGGAAGGCGGAGGACTTCGCCTCACAACTCAGCCGCAGCTTCTCCATCGAGGGGGACCCGCGGGTACCCATCGGCACCCTTTCGGGGGGCAACATCCAGAAGGTGATCCTGGCCCGCGAGCTGGCCTCCCGTACCGATTTCATCCTTTTCTCCGAGCCCACCTGGGGCCTGGACGTGGCCTCCAGCGAATTCATCTATGAGCGGATCATGGAGATCCGGCGCCAGGGCCTGGCCATCCTGCTGCTGTCCTCCAACCTGGACGAGATCCTGAGCCTGGCCGACACCGTGGTGGTGATGTACCGGGGGCGGGTGGCGGCCCGCCTGGCCAACAGCGAAGCGGTCAGCAAGGAACTGATCGGCGAGTACATGCTGGGCTTGAAGGAGGACCGCCCTTGAAGCGCTGGAGCAAATGGAGCGAACTATCGGCGGGCGCCGCAGGGTTGAGTGTCACCCTGGGCCTCTCCTTCCTCATCGCCGTGGTGTTGATCTTCCTGCTTTCCAAACAGCCGCTGGCCACCATCCGCTGGTTTTTCATCGGGCCGTTCACCAACAAGTACTACCTGGGCAACATGCTCAACTCGGCGGTGCCGCTGGTCTTCACCGGCCTGGGCATCGCGGTGGCCTTCAAGTCCTCGGTATTCAACCTGGGCGGGGAAGGGCAGGTCTACTCCGGCGCCCTGGTGACCACGGTGATCTGTCTGGCGCTGCCCGGGGCCAACGGGTACGGCGGAGGCCTGGCGGCCCTGGCCGGAGCCATGGCCTGCGGGGCGGTGCTGGCCGGGCTGTCCGGGTTCTTCAAAATGAAGTGGGGCACCGACGAGCTGATCTCCACCTTCCTGATCTCCTCGGCGGTCGGCTTCATCGTCAACTACTTCATCACCGGGCCCCTGGACGACCCGGCCAACAACCTGCTGGCCAGCTACGCCATCGGCAAGCAGTACTTCCTGGCCGGGATCTTCCCCCCCTCCAAGCTCAACCTCAGCGCCGGCCTGGCCGTGCTGGCCGCGGCGGCCGTGTTCTTCCTGCTGAACTACACGCACACCGGCTACGAGATGCGCATGTGCGGCCTGAACCGGGAGTTCTCCCGCTACGGCGGGATCAACGTCTCCACCTACGTGGTGCTGCCCCTGGTCCTGAGCGGCGCGCTGCACGGGCTGGCCGGGGGCCTGGCCATCCTGGGCACCCAGCACATGGCGGTCAAGGACTTCTCTTTCGGCATGGGCTGGAACGGGATCGCCGTCTCCCTGATCGCCAAGAACAACCCGCTGGCCATCGTGCCGGCGGCCGTGTTCTTCGCCTGGCTGGAGGCCGGGGCCAAGGCCGCCATGCTGCACTCGGACGTCACCTTCGAGATCGCGGCCATCGTGCAGTCGGTGATCTTCTACCTGGTGACCGCCCAGGCGCTCTACGGCGCCCTGCGCCGCCGGAGGGTACGGCCGTGAAGACCCGGGCGGTCGTCCTCTCGCTGGTCCACAACGCGGTGGGGATCATGACCCCCTTCCTGCTGGCGGCCACCGGCGGGCTGTACACCGAATTGAGCGGCATGCTCAACATCGCCCTGGAGGGGCTCATGCTGGTCGGGGCCTTCTTCGGGGTGGTGTTCGCCGGCCTGACCGGCAGCCTGGCGCTGGGGGTGGTCCTGGGGATCGCCAGTTCCCTGCTGGCGGCGCTGCTGTTCGGCCTGGTCACCCTCAAGCTGAAGGCCAACGTCTTCATCGCCGGGCTGGCCACCAACCTGCTGGCCTCCGGGCTCACCGTGGTGCTGGCCTTCCAGCTGTTCAAGAACAAGGGCGTGGTGCGCTTCGAGCTGGGGCGCCTGCCGGTGCTGTACGTCCCCGCCCTGCGGGCGATCCCGCTCCTGGGAGACCTGCTCCTGGGGCACAACGTGCTGGTGTACGTGAGCTGGGCGATCGTGCTGGTCTCGGTGGTGGTCATCTACCGCACCCCCTTCGGGCTGCGCCTGCGCGGCACGGGCCTGGGCGCCCCGACCATCGCCTCCCTGGGCCTGCGGCCGCAAGGCTACCAGCTGGCCGGCATCCTGATCTCCGGTCTCACCTGCGGCCTGGCCGGCGCGGTGCATGACCCTGAACCTGGCGGCCTTCGTGCCCAACATCACCTCCGGCCGGGGCTGGATCGCCCTGGTGGCCATCTACCTGGGCAACAAGACCCCCCTGGGGATCGTGGTGGCCTCCTTCGTGTTCGGCCTGGCCGAGGCCTTTTCCAACTACGCCCAGGGGGCCCTGAAGGTGCCGGCGGACTTCATCCTGGCCTTTCCCTACGCCATCACGGTGCTGGCCATGATCCTGTACTCGATGTGGAGGCACTACCGGGCGCGGGTGAGGTAGCGCGGGCGCGAAGGGGGCGTCAGAACTGCAGGGACAGGCGGATGACCGTCAGGTCGCTGCGGGCCGGCTGGCTGACGATGGACTCGATGCGCACGTTCTGCTTCTCGCAGGCGCTCTGCAGGAAGGACAGGTAGTAGCGGCCCAGCTCGGTGCCCACGCTCTCGGATGGGGCCTGCCGGTAGAAATCCGCCAGGGACTTCTCCCGCGCGCCGGGCTCCGGCTTCTGCTCCAGCTGGTCGCGCACCCGGGCGTACTCCCGCTCCTGGTTGGCGACCGTGATGCGCAGGCGGTGCTCGGTGCCGATGGAGGCGCCCTTGCCGCCCAGCTGGTAGGTCAGGAACAGAAGATCCCCCTCCGCCTCCATCTGCCTCTGCACCGCGGCGCGCAGCCGCTCGTTGCTGGCCACCGCCCCGGCGGCCTTGGGGTTGTCGTACAGCCGGGCGGCCACCTGGCGGTAGTGGCTCAGCTCGGTGTGGGAGGTGATCTCGATGACCATCAGGGCCAGGTACTCGGCGATCAGGGCCTTGTCCACGTACTGGGCCAGCAGCTGCTGGAACTCGCGGACCAGCTCGCCGTACTCCGGCTGCCCGCGCGAGCGCACCAGCACGTACCAGATGATCTTGCGCATGGACAGCACGAAGGCGTCGATCAGGAAGGAGCGCAGCCGCCGCTCCTCCGGGCTCAGGGAGGCGTCCGCCTGCACGCGGGCCATGATGGGCTGCTGCAGGAGCCTGGAGACCGCCGGGATGTCGGCCGCCACCGCCGACAGGAAGGACTCCAGGGTGGACTGGTTGAACACGGTGTCCTGGTCGATGACCCGGGTGGGGTTGGAGCGGTTCCAGCGCTTGATCAGCCGGGAGTTGAGGAAGCGGCGGTAGCTCTCGTCCTCGAACTTGCGGTACAGCAGGCGGAAGCCGATCAGCTTGGTCAGGTCGATGATCTCCCGCCGCTTGGAGCTGAACTCGGTGCGGGCCAGCTCGACGGCGGTGATGTAGTCGATGTTGATCATCTGCTGCAGGGCGGAGGCGGGGAAGCCGCTCACCGTGATCCCGTATTCCAAGCGGCTGTCGGCCATGCGCAGCTGGCTCAGCTTGCGGCGGTTGCGCACGAACCACTCCACCCCCTGCGGGGTCAGGGTGATCTTCAGGGGCAGGTCGATGAGCGGGCTTCTCGGCGGCGGCACCTTCGCTATCCTGGGCTTCGACTCAGAGAATACCGCAAAAAGCGGGGGCGCTACAAGGCTTGGAGGCTAGGCCAGCTCGATGCCGTGGCGGCGCTGGGGGAAGTACTTGGCCACGGCCACCGCGTTGCGGGCGCGGTTGAAGACCACCCCCCCGTTCCAGTACTCCACCGCGGCGAACAGGGCGTTGCCGCTGTCGTACTCGTCGCTGTCCGAGGTGATGAAGGAGACGAACTCGGCCATGGCCTCGAAGTCCTGGCGCAGGAAGCACTCGGTGCGGCGGCGGTTGAACTCGTTCCAGGCCTCCAGGCGCTGGAAGCCCTGGCCCTCGTCCTGCACGATCAGGCGGGCGCTGGACTGGTCGAAGGAATACCAGACCTCCACGATCTTGCGGGGGTCCTTCTTGTTGCCGTGCTTCACCGCGTTCTTGATCAGCTCGCTGATCTGCTGCTCCAGCAGGTTGATCTCCTTGATCTCCGGCGGGGCCTTCTGCATGACCACGAGGGTGTAATAGCGGATCTGGCGGAAATCGCTGGCGAACTTCTTGTGGAACATGCCCTTGCGCTGGAAAAGCGGACTGTCCTCGTTCACCAGGATGCTCTTGATGTCCTCCGGCATGCTTCCCCCTTACTCGCTCGGCCTTCAATTGCTGGATGGCCAGGTCCAGGTCGGCCACGATCGGGAAATACTGGGCCAGCTTGGTCAGCTCGATCACCTTGCGCACCGAGCCCTTCACTCCCGTGATCCTCAAGCGAAGGCCGTTCTTCTTGATGTCGGCGAACACCTGCAGAAGCGCGCCGATGCCGCTGGAGTCGATGTAGGGGACCTGGTCCAGGTTGATGACGTAGTGGCGGATCTTCTTCTCGATCATCTTCCGCACCACCTCCTTCAGCTTGAAGGCGTTGTACAGGTCCATCTCGCCGACCACGTCGATGACGTAGATCGTGTCAGCCCGACGCAGCTTGATCTCCATGTTGCCGCTCATCCAGATGCTCCTCACTCCACCCGCAGTACCAGCAGGGTCTGGTCGTCGTGCTGCCGCGCGCCGGCGGTAGTGCTTTTCTAGATCGGCGCGGATGGCCTCCACCAGGCCGGAGGCCGGCAGGCCGCTTGCCGCCTGGACCATGTCGGCCAGGCGCTTGAGGCCGTACTGCTCGCCCTTGGGGCTCATCGCCTCCAGGATGCCGTCGGTGCAGAGGATCAGGATGTCCCCCCGCTCCAGCGTCGAAGCGCCGCTGCCCGTACTTGCCCTCGCGCTCCACGCCGATCGGCAGCCCCTCCGCGTCCACCCGCAGGAGCTTGGAGGAGCTGGCGCGGTAGACCAGCAGGGGCAGGTGGGCGGCGTTGGCGTACACCGCCTGGCGCTTGGCCTGATCGTAGATGCACAGGCCGATGGTGGCGAAGTGGTCCACGTCGATCCTGCCGGTGATGCCGCGGTTGATGCCCGTCAGGGTGGCGGCCGCCTCCAGGCGGGGGGAGACCAGCAGGTGGGTGATGGAGCGGATCATGATCATGACCATGGCCGCCGGGATGCCCTTGCCGGCCACGTCGCACACCAGCAAGGCCACCTTGTCCTGATCCAGGGGCAGCACGTCGTAGTAGTCGCCGCTCACCCCGCGCGCGGGGCGGCTGTGCACGGCCAGGGAGCCCCCCGTCAGCTGCGGCAGCTCGGCGGGCAGCAGCTTCTGCTGGATCTCGGCGGCGATGTCCACCTCCCGTTCCATCTGGCGCTTCTCCAGCACCTCCAGGTAGGTGTACAGGTTGTCGATGGTGATCGAGGCGTACTCGGCGAAGGTCTTCAGGTGCTGGAAGTCCGTATCCTGGAAGTGGCGGTTCTCCGCGCGCTTGAGGGTGGAGATCACCCCCAGCACGCGCTTGGACACCACCAGGGGCACGGCGATGAGCGAGCTGACGAACTGGATGTCGTCTTCCCGGTTGGCCGCCAGGCGGGGGTCCTGGCGGGCGTCGCGCACCAGCAGCGCCTGCCCGCTCTTCACCGCCTCGCCCAGCAGGGTCTCGCCGATGGGGATGGGGGTGTCCTGGAAGTGGCGCTTCAGGGCGGCGGTGTTCACCCGGGCCAGCGCGGGCACCGGGGCCAGGGGCGGGTAGATGCCGCGGGTGGCGCGCACCCTTAAGACGTCCTCGTACTCGTCCACCATCAGGATGGCCCCGGCGTCCGCGTCGATGTTGTGCACCGCCGAGGCGATGATGATCTCCAGGACCCGGGGCAGGTCGATCTTGGCGGTGATGGCGTTGCCCAGGTTCTCCATGAACTCGAAGGTGGAGTCCAGGTTGGTGGAGTAGAACTGGGTGGCCCGCCGGCTTTCGGCGTGCAGGTGGCGGTTGTAGACCAGCAGCACGTAGAAGTGGACCAGGGAGGCGGCCGGCAGGAGCAGGTTGTGGATCAGCGGCGCTGCGTAGCCGTACAGCAGGCCGATCACCTGGACCAGGAACAGCCCGGCGATGATCACGAAGCGGGTCTCCATCAGGAGCTCGGCCCCTTCGGTGTTGTACGGCGACACCAGCCCCAGCAGGATGGCCAGGTAGACCACGTCGGCCAGCAGCAGCAGGCTGAGGGCGGCGGGGGTGAGCGGCAGCCAGGGCAGGAAAAGCGAGGCCGCCCCCGCGACCAGGGCCAGGAAGTTCACCGCCAGGTACACGACGTCCGCCGCCTGCAGGCCGGTGAACAGCCTGACCCACAGCAGGTACAGGGCCAGCACGACTCAACTCGGCCAGCGGCACGATCAGCTCGCGGCCGAAGGCCAGGTAGATCAAGTCGCGGGCCAGCAGGACCCCGGCCAGCACCGCCCAGATGGCCAGTCCCCGCGGCCGGCCGGACCTGGCCACCGCCACGAGAAGGGCCACCAAGAGCAGCGTGGTGAACAGCTTGGCCCAGAGCAGGTTCATGCGCCGCGGACCCTCGCGTTCCCGCTTCTCCAGCTCGCTCATGGCGGTGCCCAGGTTGGTCAGCATGCGGTTGAAGGAGCGCGCCAGGACCCCCACCTCGTCCATGCGCCGGATGGGGATCTGGTCCACCTCCACCAGCCCCTTGCTGGCCTTGTCCACCAGCGCCGTGAGGTCCTCGATCGGCCGGGTGACCTGGTTGCCCAGCAGCAGGCCGAGGCCGATGGCCACGATCACCGAGAGGGCCAGCACGATGATCACCAGCTTGCCGCTCTCCTGCACCGGCTTGACGATCTCGCTGCGCGGCACGATGACCCCCAGGCTGGAGGACACCGCCGGGATCGGGGCGAAGGCCAGGTAGTTTTCGGTGCCGTCCTCCAGCCGGTAGCGGGCGATGCCCGACTCCCCGGCCATCATGCGGCGCACCAGGCGGTTGAACTCGGCGTTGGGGGTCTCCACCAGGATGTCGGTCCGGTAGGTCTTGTACCACTCGGTTTCCTTGTCCTCCAGGCCGCGCCGCACCACGGCGCGGCCCTGGGAGTCGATCAGGAAGGGCTCGTTCTTGTAGCCGATGTCCAGGTTGATGATGTCGTTCTGCAGGGTCTCCAGCAGCACGTCCATGCCGACCACCCCCAGCCAGGCGGCCGCCGGCATCCAGCACCGGAGTGGCTGCGGTGACGTTCAGCTTCTTGGTGTTGACGTCCACGTACAGCTTGGTCCAGGCGGTGCGCTTCGGACCTCCCGGGCCAGGCGGTACCAGGGGCGCATGCGCGGGTCGAAGGCCCGGATAGCCTCGATCACGTCCACCACGGACTCCTTGTCGAAAACCGTGATCCCGCTTTCGGTGGCCATGTAGCCCAGGCTCAGGTAGGGGTTGGAGGCTACCAGGGCCTCCAGGAAACTGTCCGACCTGCGGAGGCGGAGCATGTCCGCGGCCGAGATCCTTCTCCATTTTGCTGCCGCCGTAGCCCGAGCCGTTCCAGGGCATGAGCAGGCGGAGGGAGGGGGCGGAGGCGGGCAGGGGGGCGGCGTACACCCGGGCGGCGTAGGCGGCGGCCGACTCGGCCTCCTGCTGGACGCGCTGCAGGATGTGGCCGTAGGCCGTGGTCTTCTCGCGGGTGAGCCGCTCCAGGGTCCGTTCCGCCTGGCTGCTGAGGGCGGCCCGGTTCTGCAGCAGGGCGATGGCCCCGACCGCCACCAGCGAGATCATCGGCAGCAGCACCAGGGTCAGAATGATCCGCGTCTTGATCGACAGGCTGCGCGCGTTCATGCACTTGTACTCCTTGCCGCCAGGGGTGGCTTGATTGTAAGGGAGTCGACTCGCCCGGTCAACTGATTAAAAAAACAGGCCAGTTTCCATGATTCCGCTTTCGTGGTATAAATTCAACGAAGCGTTATGCAGGAAATAGTCAACAAGGTCCTGGAGGCCGAAAAAGCTGCCGAGCTTGCCCTGTCGGAGGCCAGGCAGAGGGCCGCCGCCCTGCGCGCCGAAGCCGATACGCAGACCGCAACGGCTCTGCAGGAGGCCCGCACCCAGGCTCAGGAGCTGCTGCAGGCCGACCTGGCCAAAGCCCGCGCGGAGGCCGAGCGGGAAGGCCGGGAGCAGGTCCAGCGCGCCGAGCGGGAGGCCGCGACTTTCCTGGAAAGCCGGCAGGACGCCCTCCGCGGCCTGGTCGAGCGGGTCGTGCAGCTGGCTATCTCCCCGGAAAACCTGAAAGGCTGAGCCGCTTTGCCCGGGACGGTCCAGAAATACGCCTTCATCAATGCCAAGCTGCGGGCCCGCATCAGCAAGATCCTGCCCGAGGAGCTGTCCGCGGAGATGGCGCGCGCCAAGTCGCTCACCGAGGCGGTGCAGCTGCTGCGGGCCACCGACTTCGCCGTCGTGGAGAGCGTCTACGGCAGGACCGGCGACGTCAAGATGGCGGAGATGGAGCTGGTCCGCAAGGAGGTCCGGCTGTACCTGGAGCTGGAGGAGCTGACCAAGGACGAGGTGCGGGCGATCGTGTTCGCCCTGGCGGAGCGCTTCGAGATCGAGAACCTCAAGCACGCCCTGCGCCTGTGGTTCGACTCCCGCGTGCGCGGCCGGCGGATCGACTCCGCGGTGGGCTACCTGATGCGGGACCGCGTCCACCGCGACCTGCCCCTGGACCGGGTCGTGAACGCCGGCAGTCTGGAGGAGGCGGCCGAGGCCCTGCAGGGCACCCCGTACGGCGAGCTGGTGGCGGAGCACCGCGCCGAGGTGTCCCAGAGTCCAGAGCCTGTTCCCCGTGGAGATCGCCCTGGACCACCACTTTTACCGCCAGCTGCTGGCCGCGGTGGGCGGCCTGAAACCCCGGGACCGGGACATCGCCCGGCGCATGATCGGCGCCGAGATCGACCTGGCCAACATCAACTGGCTGATCCGCTTCAAGAGCTTCCACAAGCTCGCCCCGGAACGGGCGCTGGCCTGCGCCATCCCGGAAGGCATCTACCTGAACCCCCAGGCCGTGGCCGAAGCCTACGCCGCGGACAACCCCAGCGCCGTGCTCGCCGAGCTGGTGCGCCGCCGCTACCCGGGGTTGAGCGGCCTGCTGGCCCCCAGGGAAGAGGCGGAGAGCTACGCCCGGCTGGTCATGATCGAGCGCATCCTGGCGGAGATCCTGCTGCTGGAAGTGCGCCACCTGCTGGCCGGCTACCCGTTCACCATCGGCATCCTCCTGGCCTACTTCGTGCTCAAGTCCGCCGAGATCCGCCGGATCATGACCATCCTGAACGCCAAGTTCTACGACTGGCCCGAGGAACGCATAATGGCGGCGCTATGATCTTTCCCCAAACCATGAAACAGCTGGTGGCCGTCGTGCTGGAACGCGACGCCGACCGGGTGACCCGGGTGCTGCTGGACCAGGGGGTGATGCACTTCGTGAGCGTCACCGAGGTGGACCCCGGCCTCAGCCAAAGGCTGTCCGCCGGCTCGCCCAAGGTGACCGAGGCCATGATCGCGGAGATCCGCCGGCGCATCGAAGGGCTGTTCAGCCTGGCCGGCCAGGGGCCGCCGGCTCAAGCGGACCTGCGCGTCGAGGACCTGCGGGCCCTGGACCTGGGCGACACCAACCGCCAACTCGACGAGCTGGCCGCCAGCGCTGTCCGGCATACGGGAGCGGCAGCAGGTTCTGCAGCAGGAGATCCTGAAGCTGGAGGACATCCGCCGGCAGCTGAGTCATGTTCGGCGACCTGAGCGCCGGCCTGCAGGCCCGCTCCCAGTTCTCCTTCCTGAGCATGCAGAGCGGCACGGTGCGCCGCTCTGCCCTGCCTCAGCTGGTGGAGGAGCTGAAGAGCGTGCCCTCGGTGCACCTGGTCGTGGGCGAGGACGAGAACCAGATCACGCTCCTGCTGATCACCATGAAGCGCGACGACGGCCTGGTGAACAAGCTGCTGGTCAAGCACGGCTGGACCGACGTGGAGCTGGCCCAGGAGTCCCTGGGGGGCAAGGAAGAGGTGCTCGCCGACCTGGACGGCAAGCTCGCCGGCTTCCGGGCGGAGCAGGACAAGCCTCAAGTCCGGCGTCGAGGCGCTGATCCGGGAAAAGCGTCCCGAGCTGGAGCGCATGTGGACCAACCTGCGCCTCAACGAGCTGTACGCCCGCATCCAGTCCTTCTTCAGCCACACGACCCGCACCCTGATCTTCTCCGGCTGGCTGCCCGCCCGCACGCAAGGCCCGCTGGGCGAGGCGCTGCAGCGGGCGACCGCGGGCAGGTGCTACCTGGAGTGGCACGACCCCAGCGAGATGACCAACGCCCAGAAGGCCAAGGTCCCCGTGCAGCTGACCGGCCCGCGCCTGCTGGCCCCCTTCAAGATGCTGGTCACCAACTACTCCATCCCCCAGTACGGGACCGTGGACCCCACCCCCTTCGTGTTCGTGGCCTACCTGGCCATGTTCGGGCTGATGTTCGGCGACGTGGGCCACGGCCTGATGCTGGCCCTGGTGGGCATCCTGGGTATGGCCAGGCTACAAGGGCTCAAGCTCGAACATCCGCAATATCATGAAGCTGGCCGTCTGGTGCGGCGGCTCGGCCATGGTCGCCGGGGTGCTTTTCGGCTCGTACTTCGGCCTCGGCCTGCTGCCGCCGTTGTGGTTCAACTACCACGGCGCCGTCGTCGGCGAGCACACCGTGGGGGTGGTCAAGAACGTCTACGACATCCTGCTGATCACGATCTGGTTCGGGATCGGGGTGATCGGCATGGGTCTCCTGCTCAACTGGGTCAACCGTGTGCGCCGGCGCGACTGGTTCGGCCTGCTGTTCGACAAGGCCGGGCTGATCGGGGGCTGGATCTACGCGGCGGGCGTCTACACGGCTTTTTACTTCGCCGGCAGGTCGTACAAGCAGCTGCCGCCCGGCAATTTCCTGTTCCTGGCCATCGGGCTGCCGGTGCTGCTGCTGGCCCTGAAAGCCCCCCTGGAGTTCATCTCCTGCATCCCGGCCACAAGCCCTTCCGCGTTTTCACCCTGATCGACTGGGGCATGGAATGGATCGTGGAGATCCTGGAGATTTTCGCCGGCTACCTGGCCAACACCCTGTCCTTCATGCGGGTGGCAGGGTTGGGCATCGCCCACGTCAGCCTGGTCGTAGCCTTCTTCGCCATCGCCGGCATGCTCCGCGGGCCCGGGGGCGCATTCTCGCCGTGGTCCTATCTGGCGCTGGTCGCGGGCAACGTCCTGATCATCGCCCTGGAAGGCCTGTCCGCGGGGATCCAGTCCCTGAGGCTCAACTACTACGAGTTCTTCTCCAAGTATTTCAGCGGCTCCGGCAAGGCCTACGAGCCGATCAGTCTCCGGAAGCGTCCATAGGAGGGATGGTGCAATGAGAAAGACAAAGGAGCAGATCCAGCTCCGCAAGCGAATCATGTTGACCCTGGTGGTGCTGTTCGCCCTGTTCGTCATGTTCGGCGTGGTTTCGGTGACCAAGGCCGTGGCCCAGGAACAGGCCCCGCCCCAGGAGATGAGCCCCCAGAAGGCGGAGGTCTCCAAGTTCGGTCTGATCGCCGCCGCGGTGGCCTTCGGCTTCGGGGCCATCGCCGCGGGGCTGGCCATCGGCAACGTCGGGGCGGCGGCCATGGGGGCGATAGCCGAGAAACCGGAGATCGCCGGGCAGGCCCTGATCTTCATCGCCCTGGCCGAAGGGCTGGTCGTGTTCGGGTTCATCACCGCGCTGATGATCCTGGGAAAGGTATGAGGTACTTCGTCATCGGAGACGAGGACGCGGTGCTGGGCTTCGGGCTGGTGGGGGTGCACGGGCAGGCCGCCTCGACCCCCGAGGAGGCCCAGCGGGCCTTCGGCCTGGCCCTCGAGGACAAAGAGGTGGGCATCGTCATCATCACCGAGAGGGCGGCGGAGCTGATCCGGCCCCAGGTGGACCGCTACGTGTTCACCCAGAGCTTTCCGCTCATCGTGGAGGTGCCCGACCGCCTCGGCCCGGTGGCCGGCAGGGCGGGCATCCGGGAGATGGTCAACCAGGCCATCGGGATCAAGCTGTGAGCCAGGGCGGGCTGATCGAGGGCATCGCCCAGGACGCCGCGGCCGAGGCCCGGCGCCTGGTGGAGGAGGCCGAGAAGGCGGCCGCGGAGCGCCGGGAGGCGACCGCCCGCCAGGCGCGAGTCCATCCTGGAGGAGGCCCGGCGCAAGAGCCGCCGAGCAGGCGGAGGGCGTGCGGCGTCAGGCGGCTTCCACCGCGAAAATGGAGACCAAGCGCATCGCCCTGCGCGTGCGCGAGCAGGCCGCGCGGCAGGTGCTGGAGCAGGCGCGCGAGCGGCTGGCGCAGCTGATCGGCTCCCCGGAATACCGGGAGATCCTGCTGGGTTGGATCGTGGAGGCCGCCGTCGGGCTGGGCCAGGCGGAGGCCACGGTCAACGCCTCCGCGCGCGAGCTGCCCCTGCTGGACGCCGGACTGCTGGCGGAAGCCGAGACGGCGCGTTCAGGAGCTCGCCGGCCGGGCGGTGCGCCTGGTCCGGGCCGAGGGGGAGTCGCTGGCGGGGCAGGGCGTGGTGCTCGTGGCCCGCGGCGGGCGCCTGGGCTACAACAACCAGGTCTCCACGCGCCTGCTGCGGCGCCAGACGGAAGTCCGAAAAATGATCTACGACGGCTTATGGACGAAAGAATCATAGGGCAGGTGCGGCGGGTCAACGGGCCCGTCATCGAAGCCAGCCGGCGTCACCGACGCCATGATGCTGGAGCTGGTGCGGGTGGGGGAGGTCCGCCTGGTGGGCGAGACCATCAAGCTGGCCGGCGACAGCGCCATCATCCAGGTGTACGAGGACACCACCGGCATCGCCCCGGGGGACAACATCTACGGCTCCGGCAGCCCCCTGTCCGTGGAGCTGGGCCCGGGGCTGATCGGCACCATCTACGACGGCATCCAGCGGCCGCTGGAGGAGATCCGCAACCTGTCGGGCAGCTTCATCGAGCGGGGCATCAGCCTGCCTTCGCTGAACCGCGACAAGAAGTGGCGCTTCCAGCCCGCCGCCCTGAAGCCTGGCCAGGAGGTGAGCCCCGGCATGGTGCTGGGCACGGTCCAGGAGACCGAGCGGGTGGAGCACCGTATTCTATGCCCGCCCGGCCTCGGAGGCACCCTGAAGTCCCTGGCCGGGGCCGGGGACTACACGGTCGACCGAACCCATCGGGACGGTGGCCGGCCCCGCGGGGGAAACCCCCCTGTTCCTGATGCACCGCTGGCCCATCCGCACCCCGCGCCCCATCCGGGAGCGGCAGCCGGTGAGCCACCCCCTGATGACCGGGCAGCGGGTCATCGACACCCTGTTCCCCGTGGCCATGGGCGGCACGGTGGCCATCCCCGGCGGGTTCGGCACCGGCAAGACCATGATCCAGCACGCCATCGCCAAGTGGTGCGACGCCTCGATCATCGTCTATATCGGCTGCGGGGAGCGCGGCAACGAGATGACCGACGTGCTCACCGAGTTTCCCAAACTGATCGACCCGCGCACGGGACGCAGCCTGATGGAGCGCACCGTGCTCATCGCCAACACCTCCAACATGCCCGTGTCCGCCCGCGAGGCTTCGATCTACACCGGCGTGACCCTGGCGGAGTACTTCCGCGACCAGGGCTACCACGTGGCGGTGATGGCCGACTCCACCTCCCGGTGGGCCGAAGCCCTGCGCGAGCTGTCCGGGCGCATGGAGGAGATGCCCGCCGAAGAGGGCTTTCCGGCCTACCTGCCCACCCGCATCGCGGAGTTCTACGAGCGGGCCGGCCACGTGAGCACCCTGTCCGGCCAGGAGGGCTCGGTCACCATCATCGGCGCGGTCTCCCCGCCCGGGGGCGACTTCTCCGAGCCGGTGACCCAGCACACCAAGCGCTTCGTGCGCTGCTTCTGGGCCCTGGACCGGCAGCTGGCCAACGCCCGGCACTACCCGGCCATCTCCTGGCTGGACAGCTACAGCGAGTACCTGGGCGAGGTGACCACCTGGTGGGAACGGGAGGTGGGGCCCGCCTGGACCCGCGACCGCGCGGAGATCATGGAGCTGCTGCAGCGGGAAGTGCGCCTGCAGCAGGTGGTCAAGCTGGTCGGGCCGGACGCCCTGCCGGACAGCCAGCGCTTCGTGCTGGAGGTCTGCACCCTGTTCAAGAACGCCTTCCTGCAGCAGAGCGCCTTCGACGACATCGACCGCTTCTCTACCGCGCAGAAGCAGATGAAGATGCTCTCCCTGATCCTGACCTACTGGCGGCGCGGGGCGGAGGCCATCCGCAAGGGGGTCACCCTGGTGCGCATCAAGCGCCTGAAGATCCTGTCCGAGATCATCAAGATGAAGTTCAACCTGGCCAACGAGGACCTGGACGGCTTCGACCGCCTGGCCGCGCGCCTGGAGCGCTCGCTGGACCAGCTGGAGTCGATCTATGACGAAGAGCAATAGCATTGCCGCCGGGCCGGCTGACCACCAGTCGCGCGGAGGATGCCCGGCGCCGCCTGCTGGCCGGGCGCGAGTACATCGGGGTGGACCGCATCGACGGCCCCCTGGTGTTCGTGAAGAACACCCACCCGGTGGGCTACCGCGAGCTGGTGGAGATGCGTGGACCCGACGGGCGGGACCCGCCTGGGCATCGTGCTGGACACCTGCGGCGGACATCGTGGTGGTGCAGGTGTTCGAGGGCACCTCCGGGCTGACCATGCCCGGCACGCGCGTGCGCTTCCGCGGGGAGCCGCAGCGGATCGGCGTGAGCGCGCGCATGCTGGGCCGGGTGTTCAACGGCCTGGGGCAGCCCATCGACGGGGGCCCGGCCCCGGCCGGGGACCTGGAGGTGGACGTCAACGGCCAGCCGATCAACCCCACCGCGCGGGAGTACCCGCGGGACTTCATCCAGACCGGGCATCTCGGTGATCGACGGCATGAACACCCTGATCCGCGGGCAGAAGCTGCCGATCTTCTCCGGCAACGGCCTGCCGCACAACGAGCTGGCCGCCCAGATCGCCCGCCAGGCCAAGATCCGCGGCACGGAAACCCAGTTCGCGGTGGTGTTCGCGGCCATGGGCGTGAAGCACGACGTGGCCCGCTTCTTCTCCAGCTCCTTCGAGGAGACCGGCGTGCTGGACAACGTGGCCCTGTTCCTGTCCCTGGCCGACGACCCCTCCATCGAGCGGCTGATCACCCCGCGCACGGCCCTGACCCTGGCCGAGCACCTGGCCTTCAACCTGGACATGCACGTGCTGGTGATCATGACCGACATGTCCAACTACTGCGAGGCCCTGCGCGAGATCTGCACCTCCGCGGCGAGATCCCCTCCCGCAAGGGCTACCCCGGCTACCTGTACTCCGACCTGGCCGAGCTGTACGAGCGCTCGGGCATGCTCAAGGGCTACAAGGGCTCCATCACCCAGATGCCCATCCTGACCATGCCCAACGACGACATCTCCCACCCCATCCCCGACCTGACCGGCTACATCACCGAGGGGCAGATCGTCTTCGAGCGGGAGATGCACGGCCGCGGGCTCTACCCGCCGGTGGCCGGGCTGCCCTCCCTGTCGCGGCTGATGAAGGACGGCATCGGCGAGGGCATGACCCGCGAGGACCACCCGCACCTGGCCAGCCAGCTGTTCGCCGCCTACAGCTACGTCAAGGACGTGCGCAACCTCGCCTCGGTCATCGGCGAGGAGGAGCTCACCCCTCTGGACCACCAGTACCTGGAGTTCGGCGAGGCCTTCGAGCGCAAGTTCGTCTCCCAGACCCAGTCGCGAGGACCGCACCATCGAGCAGACCCTGGACCGCGGCTGGGAGGTGCTCGACCATGCTGCCGGCCGAGGAGCTGCACCGGGTGACCGAGACCGAGATCGAAAAGTTCTACGGGAAGTAGGCCAGGATGGCGAACATCGCGCCGACCAAGACCAACCTCCTGAAGCTGCGCCAGGAGCTTTCCTTCGCCCTGCTGGGCCACGAGCTGCTGGACCAGAAGCGCAACATCCTGGTGCTGGAGCTGCTGGCCCTGGTGGACCAGACCGTGGACTTCCAGGAGAAGGTGGTGCGGGCCCTGGCCGAGGCCTACCGCACCCTGCAGGAAGCGGTCATGGGCATGGGCAAGCTCAAGGTGGCCACCCTGGCCAGCGCCGTGAACGTGTCCGCCGAGATCACCCTCAAGCAGCGCCGGGTCATGGGGGTGCGCCTGCCCGTGGTGGAGACCGCCTTCGTCGAGCACCCGCCCGTACTACAGCCCGATGGGCACCAGCTTCTGGATCGACGGTTCGATCAAGGAGTTCAAGGAGGCCCTGCAGCTCATGGGGCGCCTGGCCGAGCTGAAGATCTCGATCATCCGCCTGGCCACGGAGGTGCGCAAGACCATCCGCAAGGTCAACGCCCTGGAGAAGATCGCCATCCCCGACCTGCGCGGCAGCGTCCTGTTCATCCAGAACCGGCTGGAGGAGAACGAGCGGGACATGTTCGTGCTCATGAAGATGGTGAAAAACCGGCTCCTGGCCCGCAAAGGGGGTAGCTGATGGAAGGCCCCATCCGCAAGATCCTGGTCTACGTCGACGGCAGCGAAGGCTCCATCACCGCGGCGCAGTACGCCATCTGCCTGTCCCGGTACTACCGCGCCCAGTTGAGCGCCCTGTACGTGGTGAACACCCGCGCGCTGGGCGATCTGCTGAAGGCGCGCATCTTCGTGAAGGCCGAGCAGGAGGAGTACCTGCGCGACCTGCAGGAGGACTCGCAGCGCTACCTGAACCACGTGCGCAGCCTGGCGCGCAAGAAGGGGCTGGCCGTGGAGACGGCCAGCGCCAGCGGCACGGTGCACCAGGAAATCAAGAACTACGTCCTGGCCAACCGCATCGACCTGCTGGTCATGGGGGAGCTGTCCACCGTGCGCAGCCGCAGGGACGAGCTGTACGACGAGGCGGACCGGACGATGCGCAGCGTGCCCTGCTCGGTGCTGATCGTCAAGGACGAGGAGAGGGTCACGGCCCTCTACGACGCGCTGGTGTAGGGAATGAGGCGAAAGTGAGGTTCGGCCATGGCCCTTGCTGATCTGATCCGTCCCGAGGTGGTGAAGGTGCCCCTCGCCGGCAAGACCAAGAACGAGGTGATCCGCGAGCTGGTCCAGCTGCTGCTGGACGCCGGGCGGATCACCGAGCTGGAGTCGGTGTACGACGCGCTGCTCACGCGCGAGGCGCTGGGCTCCACCGGGCTGGAGCAGGGCATCGCCGTGCCCCACGCCAAGACCCGCGCCGTGCGCCGGCTCACCGCGGCCATCGGCATCGCGCCCCAGGGCGTGGACTTCCAATCCGCCGACGGCGAGCCCTCCAAGCTGTTCTTCCTGCTGCTGGCCCCTCCGGACCAGTCAGGCCCCCACATCCAGGCCCTGGCCGAGATCGCCCGCCTGGCCAAGAGCGCCACCTTCCTGCGCCTGCTGGCCGGGGCCTCCTCGGGCAAAGAGGTGGCGGAGCTGATCCGCGAAGGCTGAGGCGAAAGCCGCGGCGATGAGCCATCTGCTCGGGGTCGACCTGGGGACCACGGCCATCAAGGCCGCCCTGTTCGACGGCTCCGGCCGGCGGGTGGCCGCCAGCACCCGGGAATACCCCCTGCTCACTCCCGCGCCCCAGGTGGTGGAGCAGGAGGTGGAGGTCTACTGGCGGGCCTTCAAGGAGGCCCTGGCGGCGGTCCTGGCCGCCGGCGGAGTGGCACCCCGCCGCATCCGGGCGCTGGGCATCTCGGCCCAGGGGGAGACCCTGATCGCGGTGGACCGGCGGGGCCAGGCGCTGGCCCCGGCCATCGTCTGGATGGACAACCGCGCCCAGCGGGAGAGCGACCAGCTGGCCGCCTGCCTGGGCAATGAGCTGGTCCACGAAGTCACCGGCCAGGTAGGCATGCTGCCCATGTGGCCGGCCTCCAAGATCCTCTGGCTGCGCCGCAATCGGGCGGAGCTTTTCCGCCGGGCGCATAAGTTCCTGCTCATCGAGGACTACTTCATCCACCGCCTGACCGGCCGTTTCGTGGCCGAGGGCTCCCTGCTTTGCTCCACGACCTACTGGGAGCTGCGCACGAAGCGCTACTGGCCGCGGATGCTGGAGGAGCTGGGTATCGGGGAGGAGCATCTGCCCGAGGTCGTGGAACCGGGGCAGGCGATCGGCACGATCCGGCGGGAAGCGGCCGAGGAGCTGGGCCTGGACCCCCGGACCGTGGTGGCCACGGGTGCGCTGGACCAGGCCTGCGGAGCGCTGGGGGTCGGAAACGTGCGCCCGGGAATCTTTTCCGAGTGTACCGGCTCCAACGTGGCCGTGGTGGCCCTGGTAGAGCAGCCCCGGATCGATCCCCTGCGGCAGCTGCCCTGCTTCTACTACGGCCTGGCGGACACCTACATGATGCACGCCTTCTCCATGACCGGGGGCATGGTCCTGCGCTGGTTCCGTGACGCCTTCTGTGCCGAAGCCGTGAAGGAAGCCTCCGCCTCCGGGACCGATGCCTACGAGCTGCTCACGCGCGAGGCTTCTGGAATCCCGGCGGGCGCGGAAGGCCTGCTGCTGCTCCCGCACTTCCAGGGCGCCGGGCTGCCGGAAGCCAATCCCAGGGCCCGGGGGGTGCTCTACGGCCTGAGCCTGCACCATACCCGGGCGCACGTGCTGCGGGCCATCCTGGAGTCCGTGGCCCTGATCTGCCGCCGGATGATCGACGCCGTGCGGGACCTGGGCATCGAGGTAGGGGAGATCCGCTCCCTGGGGGGAGGGGCCAAGAGCCCCCTGTGGTGCCAGATCAAGGCCGATCTGACCGGCCTGCCCGTCACGACCATGAGGAACACGGAGGATGCCGCCTGCCTGGGGGCCGCGGTCCTCGCCGGAGCGGCCACCGGCGTGTGGCCGTCGGCCGCGGAGGCCCTGTCGCGGATCGTGGAGGTGGAACGCCGTTTCGAGCCGGACCCTCGCCTGCGGGAGCTCTACGAGCGGCTGTACGCCGACTACCGGCGCCTGTACGACTGCCTGCTGCCGGTGTTCAACCGCCCGTGACGATGGGCAGGACCTCGATCAGATCGCCGTCGGCGATCGGGGTGGCGGGACCCTCCCGGAAGGCGCAGTTGCGGCCGTTGATGAGGATAGCGCTGGCGCTGCCTTCCGGAAGTCCGGCCGGGCCCGCCACCTGGCGCAGCACGTCGGCCAGCCGGTCGCCGGCGGCGACCTCCAGTTCCAGCTCCTCCTGTCCGGCCAGCTTCCGGGCGCTGCCGTACAGCCGCACCCGCACCATGCGACCTCCCCTCAGGCCTGGATGCCGAGCCTCTGCAGCGTAGCCTTGGTCGGCCGGCCCTCCTGGTCCCATCCTCTTAGGCTGTAATACTCATTCAGCAGGCGCTCGAAATCCTCGGGGGCGATTCTCCAGCCGGTGTCCTCACGCTTCTCGGTCAGCCGCGGGGGCAGGCGGTCGTCCTTGCGGCTGAAGCCCTCGCGCACGTTGAACTGCCGGGTGAGGTTGTAGATGCGCTCCCCGGTGGCCAGCAGCTCCGGCAGGTCTACCTCCAGGCCCAGGATGTTGAGCCCCCTGACGGAGAACTCGGTGAACTTCGCCGGGTCGCCCGTCGTGTTGGCCGGGATGTTGTCGCAGCCGATCAGAGTCCACAGCGCGGCGTTGCGGTCCTGCAGGTCCTTGGTGAGCTTGGCCTTGCCCTCCAGGGTGTGCGGCGAAGAAGCCTCGGCCACCACGGTCCAGGCGCGCAGGTGGTCCCCGCCGCGGTCCGCGGTGGCGTAGGCCAGGGCCATGCCGACCGGCCCCCGCACGTCGTAGCCCGGGATCTCCAATCCCTTCACGTGCACCGCGAAGGCCTCCAGCCCCAGCTTGCGCGCGGCGGGGGCCAGTCCTTCGGCCAGCAGGTCCCCCAACCCCTCCCGGCGCACGATGGCTTCCAGCAGGCGCACCTGGCCCGCGCCGTCTCCCCAGGCCAGCTTGTAATCGATGAGCCCCTTCTCGCTGGCTTCCATGACGAAGGCGGTAATGCCCCCGAAGGCAATGGTGTCGATACCGTACTCGTTGCACAGGCGCCCGATCTTCACCACGGTGCCGATGTCGTACTGCAGGCAGTTGGGGCCGTTCAAGGCCACGGTCTCGTACTCGATGCGCTCCAGCTCCGTACCGGCGAAGGGACCGAAGGCTGCTTTGGTGCTCACCCCGCAGGCAACGGGACATAAATAGCAGGTCTTCTTGCCGGTGGTGATCTCCTTGAAGGCGCTCTCGCTCACCTTTTTGTACTCATCGTCGTAGCCTCGGCGGAAGTTGGACACCGGCGTGATCTTGGCGTCGGCGGTGATCTGCATGGCCGGGAGGTTTCCTCCCAGACCCATCCCCGGCACGACCTCCTTCTTGAGGTACTCGACGAACTCGCGGCGGAACTCCGCGACCTTGGGGCGCTGATCTTCGGGCAGGAAGTCGTCAGGACCGCCCGTGGCCCGGACCAGCACGGCTTTGAGGTTCTTGGAGCCCATGACCGCGCCCATGCCGCCGCGGCCGCACACCCCCGCCCGCTGCCGGCGGGTGCAGTCATTGGCCACGATGGCGAAGCGCACCAGCTTCTCGCCGGCCGGGCCGATGGTGGCCACGCGGTAGTCCTTGAACAGCGCGTCGACCTCGTAGACGCTCTTGCCGGCCAGCTGACCTGCGTCCTCCAGGGTGGCCTTGCCTCCCTCGATCTTCAGACAGCTCAAGTGTTTCGCCTTGCCCTCCAGGATGATGCCCAGCCAGCCCGCCTTGGCCAGCTCGGCGCCGAACCAGCCGCCCGCGTAGCTGTCCGAGAAGGTGCCCGTTTGCGGGGACTTGGCGGCGATCACGTGCCGGGAGAAGACGTTGAACACGCCCGTGAGCGGGCCTACGAAGAACATCAGCTTGTTTTCCGGGCTCAAGGCGTCGATACCGGGTTTGATTTCCTTGTAGCAATACCAGGCGGCCAGTCCTTTGCCGCCGATGTACTGCGACAGGACCTCGGCGGGGATTTCTTCTTTCTTGATCTGGCCGGTGCTCAAATTGACCCGCAGCAGGTAGCGCTTCATCGATTCCTCCTTGGAAGGCATTGCCGCCATTCTACAGGAGGAAGGCCGGGGGCCGTCAAGGAGAAAAGGCCCCGCTGGGGAAAAAACCGCCCTTCGTGATGCGGCCCGGCCGTGGTAGAATCGGCTCCGTGATCGCCGGCATCGATCTGGGCACCCAGGGGGTCAAAGTTCTCGTGTGCGACCGCGGCTTCAAGGCCGCGGGCCGCGCCTTCGAGGCCTATGCGACGCTCCGCCCCCGGCCGGGCTGGGCCGAGCAGGAACCCGCGGAATGGGAACAGGCCCTCGGTCGGGCCGCGCGCCGGGCCTTGCGGGAAGCTGGGGTGGACCCCGCGGCGGTGGAGGCCGTCGGGGTGACCGGCCAGCTGGACGGCTGCGTGGCGGTCGGACGGGATGGCCTGCCCCTGCACCCCTGCCTGATCTGGATGGACCGGCGCGCGGTCATCCGCCTCCCGGCCGATACCGCGGCGCGCCTGCGGGCGGAGGGCGGGGTCAACCCCGACCCCGGGCACCTGGCGGCCAAGGCGCGCTGGCTGAAGGAGCAGGCCCCGGAGTGCGCGAAGGCGGCCTGTTTCCACCAGCCGGTTTCCTACCTGGTCGATCGGCTCACGGGGGAGCGGGTATGGGACCACGGCCTGGCCTCGATCAGCATGCTCTACGGCCTGGCCCGCAAGGACTACGACCCCGGGTTCCTGGAGGCCTTCGGCCTTTCCCGCGGCCAGTTGCCTCGGATCGCCGGGGCGGAGGAACCGGCAGGCGTGCTCGGCGAAGAGGGCGCCCGGCTCACCGGCCTGAGGCGGGGGACCCCAGTGGCGGTAGGCACGGGGGACGACTATGCCAGCCCCCTGGGGGCGGGGATGGTCGAGCCCGGGGGGGTGGCCTGCATCTCCGGGACGGCCGAGGTGGTCGGGGCGCTCTGCGGCGAGGCGCGCCTGGACCCGGCGGGGCTGGTGGAGACGCACTGCTACCCGGGCGGCTGGTACTTCATCGAGAACCCGGGATGGTTGTCCGGAGGGGCGGTGGCCTGGCTGGCCCAGGTCTGCGGCCTGCCCGACGCGCGGAGCCTGGCAGTCCTGGCTGCCTCTGCGCCTGCGGGCGCGGAGGGTGTGCGGTTCCTTCCCGCTCTGAGCGGGGCCATG
Organism: uncultured Spirochaetota bacterium; assembly: GCA_963736785.1. Lineage (GTDB taxonomy): Bacteria > Spirochaetota > Spirochaetia > SZUA-6 > DRHE01 > MIBK01. The sequence continues at coordinate 64,559 of CAVTQG010000032.1, read as the reverse complement.
GCGCCGGAGTGGATCCCCGAGGCCCGCGGCTGCTTCTACGGCCTGGCCGCGGGTCACGGACCCGGGCACCTGGCCCGGGCTGTGCTGGAAGGGTGTGCGTTCGCCATGCGCGACGTGATCCAGCGGCTATGGGAGTTGGACGTGCCGGCCGGGCACATCCAGCTGATGGGCGGGGCGGCCCGCGACCCGCTTTGGGCCCGCATCCGCGCCGACTCCAGCGGCCTGCCGGTGCTGCTGGCGGCGGATGGGGACACGGCGCCGATCGGGGCGGCCATGCTGGCCGGGGTGGCCGCCGGGATACACCCGGACCTGCGCGCCTGCGCGGCCGAACTGCCCGCAGCGCGGGAGCGCTTGGAGCCGGACCCCCGGACCGCGGAGCTCTACGCCCGCGCCTACGGCGATTACCGGCGGCTGTTCGAATGCCTGCGGCCGATGTTCGCGCGCGCGCGGGAGCAGGAGGCCACGCCAGCCTGACCTCGCGCGTTGACCCTCTCACCGGCCATCGGGTAGTCTGGCGCCCATGGACAAGAAGCTCACCGGCAAGGTCGCCCTGGTCACCGGGGCGAGCAAGGGGATCGGCAGGGCGGTCGCCCTGGCCCTGGCCGCGCAAGGGGCGGACGTGGCGGTCACCGCGCGCGATCGGCACGCCCTGGACTCCCTGGTCAAGGAACTGGAGGGCAGGGGCGTGCGGGGACTGGCCGTCCCCGCCGATGCGGCCCGGGAACAGGACGTGGAGCGGGTGCGGCAGGCCGCGCTCGAGCGCTTCGGCCGGGTGGATATCCTGGTGAACAACGTGGGCATCGCCCGCTACGCCCCGTTTTCCGAGCTCACCCTGAAGGACTACGACTGGATGATGAACACCAACATGCGCTCCACCTTCCTGTTCACCCAGGCCTTCCTGGGGCCCATGGTGGAGCGCGGCGCGGGCTGGGTCGTGTTCGTGGCCTCGGTTTCCGGCCTGTTCGGCTTTCCCGGCGAGACGGCTTACTGCGCTTCCAAGCACGCCCAGGTCGGCTTCGCCAAGGCCCTGGACCGGGAGGTCTGTGACAAGGGCGTGAAGGTGAGCGTCATCGCCCCGGGGGGGGTGAACACCGAGCACGCCTTCGGCACCGGGCGCACGCCCGGCGACCCGTCGCTGCAGGGCTTCCTGGAGGCCGAGGACGTGGCGCAGTCGGTGGTTTTCGCGGTGACCCTGCCCCCCAAGGCCCGAGCCTTCCTGATCGGCCTGCGGCCCATGGCCGAAGGGTACTATGCCTGAGTACCGCGGCCTGGACCGGGCCGAAAACCTCGAGCGCATCCGCGGGAAGCACTTCCAGGTCCTGGTGATCGGCGGGGGAATCACGGGCGCGGGCATCGCCTGGGACTGCGCCCTGCGCGGCTTATCGGTGGCGCTGCTGGAGCGCACGGACTTCGCCGCGGGCACCAGCAGCGTCAGCTCCAAGATGGTGCACGCCGGCCTGCGGTACATGGGGAGCGACCCGCAGCTGGTGGCCGAGGCCAGCCTGGAGCGCAAGCGGCTGTTCCGGTCGTGCCCCCACCTGGCGTGGCCGGTGGAGTACATCCTGCCCGCCTACCAGGACTCGCCCGAGTACGACGCCGGTGCCCTTCCCGGGGTCCTGGCGCGCTACGACGAGCTGGCCTGCAACGACAACACGGCGCCGGGGCGGATGCTGGACCCCGTCCGCGTGCTGGCGGATATGCCGCTCCTGCGCCGCTCGCCCCTGGCGGTCGGCTCCTACTGGGACGGGATGATGGACGATGCCCGGCTCAACCTGGAGGTGATCCACTCCGCGGCGCAGGCCGGGGCCGCGGTCGCCAATCATGCCCCGGTAATCGGCTTTCTGGAAAACGCCTCCGGGCGGGTGGTCGGAGCGCGCTTCCGCGACGAGGACCCGGGCGCTCCGACCGGGGAGCAGCAGGTCACCGCCGACGCGGTGGTGAGCGCCGCGGGAGTGTACACGGACCTGCTGCTGGGGCTCGCGGGGCAGGAGCATCCGGTGCTGCGCCCCTCCAAGGGCATCCACCTGGTGCTGCGCAGCGAGGCCACCGCCGGCAGGGCCCTGGTCATGCCGGTGGGCGGCAACGTGCTGTACTTCCTGGTGCCCTTCCGCCCGGGCTATCTGGCCATGGGCTGCACCGACACCGATTACCCGGTAAGCGGCTATGCGGCCCTGGACCGGGTGCCCACCACAGAGGAGGAGGTGGAATACAGCCTCGGCCTGCTGGAAAAGGCGCTGCCCGGGGTGTTCGGGCCAGAAGCGGTCGTGGCCTGCTATGCCGGGGTGCGGCCGCTGCTGGCCCCGCCGCAGGGCAGCTCCTTGAGCGAAAGCGCCACCAGCCGGACCCACCGCATCTGGCAGGCGCGCGGGGGCATTTGGACCGTTGCCGGCGGCAAGATCACCACCTTCCGGATCATGGCCGAGCAGCTGGTCGACCGGGTCGTGGAGGACCTGCGCTCCCGTTTCCCCGCGCTGCGGCTGCGCCCTTGCCAGACGGCGGAGCGGGCCTACCACGGCGCCCCGGAGCTGGAAGGCCCTTCCGCCGACCGCGCCCGCGATGCTGCCGGCGGCTTCAGCGCCTGGCTGGACCGCGAGGCCGCGCGCCTGGGCCGCCTCTCGGGCCTGCCGCCGGACTGCTGCCGGCACCTGTGTTCCGCCTATGGCACCTCCGCCGCCGAGGTCGCGGCGCAGGTCCGGCAGGACCCCGCGCTGGGCGGGCGGATCGTCGCGGGCCGGCCGTACGTGCGGGCCGAAATCCGCTACGCCGTCGAGCGGGAAATGTGCCGCAGCGCGGCCGACTTCCTGGTCCGGCGCACCCAGCTGCGCTTCCTGGAGCACCAGGGCTTGGACGCGGTGGATGCGGTCGTGGACGGCCTGGCGGGCTGCCTGGGCTGGAGCGCGGAGCTCCGGCGCGGGCAGGCGGAGGACTATCGGGAGCTGCTCCGCCGGGTCACGCCCTGGCCCTTGAGTTGACGCGCGAGCGGCGCGGCGGATATCCTTGCACAATTGGAGGAGAACGATGGCGCCCCAGTTGATCACCATGCTCACGTACGAGGATGAAACGGTCAAGAATTCCTTCGAGGTCTTCGACCAGTGCGCGGACCTGCCCTCGGCTTTCTGGGGGTTCAAGGACGTTGGCCTGCCCAAGCCCAACATGAAGCGCCTGGTGCAGCACATGCGGGAAAAGGGCAAGACCACCTTCCTGGAGGTCGTGAGCCTCAGCGAGAAGGAATGCCTGGACGGGGCGCGCCTGGCCCTGGACTGCGGCTTCGACTACCTGATGGGCACCGTGTATTACGATTCGGTGTTCCGGCTGATGGAGGGCAAGGCCACGAAGTTCTTCCCCTTCGCCGGCAAGGTGAGCGGCCACCCCAGCATCCTGGAGGGGTCCATCCCCGAGATCGTGGCCGACGGGCGGCGCATGCAGGATCGGGGGGTGGCGGGCTTCGACCTGCTGGCCTACCGCTACACCGCCGACGCGGAGGCCCTGGCCGAGGCCTTCGTGCGCGGGGTGCGGGTCCCCGTGGTGCTGGCGGGCAGCATCGACGGCTTCCCGCGCCTGGACGTGATGAAGCGCATCCAACCCTGGGCCTTCACCATCGGCAGCGCGTTCTTCGACCAGAAGTTCGTCCCGGGCGGGAGCTTCCGGGAACAGATGGCCGTCGTGCTGGACTACTTGAGGAGGTAGCGGATGGAAATCAAGGTGGTGCGCAAGAATGAGGCGCGCGGCTTCATGGACGGAGATGAGCACTGCCGCGAATACCTGAAGACCGGCAAGATCACCTTCGGGACCTCGACCCTGCTGCCGGGGCAGCGCGGGACCGTGGACAAGGGCCACGCCAAGAGCCACGAGATCTTCTTCGTCTCCCGCGGGCGCGTCATGCTGCACGTGCCGGACCGCAACGAGTACTTCGAGCTGCATGAGCAGGACATCATCCTGATGCCCGAGGGGGTGCCGCACACCCTGATCAACATCGGCGAGGAGAAGGCCGTGATCAGCTGGAGCATGGCCCCGTCGGAGTGAGGCATGGACCACATCCTGAGCGTGGACCTGGGCACCACGGCCATCAAGGTCGCCCTGTTCGACGCCGGAGGCAGGGTGCTGGCCTCATCTACGCACGAGTACACCCTGCTCACGCCGAGCACCCTGGCCGTGGAGCTGCCGGTGGAAACCTACTGGCAGGCGTTCAAAAGCGGGGTAGGCGAGGTGCTGGCTGCATCCAAGGTCAAGCCGGCCTCGATCCGGGCGCTGGGGATTTCCGCCCAGGGGGAAACCCTGATCTTCGCGGGCCGGGACGGGCAGCCCCTGCGCAACGCCATCGTCTGGCTGGACAACCGCGCCCAGAAGGAGGCCGAGGAGCTGAACCGGGAGTTCCCCGAAAAGGATACCTACCGGATCACCGGGCAGGTGAGCATCGTGCCCACCTGGCCGGCAGCCAAGGTGCTCTGGGTCCAGCGCAACGAACCGGAGGTCTTTGCCAAGGCCGCGAAAGTATTGTTGATTGAAGACTATTTCCTGCACCGCCTGACCGGGAAGTACGCCTGCGAGGGCTCCTTGATCTGCTCCACGGTCTACTGGGACATCAACACCCGGCGCTGGTGGCCCGACATGCTGGCCCGCCTGAAAATCGAGGGGGACCGCCTGCCGGAAATCCGCGAGTCCGGCGAGCCGGTGGGAGCGCTTCTTCCCAAGGCAGCCGGGGAGCTGGGCCTGGACCCTGGCACAATCGTGTGCACGGGCGCTCTGGACCAGGCGGCGGGGGCCATCGGCGTTGGCAACATCCGGCCGGGCGTGTTCTCCGAAAACACCGGCGCCGCGCTGGCCATCTGCGCCACGGTGGATCACCCGGTGCTCGACCCCAAGGGCCGGATGCCCTGCCACTACCACGGCATCCCCGGCACCTACATGGCCCACACCTTCACCACCGGCGGCATGGTGCTGAAGTGGTACCGGGACACGTTCTGCCAGCCCGAGATCCAGGTCGGAGCCCTGGCCGGGTGGGACCCCTACGAACTGCTGGGGCGGGAGGCCGCCCGGGTGCCGCCGGGTGCCGAGGGCCTGGTCATGCTGCCGCACCTCCAGGGGGCCATGGCCCCGGAGGCCAACCCCAAGGCCAAGGGCGTCCTGTACGGGATCACCCTGCGGCACACCAAGGCCCATGTTGCCAGAGCCATAATGGAAGCCATCGCCTGCATCGTGCGCCGCAATATCGAGGTGGTGGAGGAGCTGGGCATCCGGGTGAGCGAGATTCGCGGCCTGGGCGGGGGCTCCCGCAGCGCGGTCTGGAACCAGATCAAGGCGGACCTTACCGGCCGCCCGGTGCTGACCATGGAGAACGAGGAGGCCGCCTGCCTGGGCGCGGCGATCGTGGCCGGGGTGGGGGTGGGACTTTTTCCGAGCCTGGCGGAGGCCTGCGCGCGCATGGTCCAGGTCAAAGGCCGCCACGAACCCGACCCGGCCCACGCGGGAGCCTATGCCGCGCACTATGCCAAGTACGTCGGGCTGTACGATTCCCTGGTCGGGATGTTCGCCCGGGAGGCGTCCTGACGGCCGGTGGCCGCAATATTTCAACAGTTGAGAAAACTACCGATTGACAGACCCTGGGGTGCGGTCAATAATACCTGCAGCTATCACAACATAAGGAGGGAATGCCAGATGAGAAGAGCAATGCTCGGCCTAGCGGGTCTGCTGTTCGCGCTGGTCCTGCTTGTCGGTTTCGGAGCCTGCTCGCGCGGGACGCCTTCCGGCATGATCGAGGACAAGGTGATCAAGATCGGCGGCTGCGTGCCGCTCACCGGCGCGGTGGCCTATTGGGGCATCTCCACCGACCAGGCCTGGAAGGACGGCGCCGAGGTCATCAACGCCCGCGGCGGCGTGAAGGTCGGCAACAAGAACTACATGCTCAAGGTCATCGCCTACGACTCCAAGGGTGTCACCGCCGACGCCCAGACCGTGACCAAGCGCCTTATCGAGCAGGACAAGGTGAAGTTCATCTACAACCAGGCGGCGGCCAGCACCATCGGCATGCTGGAGATCTCCGAGCCGGCCAAGGTGATTTCCTCGGTGGCCTGCTGGGGCTACCTGGAGCACTACGGCAAGAACTTCCCCTACCACTTCCGCTCCGAGATGTCCGACTACGAGCAGGGTTTCGCCTACATGCCGTTCGTGAAAACCAAGTACCCCGGCATCAAGACCGCGGCCTTCCTGGGGCCGGACGACAAGGACGGTTACGACTGCTACTACTCCTACCAGCGCCTGATGAAGTACTACGACGTCCAGGACCTGGGCGTGGAGTACTTCCAGTGGGAGACTGCGGACTTCTACCCGCTGGTCACCAAGACTCTGCAGAAGAAGCCCGACATGATCATCACCAGCCCCACGCCCCCGGGCATCACCGCCTCGATCGTGAAGGCGGCCCGCGAGCTGGGCTTCAAGGGCCCGGTGGTTTCCCCCGGCGCCTCCGAAACCAAGACCATCCTGGAGGTCTGCGGCGAGCAGGCCGACGGGGTCGTGCTGCCGGTCACCCTGGAGGAGCCCCAGACCCAGGTGCAGAAAGACCTTGGCGAGCGCTTCAAGAAGCGCTTCGGGGAGTTCAACCTGTACGCCGGCAACCTCTCCTGGTGGGTGTACGCCCTGGCCGAGGCCATCTCGAAGGCCGGGACCTTCGAGGACACCACCAAGGTGGCCGCCGCCCTGGCAGGACGTGGTGCTCAAGGACACCTACGTCGGCACGGCCCGGTACGGGGGCTTCGGCGCGTACGGGATCAAGCGGCAGGGGGTCTACGACTGCTACACGATGTTGATCGAGAAGCAGAAGGGCTTCCTGGCCGACGTGCGCTTTCCGGAGCTGCCGCCGGGGTACGATTGAGCCGCTATCGCCGCTCTGTAAGAGAGCGTTTTTCGTTCCAACTGTAGATCGCCAGCCGGTGGCCTCGAGGCACCGGCTGGTTTCTAAATACGGCGACATGGCGAGGTGTTGAAGATGAATCTCCAACTGATCGTCCAGATGGCCATCACCGGGGTCACCCTCGGGCTGATCTACGGGCTGATCGCCATCGGGCTGACCCTGATCTTCGGGGTCATGCGCATCATCCAGTACGCCCACGGCGAGATCTACATGCTCGGGGCCTATTTCCTGTACTACTGGTTCGACAAGTGGCACCTGCCGTACTGGGCGGGCTTCGTCATGAGCGCCGTGGTGATCTTCTTCTTCGGCGCCGGCCTGCAGCTGCTGCTGTTCCGCCCCCTGCACGGCAAGGACATGCTGTACTCCCTGGCGGTTTCGCTGGCCCTCATCTTCATCATCTCCAGCGCCGGGATCATCGCCTTCGGGGCGGTGATCCGGGGAATCTCCAGCTTCGTGACCGGGCAGATCCGCATTGCGGGCGCGGAGTGGACCTACGAAAGGATGGTGATCGCCGGCATCTCGCTGGTGCTGATCATAGGCCTCTGGCTCCTGCTGCAGCGCACCAAGATCGGCCTGGCCATGCGCGCGGTGGCCGAGGACCCGGAGACCTCCAGCCTCCAGGGCATCAACAACCGCCGCATCCACTGGGTGGCCATGGGCCTGGGCAGCGCCCTGTCGGCCATGGCCGGCTGCCTGATGGGCACCCTGATGTTCATCGTGCCCAGCATGGGATTCCTGGCCACGATCAAGGCCTTCATGATCGTGATCATGGGCGGCCTGGGCAGCGTCCCGGGGGCGCTGGTGGGGGGCTTCATCATCGGCTTCATCGACAGCTTCCTCACCACCCTGGCCACCAGCGAGCTGGCCTACATCATCGGCTTCGTCACGATCTTCGTGATCCTGGTGTTCAAGCCCTCCGGCTTGTTCGGGCAGGAATGGGAATAGCGCTATGAGCGACACAAGCAAATTGAGCCTTCGGCGCAGCCCGTGGCCGGTCGTGCTGCTGTGGGTGGCAGGCATCGTGCTGCTGCTGGCCTTCCCCTTCATCGTCAACCAGGAGCTCTACATCCTGCACGTGGTCATCGTGATCTTCTTCAACATCTGCCTGGCCACCAGCATGTGGCTGATCTGGAGCCTGGGCTTCGTGTCCTTCGCCCACGCCGGTTTCATGGGCATCGGGGCGTATACCTCGGCGCTGTTCTTCCTGCGCCTGGGGCTGCCCCTGTGGTTCGGCGTCTTTGCCGGCGCCCTGGTGGGCGCGGCGGTCGCCCTGGCGGTCAGCCTGCCGCTGATGCGCACCCGGGCCGTGTACTTCTTCATGGCCAGCTGGGCGGTCGGGGAGGTGATCAAGCGCATCTTCGCCTACTACCGCGAGTTCTTCGGCGGCTGGGAAGGCCTTTTCCGGGTCATGCCCCCGAAGCTCGGGCCGATCGACTTCGCCAACCGCACGGCCTACTACTACCTGGCCATGATCCTGATGGTGCTGATCGTGCTGGTCGTGTACCGGCTGAACAAGACCCGCACGGGCTGGATCTTCTGGTCCATCCACGAGGCGGAGATCCTGTCGTCGCACGTGGGCATCCACGCCCTGAAGTACAAGGTGGCGGCGTTCACCATCGCCAGCGCCCTGGCCGCCATGACCGGGGCGTTATTCGCCCACTACCACACCTACATCAACCCCCGATCCTTCGACATCTGGACTTCGGAGTTCGCCCTGGTGCACATCATCGTGGGCGGCCTTTCCACGGTGGCCGGCCCGGTCATGGGGGCCGTCTTCCTGACGGTCATCGACGAGCTGCTGCGCCCCACGGAGTTCTACCGGATCATCATCTTCGGGGTGATCCTGATCCTGACCGTGCTGTTCCTGCCCGGAGGGCTGGAAAGCATCCCCAGACGCCTGCGCCTGAAGCTCTGGAAGCTGCCCGAGGACAAGGACGCGCAGAAGAGCATTGCCAAAGCCTTCGGCCGGGGGAGGAAGTAGCCATGGCCTTACTCGACATCCAAAAGGTCAGCATGCACTTCGGCGGTTTGAAGGCCATCCGGGAGCTGGACTTCAGCCTGGAGCAGGGCGAGATCCGCGGGCTGATCGGCCCCAACGGGGCGGGCAAGACCACCCTGTTCAACGTGATCAGCGGGGTCTACATCCCGACCTACGGCAGGTTCTTCTTCAAAGGGCAGGACATCACCAAGCTGCGGCCGCACGCCACCGCCCGCCTGGGCATCATCCGCACCTTCCAGTCCACCACCCTGTACAAGCACTTCACGGTGCTGCGCAACGTGATGGTGGGCTGCCACCTGCACTCCAACTACAGCTTCTTCGGCTCGCTGTTCGGCACCCCCGCGAGCCTGCGGCACGAGCGGGAGAACGAGGCCAAGTCCATGGAGATCCTCGATTTCCTGGGCCTGGCCAAGTTGAAGGACGAGCTGGCCGTCAACCTTCCGCACGGACACCAGCGGGCCCTGGGCATCGGAATTGCGATGGCCGCCCAGCCGGTCCTGCTGATGCTCGACGAGCCGGTGACCGGGATGAACCCGGAGGAAAGCGCCTCCATGATGAAGCTGATCCGCAAGATCCGCGACCGAGGCATCACCATCCTGCTGATCGAGCACGACATGAAGGTGGTCATGGGCGTCTGCGAGAAGATCACGGTGCTGAACTTCGGCGAGAAGATCGCCGAGGGCACGCCGGAGCAGATCCAGAAGGATCCCGACGTCCACGAAGCCTACCTCGGAGGCGAGCACTATGTTGCTTGAGATAAAGAACATACGGGTGCATTACGACAAGGTGGAGGCGGTCAAGGGGATCTCGCTGGCCGCCGACAAGGCCATGATCAGCACCCTGATCGGGGCCAACGGGGCGGGCAAGACCACCACCCTGCGGGCCGTTTCGGGGCTGAAGAAGGTCACCGCGGGGGAGATTTGGTTCGACGGCAAGCGCATCGATGGCCTTCCGGCGCACCGCATCACGGGCCTGGGCATTGCCCATGTCCCGGAGGGGCGGCGCCTTTTCGGGCTGATGACCGTGCGGCACAACCTGGCTGCCGGGGCCTATCTGCAGAAGGACCGCAAGGTCGTGGAGAAGACCATGGCCGAGGTGTTCGAGCACTTCCCGCGCCTGAAGGAAAGGGAAGGGCAGCTGGCCAAGACGCTGAGCGGCGGGGAGCAGCAGATGCTGGCCATGGGCCGGGCCCTGATGGCCAGGCCCAAGGTGATCCTGATGGACGAGCCGTCCATGGGGCTCTCCCCGATCATGGTCCAGGAGATCGCCAAGATCATCCGCCAGTTCAAGGAGCTGGGCTTCTCGGTGCTGCTGATCGAACAGAACGCCGTGCTGGCCCTGCACCTGGCCGACCAGGCCTACGTGCTGGAGACCGGCAGCATCGCCCTGCAGGGACCCGCGCGGGAGCTGCTGGACAACGAGCACGTGAAGAAGGCCTACCTGGGGGGATAAGGCCGGCAGCTGCCGGGTTCCAGGCCGGATTAGCCCGGTGGCAGGTAATCCGAATAAGAAGGCCCCGCCGTGAACGGGGCCTCTTATTTTCCTCGGGAAGCTTACCAGCCCTTATAGGCCTTGTTCAGCAGATCGAGGAACACGTCGTAATTGACCGGCCGCGGGTTGGAGTCCACGGACACGTTCCAGGTGGCCCGCTCGGCCACGGCCGGCAGGTCCTCTTTCTTCACGCCCACGGCCTCCAGGCTGGTGGGCAGGCCCACGCAGCGGATCAGGCGCTTGACCCCGTCCACGCAGCGGTGGGCGGCCACGTTCAGGGTCAGGCCGCTCACCTCCTCGCCCAGGAAGCGGGCCACGTTGGCGTGCTTCACCGGGTCGGTCAGGCAGTTGTATTCCATGCACCAGGGCAGGAAGAGGGCGCAGGCCAGGCCGTGCGCCACCACCGGCCGGGGCGGGTTGCCGTACAGGCCGCCCAGCGCCTCCCCGAGGCAGTGCGTGGCCGAGCAGTCGCTGTTGGCGAAGGAGATGCCGCCCAGCAGGCTGGCCAGCATCATCATCTCCCGGGCTTCCAGGTCCTTGCCGTTGGTGTAGGCGATGGGCAGGAAGTTGCGGATCAGCTTGATGCTGTACTCGGAAATGGCGTCGCAGATGGGGTTCGCCAAGTTGGCCGTGTAGGAGTCGTAGTGGTGGGCGAAGGCGTCCAGCCCCGTGCTGGCCGTCTGGAAGGGCGGCAGGCTGACGGTGAGCTGCGGGTCGTTGATCGACACCTTGGCTGCGATGCAGGGCCCGCCCGGATACTGCGGCGGGCCGCCGATGGCCATCTTGTTCCACTTTTCGGTGTGGGTGACGATCGACCAGAAGTTGCCTTCGGTGCCCGTGCCGGAGGTCGTGGGGATGGCGATCAGCGGCAGGGGGTGGATCTTCATTTTCAGGAAGTCCGCCGGGGAGGTGATCTGGTAGTCCCGGATGCTGCCGGGGTTGGTGGCGATAACCGAAATGCCCTTGGCGGTGTCGATGGAACTGCCCCCGCCCAGGCCGACGACGGCCCCGGCCTTGGTTTCCCTGGCCAGGCCGCGCCCTTCTCGACGATCGTGTCCAGCGGGTTGGGCTCCACCTCGCCGAACACCGTGTAGCTGACCTTGGCCGCTTTCAGGGAATCCTCGACCTTTCCCAGGATGTCGGTCTTGGCGATCGCCTTGTCGGTGACCACGAGCAGGTTGCGCGCCTTCATGCCCTTGGCGATCGGACCCAGCTGGGCGACCTTTCCGGCGCCGAACTCGATCGTGCCTACCCCCCAGCTGAAGGCGAACTGGCGGCGGAAGCGTTCCATCAAATTCATTCGTTACCTCCTGCGGTGCGATTATAGGAGCGGCCCCGAGGGGCGTCAAGTTCACGCGCCCGCGCTCCCCGGCCGCTTGACCTCGGGCCCCGCTTTCCCGTAGCCTTGCGCAACAGGAAAAAAGATGACGCGAACCAAGCTGCTGCGCCTCGTGCTGCTGGCGTTCTCCGCTCTTCCTCCTTCGCCCAGCAGGGCCGGGTCACGCTGGCCTTCGAATACCCGGGGGTGGAGGTTTTCGTGGGGGAGACCATCACCGTGGGGCTGATCCTCCAGAACAAGGGATCCGAGGACCAGAGCGTGAACGTGCGGGTGGCCGAGAGGCCGGCGGGATGGAACACGGCGATCAAGAGCTCCGGGCTGATCGTGACCGGAGTCTTCCTGCCCGCGGGCCAGTCCAAGACCCTGAGCTTCGAAGCCTCCCCGCCGCTTCAGCTGCGCGCGGGACTCTACAAGTTCCGGGTGGAAGCCCAGGCGGGGGAGCTCAGTCTGGGCGAGAACTTCTCCGCCACGGTGCGCGACCGCCGGGATCAGGCCCGGGGCACGGCGGGCATCGGTTTGACCACCGCCTACCCGATCCTGCGGGGCTCCTCGGAGGTCTTCTACGAGTTCTCCCTGGAGCTGGAGAACAAGCTGGAGGAGGACACCGTCTTCGACTTGAGCGCCCGCGGCCCCGAGGGCTGGGAGGTCAACTTCAAGCCGGCCTACGAACCGCGCTACATCTCCAGCTTCCAGCTGCGGGCCAAGCGCTCGGGCAAGCTCACCGTGGAGGTGAAGCCGCCCGCCGGGGCCAGGGCGGGTGAGTTCCCGGTAAACGTGCGGATCAGCTCCGGGGCGGCCTTCGCCGAGACCACCCTGACCGTGGTGCTCACCGGCACCTATGACCTGGCGGTGGAGAGCGTTTCCGGCGTGCTGTCCCTGTCCGCCCAGCAGGGAAAGCCGGCCCGCCTGGGGATCAGCATCAAGAACACGGGCACGGCCCCGCAGAACCACATCGGGCTGTTTTCCTTCCAGCCGGAGAACTGGATCGTGGATTTCATCCCGGACGCGGTGGACGGCCTGCAGCCGGGGGAGACCCGGCAGGTTGAGGTGATCGTCACTCCCCACGAAAAGTCCCTGGTCGGGGACTACTCCCTGGAGCTGAAAGCCAACGGGGAAAAAGTCTCCAAGCCCATCGAGTTTCGGGTCACCGTCAAGGCCTCCTCCGTATTCGGCTGGATCGGGATCGGCCTCATCGTGCTGGTGATCGGCGGGCTGGCGGTGCTGTTCCGCTGGCTGGGCCGGCGGTAGCCGCCCCGCTATGCCCGGCGAGCCGGCGATCCAGACGCGGGATTTGTGCAAGCGTTACGGCGCTCAAGCTGCCGTTGACCGCCTGAACCTCAGCGTGGCCGAAGGGGCGGTATTCGGCTTTCTGGGCCCCAACGGGGCGGGTAAGACCACGACCCTGCTGATGCTGCTGGGCCTGACTGAGCCCAGCTCGGGAACGGCCCGGGTTCTGGGCCTGGACCCCCGCCGCCAACCCATCCGGGTCAAGCGCCAGGTCGGCTACCTGCAGGAGAACATGGGCTTCTACCGGGACCTGGACGCGCGCCAGATGCTGGCCTTCATCGCCGAGCTGAACGACCTGCCCGCGCGGGAGGCCGGGGAGCGCGCGGAAGCCGCCCTCCAGGCCGTGGGGCTGGCGGGGGAGGCCAGCAAGAAGATCGGGGCCTACTCCCGGGGCATGCGCCAGCGGCTGGGGCTGGCGGAGATTCTGCTGAAGCAGCCGCGCATCGCCTTCCTGGACGAGCCCACCATCGGGCTGGACCCGGACGGCACCGCCCGGATGCTGGAGGTCATCGAGCGCCTGGCCCGGGAGCAGGGCATGACCGTGCTGCTGTGCTCCCACCTGCTGGAGCAGGTGGAGCGGGTCTGCACGCGGATCGGGATCATGATCGGGGGCCGCCTGGTGGCCGAAGGCACACTGGCCGAGCTGCGCACCGCCAAGTTCGGGCTCGCCGGCGAGGAGTTCACCCTGGAGCAGATCTACCTGCGCTATTTCCGGGAGAGCGGCACATGAGCGCCTTGCGGGCCATCACGCGCAAGGAGATCTCCGACCACTTCTCCAGCAGCCGCTTCCTGATCCTGTTTTCCCTGATCGCCATGGTGAGCATCCTGATGGTGTACATGGCGGGGTTGAAGATTGCTCAGGACCTGGAGGGGGAGGTCAAGCCGACCTTCGTGTTCCTGATGCTTTTCACCTCCTCGGGCATCGGTTTTCCCTTGGTGCAGTTCGTGGCCTTTTTCGGGCCGTTGGTCGGGCTGATCCTGGGCTTCGACGCGATCAACCGGGAGTGGAACGAGGGGACCCTGAGCAAGCTGCTGGCCCAGCCCATCTACCGCGACGCCGTAGTCAACGGCAAGTTCCTGGCCGGGGTGCTCGTGATCGGCGTCACCCTGACCGCCATCGTGCTGGCCATCACGGGACTGGGCCTGACCACCCTGGGGGTGGTGCCGGGAGTGGAGGAGCTGTACCGCATTTTCTTCTACCTGCTGGTGAGCCTGGTGTACGTCTGCTTCTGGCTGGGGGTGGCCATCCTGTTCTCGATCCTGTTCCGCTCCATCACCACCTCCGCCCTGGCCTCCCTGGCCTCCTGGATCTTCTTCTCCTTCCTGATCCCCCTGGCCGCCAGCGCCGCGGCCGGCGCGGCCCCGCCCCTGTCCGGGGAATCCCAGACGGGATATGTCATGCGGGTCAGCGAGCTGGAACGCACCCTCTCCCTGATTTCGCCCATGCGCATGTACCTGGAGAGCATGGCCGTGATCGTGGATCCGCTGCGCCGAACCGCCTCGGCCCTGGTGGCCGTAGGCCCCAACGAGGACATCTCCCTGTCGCGCTTCGCCGGGCCCCTGTCCCTGGACCAGAGCCTGCTCATGGTTTTCCCCCAGATCCTCTTCCTGCTGGCCATCCTGGTGCTCTGTTTCGGCGTGTCCTATATCGTGTTCCAGCGCCGGGAGATCCGTTCGATTTAGCCGGCCGTCTTGACGGCGCTTCCGCAATACTTTACTGTGATCCTCACGTTCTACGTTAGATTCTGGGGAGCCGCCGGATGACCGTGGACAGCGCCGCCAGGCCCCGGGAACGGACCTGCCGGATCGGGGAGCTGGCCCGCCAGGCCGGAGTCACCATCCGCACCATCCGCTATTACGAGGAGCTGGGCATCCTGGCGCCCCCCGCGCGGGCCAGCCGCCACCGCCGCTACACGAACACCGACCTCGTCCATCTGCAGCGGGTGCAGCAGCTCAAGGGCTACGGACTGGCCCTGGGGGAGATCCGGGAGATCTTCGAGCTGGCCCGCGAGGACCCCAGCGGCGAGAAGAGCCGCCGGCGTCTGCTGGAGCGCTACCGGGAGAAGTGGCGCGAGGCCGCCGACCGGCGCCTGCGCCTGGAGCAGTACATGCATGAGCTGGAGTGGCACGTGGAGCAGCTGGAGGCGGTGGGCAACTTCCGCTCCTGCCCCGGGGAGGAGTGCCGGGAGTGCCGCTTCGCCGGCATGTGCAAGTTCTACAAGGAGAGCCAATGAAAGCCGCAGTCCTGACCGCGCCCGAGCGTCTGGAGCTGCAGGAAGTCCCCACCCCGGTGCCCGGCGACGGCGAGGTGCTGGTGACCCTGGAATACTGCGGCATCTGCACCCTGGAGCAGCGCCTCTACAGCGGGGCCCTGATGATGCCCCTTCCCTTGATACCGGGGCATGAGGCCTCCGGGGTGGTGGCCTCCTCCGGCCGGGGGCAGTTCGGGTCCGTCCCCGCCGGCACCCCGGTGGCCCTGGACCTGGTCACCCGCTGCGGGGAGTGCTACTACTGCCGCACCGGCCAGTCCAACCTGTGCGTGAACCGTTTCCAGAACGGCCGCAAGGTGCTGGGCGGTTTCGCCGAGTACATCGCCGTGGCCTCCAAGCAGGTGTTCCCCCTGCCCGCCGGCCTGAACCTGGCGGAAGCCGCCTTCGCCGAGCCGGTGGCCTGCTGCATCCGTTCCTTAAAGAAGGCAGGGCTGGGCCTGGCCGAGGACCTGCTGGTCATCGGCGCCGGGCCCATGGGGCTTATGCACCTGCTGGTGGCGCACTGCTACGGGGCGCGCGTGTTCGTTTCCGATCCGGACCCCGCCCGGCGCGCCAAGGCCGCGGAGCTGGGCGCCTTTCTGAGCCTGGACCCCCGGGCCGAGGACCTGCCCAAGGCCGTCAAGGAGCACACCGAGGGCCGGGGCGCGGACGCCTGCGTGGTCACCAGCCCCGCGCACGAGGCCCTGAAGTCCGCCGTGGACTCGGTCTCCAAGAATGGAAGAATCAACATCTACACCTCCTACAGCGACCGCCCCGCCCTGCCCGTGGACGCCAACACCGTGCACCGCGAGCAGACCCTGATCACCGGCAGCGAGGGGCGCACGGAGCACGATTTCCTGCAGGCCGTGCGCCTGCTGGGCTTCCGCAAGGTCAAGGTGGCCCCGCTGATCAGCGCCTTCACCGGTTTTGCAGGGCATCATCGAGGGCTTGCAGGCGGCGATGAGCCCGGCCACCTACCGCGTGCTGCTGGAGCACAAGGCGGGGTAGGGCGTGGTCCTGGCCGTCGACATCGGCACCACCGCGCTCAAGGCAGGCTTGTTCGACGAGGCGGGGAGGCTGGAGGCCCGGGCCGAGGTCCCCGTGCACCTGTCCGACCGCGCGGAGCACCTGCGCCACGAGGCGGACGCCAACAACTGGATCGGGGCGCTGGCCCTGGCCGCCGCGCAGCTGGAGCTCGGCCGCTTCCCCCTGCGGGCCGTGGTGGTGAGCGGCAACGGCCCGACCCTGGTGCCCGTGGGGCGCGAAGGCCGGCCCCTGGACTTCGCCATGACCTGGCTGGACCGCCGGGGAGTGGAGGAGGCCCGCCTGGCGGCCGAGGCCACCGGGCGGTACGTGGACCCCTCTTTTTACCTGCCCAAGGCCCTCTGGCTTTTCCGCCACAAGCCGCGGGTCTACCGCGACACCCGCCACTTCCTGGCCTGCCCGGAGTTCGTGGACTTCTACCTGACCGGCGAGGCCTGCACGGTCCTGCCCTCCGAGCCCTTCCAGCCCTACATCTGGACCGCGGCAGGCCATCGAGAAGCTGGGCATGGACCCGCGCAAGTTCCCCCCCTTCGTCCGGCCGGGGGCGCGGCATCGGCCGGGTGCGGGCCGAGGCCGCGGAGGTGCTGGGCATCCCCGCCGGCACCCCGGTGTTCGCCGGCGGCCCGGATTTCATCATGACCCTGCTGGGCACCGCCACGACGGCGCCGGGGCGGGCCTGCGACCGGGCCGGCACCTCCGAAGGGGTCAACCTCTGCACCCTGGCCCCTGTCGAGGACCGGCGCCTGCTCTGCCTTCCGCACATCATCGAGGGCTTCTGGAACGTGTCGGGGATCATCTCCACCTCCGGCAAGGCGCTGGACTGGTTCCGGAACACCGCCGCGGGGCAGGCCCAGGACTACGACGGGCTGTTCGAGGAGGTCTGCCAGGTGCCCCCCGGGGCGCGGGGCCTGATCTTCCTGCCGTACCTGGCCGGCGAGCGCACGCCGCTGTGGGACCCGTACGCCCGCGGCTCCTTCATCGGGCTCACGGCCAACCACGGCCGTCCGGAGATGTCCCGCGCGGTGGTGGAGTCCGTGGGCTTCGCCATCCGGGACGTGATCGAGGTCATGGGGGAGAGCGGCCTGGCCATCGAGGAAATGCGGGTGACCGGCGGGCAGGCCCGCAGCCCCCTGTGGAACCAGATCCGGGCGGACATCACCGGCCGGCGCATCCTGGTGCCCGAGATCCTGGACTCGGAGCTGCTGGGCGACGGCATCGTGGGGCTGTACGCACTCGGGCTGCACCGCTCCCTGGAAGCCGCCGCGGAAGCCCTGGTGCGCATCCGCAAGGTGCACGAGCCGCGCCCGGAACTGGCGGCGCCGTACGGCGAGCTGTTCCGTCTGTACCGCCAGTCCTACCGGGGGCTGAAGGACGTCTTCGCGGCGCTTTCCCAATTGCAGTTCAAGGAGGAAGCATGAACCCAGGCAAGGCTATCCGGATGAACTCGATCTTCCGCAAGGCCGACGGCAGGTCGGTCATCGTGGCCATCGATCACGGCGGGATCGCCGGCCCCATCCAGGGCATCCTGAAGCCGGCGCCGCTCATCCGGGCCTGCCTGGAGGGGGGCGCGGACGCCATCCTGACCACGCGGGGCTTCGTGAAGGCCTCCATCGGCGAATGGGACCGCTCCATGTCCCTGATCCTGCGGCTGACCGGGGGCTTCACCACCCTGGGCGGCCGCTTCGAGGAGGAGATGATCTCCAGCCCGGAGACGGCGCTGAGCTACGGGTCCAGCGGCGCGGCGGTCACCGTGAAGTTCGGCCACCCGCGCGAGGGTGAGTTCACCCGGCAGGCCTCGCTGGCCGCCGACGCCTGCGAACGCTGGTCGCTGCCGCTGATGATCGAGGCCATGGCCAAGGGCAAGGACATGAAGTCCGGCGACCTTGAGGGCATCAAGCTGGCCTCCCGGGCGGCGCAGGAGATCGGGGCGGACATCGTGAAGACCTACTACACCGGGGACCCGGACAGCTTCCACCAGGTCGTGGAGGGCTGTCCGGTGCCGATCGTGATCCTCGGCGGGGAGAAGATGGACACCCTGGAGGAGGTATTCGAGACCGTGCACGGCATCCCTCGCCGCCGGCGCCGCGGGGGTGGCCATCGGGCGCAACATCTGGCAGCACCCGCAGCCCAAGGCCATGGTGGAGGCCATGGTGGGCATGGTGCACGAGGGGTGGACCGCCAAGCAGGCCCTGGCGCACCTGTAGCCGGCGCGCATGCCCTACCTGGCCTTCGCCTCCAACTTCCTCTGGGTGCTGGTGATCGGCCTGCTCGGCCCCTCGGTGCCGGCGATCCTGGCCGACCTGGGCATCGGCTACACCCAGGCGGGCCTGTTTTTCACCATGCTCTCGCTGGGCTCGCTGTTCGGCACCTTCCTCGGGCGGCCTGGCTGCCGACACGGCTGCCCCGCAAGGCCGCTGTTCGCGGGCATCGCGCTGCTGATGGCCCTGGGCCTGAGCGGGCGCGACTGCTGGCGCCCTCCTACGGCTGGATCCTGGCCGCGATCTTCCTGTTCAGCCTGTTCGGGAGCCCCGCCGGGGTGGTGGGCCAGTCGATCATGCTGGACATGTTCCCCGAGCGGCGCGCCCAGCTGCTTTCCATTGCAGACCATGTTCTCCTCGCTGGGCAGCCTGACCGCGCCGCTGCTGGTCTCCGCCAACCTCAGGCCGCCGGAGCAGCCCGGGCGCTGGCGCTGGCCCTTCGCCCAGGTGGCGGGGCTGGCCCTGCTGCTGTTCCTGGGGATCCTGCTCATCCGGCTGCCCGGCGGCCCGGCAGGCCCGGCCGCGGCCGGGGGGCGCTGCGTCGCGTGCTGGCCAGCCCGCGGGTGCTGGTGGAGCGCCGCGCTGATCTTCTTCTGCGTGGCGCCGGACCTGGGTTTCTCCTTCTGGCTGGCCGAGCACTTCCGCACGGACCTGGGCGTGGGCCTGCGGCTGTCCAGCGCGGTGGTGAGCCTGTACCTGCTCGGCATGATCGGCGGGCGCCTGGCGACCTCGCGTCT
This sequence comes from uncultured Spirochaetota bacterium, assembly GCA_963736785.1. GTDB lineage: Bacteria > Spirochaetota > Spirochaetia > SZUA-6 > DRHE01 > MIBK01. The sequence goes on along the minus strand of CAVTQG010000032.1, from coordinate 45,248 downwards.
GGTGAAGGTCTGGCCGGCGCGCCGCCTGGTGCAGGGCGGCCTGGCGCTGACCCTGGCCAGCCTGGCCGCCTTCCTGGCGGCCCCTGGCTCCCGCTCAAGCTGGCCGCCATCCTGACCTACGGCCTGGGCACCGCCCCCGTGTTCCCCCTGCTCATGGCCAACGGCACGGAGGTCTTTCCGGACTGCCCCGGGGTAGTGAGCGGGGTGCTGTTCGCCGTCAGTGTCCCTGGGGGGCATGGTCTTCCCCATTCTGCTGGGCACGGTCGCCGACGCCGTAGGCATCCGCGGCGCCTACCTGATCGTGGCCGGACTCCTGGCGGGCCTGCTGGCCGCGGTGAGCCTGTCCCGGCGCCGCCTGTTCAGTCCGGCAGGCGCCTGACCCGGCGGGCGTCCCCCTCGCGCTTGACCAGGCCGTCGGTCTCCATGCGGTTCAGAAGAGGGATGAGGTATTTACGGGAAAGGCCGCTGGCCGCCCGGGCCTCGGCGATCTGCAGCAGCGCGCCGGCGGGCCTTCCGGCCAGGACGGCGCGCACCAGGCTGAGGTAGGTCTCCGCGGCGTAGAAGATGGCTCCGTCCAGGGACACGGCCAGGCCCGCCCGCGCCAGCGCGGCCAGCTCCTTGCGCGCCCCGGCGATCTTCATCCGCTCCGGCTCCAGGCCCGCCGTCCCGGCCTGGCGCAGGTCGCCCAACAGGCCGCGGGTGAACGGCGAGAGGTTGCGCCTCGGGGTTGGCCGGCAGGAAGGCCAGGCTCCCCCGCAGGGCCAGCCGCCCGCCGCGCTCCATCGCCGCGGTGACCGCGCCGAGCGCCTCCGCCTCCAGCCCGAGCCGCGAGGCCAGCTCCCCGAGCGGCACCCCGCCGGCAGGGGAGGCCAGGCGAAGCGACCTCCCGCTCCAGCTCCTCCAGCTCGTCGGAGTGGAACAGCCACTCGCCGCGGGCCGCGGTGCCTGCCGGCGAACCGCTGGGCGGGCGGGCTCGGCATCGGCGCCGGAGGCCAGCTCGCGCCGGCGGATGCGGCCGGAACGGCCAGGCGCAGCAGGGCCGTAGTCCGACGGCCGCCGGGCCGGCGGCAGGTCCCGCAGCGCCGCCGCCAGGCGCCGCGCAGCCGCCGGTCCGTGCTCCCGGGCCAGCACAGCCGGGCCGCGGCCAGGATCTCGCTGCCGCCCGAGCGCAGGCACACGCAGGGCTGGTTCCAGAAGGCGGCCGGCGGTTCGGCGAAGCGCGAGCCGCACCAGACCCTCCTCCTCCAGCCGGAGGAAACCGGCCGGGTAGGTGCCCGCGTGCCCAGCGCGACCTCCAGCTGCATTCGAGCCGGCAATGGTGGACCGGCGAGGGGGAGCAGCCTGGGCCTTGGGGCCATTCGCCGGGAGCCTCGGCCCGCGGCTCCGGTCCGAGGCTGCGCCACCCAGCTCCCGTTCCACCCAGGCTCCGGCCCGCGAGCCCACCAGGCAGTCGCCGCGGCGCACCTGGCCCAGCTCCACGCCGTGCAGATTCAGGGCCACCCGCGAGCCGGGCAAGGACCCGCTCCTGCTCGCGGAAGTAGGACTGCAGGCCGCGCACGCGCACCGCCCGGCCGGCGGGCAGCAGGCGCAGCTCCTGGCCCCGCTCCACGGGTCCCCGCTTTCAAGGTGCCGGTGACCACCACCCCGACGCCAATCACGTGAAAGGCCCGGTCCACGTACAGCAGGCAGCCTTCCGGGCCCCAGTCCAGCTCCGGCGAGTCCGCCCTCCACCAGCGCCACCAGCAGGTCGCGCAGCTCCGCGATGTTCCGGCCCGTGCGCGCGGAGACCACCAGGGAAGGGACCTCGCGCGAAGCCCAGCCGCGCGCAGTTGGCCAGCGCCTGCGCGGCGCACCTCCTCCGCGCGCTTCGGGAGGCCAGGTCGCTCTTGGTCACCGCCAGCGCCAGCTGCCGGACTCCCAGGGCGGCCAGCACCCGGGTGTGGTCTTCGTGACTGCGGCATCCAGCCGTCGTCCGCGGCCACCGTGAGCAGCGCCGCGTCCAGCCCCCAGGCCCCGGCCACCATGTTGCGTAGGAAGCGCTCGTGCCCGGGCACGTCGACCACCCCGATGGGCTCCCCCCCCTGCCCGGGAAGTGGGCGAAGCCCAGGTCGATGGTCATGCCGCGGGCGCGCTCCTCGGGCAGACGGTCCGGATGGGTGCCGGTCAGGGCCTCGATCAGGCTGCTTTTTCCGTGGTCGACGTGCCCGGCGGTGCCGATGACGGGCATCAGCCGAGAAGGGCCTGCAGGGCGGAGCGCAGGACCGGGAGCTCCTCGGGGAGGACGGTGGCCAGGTTCAGGAGAACCTTGTCCTCAGCGATGGTGCCGATGATCGGGGTTTCCCACTCCCTCAAGCCGGCCAGCAGCGCCTGGGCGTCGCCGTCGAGCTGCACTGCCAGGGAAGGGTAGTCTTCGTCCGGAGCGCTGCCGCCGCCGGTGGTCATTGCCGCGGGGACCAGGCGGGCGCGCGCGGAGGGCACCCCGCGCAGCACCCGCCGCCCTCGGCGCTGCAGCTCCTCGGGAGCCAGGGACAGGGCTGCCGCCGCGCCGGAGCCGCCGTTCAGGCGGCGCACCAGGCATTCCTCCAGCAGCGAGAGCACCGTCTTGCCCGGGCGGAACACGCGGTGCAGGGGGTGGCGGGAGAGGGTCTGCGATCAGGTCGGCCCTGCCCGCGATCAGTCCCGGCCTGCGGGCCGCCCAGCAGCTTGTCCGCGGAGAAGCACACCAGGTGCGCGCCGCCTGCCAGGTAGCGGCCCGCGGCCTGCTCCCCGCGCACGCCGTCGGCCAGCGCGCCGGAGCCCTGGTCCACCGCCAGGATCACGTCCTTGGGCAGGGCGCGGGCCAGGCTGCTCCAGCGAGGGCTTCTCGCGTGAAGCCGCGGATGCGGAAGTTGGAGCTGTGCACGACGCAGGACCATGGCGGTGTACAGGCCCACCGCCTCGGTGTAGTCCTCGACCGTGGTGACGTTGGTGGTGCCCACCTCCACCAGGCGGGCCCCGGAGAGGGCCAGGATCTCGGGGATGCGGAAGCCGCCGCCGATCTGCACCTGCTCCCCGCGGGACACCAGCACCTCCCGCCGGCGGGCGAAGCAGGAGAGGATCAGGAACAGCGCCGCGGCGTTGTTGTTCACCACCAGCGCGGCCTCCGCGCCCGACGGCCAGCGCGCCAGCTCCGCGGCCAGGCCGCCCCGCCGGCCGCGCCTCCCGGTGGCCAGGTCCAGCTCCAGGTTGGAGTAGCCGGTGTTGGCGGCCGCGGCCGCGCTCCAGGCCTCCGCGGGCAGGGGGGCGCGTCCCAGGTTGGTGTGCAGGATCACGCCGGTGGCATTGATCACCCGGCCTAGGCGCCGGCGCCCGGCGCTCCGGCAGGCGCTCTCCAGCTGCCGCCAGCACGGCCTCCTCCAGCGTCGGCTCCGATGGCGGGCGGCGGACCGGCTCGCCGCGCGCGCAGCGACTCGCGGAAGGAGGCCACGGTTTCGGAGGCCAGGCGCGCCACCAGGGGACGGCTCAGCCGCCCGATCCAGGGCTCCAGGCGCGGATTGCACAGGAGCCGCTCGATCTGCGGCAGTCGGGAGAGGTCGGTTTCGCTCATTTCCGGAAGAGGCAGGAATCGAACCTGCCGCCGCGCGTTGGCGCGGCCGACGGTTTTGAAGACCGCGGGGACCACCAGATCCCGTCAGCTTCCGCCCCGATGATAGGCAAGCGGGCCGGGGCTGTCAACCGAAGGTGACAGCTGGCCGCCGCCGCCGTGTTATATTATACAGATAGCAGGGAGGTAACGTTCCTTGGCTATCGATGTCGAGGCGCTTTACAGGAAGTATGGACCCATGGTACTGCGCCGCTGCCGCCAACTATTGAAGGATGAGGACAAGGCCCTGGATGCGATGCAGGAGACCTTTGTCCGCCTGCTGCGCAACCGCGAGCGGCTGGAGGCGGCGGGGCCTTCGAGCCTGCTGTACCGCATCGCCACCAACGTGTGCCTGAACGTCCTGCGCAGCGAGCGGCGGCAGGCCGCAGGCCGGACGACGAGGAGCTGCTGCTGTCGGTCGCCAGCCTGGACGATCACGAGGAGCGCTCCGGCGCCCGCTGCGTTCCTGGAGCAGCTTTTCGGCGGCGAGCGGGAATCCACGCGCACCATGGCGATGCTGCATTACGTGGACGGCCTGACCCTGGAGGAGACGGCGGCGCAGGTGGGCCTGTCCGTGTCCGGAGTGCGCAAACGCCTGCGGGGGCTGCGGGCCAAGGGCCTGACCCTGGAGGAGGGTGGAAGAACATGAAGAAAGACCGCGTGCCCGATATATTGATCGAGCAGCTGCTGCTGGGCGAGCTGCCGGAGGCCCGGGCCAGGCAGCTGCGGGAGGACCCGCAGGTTCGGGCCCGGGTGGCGGAGCTGCAGGCTTCCAACCGCGAGATCCTGGAGCGCTACCCGCCGGAGGTCATGGTCAAACGCATCGGCTGGCGCCTGGAGAAGCAGGAGCAGGCCTCCGCGCGTTCCCCTTACCGCCGCTGGTCCCTGCCCCGGCTGGCCCCGGTGGCCGGTTTCGCGGTGCTGCTGCTGGCCGCCGGCGTGTTGCTGGTCACCGTGGCCCCGCGGCGGGAGCGGACCGAGATCACCCGCCTGAAGGGCGCCCGCCCGCACCTGGTCATCTACCGCAAGACCGACGGCGGGGCCGAGGCCCTGGCCGCGGGCAGCGGCATCCGCGCCGGGGACGTGCTGCAGATCGGTTACGTGGCGGCGGCGCGGAAATACGGAGTGATCTTCTCGATCGACGGCAGGGGCGTGCTCACCCTGCATTTCCCCGCCAGCCCCGACTCTCCCAGCCAATTATCGGGCCAGGGGGAAACGATGCTGGAGTACGCTTATCAGCTGGACGATGCCCCCGGTTTCGAGCGGTTTTTCCTGGTTACCGCGGACCGGGCGCCGCCAGTAGCCGATGTGCTGAGCGCCGGCCGCCGCCTGGCCTCCGACCCGCGGCAGGCGCGCCAGGCCAGCCTGGGGCTGCCGGCCGGCCTGGAACAATGGTCCGTGCTGCTGGCCAAGAAATGAGGAATCGAAGATGAAACGCTTCCTGTGGATCGTGGTCCTCGGCGTGGCCGGGATGGCGGCTTTCGCCGCCGGGGACACCACCTTGCCGCTGCGGCGCCTGGCTTTGTACATCGGCTCCAATAACGGGGGCCACGGGCGGGTGACCCTGCGCTACGCCGAGGAGGACGCCCGGGCCATGGCCGGGGTCATGCAGGAGCTGGGCGGGGTGTCCGGGGAGGACAGCCTGGTGCTCCTGGCCCCCACCGCCGAGGACGTGCAGTTCGGCTTCCGCCAGGCCCGGCAGCGGGCCCAGGCGGTGCGCGAGAGCTCCCGCCGGGTGGAGCTGCTGGTGTACTACTCGGGGCATTCCGACGAGCAGGGCCTGCTGCTCGGGGAGGAGCGTTTCGGCTACCCCGAGCTGAAGGCCGCGATCCAGGAGGTCCAGGCGGACGTGAACATCGCCATCCTGGACTCCTGTTCATCGGGGGCTTTCACCCGCCTGAAAGGCGGCACCCGGCAGCCCCCGTTCCTGCTGGACGAATCCTCCTCGATGCAGGGTCACGCCTACATCTCTTCCAGCTCCGCGGACGAGGCGGCGCAGGAATCCGACCGCATCAATGGCTCGTTCTTCACTCACTTCCTGATCTCCGGGCTGCGCGGGGCCGCGGACTCCACCCGCGACGGGCAGGTTTCGCTCAACGAGGTCTACCACTTCGCTTTCAACGAAACCCTTGCCCTCACGGAGAACACACAGGGCGGGGCGCAGCACCCCTCGTACAACATCCAGCTCACGGGCACCGGCGACCTGACCCTCACGGACCTGCGCGCAGCGGCTAGCATCTTGAGCTTCGATGAAGGGGTGCAGGGCCGCCTGTTCGTGCGCAATGCCGCCGGCCGGCTGGTGGCGGAGCTGGCCAAGGAGCCCAGTCTGGTCGTGGGGCTGGGCCTGCCCGCCGGCCAGTACCGGGTGACCCTGGAGCAGGGGAAGCGTCTCTACGAGGCCACGGCGAATGTCAGCCCCGGCCGCCCCGTGGTCATTGGCCTGCGCCAGTTCGCCCCGGCCAAGCGCCAGCCCACGGTGTCCCGCGGGGATGAGGAAATCGAGGAGCAGGGCGGAGCGTTCCCGGAGGGCTCGCTGGACCCGGAGGAAGGTTTCTGGCAGCGGGCGGAGAAGTGGTTCAATCGCGACGATCAGCCTGCGGCGCCGCAAAGCGGGCCTCCGGCGGCCGATGAGCCGGCGGCGACGCCCGAAGAGCCCCTGAGCGGGGGGCTGGGGGGGGCGACAGAGCCGGCTATTCCGCCGGCGCCGGAAGTCCTGAGCGTGCCATTCGCGGTGAGCGTGCTGCCGGGCATCTCCAGCGCCGGGCCGGGCAGGCACGTGCACACCCTGTCCCTGAACCTGCTGGCCGGAAGCTCCTGGGCGATCCACGGGGCGGAGCTCGGGGCGATGCTCAACTTCACGGAGCACGAGGTCCGCGGCGCGCAGCTGGCCGGGGTCGGCAACATTCTCGGCGGGGACCTGGCCGGCTACCAATCCGCGGGGGTCTTCAACATCGTAGCCGGCGCCACGCGGGCCTTCCAGGCAGCGGGGGTGTTCAACTTCGTGCAGGGCGATTCTTCCTTCCTTCAGACCGCCGGCGTGTTCAACATGAACGAAGGCTCCTCCCGCGGCCTGGCCGCGGCCGGCTCCGGGCCAGCCTGTTCAACCTGACGGACGGGCCGCTGGCCGGCGCCCAGCTGGCCGGCGTGTTCAACCGCGCCTCCTCCGTGGCCGGCGCCCAGGTGGGCCTGGTCAACATTGGCGGGGACGTGCGGGGCGCCCAGGTGGGCCTGGTGAACGTGGCGGGCGAGGTGTGGGGCACACAGGTGGGGCTGGTGAACATCGCCCGCAGCGTGCACGGGCTGCCCGTGGGGCTGGTGAGCGTCACGGAAGACGGCAGGTTCAGCGTGTCGGGCTGGGTCACCGAGGGCGGGTACGGCTACGTTGGCCTGCAGATGTCCAGCGGCGTCCTGTACACCCTCCTGTACGGGGGGCTTCAGCTGGCCGGCTCCCCGTCGCTGTTTTCCGCCGGCCTGGGGCTGGGCCTGCACGTGCCCATGGGTCCCTTCTCCGTGGAGACGGACCTGAGCGTGCAGCAGGTCTTCGAGGGCGACCCGCTCGGCTTGACCTACTCCACGCCGTTCCCCACGGCGCGGCTCCTGGTGGGCTTGAAGGTGTTCAGGTCGCTGGGCCTGTTCGGCGGCGTCCTGCTCGACGGTTACATCCCGGGCACCACCGAGCAGACCCCGCTGCACAGGGGAACCCCCTGGGCCCTGAATTTCTCCAGCGGCAGCCTGCTGCTGTACCCCAAGCTGATGGCGGGCCTGCGCTTCTGACCCTTCTGGCACCGCGCTGGACCCGGGCGCCCCGGTACCCCGCGCCGGCCCCCGGCGAGGTGCACGTGTGGCGGGCCGACCTGCCGGCGGCCCTGGGGCCCGGCCGGGCCCGCAGGCTGGCGGCGATGCTCCCCGAGGAGGACCTGGCCCGCTGCGAACGCTACCGCCGGCCGGGCGCCCGCGCCCGGGCCTTGGTGGCGCGCGCGGCACTGCGGGGCGTGCTGGGGGCCTGCCTGGAGATGGACCCCCGGCGGGTCCCCCTGCTGGAAGGCCGGGGCAAGCCGCGCCTGGCCGGGGAACTGGGCGGCGAGCTGGAGTTCAGCCTGTCGCATTCGGGCGGGTTGGCGCTGCTGGCCGTGGGCAGGGGGGTGCGCGTGGGGGTTGACGTGGAGAAGCTGCGGCCCGTGCCCTTCCTGGACGACGTGGTGGGGCGTTTCTTCGGCGAGGAGGAGCGGAAAGAGGTGAGGAGCCTGCGGGGCGCCGCGCGGCGCCGGGCCTACTTCCGCTTGTGGACCCGCCGGGAGGCGGCCGCCAAGGCGCTGGGCCTGGGCATCCTGGAGTTCCTGCGGCGCTGCCCGCAGTGGACACCGCAGCAGGGCGGGGAGGCCTGGCAGTTGGTCGACCTGCGGCCCGCCCGAGGCTACGCCGGAGCGCTGTGCCGCGAAGGGCAGGCAGCGCTCACCGGCTTCTGGATCTGGCGGGAACCCCGGCTTTCTTCTTGATCTCCAAGGAGAGCACCGCCGGCAGTATGATCAGCGCCCCCAAGGTGGTCGTGAACAGGGCCAGGCTGACCAGCATCCCGAAATACAGGATCGGCATGAAACGCGAGAATACCAGGACCGCCAGACCGGCCACGATGGTCAGGGAAGTGAGCACGATCGGCCGGCCGGCGATCGCCAGGGTGCAGGCCAGCGCCTTGTGCCGCTCCGCCGGGTCCGGGAACTCCTTGAGCTGCCGCCGGTACCACAGGATCAGGTGGATGGAGTCGTCGATGCCCACGCCCATGGCCACGCTGGAGAACATGACCGTGACCACGTCGAAGGGGATGTCCAGCAGGATCATGAAGATGAAGTTCAGCATGATGCCCACCAGCAGCGGGATCAGAGTGATGGCCCCCAGGCGGAAGGAACGGAACCCCAGGGCCGTGACCAGGAAGATCAGCACGATGGAGCTGAGCACGGACCAGACCTGGTCGCGGGCCAGGATTTCGGAGATGTACAGCAGCACCATGGAGCGCCCCCAGGGCTGGGGACGCGGCATCCCGGTGAGGTTCTCGTCCATGAGCCGTTCCAGGCGTTTGAGCAGCTGCTTCATCCTGGGCTCCAGGATGACCGAGCGGGTCTGGCTGTCGAACACCCGCACCGCGAAGTTGAGGCGGCTGAAGTCCTGGTTGGCGGGCAGGATCTCCAGTGAGCTGCCGTACGGGGAGGCGGCGATGGCCCGCACGTAGCGGGAGGCCAGCAGGATGGGGGCCCGTTTTTCCGGGACCCTGGCCTCGCCGGTGAGCGCCTGGTTCATCAGGCGCAGCAGGGTGGTGAAGGAGAACACGTAGGAGACGTCGGGATCCGCCGCCACGGCCTGCTCGAAGCGGGCCACCCGGGCCAGCACTTCGGGGTCCAGGAAGTAGTTCTTCCGGCCGCCGGGCGCCTCCAGGGTCAGGAAGATGTTGGTGTAGCCGCCGAAGCTTTCCACCACGGCCCGGCTGTCCTGGATGAGCTTCTCGGACTTGCGGAAGTAGGCCAGGTAGTTGGTCTGGTACTTGACGTGGCCCAGGGCCAGGCCGAAGCCGGCCGCGATCAGAAGGACCACGGCCAGGATGGCCAGGCGCCAGCGGATCACCCAGGCGGCCAGGCGTTCCATGCTCCTGGCGATCGCACCCGTTAGGACCCGCTGCCGCTCGGCGGGGCTGGGGTTGCGCCCGAAGGACAGCAGGGCGGGGAGGAAAAGCTCGGCCAGGAGCATGCAGTAGAAGATCCCGATGGAAGTGGCGACGCCGAACTGCCGGATCTGCCGCAGGGTGGCGGTGGCCAGGCTGCCGAAGCCGATGATGGTGGTCAGGGCGGCCAGGAAGACCGTGGCGTTCACCAGGCTCACCGCGCGGGCGATCCACTGCTTGTTGTCGGCGTGATGGGCCTGGCGATAGTACTGGTTGAGCACGTGGATGCTGTAAGAGCTGCCCAGGGTCAGCACCAGCGGCGGGGTCATGATGCTCACCACGGTCAGCTTGAAGCCGGCCAGGACCATGGTGCCCACGGTCCAGAGGGTGCCCAGGGCGACCACGATCAGCGGCAGGAGGATCGAGCGCGCCGAGCGGAACGAGAGGAACAGCACGATCAGAATCACCAGGAAGCTCAGGGCCAGAAACTTGGGCACGTCGTGCAAGAGGGCGTCGCGCGTGGTCTGCATGATGATCGGCGCCCCGGTCAGGTACACCTGGTAGAAGGCTTTCAGCGGACGGACGGCCTCGTCGACCGCGGCGATCAGGCTCCCGTACTGCTCCGCCAGTTTCACCGGGAACACGACGCCCAGCTGCCGGCCGTCCCGGGAGAGCAGGAGGTTGCGGGCCAGGGGATTGTCGGCGAGCCGGCGCCGGAAGCGTTCCAGCTCTTCGAGGGAGCGGGGCGCCCAGCCGTCGGGGCCCGCAGGGGCCATGCGCAGCCTGCCGTCCTCGCTCTCGAAAACGATCATGTTGAAGGGATGGATCGCGCCGGTCACCTCGGGGCGGCTTTGGATGAGGCGGATGGCCTTTTCCAGCGCACTCAACTTCTCCAGGCCGAACGGATCGTCGGCCTCCACCGCCAGCAGCAGCTCACCGGAGTCCTTGGAGCGGCCGTATTTCTCGGTCAGCTCCATGATTTTCAGGTTGCGGGGAAGAAGGTTGGTGACGTCGGAGTCGATTTCCAGGCCCAGGACTGCCCAGACCATAAACCCCGTGATCACCGCCGTGACGAGGAGCACCGCAACCCGGTTGCGGATGCAGAAGCCGACCACACGCTGCACGAACTGATCGAACATGGCTGTTGCGGTGCCCTTACGATGCACCAAAACCACTCGCCTGTCAATTCCGTGGTAGTATGGGCGGATGAGCAGACCCGCGCTCGCCCCGGCGCTCCAACCGGACGTGGGAGCACTGCTGGGCGTCATCCGCAGGCAGCGCCCGCCCCGGCGGGTGCACAACCTGGAGCTGTTCCTGGATCCGGAGGTCAAGGACGCGCTGTCCGCGCGCTTCGGCCTGGAGGAGGGACTGGACCGGGCCGACCCGCGCTTTGCCCTGCGCCGGGACGTGCGCCTGCATGCTTTCCTGGGCTACGACGTTTTCCGCCTGAGCCTGGCGCCCAAGAAAATCTTCGACCTGCCCCAGTTGGCCGCGGCCGACACCGCCGAGGGGGCGCTCTCCCGCGGGCAGCGGGACTGGACCGAAGAGCACACGGGGCCGATCCGCGGCTGGCAGGACTTTGAGGCCTACCCCTGGCCGCGCGTGCGGGACATCGACCTGTCCCCCCTGGAATGGCTGGAGAAGAACCTGCCCGAGAACATGGGGGTGTACGACCTCACCGCCCACGTGCTGGAGATGATCAGCTTCCTCCTGGGCTACGAGGCCATGTGCTACCTGATCCACGACGACCCCGCGCTGGTGCGGGCGGTGGCCGAGCGCATCGGCGGTTTCTACGTGGAATGGTCGCGCACCCTGGCCGATTTCCGCTGCGTTCCCTTCCTGTGGGGTTCCGACGACATGGGCTTCCGCACCTCCACCATGGTCTCCCCGACATTCCTGCGCGAACTGGTCCTGCCCTGGCACCGGGCCTGCGCCGAGGCGGGCCGGGCCCGGGGCAAGCCCTACCTGCTGCACGCCTGCGGGGACCTGAGCCGGATCATGGAGGACCTGATCCGGGAGGTGGGCATCGCCGGCAAGCACTCCTTCGAGGACGGCATCCTTCCGGTCACCGAAGCCTACCGCCTCTACGGCGAGCGGATCGCCGTGCTGGGGGGCATCGACATGGACCTGCTGGCGCGGGGGAGCGAGCAGGCCGTGCGGGCGCGGGTGCGCGAGACGCTGGAGGCCTGCTTCCGCCCTCGGTCGGGCCTGGGCTACTGCCTGGGGACCGGGAACACGGTGGCCAACTACCTGCCGCTGGAGAACTACCTGGCCATGCTGGAGGAAGGGCGCCGGTTCACCGCTTAGGCGCCTGGCTGCGCCTCGGGCCGTCCGGCCGCGCCGCGCGCACCGGCCAGCCCGCCCGTGTTGCCTCTGCCGCGACATTGGCGCTATGATGAGCGGGAGGGAGATGCCTTGAACCGAGTTCATTGCCTGCTGATCGTTGCGCTGTGCGCCGCCGCCGCGGCGGTGTCCGCCCAGGACCTGCGGGTCGAGTACCTGGACGGCCAGCTGGAGGTGCAGTCCGGCGGGCGCTGGCGGCAGGCGCGAGCAGGGGATGCGATCGCCGGCACCGCTTCCGTGCGACTTTCCGAGGGAGCCCTGGCGGAGCTGTCCGCCGGGGAGCTCCGCGTCACCCTGCACCAGCCCGGCACGTACGCGGTCGGGGCGCTGCTGCGGACGAGCAGGCAGTCGCTGGCCTGGGGCCTGGGCCGGCTGCTGAAAACCCGCATCCGGGCGCTGTTCTCCTCTCCAAGCGGAGGCTCCGAATCCAGCGGCGCGCGGGCCTGGGAGGCGAAGGATCCCCTGACAGATCTGGAAATGATGGAAGATGAAGAGGAAGAGGCCCGGAAGGCCGCCGAGCGAGCCGAGCAGGCCACCGCGGAGGAAGTGCAGGCACTGCTGGCGGGGGGCAGGGCGGGGGAGGCCGCTGCCGCCGCCGGCCGGGCTCTGGAGAGAGCCAGCGCCGCGGGCCGGCCCTATTTCCTGTTCCTGCTGGCCTCGGCCCGCTGCCTGGAAGGAAGCTACGCCGAGGCCCTTCGGGCCCTGGAGCCTGCGGCGGTGCCGGAAGAGGCCCCCTATTATGGGGAATACGCGCTGCTGAAGGCCAGGCTGCTGTTGGAGGGACAGGCCTATCGCGAGGCGCTGGCACTCTTTGACCAGCTGCTCGCGGATTCTCCGGGACCCAGCGCGTCCCAGCAGGCCTGGTTCCTGTCAGCTTTCTGCAGCCTGCAGCTTGGCGACCGGACCCAGGCCCGCCGCAGGCTGGAGAAAGCCCGCGACCTGGATCCGGCCGCCGAGATCGGAATGAATGCCAAGGAGATGCTGAACAATCTATGAAGCGAACCCTTTTTGCAGTTGCCCTTCTGAGCGCAGCCGCCCTGCTGGGGGCCCAGGACCGCCTGAAGGTCCTGGTTCCGCAGTCCACCGCCGCCCTGCCGTTCCTGCGCCTGGCGGAGAAGAGCCTGCCGGCGGGAGTCACGCTTTCCTGCGAAATCTTCCTGAACCACGCGCAGGCCATGGCCCTGGTGCTGCGCGGCGACGCGGACCTGCTGTTCACGGGCACCAGCCAGGGATGGGAAAATTACCTGGCCGGAGGGCCGCTGGTGCTGATCGACACGGGAATCTGGGCGGTCTCCTCGATGGTCGGGGCCCCCGGCGCCCCGCCGCTTTCCAGCCTGGGCGAGCTGGCCGGCAAGCGGGTGGCGCTGCCGTTTCCCGGCTCGCCGCTGGATTTCCAGACCCGCTACATCCTGGCTCAGCGTGGGCTGGACCCCGACCGGGACCTGCGCATCGTCTACCTGGCCTTCGGGCAGTCGGTGCCTCTGCTGCTCAAAGGGCAGCTGGACGCCGCGGCGCTGCCGGAGCCGCTGGCCACCGACTTGGTCCTGAACCGCGGCTTGAGCCGCCTTCTGGAATACGGCCAAGCCTGGGCCGAGGCCTTCGGCGGGGACCCGCGTTCGCCGCAGGTCAGCCTGTTCGCCACGCGCGCCTTCCTCAAGCAGAATGCCGGCTTGGTGCGCCGCCTGGTGGAGGCCTGGGCCGGAGCGTCGGACGAGGTGGCCCGTGACCCCCAGGGTGCGGCCCGCGCCCACGCCGCGGCGCTGGACCTGGCCCCGGAGGTGGTGGCCAAGGCCGCCGCCCAAACCCTCTTCTGGGTGCCCTCCGCGGAGGAGAACTTCCGCCGGGTCACCGAGTACTACGAGGCGGTCAAGGTCTACCTGCCCGGTGAAAGAGGCCAGCTGGGCCGGGACTTCTTCCTGCTCGCGGACCCCGCGCCTTGAGGGGGGCCGGCAGCGCGGCGCTGCCGCGCGCCTGGTGGCAGGCGGCCGGGGTGGCCCTCATCCTGGCAGGCTGGGCCGCCGGTTCGCTGGCCGCGGGGGCCTACATCATCCCCGCTCCCTGGCACACGCTCATTGACACCCTGCGCCTCTTGGCCCAGGGTCACACCTGGCTGCAGATCCTGCTCACCTTCCTGCGCGTAGCCGCCGGCTTCCTGCTGGCCCTGGCCGGGGGTCTGGCGGTGGGCATCCTGGGCGGGCGGCGGCCGTGGCTGGAGGCCCTGTTCCACCCCCTGGTCGTGCTCCTGCAGGGCGTGCCGCCGCTTTTGTGGGCCATCCCGCTGATCCTGATCCTCGGCATCGGGCACATGTCGCCGATCTTGGTCATCACCCTGATCTGCTTCCCCCTGGTAGCGGTGAGCTTGGCCGAGGGCATGCGCACGCTGCCGCGCGGCCTGGAGGAGATGCTGGCCCTGTTCGCCCCCGGCTACCGGGCCCGCCTGCGGGAGCTGGTCCTGCCGCACCTGCGGCCGTTCATCGCCTCCGCGCTGAAGCTGGGACTGGTGCTGGGCATCAAGGCCTCGGTCACGGCGGAATACTTCGGGGCCAACAACGGCATCGGTTTCCAGATCCAGGCTGCCTACATGTCCATGCAGGTGCGGCGCCTGTTCGCCTGGGCGCTGCTGCTGATTCTGCTGATCTTGGCCGCCAACCGCCTGCTGGGCTGGCTGGAGCGGATGATCCGGGCCTCCGCGCACCCCGCGATCCGCCCGGCCCGCACCGGGAGCCAGGAGGCGCTGGCGCTGCTGAAGCGCTCTTTTTTGTCGGCCGGGGCGCGGCAGGGCATACGCCTGCGCGGCGTGTCGTTCGCCTACCCCGGGAAGGGTAGGGTGCTGGAAGGCGTCGACCTGGAAGTGGCGCCGGAGAGGATCGCCGTGGTGAGCGGCGACTCCGGGATCGGCAAGACCACTTTGTTGTACCTGATCGCCTCGCTGCTGCACCCGCAAGCAGGGAGCGTGGAGTGCCCGCGCAAGATCGGCCTGCTGTTCCAGGACGACCGGCTGCTGCCCTGGCGCTCCAATGCCTGGAACGCGGCCCTGCCCCTGATCTACGGGGGCCAGGAGCCGGCGGAAGCCCTCTCCTTCGCCGGGTACCTCCTGGGCGAGGCAGGCTTGGCGGGGCGGGAGTGGGAGTACCCGCAAGCCCTGTCCGGGGGCATGAAGAAGCGCCTGTGCTTCGCCCGCTGCTTCGCCCGCTTCCCGGAAGCCATCCTGCTGGACGAGCCGTTCGCCGGTCTGGACGCCGAAGCGCGCGCCCAGCTCTGGGGGAAGTTTTTCGACCTGCTGGAGCTGCACCGCGTGCCCGTGGTCGTGGTGACCCATTTCCCCGAGGAGGTCCCGCGCAGCAGGAAGTGCGAGTTCTATGCATTGGCGCCCGGCGCCCACGGGCCGGCCACCCTGCGCCCGGTCCGCCGCCCGCGAGCGCGCCGCTGGAGCGTCTGATTTCAAATTCTTATTTGAAAAACTATTGACAAAAGAATCACGATAGGCTATGTTCTTTTAGTGAATTAAATCACTATAAGCACTGAGCTTCAACGAAATACCATTCACGAAAGGAAGAAGCATGGTTGCCACCGAGACGATCCGGCGCTACCCACCCTCGCGGGACTACCTGATCCCGATGCTCCAGGCAGTCCAGGAGCAGGCGGGGTACATCTCCAAGGAGAGCATCTACGAGATCAGCGACTACATGGGTTTGCCGGAGTCCAAGATCTTCGGCGTGGCCACCTTCTACAACCAGTTCCGGCTGAACCCTCCGGGCAAATACCAGGTGCAGATCTGCCGCGGCACGGCCTGCCACGTCAAGGGCTCCTTCAACCTGCTGGAAGCCCTGCAGCGCGAGCTGGGCATCGAGGCGGGCGCCACGACCCGCGACGGGCTGTTCTCCCTGGAAACGGTGGCTTGCCTCGGGGCCTGTTCGATCGCCCCGGTCATGACCGTGAACGGCGAGTTCCACGGGCGCCTGGACAAGAAAGTGGTGGAGAAGACCATCCGCGAGATCAAGGCCCTGGAAGGGAAGAGCGAATGAACAAGATATACATCGGCATGGGGACCTGCGGGCTGGCCGTCGGGGCCGCCAAGGTCGAGGAAGCGGTGCGCAAGTGGGCCGAGGCGCGCGGCCGGCAGGTGGAGATAACCCCCACCGGCTGCGTGGGCTACTGCGTGGCCGAGCCGATCCTGGACGTGGTGACCGACGAGGGCTACCGCCTGTCTTACGGCAACGTCACCCCCGAGGAAGCCGGCTTCATCCTGGACGAGGTGCTGGTGCGCGGCAAGTACAAGGTGTCGGGGCTGCTCGGCCAGTACCGCAACGGCAAGGCCCCGCTGGCGGACCTGCCGCTGCTCTCCGACCACCCTTTCTTCAAGAAGCAGGTGAAGTACGTGCTGCGCAACTGCGGGGTGATCAACCCGGAGAGCGTGGCCGACTACCGCGGCACGGGCGGCTTTGAGGGCCTGAAGAAGGCCCTGGCCCTGGGCCCGGAAGGAGTGATCCAGGAGCTGCTGGCCTCCGGGCTGCGCGGGCGCGGCGGGGCAGGGTTCCCGACCGGCAAGAAATGGCAGTTCGCCCAGGTGCAGAAAGCCGAGCGCAAGTTCGTGATCTGCAACGCAGACGAGGGGGACCCGGGGGCGTTCATGGACCGCAGCCTCCTGGAGGGCGACCCCTTCGCCCTGATCGAGGGCCTGATCATCGCCGGCTGGGCCATCGGCGCCCGCGAGGGCGTGATCTACTGCCGCGCGGAGTACCCCCTGGCCATCAAACGCCTGGAGCGGGCCATCGAACTGGCCAAGACGGAGGGGCTGCTGGAGAAACCGCTGGCCTCCGCAAACGGCTTTTCCTTCAGCCTGCGCGTGAAGCAGGGCGCTGGGGCCTTCGTGTGCGGCGAGGAGACCGCCCTGATGGCCTCGATCGAGGGCCGGCGGGGCATGCCCCGGCCGCGGCCCCCCTTCCCGGCGGTGTCCGGCCTGTTCGGCTGCCCGACGATCATCAACAACGTGGAAACCCTCTGCAACGTGCCCCACATCCTGCGCGAAGGGGCGGCCTCCCTGGCCGCCATGGGCACCGCGACCTCCAAGGGCACCAAGGTGTTCGCCCTGACCGGCAAGGTGAAGAACTCCGGGCTGGTGGAAGTGCCCATGGGCACGACCCTGCGGGAGATCATCTTTGAGGTGGGCGGCGGCATCGCCGGGGGCAAGGCCTTCAAGGCCGTACAGAGCGGCGGCCCCTCCGGTGGCTGCATCACGCTCAGCACCTGGACACCAAGATCGACTACGAAAGCCTGAAGGCCATCGGGGCCATGATGGGCTCCGGAGGCCTGGTGGTCATGGACGAGGACACCTGCATGGTGGACGTGGCCAAGTTCTTCCTGGCCTTCACCACCAAGGAGTCCTGCGGCAAGTGCATCCCCTGCCGCGAGGGCACCCGGCGCATGTTCGAAATCCTGGAGATGATCACCTCGCCGTACTCTCAAATGAAGAGCGAGGAGGCCAACCTGCTGCGTTTCAACATGGTGCTGAACCTGGAAAACCTGGCCACGGTGATCAAGGAGACCTCGCTGTGCGGCCTGGGGCAGACCGCGCCCAACCCGGTGCTCTCCACCCTGAAGTACTTCCGCGAGGAGTACGAGGCGCACATCTACGACCGCAAGTGCCCCGCCGCCCAGTGCCGGGGCCTGCTCACCTACCGCATCGACACCGAGGCCTGCAAGGGCTGCACCGTGTGCGCCAAAAAGTGCCCCACGGGGGCGATCGTGGGCGAGTCCAAGAAGGCCCACTACATCCTGGACGACAAGTGCGTGCGCTGCGGCAGCTGCCGCGATGCCTGCCGCTTCGACGCGGTGCTGGTAGCATAGGAGGAGTGCGGACATGACAGCGACCGATACGAAGACCAACGCCAAGACCGCGACCATCCCCATGGAAATCAACGGCCTCGCGGTGGAGGCCCAGCCGGGCGCCACGATCCTGGACGCCGCCCGCCAGGCGGGGGTGCGCATCCCGACCCTTTGCCACCTGGCCGGTCTGTTCCCGAGCGGCGCCTGCCGCATGTGCATCGTGGAGGTGGAAGGCCGTCCCGGCCTGATCCCTTCCTGCGCCTACCAGGCGGAGGCCGGGCAGAAAGTGTCCACCCGCAGCCCGCGGGTGCTGAACGCCCGCAAGACCATCATCGAGCTGCTGCTGGCCAGCCACCCCTTCGACTGCCTGACCTGCAACCGCAACCTGCACTGCGAGCTGCAGAGCCTGGCGGCGGAGTACAACATCCAGAACGTGCCTTTCCAGGGCAAGACCCGCCACCACTACATCGACTTCTCCTCCCCCTCCATCGTGCGCGACCCGGACAAGTGCATCCTCTGCGGGCGCTGCGTGCGGGTGTGCGAGGAGGTGCAGGGGGTGTCGGCCATCGACTTCACCCACAGGGGCTTCGACACCATGGTGCTGCCGGCCTTCGAAAAGGACTTGAGCGAAACCACCTGCGTGAACTGCGGCCAGTGCGTGCTGGCCTGCCCGGTGGGGGCGCTGCACGAGAGCTCGGACATCGAGCGGGTGGTCAGCACCTTGCAGGAGGGCAAGAAGGTCATGGTGGCCCAGGCCGCCCCGGCCATCCGCATCTCCCTGGGCGAGTTCTTCGGCCTGCCGCCCGGGGCCAACGTGACCGGCAAGGTGGCCGCGGCCCTGCGCCGCATGGGCTTCAAGCACGTGTTCGACACGGATTTCGGCGCCGACCTGACCATCATGGAGGAGGGCACCGAGCTGGTGGAGCGCATCAAGAACGGCGGCAAGCTGCCGCTGTTCACCTCCTGCTGCCCGGGCTGGATCAAGTTCGCCGAGCACAACTTCCCCGACCTGCTGCCCAACCTCTCCACCTGCAAGAGCCCCCAGCAGATGATGGGCGCGATGATCAAG
The DNA here is from genome assembly GCA_963736785.1 of uncultured Spirochaetota bacterium. Classification (GTDB taxonomy): domain Bacteria; phylum Spirochaetota; class Spirochaetia; order SZUA-6; family DRHE01; genus MIBK01. Next base: position 26,738 of record CAVTQG010000032.1, on the reverse strand, counting down.
ACCCGCCTGGCCGAGAAGGAAGGGATCAAGCCGGAGGACATCTTCGTGGTCTCGGTCATGCCCTGCACGGCCAAGAAGTACGAGGCGGAGCGCCCCGAAATGTCCCGCGAGGGCGTCCAGGACGTGGACGTGGTGCTGACCAACCGGGAGTTCGCCCGCCTGCTGGACCACTTCGGCATCAACTTCGGGCTGCTGCCCGAGGAGGAGTTCGACCCGCTGCTGGGCACCACCTCCGGCTCCGGCGACATCTTCGCCGCCTCCGGCGGGGTGATGGAGTCGGCCCTGCGCACCGCCTACAACCTGGTGACCGGCAAAGATTTGAAAAAGCTGGAGTTCCAGGAGGTTCGCGGCATCGAGGGGGTGAAGGAGGCCACCGTGGACCTGGGCGGCACCAAGCTGAAGGTGGCGGTGGTGAACACCCTGGGCTACGCCCGGAAGCTGGCCGAGAAGATCCAGCGCGGCGAGGCCGACTACCACTTCGTGGAGGTCATGGCCTGCCCGGGGGGCTGTGCCGGGGGAGGCGGGCAGATCTACGGGCTGGACAAGGAGCGCATCCTGCAGCGCATCCAGTCGCTCTACCAGCTGGACCTCACCCGCCCCATCCGCCAGTCCTACAAAAACCCCCGCATCCAGGCCCTCTACAAGGACTACCTGGAAAAACCGGGCGCGCACCGCGCCCACGAGCTGCTGCACACCCACTACGAGCGGCGCGGGAAGCGGTAGCGTAGACATGGGCGCGGGAATGAAGGTAAACTCGGACCTGACCCGGAGGAGGAGCGTGGTGCCCAAGGTATTGATCGTGGACGACGACCAGGACCTGCTGGTCGGGCAGAAGGCCTTTCTGGAGAAGCGGGGCTACCAGGTGGAAACCGCTTCCAGCGCCGCGGAGGGGCTGAAGCGCCTGGAGGGCTTCACCCCGGACCTGATCCTGGCCGACCTGATGATGGAGCACTACGACACGGGCTTCGTGTTCTGCAAGAAGGTGAAGGAAGACCCGCGGATGGCCACGGTGCCGATCATCATGCAGACCGCGGCGGCCAAGGAAGTGGGCTTCACCCTGGATGCCTACAACGAGCGGGCGCGCAAGTGGATGAAGGTGGACGAGATCCTCACCAAGCCCGTGCCCCTGGAGGACCTGGTCGGCAAGATCGAGCAGCACCTGGCCCGGTAGGCGAGGGGGCGGTCGGGGGGTCATGGAAGAAAGCATCCGGGTCATCGTCGTCGACGACGAGGAGGGCATGCGCGAGGGCATGCGCCGCGTCCTCCAGCGGCAGGGCTACACCGTGGACACGGCCCAGGACGGGGAATCCGCCCTCAAGCTGCTGCGCGAGAACCGCTACGCCCTGGCCCTGGTGGACCTCAAGATGCCGGGCATCGACGGCTTCGAGGTCACCCGCTTCATCAACGAGAACCTGGAAGGCACGGTGGTGGTCATCGTCTCGGCGCTGGCCACCGTGGAGGCCGCCGTGGAGGTCACCCAGCACGGCGCCTTCGATTTCCTGGCCAAGCCGTTCGTCCCCAAGGACCTGCTGCGGGTGGTGGAGCGCGCCCTCAAGCAGCACTCCCTGCTGGCCGACCGGCAGCAGTACCTGACCGAGCTCAACAGCGAGCGCAACCTGTCCCGGCAGCTGATCAACTCCATGCACGAAGGAGTGGTCGTGCTCAACCGCAACCGCCTGCCGGTGCTGATGAACCCCACCGCCGAGAAGTTCGTCGGGGTGGCCTACCGCGAGGGTCTGAAGACCGAGGAGCTGCTCCTGAGCCCCGAGGTGCTGGCCGCCGTGGAAACGGTGCTGGAGGCCGGCAAGACGCGAGTGCTGCGCGAGTCACTCGGGGAGCGCATGATGGAGTACCTGGCCTTCCCTTACATGCGCGGCGAGGAGCAGGTCGGGGCCATCCTGATCCTGAACGACATCACCCTGGAGTGGCAGGCGGAGCTGGAGAAGAGCCGCTTCATCGCCATGGTGGCCCACGAGCTGAAAAGCCCCCTGGCCGCCATCCTGAACTACATCAACATCATCCTGACGGGCATGTTCGACCAGGAGCCGGCCAAGATCCACGAGATGCTGAGCCGCAGCAAGATCCGCGGCGAGGCCCTGCTGGACCTGATCCGCGACCTGCTGTACTTGAACCAGCGCGAGGCGGGCAAGATCGAGAAGAGCGTGGAGCGCCTGGAGCTTAAAGAGGTGCTGGCCGCCCAGCTGGACTTCTTCAAGGTGCAGGCGGAACGCTCCCGGGTCCGCCTGGCGATCGAAGCCGAGGGAGACAGCTTCCCGGTCATGGCCGACCGCAAGGACCTGGACCGCATCTTCATGAACCTCATCTCCAATGGAATAAAGTACAACCGCGAGGACGGGGCGCTCACCGTGCGCCTGGCCTGCGCCAACGGCAGCGTGCGCGTGGAGGTGTGCGACACGGGCATCGGCATGCAGCCCGACGAGATGAAGGGCCTGTTCCAGGACTTCTACCGGGTGAAGAACCCCCAGACCGCCGCCATCCCGGGCACCGGCCTGGGCCTGGCCACGGTCAAGCGGGTCACCGCCGAATGCCACGGGGACATCAGCGTCAGCTCGGTGCCCGAGCGCGGCACCACCTTCACGGTCACCCTGCCGCGGGCCTGAAGGCCGGCACTTCCCCAGCCAGGCTCAGGCCTGCGGGGGCGCTCGGCGCTCCAGCTCTTCCAGCCGCTTTTTCAGCTCCGCGATCTCGCGGTACATCTCCCGCCGCTGCCGGCTGATCTGCCGGTTCACCAGGATCGAGCGCAGCAGCGAGATGGGGATGTAGGACAGCAGGGCGATCAGCACCTTGTTGGCCATGGAGGACAGGTCCTGCTGCCGGGCCTCGGGATCCAATTCCTTCCAGGCGAACCGCAGGAACTCCAGGCGCAGGCCCTGGTCGATCCAGCTGGTCAGCGGGATGCGCAGGGGCGGGAAGCTGCGCACCAGGAATACCCCGAGCACCAGCAGCGCGGCCAGGACATGGTAGGCGATCAGGAAGCCGGCCAGGGTGCGCTTGGAATCCTTGGGGCGCACGGCCCGGGCCACCAGCAGGCCCAGCCAGCAGGCGGCGGTCAGCACGTCCAGGGCGGTGATGCCGACCAGGTCCAGGCGCAGCTCCCGCACCCGCGACCAGCCGGCCAGGATCAGCAGCAGGAAGTAGGCGCTGGGCCCGATGATCAGGAAGAAGCGGCCCACCACGTACTCCCCGCGCCTCTCCTTGTCCGTCCAGGCGATGTAGGTGAACACGGACCAGGCCACGGTCAGGGCCGCCGTGCAGATGTAGAGGATGGTTTCCATGCGCTTTGGCATTGTAGCCGCGGCGGGCTTTGCCTGTCCAGGCGACACTTGGCCAGCCGCCGGTTCGTTTGTATCTTGTAGGTCATGGGAATGATTGGGGAGAAGGACCGCAAAGCCGTACAGGATCGCCTGGCCAAACTGGTCAAGCCGGTGAAGGCCGTGGTGTTTACCCAGGAGATGGAATGCCAGTTCTGCAGCGAAACGCGCGGGCTGATGCAGGAGCTGGCCGAACTGACCGACAAGCTGAAGGTGGAAGTCCGGGATTTCCTGGGCGACGCCGAGGAGGCCAAGCGCCTGGGGGTGGATAAGATCCCGGCCATCGTGCTGCTGGGGGAGGGGGACAAGGACTACGGGATGCGCTTCTACGGAATCCCCGCCGGCTACGAGTTCGTGTCGCTGCTGGAAAGCCTGGAGATGGTCTCCAAGGGCGACTCAGGGCTTTCGTCGAGCCACCCGGGAGAAGCTGAAAGGGCTGAAAAAGCCCCTGCACCTGCAGGTGTTCGTGACCCCGACCTGCCCCTACTGCCCGCGGGCCGTGGTCCTGGCTTTCAAGCTGGCCATGGAGTCCCCGAAGATCACCGCCTCCATGGTGGAGGCCACCGAGTTTCCCCACCTGGCCAACAAGTACCAGGTATCCGGCGTGCCGCACACCGTGATCGGGGACAGCCCCCAGCCGATGATCGGCGCCTATCCCGAAGCTCCGGCGGTGGACCTGATCCTGAACGCTGTGGCCGGGAACGGGGTGGCCTGAACCGGTTTTTAGGGTTGACAGCACGAACCGGGCACGTTATTGTATCGGCGAGCGGGCCGGAGGGCCCGTTCATGGGCGATTAACTCAGTGGGAGAGTGCTACCTTCACACGGTAGAAGTCACAAGTTCAAATCTTGTATCGCCCATACAAGTACCTATGTTGTAGGGATTTGGGAACCTACCGGACAACCGGCGGTTCTGTGTAGCTCAGTTGTGAGCACGGAAGTGACAACATGAGTCTGCCGTGGGGTGGGGAGGCCACCTGGAACGCAGGAAAAGTTGTTAATATCACTATTTGCTCCAAACCGGATCGCCATACGTGACGAAATCTAACTTGGAAAAAGACTGGCTTTAGGGTCAGTGCAACCTGTCCTCGGGGAGACCGATTTGCCTTGATTGGAGGTAGACGGAATACCCCAAAAAAGACGTGGGCAGTCGGAGCGCTTTGGAGGCCTACAGAAGACCGCCGTCTAGGCGGCTGAACCGCATGGGTTCGATGTCCCGGCTTCGGATACTTATGCGCCTTCAGCGAGCAGCGACAATTACGATACCCTCAGGGTTCCGCCCAGCAGCAAATGGCGAACCCTTTATTGCTGTGATTCCCCCGGTGCTCGGATCAATTGCGTAGACGGATACGCTGCCGTTGGTATCGTCGCTTGAAACGTAAAGGAACTTCCCTGTCGGACATACTGCAAGCCCATAGGGGTTCACACCGGCCGCAAAGGGCGAGCCGCTAATGGGTGAGAGTTCTCCAGTGTTCGAGTCGATGGTGTATCCAAAAAGGCTGCCGCTGTAGTTGTCGCTTGTGACGTAGAGGAACTTGCCCGTCAGATCGACAGCTATGCCCTCAAGAGTCGATCCGGCTTCGCACGGATAAACACCTATTGATGAGAGCTCTCCAGTAGTCTGGTCGATGGCAAAGGTAGATATGTCATGACTGCTATTGTTTGCGACGTAGAGGAATCTGCCTGTCGGATCTACTGTGATGCTTTCAGGAGTCGATCCAGCTTCGAACGGTGAGCCGCTTATCGGCGAGAGTATTCCGGTAGTCGGGTCGATGGTAAACGCAGATATCTTATCTTTACGCCTATCTGCGACGTAGAGGAACTTCCCGGTCGACTCTACAGCAACACTTCCGGGTTGTTTCCCAGCATGGATTGACTTGCTAAATACTAAAGCCCCGTTGCTCGACTTGATCGCAAAAGTGGTGACGTCACTCTCACCGAAAAGTTCGGATATGTTTTCACTCTCTTTGAAACTAGAAACAAAGAGAAACCTCCCCATCGAATCTACTGCGACATCTGCTGGGCGCTCATCAAGAGGGACCTCGAAGGGTGAGTGCTCTACCACCGTAAGTGCCCCCGTCCTAGGATTGATCGCGAAAGCATGGATATCTGTGTTATAACTATGTTCCACATAGAGGAACTTTCCTTTCGGGTCCGCCACGACTCGTATTGGGTTAGTTCCAACTTGGAAGGGCGAGCCCTTCACCGTTTTTAACGCCCCAGTGGTCGAATTGATGGAATAGGCGGACACAGTACCGCTTCCCTTGTTCGCGACGTAAAGGAAACAGCGCGGTGACTGTGCGTACGCTGAAGCTAGAATGATGAGAAACGCAGTTGTAACAAGTCCGATCCTACCCGAAGTTCTCATGTACTTCCTCCTTCTGGCTTCTCTTGTTGGGTAGAGGTGTAGGACAGGGACTGCACGACATTACCACGAAGAGCCGCCGGCGATCTTTCTTTAGTTCTCAAGTTTAAGCTCATTGAAGCTGTCCTTAAAAGTCCAGCAACACGTCGTTAGCGGGGCCTATCGTGCGCAGGATTTCATTGTTAAGCCTTCGGTGCTTTTCGGCCCCAGGCCTTTCCTTGCCGGAGCTCGGATTCAGCCCGGCGCATGCGATTTTATTAGTCTCGCGGGCACCTCCCTTGACGACAGTGATCGCAAGCACATACTGCACCACTGTTCCGTCCCTACGCCGCAGCCACTGGTTCAGCGGCGCAGGCAAGGGAATCTGCTAAATAATTATTATCTATCTTGTGACAGATTGCCAGGGGTAACGTCTCACGTCGCGGAGGCCAACTATGCGAGGTAGAAGCCGCCGTGGTACCAAGCGCGGTACCAAAATCAAATACAAATGGGTATTTGGCCATACAAGCCAGTATTGACAATATCTTTGTCTAGACCACATTTATCTCTACAGGGACGAAGCGGTACAAAGCCGTAGCAAGGGCCTTTCTACCTTCACACGGTAGAAGTCACAAGTTCAAATCTTGTATCGCCCATATCAGTTCCTTGCGGTCGCAGGAAATTAGGAACCTACCGGACAACCGGCGGTTCCATGTAGCTCAACTCTGAACTCCTTGAGAACCGAGGCACGGGAGGCTGACATGGAACGCCGAAAGCGTCCGTACTCCATCCAGAAGCGCCCCGCCGCCAAACATCGTCACATCTACTACGCGAAGTTCCGCGACGAAACGGGGGTCTACACTACCGCCATTTCCACAGGCTGCATGCGCGGGGACGATGCCCGGTCAATGCACCTTGCGGATTCGCTGATTGAGACGGTCTGTGAAATACAGATTGCCTGAAGTGTCGATTGCAACATCAAAAGGCGAGGCAAGCGTGGCAGAGGTGGCAGGGATGTTGTCTCCGTTGAAGCCGAAATACCCGTTGCCAGCCACAGTCGAAATGATGCCCGAGGTGCTCACCTTGCGGATGAGCTGATTGTTCGCATCCGCGAAGTAGAAATTCCCCGAGGAGTCGAACGCAATACCAACCGGACTGTCCAGCTCAGCGGAAGTGGCAGGACCTCCGTCGCCCAACCCACCGGTTCCGCCCCCCGCCACCGTCGAGATGACGCCGGAAGTGTTTACCTTGCGAATGCGGTTATTGCCTGAGTCCACGATGTAGAGGTTGCCAGAGGAATCAAGCCCAACGCCGTATGGATAGGAAAACTCAGCCAAAATGGCAGCACCGCCGTCGCCGCTGAAGCCATCGGTGCCTTTCCCTGCCACCGTCGAGATAATGCCAGATGTGCTCACCTTGCGAATGTTGGAGCGTCGATCGCCACATACTTCCTGTATGTAGAGGTTGCCCATGGAGTCAACTGCAATACTACCTGGGTAACCAAGCTCGGCAGAGATAGCTGCACCGCCATCCCCGCCAAAGCCTTCAGTCCCATTCCCTGCCACAGTCGTGATGATGCCCGAGGAATCCACCTTTCTGATTCGAAAGTTGTACGTATCTGCTATATAAAGGTTCCCCGAAGAATCAACTGCGACATCGTGTGGCTGGTTGAGCCTGGCAGAGGTAGCTGCTCCTCCATCCCCGGCAAAACCCATTTGCCCCCCGCCCGCCACCGTCGTAATGATGCCTGACGGGCTGACCTTGCGGATACGAAAGTTGTGGTCATCAGCGATGTACAGATTGCCCGCCGAGTCAAACGCAATGCCAATAGGGTTAAACAGCTCAGCCGACACAGCGGCGCCACCGTCGCCGTTGTAGCCCTTTGTCCCGTTGCCTGCTACGGTCGTGATGATTGCACTATCATCAGGTGAAGCAGCCAAGAGAAATACCGGAACTAAAAAGATGCCCAAAATCAGGACGAGATACTGCCACGTGCGCATGAGGCAAACAAAACTGAAAAGAACTCTGTTTCGTGTATTCTTCATTTCTCCCCCCTGCGCTTACAGATCGAAATGTGAATTGGTTTCAACTCTTGCCTCAATCGCCGCAAGTAGGTTGGAGTAGGGCGATTGAGGCAGACACAGGGAGCACGGCAACTCTCCTCATCTTTTGGCCTCCGGGCTCCTCGTAATGGCTTTGGATGTTTGACAGGCGGCAGGACTGGCCAAGGAAGAGGGGCCAGCAATTTTCTCAATTCTATGCCCCTGGGAAACTGGCGTCAAGCGGCGACATATGCTAGTCAAGAAGACACAGGTCGGGTGAAAGCCAGAACATCCCTTACAGATGCCTGGGAGGCGTAACCGAACCCCTCGACCGACCGATGGGTCTGACTCTGACCTTCAGAGCAGACCCGATAAGCTACAACACGTAATAATATGAAACGGCAGTATTCGATCTGATTGATCCATCTTTCTGGTCGGTATACAATTGGCCACGTTGGGCTCAAAGGGCGACAGAAGGACGCAGTATGGAAACCGTGGCTTCTACTTTCACACGGTAGAAGTCACAAGTTCAAATCTTGTATCGCCCAAAGAAAGCCCTACGTAGTTGCGTGAACGCCCATTTTGGGCTGGTGCTGCCGCGTAATAATAGCCCTTTTTCTTGCGGCCGACGCACATGATGCCTTCGCTAGTCCTTGAAATCGGCAAAGTTCCAGACGAGTTCACCCTGCACACATGGATAATTATCAGCGCCGAAGTCGGTGAAGATGGCCGGCTTGCCTTTGGCGGCCCAGGCATCCATTTCTACCCGTAAAGCGACTTCTGGCAATAGTTTGTCTGTTCAGGTGGGGTTCACCGCTCCGGTACGGATGAACCTGGATCCCGTGCCGAGGGTGCCTCTATTGAATCGCTTAAGGGCGGCAACATTTCTTGTACTTGCGGCCGCTGCCGCAGGGGCAAGGATCGTTCGGCCCGACTGATCCTGCATTGGACGTAGCGGAGACCGAGGTCCCGAAGGATCGGAGCGAACGTCCTTTTTTAAGGTGAGCCGCCAGCAGCGTGAGAGCGGCCCGGCTATGCTGGAAGAATTTTTTAAAAGAGGGACACAGGTAGTTCAAGCCGGTCTCACCGTCAGGCGCGACAGCCAGGCGATCCTTGGGACAACCGCCGTTACATGCGGAGAGCACGTCGCACTCACGACACGCTCGAGGGAGTGCATCGCGTTTGGCCTGGCCGAAGCGTACGAGGCGGGGATCGGCAATCAGAGCAGACAGCGGCCGCTCTCTCAGGCTTCCGATGAGGTGGTCGGCATCCACAAAGTGATCGCAAGCATAGAATCCGCCATCGTGCTCAAGCACGGCGACATCACCACAGGTCTCCCGGTGAATGCAGAGCGCGTGCGGGATTCCATAGATCGGACGCAAGGCTTCGTCAAACGTTTGGACCACCATGCGCCCTACGTCTTCTAGCAGCCACCTGTCGAAGATGCGGCATAGGAAGGTACCGAACGCCTCGGGCAAGGCTGTCGAAGTGCTCACCAATCCTGTATCCCCGGGCGCCACCAGGGGAAGGAACTGGAGATGGGTCACGCCGAGCCCGCGAAAGAAATCATACACGCGGTCAGGCTCCGCCACATTTTCCGCATGAAGCACGCAGAGTGCGTTACAAAAGACGCCGTGCTGCTTGAGCAAACGGAAGGCAGCAACCACCTGTGCGTGGGTCGTGCCTCCGCCGGAAGTTCTTCTGAATGCATCATGAAGATCCGCCGGTCCATCAATGCTTAATCCGACTGAGAAGCCTTCCTGCTTCAGGAACTGGGCCCAGGCTTCGTCCAGGAGCAGGCCATTGGTCTGGATTCCATTTCTAACAATCCGCCCCGGGGGACGGTGATCCTTCTGCAGACGAACTATACAGCGGAAATAGTCCAATCCCAGAAGTGTCGGCTCTCCGCCATGCCATTCGAAGTGGGTTATCGGACCCGGGGAGGCCGCCAGGCGCTGGACGATGTAGCGCTCTAGCAAGTCTTTCGGCATGCGCCAGGACCCTTCGGCGAAAAGTGCCCCTTTGCCGAGGTAGTAGCAGTAGCCGCAGCGCATGTTGCAGCTTGGGCCGGCGGGCTTTGCCATCACCAGGCATTCGGAGAGCGGGCTCATGCACCGGCGCCCTATCCGGTGAGCGTCTTGCAGAAAAACGTCAGCAGCCGGGCAAAAGAATCTCGCGCAGCGCGCACGTCATACATAGGTCCGTCATCGTTGAAAAAGGCGTGGGCCGTCCCTGGGTAGATCTGGTGCTCGAAGGACTTACCTCCCTTGCGCATCGCTTCCTCGAATCCAGGTATTCCCGCGTTGACGCGCTGGTCCTTTTCTCCATAGAAGGCGATGACGGGACAGCTGATCTTGGCGATCTTTTCGGCGGATGGAGCGGTCCCATAATAGACGGCTGCAGCCGCTATCTCAGGTTCTTCGCACGCCAGCAGAGCAGAAAGCCCGCCGCCCATGCAGAATCCTACGCATCCCACGCGCTGATGCCGGGTCTCGGTTCGTTCTGATCGCAGATAGCGCACGGCGCTGCGAAGCGGACCCACCATCCGTTCCATCCGGCCAGGGGCGGCAGCGCCGAACATGTGCCCCAGACTCTCGCTGATCTGCAGACGGTCGATCTCGGGCAGCTTTGCGAGCTCTGCCTCCCTCAGCGAGAGATCAGTCATGACAGTGGGTGGAAGCCTCCGCATGAAGGCCATTGCCTTGGCGATCCGCTCGTGGCCGAAAGCAGCAGGTCTCTCGCCATTGACGGCATACAAGTCAGGTGCTAGAGCAAGATAGCCCGCGGCAGCGATCCGGCGCGTCACGTCCTCGATATGCTCGTCGACTCCTATGACCTCCTGGATAACCACGATGCCTGGCAGGGGTGATGCCGCGCGCTCAGGCCGGGCCACGTAACCCAGCTGATCCCCGTAACGCACCCATTCGCCTTGAATGGCCATGATCGCCTCCCTACCGCGATGAAATGAAAGAGTCGTGCCCCCGGTGCTTGCGAGTGTTTCCTAGCGAATCCCCCACGGCCAGTCCGAGCATCATGCCTTCAACGCGGTCGAAGTTCAGGTCCGTGGGGAGGGGAGGGGGCGGGCTGTCGAACAGCTTGCTGCGCCGGATGTCGATCAAGTTCTTGGCGAAGAGGAATTCGAGGGTCCTTCGATTGGTCAATGGAGGACCTCCTGCGTGCTACAGCCCCGGCCGAGAGCTCCCCGACTAAGGGTTGCGGCCGGCCTGACCGGCACCCCCCGCCCGGGACCGCGCCGCCAACTCTTCGAGCACGGCCTTGAGCCGCGCGATGCGCTCCCCGTAGCCCGCAAAATCGCCGGACTGCAGCGCCTGTGTGGCGGCGTTGTAGTCCGCCAGGGCCTGTTGGATGAGCCGGCCGAGCTCTTCCACCGGCGCAGCCGCGCCCGGAGTCGCTGGCGTCACCGCGGTCTGTGCCCCGGACGTCGCGGCAGTTCTCGCCACCGTGGCCCCGAAGAGCTGGCCGAGCGCCTCCTCCAGTGTCGGAGCGTAGCCGAGCCTGTCCTGGTAGGCGACGATGATGATCTTCAGCTCCGGCAGTTGGCTGTTCGCGGACACGAGGTACACCGGTTCAACGTAGATCAGCGAGTTCTCGATCGGTATCACCAGGAGATTGCCCCGAATGATCTTGGAACCGCTCTGGCTCCAGAGGGTGAACAGCTGGGAGATTTCGCTATTCTGATCGATCCTGGACTCGATCTGCAGCGGTCCGAAAATGAGCTTCTCCTTCGGGAACTGATACTCGATCATCTTGCCGTACTGACCGGGATCCGAGAACGCCGCAATCCAGGCCACCATGTTGTTCTTTTTGGTCGGCGTAAAAGGAAACATGAGTACATACTGCTCCGGGTTCTCGAGCTCCGGAAAACGGTTCATGACGTAGTACGGCATTATGTCCGTTTGGGTGTCGCCGTAGATCTCCTGAGGGGTCGCCCACATGTCTTCCTTGTTGTAGAACACCTCCGGGTCGGTCATGTGGTAGGTCTCGTAGATTCCGGCCTGAACCTTGAACATGTAATACGGGTACCTTATGTGGGCTCTCAAGCCCTCGGGCATCTCGGAGATGTCCTTGAACAGGTCGGGAAAGATCTTCCGCCAGGTCTGGATCAGGGGATCCCGGTCGTCTATTACGTAAAAGGCCACGTCCCCGTTGTAGGCATCCACCGTGATCTTGAGGGAGTTGCGGATGTAGTTGTAGCCCTCGGCGGTGCGGGTGGAGTAGGGGTACATGTTCGTGGTGGTGTAGGCGTCGCGAATCCAGTACAGCCGGCCTTCGTTGACTACCAGGTAGGAGTCGGGGTCGTAGAGCAGGAAAGGGGCGATCTTGGGCAGCCGCTGCTGCACGCTCCTGTAGATCATGAGTCTGCTGTCAGGCTTGAGATAGTTGGTGAAGAGAATCTGCCAGTCCTTCAGGCGAAGGGCGATCAGCAGCTTCCTGCCGAAACCCCTGATCGGGATGCCTCCGGAGCCGTGGTAGCTGGTGAAGACGTTGGCCGAGCCGCTCGGGTAGTCGAACTCCTCGAGCTTGGTGTTGGACAGCACGTACTCGGTGGTTTCCTGGCCGTAGTAAATTTCCGGTCGGTCGACTGCCAGGGGGACGGACACCTTGGGCGGGATGTCCTGGATGAAGAACAACGGCAGCCCTTCGGGACCCTTTTCGTTGACCGGAGACATGACCAGCCCATAGCCGTGGGTGTACTGCAAGCGCTGGTTGACCCAGGTCTTCGCCGTCTGCGGCAGCTGGTTGTAGTTGAGCTCCCGGGCCGACACCATGACCTGGCGGAAATCGTCGCCGAAGTGGTAGCGGTCAACGTTGACGTGGCTGAAGTCGTAGTACAGCCTGAACTCCTGGAGCTGCTTGTAGGTCGTCTCGAGCGGACGCTCGTCCCAGATCGGGATTCGCTTGGTGGCTCCGGTTCTCGGGGCGAAGTCGCCGGCCGACAGCGAATCGGCTACCGGAAAAGGCTGCACCTTTATATTCTGCAGGTTGTAGCCTCGACGAGTAAACTCGATGTTTTGCTTGATGTAGGGCAGCTCTCTCTGGAGCTGGTTGGGGATCACCGAGAACTGCTGCACAAGCCCGGGAATGATGCCCGTAATCAGGATGGCGCCGCCGATCAGGATGGCGTAGCCGATCAACATGGGCTTGAAGCGCCGTCTCGAGGCCCCGACGCCGATCAGGATGGCGATGAACAGGGCCACCCCGATCATGAGGTAGTAGCCCAGGCGGAGCACCTTCACGTCCTTGTAGGTTGCCCCGAAGATGAGCCCTCTCGGTGCGAGCAGCAGGTAGTACTCCTTGAGCCAGTAATTCCAGGCCACCAGGACGCTGATCAGCAGGGCCAGGAACAGCAGATGCCGGGTAGCCCGGGTGCTGACCTTCAGTTTCTTGTCAGCGTAGGTGATGTTCCCGGAGAACAGGTACAGCAGGGCTACGATCGCGGTGGTCAGCACCACGGCCCACAGGCTCCAGCCCTTGAGGAAATTGTAGAAGGGAAGAACGAACACGTAGAAGGAAAGATCCCTCTGGAACAGCGGATCGGAGAGGCCGAAATCCGTACGGTGCAGCAGCTTCTGCCAGAGCTCCCAACGGTTGCTCGCGGCCCCGGCCAAGATGAGGCCTAGCAACACCACCGCCACGGCCCCAATCCAGGCCGCGGCTTTTCTGTTGATTTCGATCGGCTTGGTTTGGGTGAGCTCAACGGGCATCCCGAGCTGCTGCCGTTGCACCCGGGGAATCCTGAACCGCTGAATCTCGCCCTTTCGGAACGCAAGGGCAAGATTCAGGCCGGCGAACAGCAGGAAGAGGACGAAAAACACGACCCAGAGGCCGAGCTTAGAAAACAGGATCGTGGCGAAAACGCTGAGGTAGGACAGCTGCTTGAACCAAAGCGCATCCAGCCAGATACGTGCGCCGGTGAACACGACGACGAGAACGACGACAACGATTCCGATACCGAGCAGGACCTTACTTCTTCTGTTCATTTGGTTCCTTTCTTAATCTCCGGCGCGGCAAGTATCATTCTATCAGCTTATTTCCAGAGCAACTACACTCGGCGGGAAGAGTGAGAGTAATTTCTATGATGGGAGTTGAGCAGGCAACGCCCCCAATTGGGAAGCCGTCGGGACGATCGAGGCACTTACGCTGCGTCGCCTTTGGCGCGCGGAAGAAATCAGATAGTAGCTGCCCGTCCGGAGCGTTTCGCCGACGACGGGAACTGAGAAAAACGGACACTCGGAAGGGTCGCAGAGAAAGCGAGGATAGAGTGACCCCCGGAGCGAACACGAAGGGGACAGATTGCTAATTCAACGAAGCTGGGCCCCGGAGGTGAACGACCGATCTCCACCAGGTAGCGAAGTATCTTGTGCACTTCTTCGGGCTCGGTGATCACGGCGAGAATCCGCATCGGTGCGGAACAACAAGGACAGACCAACGAGTCGACCTCGTACACCTGGGCGACGAGCTTGGCTGACTCCAATTGGGACAGTAGCATCCAGCCCTTGACGGTTTCCTGAATTTGCTCACTTAAAGTTGATCCGGCAACGGCTCGTCGTCAGAGAACGTCCCCTTCGCATACCTGCGACCAAATAGAATGAATCGGATCTGCTGGCTAGGGTTTTTAAATAAGGGTAGGGGAAGGCAAAAAAGCCCACCCCATCCACTATGACGCAACGGCGGCCAGCATAGATTGCATACATTCATGCCATTTCGCCGAAACCTTGGATTCCGCCTTCTTCATGATGAAACTGCTCATATACACGAGGATGGCGCGTCACACGACGCAGTAGAATAGCTTCGTGCCGTTGGTTTCATTACAATGCAACCCATGCACCTCTCACCCGATGTTTTCAAGATCGATTGCTCGGTCGTCGTTCAGAGGATCGAAGCCTTCATCCGAAATGCCATGCTTTCGATGCATCGAACGGGTATCGTTGTCCCACTTTCTGGCGGCCTTGATTCGAGCACCGTGGCGGGCCTATGCGCCCGAGCGGTCGGCAAGGAGAATGTCACCGGACTCATGCTCCCCGACATCAAGGGGAGCCCGCACGCACTTCGGTTCGGGCGGCTGGTCGTAAAGGAGCTCGGCATCCGCGGGCATGTCATCAATACCACGGCCATTCTAGGAGCGGCGGGCGCCTACCGTTTCATCGCGAACCTCGTTCCCAGCCGCCGGCTGCTGTCAACTTTGGTGAAAAGAGCCCTGGCAGGCTCAGGCAGGAACCTTTTCCTCGAGGGAATCAAAGGCAGCAATCATCCATTCATGCGGCGGGCATTTGCCTCGATTTATGCACGGCAGCGGGCCCGGGTCGTCGTCACCTGTCGCTACGCGGATCTGCACCGGCTTCTGGTCGCGGGGAGCGCCCACAAGTCAGAAGACCTGCTGGGTCTGTTCGTCAAGTTCGGAATCGATGACAGCGCGGATATCATGCCCCTGAAGCATCTCTATCGAAGCCACATTCTACAGATCGCTCGATGTATCGGCGTGCCGAATGCCGTGGTCGAGCGCAGCCCGAATCCTGAGATGCTCCCGGGGGTGGAGGACAAGTATTTCGACATTCTTCGAGTTCCCTCCGCCCAGGTCGACCTTGTGCTGTTCGGCCTGGAGCACGGGATGTCAGATGAGGAAATCGCAGAACAGAGCGGGGTCAGCGGCGTAAAGACAGCAGAAATCCGGGAGATGGCCGAGATGAGCTCCCACATGCGCTCACCGTCCATGAGCGTGAATCCGCTGTCTATAATCGATTGAGGACCTCTGCCCTGGATGGTCATTCTGCTTTTCTAAGCGACCTTGAAGCCTAAAAAACCCGTTGACTATCTCCTTAGATGTTCCCGAAGGTCCCGGCAGCGAAGCCGAAGCCCATCGAGGTCAGTGAGAACTGATCCCGCCAGCGGATTCGGAGCGAGGGGGGGCCGACGTGCCCCCCTTCCTTTTTTTCCTGCCGCCTCTTCCTCGCCCGGTTGCGTCCGTGCTCTTCTCCGTGGCCCGGCCCGTCTGCCCTGTCTTCGGGACTCTCCTTGAGCAGCCTGCTGTAGTGGGCCGCCAGCTCGGGGTAACCGGCGAGGTCGGCCCTGGCGCGGGCGGAGACGCCGTACAGCCCGGTGTCGATGCGCTCGAACCAGCCGTACACGTTGGAGCGGAGAATGGAATACGTCTTCACGCCCGTGCCCAGAGAGCGCAGCTCCGCCGGAGACATGCTGCCCCTCTTCAGCAGGCAGCAGGCCACGTGGATCGCGTTCTCCCGGTATGCCGTGACGAGCTTCGTCCTGCTGCTGCCTGCCCTGTTGTAGTCCCCGGTCCTGTGCGCGATTTCCTCCAGGACGGCCCTGCGGGATTTGGCCCTCTTCTTCCTCGCGAAGGGCAAGGGATGGAAGACGACCTCGACTGCCGGCTTGCCGGGGTCCAGCGAGACGAGGATCAGGCCCAGCTCGAGCCGCCTGAGCAGGTGCTGCACCCCGCGGCTCTCCTTCCACCACTTCCACTTGTTCGCGGGCCGGGGGATGGCCACGTAGACGCTGTCTGTGAGCCTCTGCCTGCGGGCAGCCTGCGCGAGCAGCGCGAGGCTCATGGACCTCTTCACCTCGACGACGAGGAGCTCCTCCCCGCGCGTTGCCGCGATGTCGCAGTCCCTGACCTCGCTGCGCACCGTCCAGCCCTGCGCTGCCAGGTGGGACACGAGCGGCTGGGCGAGGTCGGCCTCGGTGAACCTCTCATGCATAGGCGTCGGGCCGGCTGCTCAGAGACCGGTCCTTTTCTCGAGGTTCTCAGGGTACCGCGCCCCTTGGATCGTAATCTTTGAGGCGGCGCTATCGATCTCACGGAGATCCCCGGATGTAAGTTCGACTGCAGCTGCTCCGATGTTCTCGTCCAGCCGCTCCAGCTTCCGGGTGCCTGGGATTGGAACAATCCACGGCTTCTGGGCAAGCAGCCAAGCGAGCGCGATCTGAGCAGGTGTCGCCATCTTCAGTTCTGCTATCCTGGCAAGCAGATCGACCAGGGCCAGATTCGCCTTCCGAGCCTCCGGCGTAAAGCGAGGAACGATGTTGCGGAAGTCGGAACTATCGAACGTCGTGTTCTCGTCGATCTTTCCCGTGAGGAAGCCTTTGCCAAGAGGACTAAATGGAACGAACCCGATTCCGAGTGCCTCGAGCGTCGGCAGCACTTCCTCTTCAGGGCGTCTCCACCACAGCGAGTATTCGCTCTGGACAGCAGTGAGCGGCTGGACTGCGTGTGCGCGGCGGATCGTTTGAACTCCTGCTTCGGAAAGGCCGAAGTGCTTCACCTTGCCTTCCCGAACCAAGTCCTTCACCACTCCCGCCACGTCTTCGATCGGCAACTCCGGATCAACACGATGTTGATAGAACAGGTCAATAGCCTCGACTCTGAGTCGTTTGAGTGAGCCCTCGGCGCTCTGCTTGATGTGCTCCGGCCGACTATCCACAACCTGCTGCCCGCTTGGATCAATCTTGATCCCGAACTTGGTGGCTATCACCACTTGCCCAAGGAAGGGAGCGAGGGCTTCGCCCACAAGCTCTTCGTTCGTGAACGGACCGTAGACTTGGCCGTGTCGAAAAATGTGACGCCGCGTTCGACGGCTTTACGTATCAGAGCAATCATCTCCTTCTTGTCTGCAGCTGGACCATAGCCATAGCTCATTCCCATGCAGCCGAGCCCGACAGCCGAGACTTCCAAGCCGCTTTTTCCCAATTTGCGCCTTTGCATTGTTTCTCCTCCTATCACCTGTTGAGGACCGAACCTTCACAAACCTCGCCGCAGGTCACCTCCAGCGCTCTACAGCGTCGAGCGCAGCACCTCAACGGCTCCGCTGCCGACGGTTGCAGTCGCCGATGACTCGGATGGCGAGATCTCGGGCCGCGCGGGCGAGGGCCGCGACCTCGGGCCCGGACGGCCGGATGGCGAGGGCTCGCAGCTCCCCGTCCCGCAGGCGATGATCGTGGTCACGCCGCAAACGTCACGCGCAGCTGCCGACGCAGTCAACCGCCGACGGGGTGCCGGGACACCGCGGTTTCCGCCGGCTGCACCCGCCGGGATGACGCGGTCGCGCAGCACAAAAAGAGCCTCCGCCGAAAACGGCGGAGGCTTCCAGTCTCAACGATGTTCTAGCGTATTCCCTGGTCGATGAGCGCCTTGATTGACCCGATGTTCTGCGGGGTCACGGTGCCGACGCCGGTGTCGATGTGCAGACCGGGGATCAGGTATCGCTTGGTCAGGACGATCTGCAGGACGGGGAAGTACCCCTGGAGGTACAGCACCTGGTCGAAGCTGGCGCTGATCCAGCCGCCCTGGATGGCTGCGACGGTTGCAGGTGAAAGGTCGATGCCGCCGCAGATGATGTCGCCGGGCTTCTTCCCTGCCGCCTGGAGCACCTTGGGCAGGACCGCCGTGATGCTTCCATGCTGCGTGCCGATGGCCTTCAGGTCGGGATGCGCCTGGAGATAGGCCGTGAGGATGGGGATGGCCAGCGACGTGTCGCTGTTGACCGCCTGGGAAACATCGAGCTTTTCTACCACGAGTCCTGCCTTGGTCAGCGTATCGTAAATGCCCTGGCAGCTCCTGCTCCTGCCTTCTTCGTGCCAGATGTCATAGACCAGCGCTTTGTCGCCGGCCTTCAGGCCTGCGCTGAGCATGGCCTGTGCCGTCACGACGCCACCCTGGTACAGATCCGCGCCGGCATACCCGAAGCCCTTGGTCTGGTACTTGGCTTCGAGGGTCGGAAGGGGATTGTTGCCGCTGGTGACGATGATGCCCTGAGCCACGGCCTGATCCACGAGGGCTGCGAACGCCGGCTCTCCGGGATGGCCCATGATGGCGATGCCGTCGGGCTTGGCGGCCAGGGCCTGCTTGAACTGGTCGATCATCGTCTGCTGATCCCACTTGGAATACTGCTCGATCAGCTTCACGTTGTTCGCTTTCGCCGCTGCCCGGGCGCCGTTGGTACGTGCCAGTGTCGCCCCATCCCCCTGCGTGCCGCCGCATTGCATGTAGATGACAAGCTGCTGTCTGCGCCCAAGCCTGGAACGCGAACAGAGCACCGAGGACAACCAGAGCCAGAAGAACCCATCTCAGTTTCTTCACGCAAACCTCCCTTGTGAACTAAGAAATGAGGCCTCGCGCCTTAAAGACGCGCGGACAATGATCGTGAAGACCCGAACCACTCCACCCTCCTTTCCGTTTTGAATTGAGATCCTGCGCACCAACGGCGCGCGAATTCCTTCATGCGTGATCGCTGCCTCCGAAACGTCAGGCGGGGGCGCCTGTGCCGGCAGAGCCCATCTACGGGCTGTCCGCGACAATATGGAGACGCCCTCCTCTCCGAGGATCACGTTGAGGATCACCGAGGCGGCCATGACCAGCCCCTCCACGAGCTGGACCCAGTAGCCCCCGATGCCCGTGGCCACTACGCCTGCTTCCAGGGAACCGATGATGTAGGAACCGAAGAACGTGCCTACCAGGACACCCTGGCCTCCCGCGATCGAAGTCCCGCCGATGAAGACCGCTGCCATGACGGGCAGGAGCATGCCCTGTCCCTGGGTCGGAAAGAATACGTTGATTTCCAGGGTGAGGAGCAGCCCGGCAAAGGCGGCAATTACCCCGTGCATGGTGAACAGCCTCATCCGGGTGGTCTCCACGTTGATCCCCATGACCCGGGCAACCTCGGCATTATCGCCGATGAACATGATGGCCTCGCCGAACTTGTGCCGGTTGAGGATGAACCAGAGGAACACCAGCAGCCCCAGCGACCACAGCGCCTGCAAGGGAAAGATCCCGAAAAGGCGGCCGACGAATATGGTGTGGATCGTCGTTCCCACGATCGCCCCGATGTCGATCTGGAGTCCCCCCGCAATCAGGATCGTGACCCCGTACCAGAAGAACTGCGCCGCCAAAGTGGCCATTATTGACGGCACTCTCAGCCGGGCCACCAGGAGGCCGTTGATGTAGCCGACCAGGGCCCCGGAAGCGACGGCCAGGACGAAGCCGATCCACGGCGCGTGGAGGTGTTTGAAAAACCAGGTGAAGACGAAGCCCGACAGTGCCACGACCGCAGGGAAACTCAGGTCGATTTCACCTGCCGTGATGATGAACGTGAGTCCAATGGCCAGCACCAGCATGGGCGGTACGGTCTGAAAGAAGGACATGTAGATGCGGTACCCGGTGAAGACCGACGGCGCGGTGAATATGAACACCACGTACAGGACGACGAGCACCATCGCGATCGGCAGGCCTTCCAACTGGGCGAGGAATCCAAGGCGGGATGTTCTCCTGTTCATGGCTGCACCTTGTCCTTCAACCCGTGCGAGTACTCCAGGAGGAACTCGTCCAGTTCCTTCAGGGAGATCTTCGCCTTCTGGATGCCCGCCACGATCTCGCCCCTATCAATGACGATGAACCGGTCGGCGATCTCATAGACGTCGGTGATGTTGTGGGAGATGTAGATGCACGCCTTTCCCGCCTCCTTGATCTTGTGCACGAAGTTCAGCACCTTCCGCACTTCCTTCAGCGAGAGCGCGACGGTCGGCTCGTCCAGAATGATCAGCTCGGCCTCGAAGTGCATTGCCCTGCCGATTGCCACGCCCTGGCGCTCGCCTCCGGAGAGCTTGTTCGCCTTCGAGTCCACCCCTATTCCCTTTCCTCGGAACCCGATGGTGTTGACCATGATCTCGGTGGCGATCTTCTTTTCCTCTTTGACTTTGAGGAATCCGAACGGATAGGTGATCTCCCGGCCGATGAAGAAGTTCCTCCACATGGCCTGCTTTTCCCCTAAGGACTTGTCCTGGTAGACGGTCTCTATTCCCAGAGCGTGAGCTTTCTTCACGGAATAGGAGCCGGTGTCCACCTTCCTGCCCGCGATGTACAACTCACCGGTCGTTGGCGGGAAGACCCCGGTAAGGATCTTCACCAGCGTCGATTTGCCGGCCCCGTTGTCCCCGATGAGACCGACGATTTCGTTCTTGCCGACCTCGAAGTTGACGTTTTTCAAGGCGCACACCGATCCGAAGTACTTCTCGATATTGACCATGCGCAGCGAGGTGCGCTCCATGGGAAGTTCAGCCACGAGGAGGTCTCCTTACACCCCGAAACAGTACAACTTATGCCCACCAGCCAGCGAAATGATAACATGCGAGTATTCGCTTTGCAATCTTCTTAGCAACCTCGAGTACCTCTGCGGCCCGGCCCTGGCGTTGGGAAAAAAGCGGACGGCAATGGCGGAGCGGCGGGCTGTCGAAACTCATTTCAACTCTGACCCTGACTCTGATCTTGAGAGCCGGGGAGGGGAGGTCGACATGGAACGCCGGAAATGTCCGTATTCCATCCAGAAACGACCCGCTGCCAAACGCCGTCACATCTGCTACGTGAAGTTTCGCGACGAAACCGGCGCCTAACGGACCGCGATTTCCAGCGGGTGCATGCGGCACGACGATGCGGTGCGCTGGGCCGAGAGCCGTCTGGCGCAGGTGCAAGACTGCCGGGAAAACATCACTTTGGCCGAATATGCCCAAGGGTTCTGGCGCTACGAGGCCGCCTTCGCCATAGACCGAGCGGCGCATGGCTGGGCTGTCTCCTGGACTTACCTGGATATCGCCGAGAAGGATGTCAGCAGGAGTAGATGTTGAGAGCGTGGCCCAGGTGGGTCATTTTCCGGTGACGAAGGTAAGACTGAGACTGCATGCTTTTCGGCGATCTGTTTTCCTCCGTTGGGCCCCGCCGATTGATCGTAGATCGACTCGACGGAGATTTTCACTACATACTCAGGAGCAGGAAGCTGTGGCCGTCCATGTTCTCCACAGTCTGGTGATGAGAGACCCGAGCGGTGCTATGGAAGCGACGCGAGGCGAAGTCTGGGATTGTGGTCTCGAGGGCGTGGCGCAGTATTGACGCGCCTCCTCATTGGCCTTACTTTTGCGATGTTCTGAAGAGGATGAGAAGCAGTGAGATTCGTCCCGCGAAAAATGTTCCTGACCCGCGGCGTCGGGATCAACAAGGAAAAGCTGAACAGCTTCGAGATGGCCCTGCGAAACGCCGGCA
This sequence comes from uncultured Spirochaetota bacterium, assembly GCA_963736785.1. Classification (GTDB taxonomy): domain Bacteria; phylum Spirochaetota; class Spirochaetia; order SZUA-6; family DRHE01; genus MIBK01. The sequence continues at coordinate 4,959 of CAVTQG010000032.1, read as the reverse complement.
TCGCGCACCTCAACATCGTGCGCGTCTCCTCCATCTTCCCGCCCGGCTGCAAGATCGTCAGTCCCGATGAAGGCCTCGCCGCGCTCGAGGCGGGCGAGGTGACCTTCGTCGTACTCGCCGAAATGGCCACCAACGAGCCCGGGCGCCGCATCGCGGCGTCCATCGGCATCGCGATCCCGTCGGACCTCAAGATGTACGGGTACCTCTCCGAGCACCACACCTACGGCCAGACGGAGAAGGAGGCCGGCGACTACGCCGAGGACCTGGCTGCCTCCATGCTCGCGACCCTGATCGGCGTCCCCTTCGACCTGGACAAGGACTACAACGAGCGGCGCGAGCAGTACCGCATGGGCGGCCACATCGTCGACAGCAAGAGCATCACCCAGACCGCCGAGGGCGCCTCCGGGCGGGACTGGACGACCGTCGTCGCCACAGCGGTGCTCCTGTGATCTCAGGGCCGCGGGCTCGACCCCCGCCGGAGGGGGCGGCCACCTCGCGCCCGGAGGCCTCACCCTCGGAGGCAGCTCGCCGCCTGTTGGCGGCGCGAGTCGATTTCCTTGGATGATAGGCAGAGTAATAATCTGAGATTGTGGCTAAGTTAATTGCCCCATTTGTGGCATTCTTGGAGTGATCCTACGTTGTGTAAGATAAGGTTCGGATGATGCTGTTCGTTCCTTTCCTGTTTTGCTATCACAGCGAAACTACAAACCGCACCGCGGGGAGGTAGATAATGCAGAGAGTCAGGAAGTCGTGGAGCGAAACGGAGGTGAGGCGGTTCCTTGAGCTGAACCGAGAGGGCCGAACCGCCAAGGAGATCGCCAAAGCGATGCGCCGCACGCTGGGCGCCGTACAGGGTATGCGCCGGAAGCTAGCCCGCGCCCACGAACTCGGTGTCCAGGGGCAAGGTCGTATACCGCATGCTCCTGGTCAGCGAGCATCGGCTCAACCGCCAGACGAAACGGCCGTCGTCTAGCTCCACCCGGGCCCGAGGTTTCCGAGCAGGCCGTCGGCAAGCACGATCGAGCAAACGGGAGCAATCCTCGAAGTAGGCGCCGATCTGCCCGCTCAGCATATCCCGGGTAATCTGCTCGGCTGTGCAGCCGATATTCCGTGAAGAGATCTCGTAAGACCTGGCCTCGGGCCGCAGATTGATATCCCGAATCCGGAGGAGCGCCTCAACAGCAGTGACCTGCTTGCCAACCTGTTGCCACCATCATACTCCAAGCGCACCCTGTTTCATACATATTAGGAAAGCTAAGTTTATATATAAATAAAATATAATTATACAAATAAGCTTGATCTTTTTTTAAGATGTATTAGGATTATTAGCAGACAAGGTGAAAAGACGTAACGATGAGCGGCGTGGCAGTACTTCAGATCAACAACTTTGACCGTCAGATCAAGAACGACTTCAAGGCCCTTTGCGCCAAGAATGGCTACACGCTCAAGCAGGGGATCTTGCTGATGATGCAAACAGCTATTGGCAATCAGTCCTTAGATTGCACAAAGCCCCCCAAGAGAACCTGACCTACCCTGCCTAGCCCGGGCAGACTGAGAACACATCCCAACCTTGCCCCTTTTTCAGATCGCTTCGCAAGGAGGATAAGATGAAGTTCAGGATTCATATGCATTCCAAGCCGGGAATGTGGAAGTACTACAAGGGCTACGTCGATGTCGTTGCACCGACTATTCATCAAGCCGTTTCCAGGGCGATAAAACGACTATACACCGGAGCATTCCCAAAGCGTCCAACTGGTAGCTGGATCGTTGATGATGTGAAGATCAATAGACTGGAGTTTGAAGCGGAGGAACTTAGACCAAGTTGATGCACAAACTCCTGTTCTGCGGAAGGAAGGCACGATTTATAAAACAAGGAACATTCAAAACCAAGGAAAAGTATTGGGTAAAAACCAATTAGGAGGATGCTATGATTAAAAACGAAAATACAAGGATGTGGGTCAACAGAGTATTTGCATTCTTATTTGGGGCGTTGCTGATTTTCCTCATAATGAACTTTTCTGTAGTCAGAAATTTCAAGAATCAAAATGCAGAACTGAAAAGTGAGCTTTATGACGCAAATCGTCTATTAACTGATGCCAAAGCCTTATACGAGAATAAAAACTATGGCGCTGCAATCGAAACACTAAATTCTCTTATTTGAAAAACATCCAGGCTCACCTGAAATGGCTGAAGGTAAAAAGCTATTCGCTGAAATCGAAGCAGAGAAAAATTCACTAGATAATAAATGGGAAACAGCGGTAGTGGCAATCCGAGCAGAATGGGCAAAAAAGATGGCTGCAGAATTGAGAGCTCAATTTGAAAAAGATAAAGAGACATTAGAAACAAACATGAATGATAACTTAGATACAGAGTGGGAAAAAATGAAGGACACAATCAGAGCAGAATGGGAAAAGCAAAAGTAAGCTCGAAGCGGAAGCGGAGCGTCCACCATGGCTATATTGTATCTTAGAACAAGAAGGAGGGTACCAAGATGCCTGAATATCGAATGAAAGTTGCGCCCGAAACAGTGGCGCATGCTGATTCGGAGAACCGCAAGCTCATATTGGAGTTCGCCATTCCAGGAGCGCCAGCGGATACCGTCGATGTGAAAATCCTGCAAGACAGCGTCCACCTGGCAGCGCCAGCAAGGGACATCGAGTATGTTGCATCACTGGCATTGGGTTGGCCGGTGAAACCCGACAAAGCCGAAGCGACCTACGAGCTCGGCCTGCTTCGAATCGAGGTGCCCTTCAAAGATCCGATGGAAGATGCTGTGAAGGTCGCCATTAAAGTCGGTGGCATAGAAACCAAGAGGAAAAAAATCGCAAGCTGATAACTCGATAGACTATCAGGCTTGTAAACCAGCCATCTCAAGGCGTCAAGCGCCGCGGTGGCTGCGATCCTAATCACGATACAGTGCTGCGGCAGTCAGAGATAGGAAGTTCGAAAAGTACAGCAAGGCCTTGTGAATCCGTCTGTGGCCCACCACTTGAGTTATCGAGTTTGCTCGAACCTTAGCGGGTGAGAAGCAGGCGGGGCAGAAGTGTACGGAAGGCTGAATAAGGCTTAGCTTGCTCAGGGAAGGAGAAACGTCATGAAAGCAAAGGTGTTTGAGGCTCGCGGGGGCATTGTTCTGGATAGTAAAACGCCCGCTAGCGGCGAAAAAAAGCCACTTGAAACCGCAGTTAATCAGTTCCTCACCGAAGTAAAGAAAGTGCACTTCATTACTCAGAGCGAGTGTGCGGTGAGTCATAGCTTTGGCTCGGCGACTCGCTACACCACGGTGACCGTTATTTACGAGTAGAAGCGGTAATCCCTGCCCGCCAAGCGATCCCCCCGCCCTTCTATGTGCGACTCGACTCTTCGTGCTATTGGAGCGATGCGACGAGAACTTGGAGAGGTAGGCCGCCCAGCTGCAATGCGAAGGTGCCCGTGATGAGCAACGCCTTGTCAGATTAAGAGCGAAGCAACAGGTAATGGGCTTACCGCCCAGCCTTATCACCAGAGGCCCAACGGGTCCGGGCCCGGTCCAGGATCAGCAAGATCCGTCCATCGTCCTGTTCACCGGTTCTACCGGAGTGGCGGGCGAGCCACTGATGAGGAATGCCGCCCTTGCCGTGGAGGGCGCCGGCCAGGGCGCCCACGACGGCCGCCACGGTGTCGTTGTCCAGGGTGTCGTTCACGGCCCGCACCAGAGCCTCTTCTAAGCTCCTGCCATGCCTCATCAGGATGTAAAGCACGCTTGGTACGGTTTCCAGGAGGTAAGCCCCGGAATACCACCCCTCGCAGGCTGTGAGCGTAGGCAGGTCCTGTCGGTATGCCTCCGACACGTATTGCGCCACGAACTGCCAGAGGGGTCCGTTGAAGCCTATGTGAGCTCCGCCTCGACAGCGATAGGACTGCCCCGTCTCCAGCTCGCGCGCCACACTGACATAGCTATCCAACCACCACTCTGGGGGTGGGGGTTCCTGCATGGCCAGAAGCTGCCAGAGCATGGATACCATGGCTAGGCAGGCAGAGATCGATGCGGAGTCGTTATGGGTGAGCATGGCCGCTAGAGCCGTATCCACCCAGAGCTCGGTGTCGGGTTTGCCCAAGTGCGGAATCAGAACGGGAGCGATGCGCATCAGGGCTCCGTTGCCCGCCGACTTCGGCCCGCACCGATACCATTCCAGGCCTCGCCGCCGGTTAGCGAGGAACTCGCGAACCGTAGTGCCGATGCCAAAGATACGTTGCCGGCCGAAGCGCTCCACTAGGTTTTCTGGTAGCAGCCGACCGTCTTCCAACAACTGGTCCAGGGTCCAGAAGGCCATCTGCGTGTCGTCACTGGGCAAGCCAAGGCGGCGGTGATCTGCATGACTGTTCGGAAGGTAGTCTCGCACCTCCCCGAATTGCGCGCGTCGGGAGGCAGGGGGCAGTCCTTCGCTGGTGTTTCCTAGCGAATCCCCCACGGCCAGTCCGAGCATCATGCCTTCAACGCGGTCGAAGTTCAGGTCCGTGGGGAGGGCAGGGGGCGGGCTGTCGAACAGCTTGCTGCGCTGGATGTTGATCAACTTATTGGCGAAGAGGAACTCGAGGGTCTCACGATTGGTCATGGGAAGACCTCCTGCGGGCTACACGCAAACCGGATTGTCTGTTTGCTCACGAAGCAGTATAGCAGATCCGGCGAGGGAAGGGCCTCGGTCGACGCCTGCGCAGAGTCCAATCGGCGCGTGGTTGTCCACGATCCGGGCAATACGGTGGGAGCTCGGCCCGCTGGCACTCCGGAATCAGTGGAATGAAGGAATACTTGATCGCTCTCCGCTGAGGAGAACCTGCCGCTGCAGCGGGAGATTCGCGAATTGTACGCGCTGTGCAGCCCCGGCCGAGAGCTCCCCGACTAAGGGTTGCGGCCGGCCTGACCGGCACTCCCCGCCCTGGACCGCGCCGCCAGCTCTTCGAGGACTGCCTTGAGCTGCG